>CAZZFA010000203.1:0-1552 GCA_964653435.1 uncultured Planctomycetales bacterium | reverse complement strand
AAGAGCATCGAGAACCTGGGCCATGCCGGGGCAGCGATCCGCCTGACGGCCAAGCGAAGCATTCGCAAGCGCAAAGGCCCCTCGCCGATCGGTCAGCCGCCCCACACGCACACCCGCCGGCTGCCCCGGGCGATCAAGTACGCCGTCGTGAAGCAGAAGTCGTTGGTGGTGATCGGGCCGGACGTGGAGTCGCTGGGCACCGCTGGCAAGGCGCACGAGCACGGCGGGGCCTACAAGCACGAACATTACAAGCCGCGTCCCTTCATGGGCCCGGCCCTGGAGAAGACCAAGGACCGCCTGCCCAAGCTGTGGGCGGGCTCGGTGCGGTGAGAAAAGGAGCGATCGCAACATGGCAACCAATTGGAAACTGGGCCGCGAATGCACGCTGTCGGTCGGCGGAGCCGAGCTAACGCTCGCCCGCGAGGTGACCGTGGAACTTGGCGGCAGCGAAGCCGACGTGACCACCCGGGCCAGCCAGGGCGTCAAGCGGAGCGTGCTGGCCCTGCGCGAACTAACCATCTCGGGCACCGCGCTGTACACCTCCGACGGTGCCGGGGCCCTGGTCAGTGCCTACAACAGCGGTGCGGCAATTGATGTGGCCGTCTCCGATCCGACGCTCAGCTACTCGGGCAAATGGATCGTCGCCAGCCTTTCCCAGGGGCAGCCGCTGGAGGACGTGGCGACGCTCGATTTCACCCTCAAGCCCACCCTGGAGGAGACGTCCACGTGAAGACCTTCCAAGACAACGCCGGTCGGACTTGGACGGTGGCGATCAACGTCGACGCCGTCAAGCGGGTGCGGGACCTGCTTAAAGAGGATCTGCTGGACGTCGAGCATGTGCTCCAGCGGCTCATGGTCGATCCGATCCTGCTCTGTGACGTGATCTACTGCGTCTGCAAGCCGCAGGCAGACGCGGAGAACATATCGGATGTGCAGTTCGCCCAGGCGATGGCGGGCGACGCGATCGCCCATGCCAAGACGGCCTTGGTGGAGGAACTCGTAAATTTTTCCCCCGACCCGAGGGACCGCGAAAACCTCGGGCTGGCCGTGGCGAAATTCAACATGATGGCCGGTCGGGCCCGGGAACTGATCAAGGCTCGGCTGGACAGCCCCAAGCTGAGCCAGGAGATCGAGGCGGCCCTGAGTGCCGTTGGTGTCTCGTTTACGAACTTGCCGGAATCGTCGGCGTCGACCCCGGACCGCTGACGCTCCGCGAGCTGTTCTGGATGGCCGATGGGCGCCAGCGTGCGGCATGGAACCATACGGCCCAGGTCCTTGCCATGCTCTACAACGCCTACCGTGACCGCCGGACCAAGGCCCTGGCCCCCAGCGACTTCCATCCTTACCTCAAGAAACCGGTGCCGACCGTCACGCTCAAGCAGCTTGTCGAGATGGGCGTCCTGAAGCCTCCCAAGGAATGACCGCATGGCAAATGCCCAGGGAATCCGCGCCGGCCAGGCCTTCGTGGAACTCTTCGCTGACGACAGCCGCCTGGTAAAGGGACTGGGCGCCGCCTCCAAGCGGCTGAAGGACTGGGGCCAGAGCGTCACCG
>CAZZFA010000202.1:0-1600 GCA_964653435.1 uncultured Planctomycetales bacterium | reverse complement strand
CCTCCAGCGTGCGCGGCCGCGTCAGCCGGACCAGCGACTGCTCGCGCCGCTGCTGGGCGATGCTCTCGGCGACTTCCTTGGCCGTCTGCAGGTCGGCCATCTGGTAGAACTGGTCGCCCGCATCGGGGACGCAATCGAGCCCGATCAACTCGACGGGCGTGCCGGGCGACGCCGCGCTCACGCGGCGGCCCAGATCGTCCCGAAGCGCCCGAACCCGTCCGGAGGCCGGCCCGCACAGGATAATGTCCCCCTCCCGCAGCGTGCCCTCCCGCACCAGGACACGGGCAACCGGCCCGACACCCTCGCGAAGCTCCGCCTCGATGACCGTCCCCGTGGCCGGCACCGTCGGATCGCTCTTGAGATCCAGCAGGTCGGACAGCGTGGACAGGTGTTCGACCAGTTCGTCAATGCCGATGCCCCTGGTCGCCGAGGTCTCGATCACATCCACGTCGCCGCCCCACTTCTGCGGAATCAGCCCGTGCTCGGCGAGTTGCCCGAACACCCGGTTCGGGTCGGCGTTCGGCATGTCGATCTTGTTCAGCGCGACGACGATCGGAACCCCGGCCGCCTTGGCATGGTTGATGGCCTCGATCGTCTGCGGCATCACCCCGTCGTCGGCCGCCACGACGAGCACGACGACGTCGGTCAGGTTCGCGCCGCGCGCCCGCATCGCCGTGAAGGCCTCGTGGCCCGGCGTATCGAGAAAGGTCACGGACCGCCCGTCGCGATCGAGCCGATAGGCCCCGATGTGCTGCGTGATCCCGCCCGCCTCGCCCTCCACCACGCGGGTCTTGCGGATCGCGTCGAGCAGGCTCGTCTTGCCGTGGTCGACGTGGCCGAGGAACGTGACCACCGGCGGCCGCTTCTCCAGATGCGGACGCTCGCGCTTCTCGAACTCCTCGCGAATCCGATCGAGCGGAGTCCGCGCCTTGTGGACGGTCAGCTCGATTCCGAAGTCCAGCGCCAGCAGTTGCGCCAGCTCCGGATCCAGTTTTGTGTTGCGGGTAGGCAGGATGTTGTGCTCCTTCATCAGCTTCGGCGCAAGCTGTTGCATGCCGATGCCCGTAGCCGCGCAAAACTCGTGCAGCACGATCGGCTCGGTCATCTCCACCCGCGTCTTGCGGGCGGCCACCCGCCCCACGGAGACGCTCTTCGTGGCCTCGACGGCCCGATGGGCGTGCATGCCTCGCCCGCTGGCCGCCTGGATCTTCTCCTGCCGTTCGATCAGATCTCGATCGCGCCACTCCTTGAGCCGCTCGCCGGCCTCCGATGCGACGCCGCTGCGCCGCGGGTGGAAGCGATGTTTCGCCGACTTCTTTCGCTCGTCCTCGATTTCTTCCGCCGTCCGGCCCTTGTCCCGCCCGCGACGTCCCGGCGGCGGCGGCGCTACGGGCGGTACCACGGCAGGACCTCGGCTTACCGGCCGCGGATACGGCCGATAGATCGGCTCCGGCCGCTCCACGCGCACGACTTTCGGACCCTTGAGTTGTGCGGGAGCGGGGATATTCGGCGGGCCCGCCGGTTTGATCGGCTCGGGCGGGGGAGCAGGCTCCGGCGCTTTGGCAGCCGGCTTCGCGGGCTTCGCAGGCGGAGGCGGTGC
>CAZZFA010000201.1:0-1640 GCA_964653435.1 uncultured Planctomycetales bacterium | reverse complement strand
CCGTACGGCGTGTGGCCGAGGTAGCTGAGCGCCTGGATCTGTTTGCCGGCCTTCATGAACGGCTGGAGCCTGACGCCCTGCTCGTGCCAGTGCGAGCGCCAGTCGAACCAGCGGTCCTTCGAGACCCAGGTGCAGATGTAGGATTCGAGCATCTCGGCGTCGATGTACTTCCAGAACTCGCGCGGCAGCTCGGGCGGGAAGGCCGAGTTGCCAAGGACGGCGCCGTCGGGCTTATGGCGGCGGACGACCTCTCGGACCCGTCGCAGCAACAGGGCGAAGGCATGGTTGGCGTCGTCGCAGACGTGCTTGTGCCTGCCGAGCTTGGCTCCGAAGCACGGCGCCCGCGAGCCGAGGTTGTCGACGAAAACGCCATCAGCGCCGAGCTGCATGATCCGTTCCACCCAGGCGACCATGGCGTCCTGGTACTCGGGAACGGCGGGGCACGTCGTGTACATGTTCTTCGCGTCTTCGGTCTCCCAGAAACTCGTCGGCTTGAAGTTGCCCTGGGCGTCGATCTCGATGAACTCCGGGTGGTCCTTGAGGTTGACCCCCTGATACGTCCGGTTCGCGTAGCCCTGGTAGAACGTGACGTAGGGGAATGCGCGAATGCCCAGGCCGTGCATGCGGGCAAAGTACTCGCGGTTGACCGGGCAGTGCGTGATGAAGGCAACCTTCGACGCGGCCAAGGCCTCCCAGTCCGCCGGGCCTTCGCTGATGGCGTACGTCTCCGACTCAACCAGCCAGTCGGGAGCCGACTCCCCGGCGTCGATCGCGGCAGCGGCGGCATTCCGCTCGGCCCGGCCGGGCCACTCGGCGGCGCCGGCGGGACCGGCCGACAGGGACAGCCCGGCAAGCGTCAGGACGGACAGCATTGTTCTCACGGTTCGCACCTCGCGAAAAAGGGGATCGGATCGTTCACCAAATACATCAGCAGACCGCCGTTGACGTCGAACATCGCGCCCGAGATGAAGGACGAGTCGTCGCTCGCGGCGAACACGACGGCGCGCGATATCCTCCGGCATCCCGTTGCGGCGCAGCGGCGTGGCCGCGGCGATTTCGCTGAGCCGCTCCCGGCCGGTCAGCTCGAGGTGGGAGTCCGCCTCGACCATGCCCAGGGCGACACGATTCATGCGGATGCCGTCGCCGGCGTACTCCGCCGCCAGGCCGATTGTCAGTGTGTGGATGAATGCCCTGGTGCACGCGTAGAGGATCGAGTCTTTCCCCTTGCCGCCGCCGTTCCGCGTGGCGATCGAGCTTATGGCGACGGTACCCGGCCGCGGACCGCCGCAGGCGCAGCAGGCACGCCTGCGTGACGTGGGCCGCGCTCTCGCCGTTGGGTGGGATGAGTTTCCGAAGAAACGGCGGCTCGACCTCCTCGGCGCCGACGTGCCGGATCAGGCAGCACTTCCCGCTCATGCGGTGGAATGTGCCGCAGTCCGGCGGCGAAGTCAATGACCGGTCGCCACTCGACGAGCCCGTTGTGTTGTCGGAATCACGGAGCAGAAAAGGGTAGATCAAGCATTTCTCGCTTGCTTCCTGGGTCGGCCGGGGTTCCTGAGCGGGTCAAACTGGGGTCAGGCATCCAACGGTGTCACCCATTAGCCCCCGCCTTGTCAAGAGAAAAAACTCCCCAGGGCGAA
>CAZZFA010000200.1:0-1665 GCA_964653435.1 uncultured Planctomycetales bacterium | reverse complement strand
ACCGGAGACGCGATTTCGGCGACTGCCCCGACACTCTTTCAACCGGCTGCCAAGCTGAAGGCGGTGGCAAACCCGCGCCGGCTGGAGCCGACGGTGTGCCGCGCAGACAAGGCCGTCTTCAGCAGTCCTTGCCGGGCCACGTGACCATCGGCTGGTTCAGCCGACCGGCCTTTGGCCGCCGCCTTCGGCCGGTGGAGGCACGGGCTTCATTCCCTTCCACGCCTGCCGCCCAGCGGGCTTGAGCCGGGGCCGGGTGAATGCCCGCTGCCCACCGTCTGCAACCACGGCCATGCACCCTGCGTGCCTGCGAGGCTTCACCCGCAGCCGCCGGTCTGCTATAGTAGAGGGCTCGACTGTAGGCATTCGCTTGGAGTTGCAGGTATGGCCCGTCATGTAGCTGTGGTCGGCGCGACCGGTGCGGTCGGCCAGGAGTTCATTCGTGTCCTCGAACAACGGGAGTTCCCGTGCGAGAAGATCACCTTTCTCGCCTCGGCCCGGTCGGCCGGCAAGACGCTCCGGTTCCGCGGCAGAGACCACACGATCGCCGAGCTCCGGGAGGACAGCTTCACGGGCGTGGATCTGGCCCTCTTTTCCGCCGGCGCCTCGGTCAGCCGCAAGTTCGCCCCCATCGCCGTGAAGGCCGGAGCCGTCGTCGTCGACAACTCGTCGGCCTTCCGCATGGACCCCGAGGTGCCGCTGGTGACCCCCGAGGTGAATCCCGAGGACATCCGGAGGCACAAGGGCATCATCGCGAACCCCAACTGCTCGACGATCATCATGGTGGTGCCGGTCTTTCCGCTCTATCGGGCCAATCGGATTCAGCGCCTCGTCGTGAGCACCTATCAGGCCGCCAGCGGTGCCGGCTATCAGGCCATGCTCGAGCTGCAGCAGCAGGCCCGCGACGTCCTCGACGGCAGGCCGGTCGAGAAGAAGGTGCTGCCGCACCAGATCGCGTTCAACCTCTTCTCGCACAACTCCCGCATCGGCGAGAACGGCTACAACGAAGAAGAGATGAAGATGGTCAAGGAAACCCGCAAGATGTTCCACGACGACGCCATCCAGATCACGGCGACCTGCGTGCGCGTGCCGGTCATGCGGGCCCACAGCGAGGCCATCAATATCACCTTCGAGAAGCCGATGACCGAAGCGCGGGTCCGCGAAATCCTCGCCAAGGCGCCGGGGGTCCGGCTTGTCGACGACCGCGAACGAAACTACTTCCCGATGCCCCTCGAATCGTCGGAGCAGGACGATGTGTACACCGGGCGGATCCGGCAGGACATCAGCCAGCCGGACGGCCGTGGCATCGACATGTTTGTCAGCGGGGACCAGTTGCGAAAGGGCGCCGCGCTGAACGCCGTGCAGATCGCCGAGCTGTTGAACTGATCCCCTTGCGGGCACGCCGCGGAACACGAAGCCGGCCACAAGACCCGTGGTGTTGCGGCGGCGGGCGGTTCGCGCCGGCGGTTTCCCCGCGGCAGATTGCACCGGCCGGCGCGGCCGGGTAGAATCCGCCGCGCTACCGGCGCCCGACGACGCCGATGCGGAAACGAGCGGAACCGCCGGGCAGAATGCACGTTTCGCGGAAGGTTCTGCGGCGAAACGGGCGAGCGGCCGAAGTGGCGGAATTGGCAGACGCGTCGGATTCAAAATCCGATGCCCGCAAGG
>CAZZFA010000199.1:0-1755 GCA_964653435.1 uncultured Planctomycetales bacterium | reverse complement strand
ACACGAACCAACAGGATACCGCTCGGAGGCTTGCTAGATGATTATCAAGAACCTTCCGCCCGCGAAAGCCGCCTCGCCCGTGCGGGGCGCGCTCGAGACGTAAGGTGCTTGCGCAGTCGAAGGGTTCCTGACCGTCTGCCCCCCGTGGAAGGGGTGCGGCAGCTTCCGCGGGGGCGGCCGAAGGCGGCGGGCGTGTCGGTCGCGGCCGACCTGCGAGACCGCCCGTCGCTCGAGCGGATCGTCGCGGCGGCGGCCGGCGTATTGAACGCCGACGTTGCCGGCTGGACGCTGGGATGCCGCGTGGACGACGGCTCGCGGGCGGTGGCGGCGTATCCGGCCCGTCGACGGTACGGCTACGCGGTGACGGCGATCGCGGCGGCGATGGGGTCAAGGGGGTGTCGTGGCCCGGCGGCCAGTGGAACACCGCGTGGGAGAACGAGATCGAGGCCGCCGGTGGATACGGCGCGATGACCGCGGATAAGATCTACGAGATTCGGGACAAGTTGGTCGAATGGTTTGACCTGGCGCAGTACCGACCAAGATGAGAAAGCAGGAGAACGTCATGCGACCCGACCTGCGGAGCTTCCGGGTGAAAGACCACTACCTCATAGGCGCGAATGTGGACATGCACGTAGTTGTCCTGCAGCCTGATGCCCGCTCCGTCGCGTATGATGTTGACTTTGAGGCGGATTGCATGCACCGTTTCTTCCTCTCGCAGGACGGCGGGCTCCTGGCCGCGGCGTTTGCATTCGAGGCCTTCTGTTGCGTTGAGGTAGTCGACCTGAGCCGTAACCCGATCATCACGCCGGAATCGCGCGAGGCTGCGACGGTCTTGCGGATTGATCGAGTCGACGCGCTTGACGTTGGGATTGCCCCGACCGGAGAAACGCTGCTATACGTTCACGCCACGAAGCCGGGGGGGTATGCGGTCCATTTGCCCAGCGGTCACCGGCAGAGGCTCCCTGACACGCTGGCGCCCATGAATGGGGCGTGGCTGACCGACGCCGTGCTGCTGCCACTGGGTCGGGGGAGGGGGGGGATCCGCGTGTCTTACTGGCCGCTAGCGGTAAGCCCCGTGGAGCTGCCTTCCAAGGTTCGCATATGGCGGCTCACCGAACGCCCCAGTGGCCAAAGCATCGGTATGCTGACGAAGGGCTATGTCGCGAGCCTGCGCGCAGACATCCTGGAACCCCTATGGAAACGTGCCATCGCGGAGGCGGACTGGATCAGCTACTCAGGCGACGGACGATTCATTGCCGTGCAGCAGCGCGCGCCGGCGGGGGGCCCCGTCGAGCGAATCGTGGTGCTCGACGCCAGTTCGGGCGAGATCGCGCGCACCATCGAGCAGCCCGAGCAGGCCCTTTTTCCGCTCGACGGCCCCCGGTTCCTCTGCTACTCGGGACGGTTCCTGAACGCCGAGACCGGTGAGTTCGAGGAGGGCGTCAGTGCACCGGGATTCTGGGACAAGATTCTGAAACGCCGCCCGTGACGTGGGGGCGGGTCACGAGCGTCTTCCGGAACCTGGCGCCTGCGGTACTCTGGCTTACGCTGTCGACGGGGCCGGTCGTTGGCACGACGGTCACTCACGAGTTCTGGACGAATGAGTGCCGGTGGACGCCCGCCGGTGATTTGCAGACTGGCCAAATAACCTCCGGGTTCGACGGCCAGCTGGCGGCGATCGTCTCGATCGTTGTCGACCTGCGACCCGCGCCGGTTTACAATCTGGAGGTCGACGGCACCCTCACGTTCTTCGCC
>CAZZFA010000198.1:0-1776 GCA_964653435.1 uncultured Planctomycetales bacterium | reverse complement strand
CGTGGGATTTCTATTCCGATGAGTACGTCAGCGACACGATCCCGACGACCATGACGGCCGGGCAAAGCTATACTGTCAGCGTCACGTTCCGCAACCGGGGTGTCCTCTGGACGACGGCGAGAGGCTTCCGTCTGGGCGCCGTGGGCGATAGCGACCCGTTCACGTCGTTCAATCGTGTAGACATCTCGGGCGAGGTCGGCCCGGGCAGCACGTACACGTTCAGCTTCACCATGCTTGCCCCGGCACAGGGAACGTACACGACCGACTGGCGGATGGTTCGCGACGGCTACACCTGGTTCGGCGCCACGCTGACGAAGCAGGTCAACGTGAGCGGCGGCGGTCCGCAACCGCCGACGATCACGCTGCACCCGGGCAACCAGACGGTCCCGCCGTACGGAACGGCCACCTTCACAGTCCAGGCGACGGGCGATGCCCCGCTCTCGTACCAGTGGCAGAAGGACGGAAGCAACCTGGGCAACGGAGGGAGGATCTCCGGCGCGACCGCAGCCACCCTGCAGATCCTGAACGCCGAGGCCGCCGATCAGGGCAGCTACCGCTGCATCGTGAGCAACCCGTACGGCAGCGCGATCTCAAACTCGGCGTCGTTGACGCTCGCGCCGGCGGTCTTCATCGTGGAAAGCCGCTCCGGCGGACAGAACTACGCGAACTACTCCGAGGTCGGCACGTGGGCGGACAGCACGGCCAAGAGCACTGCACCCGGCGTTACGGCCGGGATCGGCAGCCGTGTCGCCTACATCAGCGTGGCCGGGCGCGACGCACGGTCCAGCTTCACGCCGCTGGTCACCGGAACGTACGAGGTAGCCGCCACCTGGCCCAGCTCGACCAATACGCCGCAGAGCTGCCACTACATCGTCGCGCATGCCGGCGGCACGGCCGACGTGTACCTCGATCAGAACAACAATACGAACCCCGGCGGCTCCACCCGGTGGAACTCCCTGGGGCAGTACACCTTCAACGCGGGCAGCACCTACCTCGTCACGCTCACGACGACCGGGTCCACGCAGGGATCGGGCGGCACCGCCCTGCGATCCGATGCGATCCGCTGGGAGTTTCGCAGCGGCGTCGAGCCGCCGACGATTACCCAGCAGCCGGCAGCCCGGAACGTATGCCCCGGCGGCACCGCGACTTTCACCGTGGCCGCCACCGGCTCGGGTACGCTCACCTACCAGTGGCAGAAGAACGGCGTCAACCTCAGCGACGGGGGTAATATCTCCGGATCGCTCACCGCGACGCTGACGGTTGCGAACGTGAGCGCCGGCGATGCGGCGGATTATCGTTGCGCGGTGAGCAATGCGGGCGGACGCACGAACTCGAACCCGGCAACGCTCGCGATCCGGGCCGCAACGCAGATTGTCGCCCACCCGTCCCCGCAGACGGTGTGCACCGGCGACGCCGCCCAATTCACAGTCACGGCCGCCGGCGACGGCACGATGACATACCAGTGGCAGAAAGACGGCACGAACCTGAGCGATGGCGCGAACATTTCCGGCGCCACGACGGCCGCGCTCCGCATCGATCCGGCCGGCGAGAGTGACGGCGGGCTGTACCGGTGCGTCGTGACGGCCGGATGCGGCAGCATCACGTCCGAAGCAGCCGGCCTGACCGTTCGGGCGCCCACGGTGATCACCGCGCAGCCGCAGCCGCAGAATGTCTGTGCGGGTGCAACGGTGAGCTTCAGCGTGGAGGCGACGGGGGAAGGGACGCTGCAGTACCAGTGGCAGAAGGACGGGCAGGACATCGAGGGCGCGACGGCGG
>CAZZFA010000197.1:0-1912 GCA_964653435.1 uncultured Planctomycetales bacterium | reverse complement strand
CGGCGTCCGATTTGCGCAGATCCTTGCACGCGCAAAGCCCCCGCAAAGCTCAGGCGAGATTCTTCGGTCGCTCCGCTCCCTCAGAATGACGTAGCGGGCCTGGCCCGGAATGCGGCGCCGGCCGACAAGAATCCGGGCGATGACCGCGTAGGGGCGACGGAGCCTTTGCGGCGCTGCTCGCCGCATGCGAAGATGTCTTACTGAAAACGGCACCGGCCTTCGGCCCAATACTTGCCACCGAGACACGCAGGAAATGATGAATGCTGAATGCAGAACGATGAATTGACGGCGCGCGCGTGCACGGCCGCGGGCAATCCATCGTTCACCGTTCTGAATTCCGGATTCTTCTGCGTGCCTCCGTGGTGAGTCCTTGGGCCGGCTGAACGCCCCTGCGGGAGGCGCCAACCCGGGGCCTCTTCCCATGACAGTTGCCCGGCGCGTAACATACCGTGGCCAAAGGCATAGGGCGGGATTGTCCGCCCCGGCCCATGAGGGAAACCGATGGCCAGAGTGACCGTCATAAAGTCGCAGTTTCCGGCAGACCCCCGGCGGGGCGATCCCGGTGTCCGGTTATCGGCGGCTCGCCGGGGTGGCGCCGCCGGCATCCGTGGGGGGCGTACATCCTGCACGCCTTCGCCGGCGGGGGGGAGCGCATCCTGCGCGCCTTCGTCGGCGGGCGGGCCGCCCGTCGGCCGTGCCCCCGGGGCCGGCAGGCGTCGCCGGGCCTTTACACTCGCCGAGCTGCTGGTCTCGGTGGCGATCATGTCGCTGCTGCTCATCACGGTCGGGGCGATCTTCGCGATGAGCACCAGGGCGACCAGTCTGGCCAATGCCAACAACGAGGTGATGAACAACCTCCGCGCCCTCGAGCAGCAGCTCCGGCAGGACTTCCGCGGCATCCGCCGGGATGCCTTCCTGGGCCTGTGTTACAACTACCTCCCGCCGCGTCTGGTCGATCCGAACCGGCCCGAGAGGGCCGCCGTCCGCTCCGACTGGATCGTCTTCTTCGCCAACGGCGACTTCCAGACGCTCGTGCAGCGATGGGACCCAACCTCCAAGCCCCCGAGTGCCACCGGTCCGAACGCGGCGCCGATCTGCGGCAACCTCGCCCGGATCGAGTACGGCATGCTCGGCATGCTCGACTACAGCACCACGGACACAACGAACTCGAACAGGCCGCTGGCCACCGTGCAGCTCGGGCGGTTCGCCAAGCTGATGATCCCCGACCTGTACCCCGGTAGCCTGCCCGCCCAGACAGCGGACAATCCGCCGCTGTTCAGCGCATTCATCACCAACGGCTTTACCGGCGCGAGCGTGTACGAGAACTGGGAGTACGAGTACACTACTCAGTTCGTCCCCCCGAGCACCACTATACATGCGACTCTGGCGGACTGGCGGAACCCGTTTGTCTGGCCGGCGACAACGACGGCGGGCTATCCGAACGATCAGTCGTATGCGACGTGGCTCGTGGGCTGCTACAGGCCCGGCACGACGCCGAGACGCAACAATCTCTGGCTCGGCCTGGGCTACATCGACCTCAACCAGACACTGGCCGATCACCTGCGGATGATCCCGGGGTGTATCAGCTTCCGGATTCAGCGCTGGGCGGAGCAGGATCCGGTGAATCCGGCGAACAATACGTGGATTCCGCGCTGGTGGCCGGAAACTATTGTGGCCTACGACTCCGCTGGGGCGCCGGTCTACGAGAACAACGATAACGACAGTAACCCGGTCGGAACCGCCCCTCTCAATCCTCTTCCGGCGGGGCCGTTTACGCCGGACCATCGTATTTGGGAGTGCTACAACGTCCCGCCGAACATTCCCAACCCCGGCCAGGCCGCGGCGGCGCAGGACTGGCCGCAGGCGATGGACGATAACCAGGCTTGGCCGTGGATTACCCGGGACTTCAACC
>CAZZFA010000196.1:0-1974 GCA_964653435.1 uncultured Planctomycetales bacterium | reverse complement strand
ACAGACGGAGGCCATGCTATGCCAAGCGGCGCGGTGCGGGATCTGAAGAAGGAGAGGTATTGGCGGAGGATCGTGCGGGGCCAGGCGGCCAGCGGGCTTTCGGTCCGAGCTTGGTGCCGCAAGCACGGGGAGAAGGATGCCGCGTTCTACTGGTGGCGTCGGGAACTGGCGCGCCGGGACGTGGAGGAGGCGCGGCCGACATTCGTGCCGGTGCGTGTGACAGGGGATATGGCGACGGACACCGGCGGAGGCATCGAGATCCTGTTGGCCGGCGGACGGCGTGTCCGGGTGAGGGGGCGTGTGGATCGGCAGGCGCTGGCGGACGTGCTCGCCGTGCTGGAGATGATGGGGCTGACGAAGTATGTCGGTGCAAAGCTAAGCCACGAGGGCACCAATTTCGTTCCGGACGTGCTGGAGAAGGGGATGACCGGGGAGATCAAGAATATGCCCTATGTGTACGTCACGCCGCAACTGAAAGCGATAGCCGGGTATGCCAAAAAGAACGGACTCAAGGCCGTGCTCTACGTGAAGGATAACGTGAGCCAGCCGATACGCGATCTCGGCTTTGAGGTGATTCCGGTTGGGAATCTTGGGTTGTGCTCAGGGGACTCATGGGCTCTCGCAGGGATAGCTTTCACGCGATCCTGGACTTGAGAAGGGGCATCCTGACGCTTGAGAGGATCCGCGCGCTGCTGGCGTCGATGCCCGCGCACGTGCGACCCACCCACTTCAGTAGCGGAGAGCGCTGCAAGCGGCGTCCCGAGTTCGAGATCGCAAATCGGCCCAGGTTGCGTAAGTTCTTAGAGTCGCACCGGTTCTACTGCTTCCACGGGGACCAGTATCACGTGGATATGACAAGAAACCTGGACCCGCCCGAGCCGGATGCCGTCAGGATCCTGCCGGACGATATCAAGGTTTACTCGCGTTCGGCACAACGCGGCTCGGACCTGTTGCTTTCGTGGCTTTCCGACTTCTGCCGTGGCGAGATTCTGTATGGTTACGCAGGAATGGTTGGAGAGACCGATCACCGGAACAGCTACTCAGTGCGTATTGTAGAGCTGAGCGGTGGCTCGGTGCAA
This sequence comes from uncultured Planctomycetales bacterium, assembly GCA_964653435.1. GTDB lineage: Bacteria > Planctomycetota > Phycisphaerae > UBA1845 > PWPN01 > CAZMVY01. Next base: position 895 of record CAZZFA010000196.1, on the reverse strand, counting down.
GGGGGCATCGGACTCGACTACGATCGGTACGTCCCGGGGTTGTATTGGCTCAACGTGTTTCCGCACGAGTACGTATTGCGGCACGCGATCGATGTGCCCGCTCTGGCAGCCCGCACCGGCGGGAACGTGATCGAGTTCGTTTGGGGCGTGGTGCTCCAGCTTTACGAATCCCCGGAATCCTGGGCCGAGAACGCTGACCGGATTGACGAGATCATCTACGACACCCCGGGCTTCTTCTCGAAGCGACGGGTCGACATCCCGGCGACAATACACCTGCGAGATACCATAGGGCTCATCAAGGAACTCGGAGAGGCGTGGCCCTGATGCCTGTGGTGCGACTCTTCCTGCGATGGGTGTTCGCCCTGGCGGCCGTACCACCGGAGTACGGGGGCGGCATCGCGCAATGGTCGCAGATCGCGGAGGCGGACTGGGCGAATGCGCCTTCCACGCTGCAAGTGACGAGGTTGGAGTACGGCGCCGCGGTGAAGAAGGGCCGCTTCGATGCGCCTGCCTTCACCGACGGCTGGCACCTCAGCACCGATTACTACGACGCAAGCGGGCAGTACGTCACGGGCGGGACCTGGAACGGAAAAGGGACATCATGAATCGCGCGGGGCGAAAAGGGGACATTACTGATTATTGACAACAGGGGCGTGATCGGGTACCCTGATGTGCATGCCTCGGACTGCTCGAGCGATTCAAGCGGGCGTCGTGTACCATGTTCTGAACCGCGGGAACGGGCGGATGTGCCTGTTTCACAAGGACGCGGACTTCGCGGCGTTTGAGAAGGTCCTGGCGGAGGGGCTGGAACGGTACCCCGTCGAGTTGTTCACGTATTGTCTGATGAGCAACCACTGGCACCTGGTGGTGCGGCCGCGGACGGGGCCGGCGTTGG
>CAZZFA010000195.1:0-2058 GCA_964653435.1 uncultured Planctomycetales bacterium | reverse complement strand
CCGTGGTCCTGCCCTTGCCGAACCGGTGCCGATTGATGCCGTCTTCCGCTGCTCCCGCCATCGGTGGCGCGACGCCCGAAGCGCGCCGCCGCCGCGTGGCCGCAATTCTTGCCCGAGGGGTCGCCCGATTCCGCCGCATCGCTGCATTGGCCGAGGCGGGCGAATTGTCTCCACCTCGCAACCCAGGCCTTGAGGTTGTCTCGGAAACGAGGCTCTCTGTGAACGTGGGCCTCGCCGATATCCGGCGAGCCCCCGAAAGCGAGGTGAACGATGGACGAGACACGTGAAAGTCGCCTGGCCGCGATCCTCGTTCGAGGACTGGTCCGCGTTCGGCACACCGCCCAGCGCACAGGCCACGGGAAACCGCCGGGCGACACCCCCCCAACGACGGCCGACGACGCATCCAAGGGCGATCCCGCGCCCACCCACGACGTCGCGGCCAACCATTCAGGAGAGCAGCAATGAACAGCAACGTGGCGGCCGACGTAGCTCGGCTGCAGGACATGTCGGTCAGCCAACTGGCCAGGCGCTTCGAGGAGGTTTTCGGCGAGCAGTGCCGCAGTCGGCACCGGCGATATCTGATCCGCCGGATCGCGTGGCGGCTGCAAGCCAACTCCGAAGGGGGCCTAACGGAGCGCGCTCGCGGGCGAGCGGAGGAACTCGCCGACGATGCGGAGATTCGGGTCACCCCGCCGCGGGCGAGGAAGCCGAACGAGGGCGTGCCTCCGGACACGATCAAGATCGAACCGGCTCGCGACCCGCGACTGCCGCCGCCCGGCAACTGGATCGAACGCGATTACAAGGGCACCATGATTCGCGTGCTCGTGGTCGCGGACGGGTTCGAATACGAGGGGCGACGCTATCGCTCATTGTCCGCCATCGCCAAGGCGATCACGGGGTCGCACATCAACGGCTTCTTGTTCTTCCGCCTGTGGAGGAAGTCATGAGCCGCAAGAAACCGCCTACGGGCCCCAAGATTCGCTGCGCTATCTACACCCGCAAATCATCCGAGGAGGGGCTCGAACTGGAGTTCAACTCGCTCGACGCCCAGCGGGAATCGGGCGAGGCGTTCATCGCCAGCCAGCAGCACGAGGGCTGGGAATGCCTGCCCGACCATTACGACGATGGCGGCTTCTCCGGCGGCAGCATGGACCGGCCGGCGCTGGGTCGCCTGCTGGCCGACATTGCCGCCGGCAAGGTCGACTGCGTGGTCGTCTACAAGGTCGACCGCCTCAGCCGCTCGTTGCTCGACTTCGCCAAGATCATGGAGACGTTCGACAAGCACGGCGTCTCGTTCGTCTCGGTCACCCAGCAGTTCAACACGACCCACTCGATGGGCCGGCTGACGCTCAATATCCTGCTGTCGTTCGCGCAGTTCGAGCGAGAGATCATCGGCGAGCGTATCCGCGACAAGATCGCCGCCCAGCGACGCAAAGGGAAATGGGCCGGCGGCGTCCCCGTCCTCGGCTACGACGTCGACCGCACCAACCCCAGCCCCAAGCTCGTCGTCAACGCCGAGGAGGCCGTTCGCGTGCGACGGATTTTCACCCTTTACCTTGAGCTCGGGTCGCTGCTGCCAGTGGTCGAGGAACTCGCCCGTCGCGGGTGGTGCAACAAGTTGTGGAAGACGAAGAAGGGCCTCACTCGGGGCGGCCGGCCGTTCGATAAGTGCTCCGTCTACGGCTTGCTCACGAACCCGATCTACATCGCCAAGATCAGGCACAAGTCGGAACTCTACGATGGCGAACACGAGCCGCTGATCGACTCGGACGTCTTCGAGAAGGTCCAGACCACGCTCCAGAAGAACGGGGGCGGCAAGGGCAACCACCTGATCAACAAGTATGGCGCGTTGCTCAAGGGGCTGCTCTTCTGCAAGGCCTGCGGGCACACGATGGTCCACAACTTCACCGGCCGCGGGACGAAACGCTACCGCTACTACACCTGCGGCAAGGCGATCAAGAGCGGCTGGAACTCCTGCCCCACGAAGTCGCTTCCCGCCGCCGAGATCGAGGCCGCCGTCGTCGACCAGATTCGCTGCATCGCGCACGACGACGACCT
>CAZZFA010000194.1:0-2079 GCA_964653435.1 uncultured Planctomycetales bacterium | reverse complement strand
TGAGTCCCTGTTGTCCCTTACACGAACCAACAGGATACCGCTCGGAGGCTTGCTAAATCGTTATTCACGATCATGCGACAGCCCTCACAGAGCGACGTGACCGTGTTCGGTTCCGGTATCGAAGGTAGTGTTCGACCTCTGCCATGAGTTCGTCGATCGCCTTGCAGCGGTGATTGCGCGTCACCTCCGCATGCAAGTCGAGCCAGACCCGCTCGATCGGGTTGAACTTCGGCGAGTACGGCGGCAGGAAATGCAGCCGGATGCGCGGCAGGCTCGCCAACGCCAGTTCCGTCTGTCGGCTGCTGTGGATGCTGTAGTTGTCCACGATCACGTGGATCACGCGGGCGTGCGGGTAGGCCCGCTCCAATTGCCGCAGCAGACCGATGAACAGCCCGCTCCGCTTGTGCGACGCCGTCACCCATGTCAGCCTGCCGGTCCGCGCATCCCGTGCCCCGGCCACATAGCGCTTGACGTTCGTCCCCGGCGTCACCACCTCCTTCTGCTGGCCCGGCAACATCCAGTCATACCCGATCTTCGGGTTCCGGTGGATGTCCACCTCGTCGGCATGCACCGCCACCTCGTCGGCCGGCAGGTGCTCGATCCGCCGGTCGATCTTCCGCAAACGCCGCCTCTGCCGGGCTTTCGACCATGGGCATGCCAGGATCGGACGCGGCCGGCCCAGGCGGGCGCCGATCGCCTTGAGGCACCGACTCATCGTCGCCTGCGACACGCGGCGCCCCGTCCGCTGCGCCAGAACCTCACGCAACAGTTCCTGCGTCCACGTCGGTCGCGCCCAACCGTAGTCCTGCGGCGTGCCGGCCACCACCACACGCAAGTGCAGGAGGAACATCGCATCCACCCCCGGCGAGCCGTTGTCCTCCCGCGCATCGGCCAGGCCGATCCAACCCCACTGCCGGAAGCGGTCGGCCACACGGTAGACCGTCGATCGCGCCACGTGCAGCGATTCGGCTACCTCGGCCACTGCCTTGCCTTTCGACAAATGCAGGATCATCGACATCCGCGTCCGCATCCCGGCGTCCGTCTCACGCCGAATCCAGATCCGAAGCTTCCTCTTGTCCGACCGCGACAACTCGACGATACTCTTCATAGGGCATCCTTGCCAAAAGGGCGTCTGTTAAAACAATTGGCATTGATGCCCCCTTATACAGATTACCCAGATTCGCGCCGCGCGATCGTGAATAACGATTTAGCGTTTTTTTTCGGCGCGGCGGCCTCGGGGGCCCGGCGCTTCTCCGTCCGGTGAAGCGTGAGGGTGTTCCGGTCCTGGATGACCCACTCGACGACTTCCCCCTTGTCGAACTCCATGGCCCGCGCGATCGGGGCGGGGAAGTTGATGTACCATTGCTCGCTGTCCTTTCGGCGGATGAGCTGGACTCGGGTCGGATAACCCATGATTGCCTCCTTTCGGGTATCTAGTTATATACATAGATATCCGACCCTACAGGATCCGTCAAGCCCTGGCGGATTCGCCGTTCGTCTCTCCTCCTTGACCCACCTACCCCCGATTCATCCCGTAATCACTATGAAATGGCCAAACCCCAGGGGCGGGCGTCTCGCCCGCCTTCGGATTGTTGGCGGGCTGCGCGGATTTCGGGGGATAATAGTGTAGGGACGATTGAGAGTCGTGCGCGCCGCTCAGCCGTCCCTACGGGACGGGCCCGCGGTCGGTGCCGGTGCCCCAGCGATGAATCGCTGGGCTATTCTCAGCCGTCCCTACGGGACGGGCCCGCGGTCGGTGCCGGTGCCCCAGCGATGAATCGCTGGGCTATTCTCAGCCGTCCCTACGGGACGGGCCCGCGGTCGGTGCCGCCGCTGGAAGCCACCGGATGAATGCCGTTGCGATTCGGATTGACACCAACGCCTTGTCGCCCACGCCTTGTCGTTGACATCTTGTCGCCAACGCCTTGTCCCGGAGGGACATTCGACAATAGCCCAGCGATTTATCGCTGGGTCGCGGTGCCCGCCACATCGGAGAGTCCCCCGGCGCGGGCGTGGCCCGCAGGCCAACATGGCGGCGCCGGACGCACGTAGCGTGCGTCGCGTCATTCTGAGGCCCCC
>CAZZFA010000193.1:0-2133 GCA_964653435.1 uncultured Planctomycetales bacterium | reverse complement strand
TCGCCGCCCGCTACGAATACGACCCGTACGGCACCACGCTCGTCGCGGAGGGCGCGTACGCCGCCGCCAACCCGTTGCGCTTCAGCACGAAGTGGTGCGACACGGAGCCGGGCACCGGCCACGAGTTGTACTACTACGGCTACCGCTACTACAGCCCGCGGCTGGGGCGGTGGCTGAGCAGGGACCCAGTCGAAGAGGCCGGGGGTTTGGACCTGTACGAATTCGCCGCCAACGACAGCGTAGACCGGGCCGACCAGCTCGGGCTTGTCCCCTGCAGCGACAACTGCTGGGACCTGTACAACCGCAACGCGGCAAGGATTGCACAGGAGGCGCTCGCAGAGTGCGGGTCAGCCTTTGCGGCTGTAGTCGGGCCAGCGCAGGTGATTTGCATTCTCGGGTGTACAGCGGCCCTGAAGGCTGGCGGCCCCGCGGCTTACCTTGCGTGCGTAGCTGCCTGCGGCATTCCGGCGACGGTGGGAAACCTGATTCAGTTCGCGTACTGCAGTGATTACTACAGCGAACTCCTGAGAATAAACCAATGCTCCTACCTGCTCTGCTACAACAACCACAAGAAAAAGTGTGACGACTGTGATAAGCACGGGGAGTGGAAGAAGTGCTGCGAGCGGATGCAGGAGTACCCAAGCGATCCTAACAAAGAGCCGCCGTTCAAGAACTCGTGCAAGTAAATGGTGGGCTTGCACGACTCAGGACGCCGAATGTAGCCTCGACTCGACGAGGGACGCTGATATGGTCAAACGGTGCGCAAGGGCCCAGTCGGCCCGGGCGGTGATGAGCGCGCATCACCTCGCCTCGGCCTGCCTGTTCCTCGCGGGAATGCTCACTGTGTATTCGCTATGGCGCACGGCGGATCTGTCCTTTCCCTCAGCCGCCGATGGCATCGCGCTTGGCGCCGTTGGCGCGTCGGCCATTGCTGCAGCACTGTTGCGCGGGTGGATGCGCAGGGCTGCCTTCCGCAGCGCGGGCGAAGACGCCTCCGCGAGCCGCGAATTGCGTGGGCTGCGCTATGCAGAGGCGTGCGCTTGCTGCGCTGGACTCCTCTGCTCCTCAATCGGCATCGGGGCGTGGGGAGCGCTCGCTCTTCGGGAAGTCCTCATCGGCGCCCCTCCGTATGGTACGGAGTCGGCGACCATGCGGTGGTTTGCCCTCCCGGCGGGGTCGATCCTCGCCCTAGCGCTCCTCGCGATGGTGATCGCAGCTCTGGCGTACGCGTACGGACACCTGACGCGCCGCGCGGCCGAGGGCCTTCATCGACGGTTAGACGCGCCAGAGAAGGGGGGCAGAAAACGTCATACCGATCCTGACGCCTCGTTGCCGTGACCGCCTCCGCGCCTACGAGGGGGGGGGGAGAAAAGGGGTCGGGAGCAATCCTGTTCGGCACAAGGCTTGATTGTAACCGTCCGGCGAACCCCATCTTCAATCTGACGGCTGATTCTGGCACCATGCGTCCGTGACACACGGAGGTATGCTATGCCAAGCGGCGCGAGATCTGAAGAAAGAGAGGTAATGGCGGAGGATCGTGCGGGGCCAGGCAGCGAGCGGGCTTTCGGTCCGGGCTTGGTGCCGCAAGCACGGGGAGAAGGATGCCGCGTTCTACTGGTGGCGTCGGGAACTGGCGCGGCGGGACGCGGAGAATTCCGAGCCGACATTCGTGCCGGTGCGTGTGACAGGGGATATGGCGACGGACACCGGCGGAGGCATCGAGATCCTGTTGGCCGGCGGACGACGTGTCCGGGTGAGGGGGCGTGTGGATCGGCAGGGAAGGACAAGCGGACATCACTCATTAACGATGGCGAAACGGTGAGCGCTAAATGTGTGACAGCATCTGCAACCGCACGACGTACACGCGGGACGGCACCCAGATCGGCTACAGGGCCAACGCCCTGAACGAGTACACGGCCCTGAGCAATGCGACGGAGAACCTCTGCTACGACCCGGGTCCAGCGGTGTCAGGAACCTTCCGGCCGCGAAAGCCGCCTCGCCCGGGCATGGTGCGCTCGACACGTGAGGTGCTTGCGCCGTCGAAGGGTTCCTGGCACCGTCTGCCCCTGAAGGGTTCCTGATAATCATCTAGCAAGCCTCCGAGCGGTATCCTGTTGGTTCGTGTAAGGGACA
>CAZZFA010000192.1:0-2189 GCA_964653435.1 uncultured Planctomycetales bacterium | reverse complement strand
CCCCGCGCGGCGTGCCGCAGATCGAGGTGACGTTCGACATCGACGCGAACGGCATCCTGAATGTCTCGGCGAAGGACAAGGCCACCGGCAAGGAGCAGAAGATCCGCATCGAGGCCTCCAGCGGCCTGACCAAGGAGCAGATCGAGAAGATGCGTCGCGACGCCGAGGCGCACGCCGCCGAGGACAAGAAGAAACGCGAGACGGTCGAGGCCCGCAACCGCGCGGACCAGCTCGTCTGGCAGACGGAGCAGGCGCTCAAGGAGCACGGCGAAAAGATCCCCGCGGACGAGCGGGGCCGGATCGAGTCGGCGATGAACCAGGTCAAGGAGGCGATGAAGGGCGACGATGCCGACGCGATCCGGAAGAGCATGGAGTCGCTCATGACCGCCTCGCAGACGATCGGCAAGATTCTCTACGAAGAGGCGGCGAAGAAGGCCGGGCCGAAGGGCGCCCCGGCGGGCGCCCCCGCCGGTGCCGCGGCCGGCGAGAAGAAGAAGGAAGAGGATGTGATCGATGCGGAGTATGAGGTGAAGGAGTAGCAGCCGCGAGCGAAGAGCCGTGGAGTGCCGGGGCGGCTCGCGATTCTGGTCCGCCGTCGGCGTCACGGGTCGGGAGTTTCCAGTGGCGGCCGGCCGTGTGCCGGCCGTCTTTTATGCGCGCGCAGTGCCACGTTGCCACGTACGGGTGCGCTCGCGCCCCGACGATTCAGGCGGACGGCGCGCAATGGCCTGCGCCACGGGGGTGCGTTGAATCGGGCGTTCAATGCAGGGAAGCATCCGCGCCGCCCAGCTCGATGCCGGCCGCCCGCAAGGCGGTCTGCGCCTGTGCGGAGAGGCGCGCGGTCGTGTACAGGATCACCGTGGCGTCGCGGCGGGCGATGCGATACTGCGCCGCCGTGCGCACCACGTCCTGCGCGTCGGTGAGATAGTCCGCGGTGCTGACGATCGCCAGCGCACCGTCCTTCAGGACGGCGGCCGAGGAGGGGGCCTTTACGAATTGCCGGATCGGCCGGTGATTATTCAGTTGTGCCCAGATCCTCACCTCGTGGATCCGGCCGAGGGCCTCCGCCTCCGTGCGGACGTTCACCATGGACTCGAGCACGACCGGAAGCCCCGCGATGCCCCGCAGCGGCTGGAAGTACTGCAGAAAGATCAGTCGCTCCAGTGTCGTATAGTTGCCGTCGGTGCAGAACCGCCGACACAGGGCGGGATCGAGCCCCATCTGTTCGAGCCGCTCGCCGATGGTCTGATTCACCGCGTGCGGCGGCGTGGTCGCGAGCATCTGCTCCATGTCGGCCGTCGTCGAGAGCAGCCCCACCCCCGGCACGGGCACCACGAGGCCGAGGGCCGTGCCCGTGGCGAAGTCGCCCACATCCTGTTTGAGCGACATCTCGTCGAGCAGCCACTTGAGTACGGGGTTGTTCGTCTCCGGGTCGCAGCGGACCTGAGCCGCCAGCTTCCGGCGGGCAAGGCTTCCGGCCCGGGAGTCGGCCGGATCGAGCTTCTCGGTCACCATCTCCCGCACGCCTTCCGGCGCGCGCAGCAGTGTGCCGCCGGGGTCGGTCAGGAGCTGGCCGAGACCCTGCCCCGTTTTCCGCAGCCCTTCGGCAATGCCGGTCTGAAGGTGCGCATCGTTTCGTATGCTTTCGGCAAGCCGGATCGAGTACATCTCCCGGAGGCGCAGGTCCAGCATGTCCATCCCGTGGGCCAGGATGACGCCATAGCGCGTCCGGATGCGGAACACGAAGCGGTCATCCAGCACCTGTACGGGTCGTTCGATCACGTAGTTGTCGCCGTGGATCACGCGGGCGGGCAGCAGGCTGTCGACATCGAACGTGGGCCCGGGCTTTCCGGGCGGCAGCGACCCGGGGCCGAAAAGCGGATTGAGGGGCATCTGGCAGCCGGCCGCCAGCAGGCCGGCGACGGCGACGGCCGGCAATCTGTAGCCCTTCGGTGTCATCGCACGCATATCCGGGTACGCAGATCACGAGCCGCGGCGCCCACCCCCGGCAGGCTCTTATATATCGGTTCGGCGCAGGAGAAAAGCCGCGGGGCGGAGCCGGCACCGTCAGGGTATGCCCCGCTATCGGCGCGAGATCCTCGCGGATCGCGGGGGCTGCGACGCCCCGAGAGGGCGGCCGCGCCGGCGGCCGTCATGCTGAGCGAAGCGAAGCATCTGGCTTGCCTGCG
>CAZZFA010000191.1:0-2258 GCA_964653435.1 uncultured Planctomycetales bacterium | reverse complement strand
CGCGCCCCGCCTCGTCGCGACCCGCCCCGTCGCGCCCCACCCCGCGCCGCAGCGGCCCCCCGCCGTCGCGCAGGAAGCGAAAGGATTGAGCGGCCAAGACCCAGCCGGCGCCTCAGGGCCCGTCCACGACCGTCAGGCGCAAAGCCGAAGGATTGACCGCAGCACCGGCTGCGGCTACAGTCGATACGTGTAAGCGGCCAGGCCGTTGTCCTCGTAGCTCAATTGGATAGAGCGTTGGCCTCCGGAGCCAAAGGTTACAGGTTCGAGTCCTGTCGGGGACGGTTTCCCAGTCAGTCGTAACCGTTCCTCGCGCGGCAGGTTACAGCCGTACACCCGACGCAGCCGTTCTGGCGGGCGCCGCGGTCCTGGAACCGTGCATTGCGCTCCGGCGGTGTCATGCGGATCGCGGGCCGGCCGGTCGCGACCGCTGGCGGATCCTTCGCTGTGCGGACGGCCCCCCCGCCGCCGGGGTCGGCGAAGCGTCAGCCGGCTCAGAACGGCTTGAAACAGATCGGCTCGGCCTTGGTGAGCCAGTCCCGGCAGATCGAAGGGTCGGTCACGTCCGCCAGTTCGCCGACGTGCCGGCGGAGCTGCTCGGCATGCTCCCGGCGGATCGGCACCACGCCGTGACCCAGGAGCGAATTGTTACGGCTGCTGAGCAACCCCTGCAACTCCCCCCGCCGATCGTGCGTGCCGTACCTCCTGGCGAACTCCTTGCCGAGCGGATCCCCGAGCTGCTCGAGCAGACGATAGGCCCCCTGCAGGCCCAGCTCCAGTTTTCTCCCGCCGCAGGCCTCTTTCCGCTCGGTGTATTCGGCCTTCAGCGGCTCGGGCAGCCGCGCGGGGTCGATGTCCCCGGTCTTCTGCTCGTAGGTGCTCCACAGCCGGATCTGCGCGAGCAGTTCGCACGCACGGTACAGCCGCACGACGGCGTCGTCCCAGTCCTCCCGCTTCAGACAGCGGTCGGCGTTGGCAAGCAGGTCGCCCGCGATCTCCGGGGCGAACCGGCCGGCCCTCACGGCGTCGAGCACCGCCCGGATAAGCTCGTAGTTCGCGGCCAGCCGCCCGCCGTGCTCCACCCACGTCCACATCACCGAGGGCCCGCCCGGCCGGACGTCCGCCGAGCGCTCCCGCGGCCAATACCGCTGCGAATCACGCAACTTCGCCGCCGCCGCTTTGTAGTCAAACCGGTCCCACGCCTCGTATGCCTCGGCGAGGAGGCAAATACTCAGGGCGATCGCCCGCAGTTGCTCATCGGGCAGGCGTTCGCTCCGGCACAGGGGCTGGGCGATGTCCCTCGCCGCGGCATAGCTGCCGGCGTGGAAGTGCTCCACGGCCAGCCGCAAACGGCGGTGGGCGAGCACCCGGTCCGGTTCGATGCCCCGTACGTCCGTAGACACGGTGGCGCGGCCGGTCTCGTCGCGATGGCCGGTCACGTACGACAGGCGGCCGGCCTCCCTGGCAACACCCAGCAGGACCGCGGCCGCCGACATGGGCTTGGTTCCGCTGGTGAATTCTACGACGACGTCGGCGGCGTGCCGGCCGGCGAGCCACTCGTCCCAGCAGCGGTTCCACTCGACGAATAGCCCCTGCACATCGTCCTCGTCCCGGCAGACGTGGACCTGGTAGCGGTCGGGCGACCAGCCGTCGGCCGTGAGCGCCTCTTCCACCAGCGGGAACGTCTCCTTGTGGGTCTTGTCGGAGCAAAGAAAGACCGCCCGATCGGCCTCGTGCCGCCGGATCGAAAACAGGATGGCCTCGGCGATGTCCTTCCGGTTGCGGCCGGTGCCGACAGTGGCAATGACGAGCGTTGACCGGGTTGGATCCATGTGTCATCTCCGCATGCGAGTCTGTGTCTCAGGGGGCCGCGTACGGCGGCCGGCAAAGGCTGCTCAAGGTTGATGCCCCGTGCTTCGTTCGCCGGCAGGCGGATGCGGCGTGGCGAGGCCCCCACCTGCGCCTCGAGCCGAGGCGGGCCGCGGGTGATTGTACTTCAGCGTCCGGGGGGTGTCACGGCTCCGATCGGGCGGGGAAGGGAATTGGGCACGGGGAATCGGGGTTGAAGGACGGGGCCGGGCGTGTTCGGGTCCCTCGTTGGTCAGGTGAGGGCTGCGACTGCCCAGCCCCTGATCCCCAGCCCCCGATTCGCAATCCCCGATCCGCAATCCCCAAGGCGGCCTTCGGCCGCAACCGGACACGGGCGCGCCGGCGCCCGTCATGCGGAGCGAAGCGAAGCATCCGGCTTGTCTGCGCCAGTC
>CAZZFA010000190.1:0-2433 GCA_964653435.1 uncultured Planctomycetales bacterium | reverse complement strand
AGAAAAACGCTCGCGCCAAGCAACCTGCGGAAGGAGCAAGCGAACGGGATCCCGGAAGGGGCCTGAGAACCAGCCAGGCAGAGGCGCCCCAAGGCGGCCTTCGGCCGCAACCGAATACGGCCGCGCCGGCGGCCGTCATGCGGAGCGAAGCGAAGCATCCGGCTTGCCTGCGCCAATCAGCCAGATTCTTCGTCGCTGCGCTCCTCAGAATGACGGGTGGTGCCACCGCCGCAGCGCAATACATGCGCGCCGGGCGTGCAAGAGCCGCGACGCAAGACTCCAAACCGATGCTGCGCCTCGGTCGCGAAGACTTCGCCTTGAAACAGCCTGCTGCACGCCGGCCGGCGGGCCTGCGATCCTGCCGCTTCGCGATCCGATCTATGCAGGCCGCCTTGCCCAACGTACACTGGACTGACGGGCGGCACGTGTCACGCGAGCTTGAGGGCGGTTGTGGAAACGACACAAACCCATCTTCTCTGGGCAGTCAGAGACACCCGCAACCGGGAGGCATGGGTCAGCTTCTACCGCATCTACGGAACGATGGTCAGCCACTTCGTCCGCCGGCTCGGCCTGTCGGAGGCCGACGCCGACGACGCGACACAGGAGGTGCTCCTCGCCGCCCACAAGTCGCTCCAGGAAGGGCTCTACGACCCGGCCAAGGGCCGTTTTCGCAACTGGCTCTACGGAATTGCCCGCAAGCGGGCACTGGTCGCGTTGCGGGCGCGGGCCCGCCGGACCCGCGTGCAGACCGCGGCGCCCGAGGAAGGCGCCGACCTGCTGGACGCGATTGAGGACAAGCACGCGGACGAATCGGCGCGCGCGGTCTGGCAGCGCGAGTGGCGATATGCCATCCTCGAGGAGGCCATGCGCCACGTGCAGGCCGCGGTCGGGGACAAGGAGTTCCAGGCATTCGTCCTCCACGCCATCGAGAACCGCCCGGTGGACGAGGTGGCGGAGATGCTCGACATCTCGCCGTCCAGCGTGTACGTGTACAAGGGCCGCGTCCTCGCCGCCATTCGCGACTGGGCAGCCCGCTTTGAGCTTGAGTAATACCGCCATGGCCGCACCGCCGATGCCCGAACCGCCTGATGCCCGTCCGCCGCCCGACGCGGCCCCCGTCGAATCCGCCCGCGCCGATGCGCCTTCGCCCGGCCCGCCGTCCGGCCGCCCTCCGCCGGAGGACCCGGAGGCCACGCAGTTGCTTGACGATCTTCGGGTTGTGATCAGCCGCCGGACGCTCACGCAAACCGCGGCGATGGCCCGCCCCGAGCGGTTGGACGGACAGCGGCTGAATCAGTACGTCATCGGCAGGCTGCTGGGCGAAGGCGGGATGGCGCAGGTGTACCGCGCGGCCGACACCGAGTCCGGGCGGCCGGTGGCCCTGAAGATCCTCAAACCCGAATGCCGCATGGACAAGAGCATCTGCGCCCGCTTCTCGCGCGAGGCCCGCAGCATGGCGAAGATCGAACACCCGAACGTGGTGCGGATCTTCGAGTACGCCGAGAGCGGCGACCTCGGCGCGATCGTGATGGAACTGCTCTCCGGCGGCAGCCTGCGGGATCGGCTCCGGGGATATCGGTCGCGGCAGACGCAAATGCCCATCGCCGAAGCGGTCGACTACATGGTGCAGGCGTCCCGTGGCATCCAGGCGGCGCACGAGATCGGCATCGTACACCGCGACATCAAACCGTCGAACATCCTGCTGGACGCGCAGGGTCGGAGCAAGGCGGCGGACTTCGGCGCGATCCTCGTGGTCGAGGGCGCTACGTGGCTGACCGGACTTGGCCAGCAGATCGGCACCCCAGGCTACATGAGCCCGGAACAGTGCCGGGGCGACCGGGTGACGCCGGCGAGCGACGTCTACTCCCTTGGCGCGACGCTGTTCGAGCTGGTCACCGGGCGTTTGCCGTTCGACGTCGAGGAGGCCAGCCCGTTCGCGATGATGCTCAAACACATCTCCGAACCCGCGCCGGACCCCCGGACCTTGCGGCCGGATGTGCCCCCGTGGCTCGCGGATGCGATTCTCAAGAGCCTCGAGAAATCCCCCCGCAGCCGCTACGAGACGGCCGGCGCCTTCGCCGAGGCGCTGCTCGCCGGCGGGCCCGCTACGCTCGCCGAGCCCGGCCCGAAGGCCGAACGGCCTACCGGCTGGCAAATGGACATCGCCGCGGTCCGCAAACAGCTCCAGCAACTACCGCAGAAAGCGATCGTCTGCTGGGCATGCCGTTGCGCCCGCCGGGTGCAGGATCTCAACCCGGACCCGCGACTCGAACGGGCGCTGGGGATGGCCGAGGCCGTCGTTGCGGAGACATGCGAACCCGATTCACGCGACACCCTCTCTCGCGCGCTGGTGCGGGTACGATCGCTCCGCGCCGCTTCGCTGGCGGCCGCCTACCCCGGCGAGACCGCACAAAGCTCGCAGGCCGCCGCCGA
>CAZZFA010000189.1:0-2459 GCA_964653435.1 uncultured Planctomycetales bacterium | reverse complement strand
CGACCCGCTCGATCTGGTTGGCGGAGTTGACGATGTGGCGGACGGCCTCCGGCGGGGGCTCCGCCTCGAACTCGCCGTCGCCGTTCGAGCCGGTCCGCACGCCCCAGCCGCCAGCCACGCCGGTCCAGTTCCCGAGGGCATCGAGGCCCCAGTCCCGCAGGTGCGACACCACCCCGCCGGCCATGGTGAGCGTCGCCTGGCCCTGCGCATCAATCTCGATCTGGGCCCGGTCCGCCCGGACCAGCCGGCTCAGGGCGTCGTAGCGGTACGCGTACGACAGGTCGTTGTCATGGTAGAGCTGCTCGACCCGCGCGTACGTCCGGTTCCCGCCGGCATCGTAGGCGTACGGGTGGCGCTGGAGCGTCAGGCCGCCGACGTTCTCGTAGTGGAAAGCGGTGAGACGCCCGAAGCGCTAACGCTCCAGTGCGCCCTGAGCCCAGCGCCAGCTGAAACATGGTAACACCGCCGAGGCCCACGTCGGCGTCGTCGTTGGAGGCACATCAAGCGACGGTCGAAGACACGAAGACAAGGGCTCCTGCGACCTCCTCCGGTCCGCAAGGCCACCTACGGACGGCTGCTAATCATCCTCAGACCACGGATCCCTTTCGTCCGCTGTGACCACAAAATCAGCGGCGCCCACTTGTACAGAAGTGCCCGGCGTCCGCTCATGGTCCGCATTCTCCGACCCCACGAGCGTACACCAGAAGCGGCAGCGGTACTGGCGCTCTCGTATCCGCGCAAAGTCGACCTGGATCTCTCCGTATGCGTAATTGCGCCCATCTGCTTGCCAGTAGTTCAACTCGGTCATGCTGATGATGTCTGTCCCCAATGAGTCATCCTCGTACGTGTCGCGATCCGGGCGCACGTGGATCCGCTGGCCGTCGAGATCATCTACTGACTTCAGCAGCGGCAGCCCGACGTCATAGAGAGCGAATCCCTCCATATCCCTTCTTGGTCCGCCCCTCACAAACAAGTGCATGTACCGCCCGTCCTCCGTGACCGGAACGTGAAGCTCGGCCCTGAGGACGGGATACGTCTTTCCTCCTATCGTCAAGGTTCCCCACATGACTTGCTGTGCGCCTAGAGCTTCTCGTCCGGGAAATCAGAGATCCCGTCGAGCGGTTCATCCCGGACCGGAAGCTCGCAAACATAAATCCCCTTCCATCGCTTCCTATCAATACGCATACGCATTTCCTCCGTCAATACAAGGTTCGCCACTTCCCCTTCGTAAAGAGGCTGACCGGTCAAAGAGCTTCTCATAACGTACCAACTGCCCAGCGGGCAATAGACGAAGCGACCGCACACGTCGCAGGTGCGTCGCGTGGATTCAGGTCCCCCGCGGATAATGAGGCGCTTCCTGCCGACGTAACTTGCGAATCCCTCCACGGGGCATCCCGTCGCATCCAACACCCGCCCGATGAGGAACCAGCGCGGGGCCTCGTCCGCAAACAAATTCAGGAAGTCGGTCCTCACAATGCTTACCGACACCGGCATCACGGTGTTCAGTGCGGAGATGTCGGGTTTCTGATTCAGGCGGACATCGATCGGGCGCTCCAGGCATTCGCGCTTGCGCGCTCCGCAGCCAGGGCACTTGCACTCTGACCGAAACTTCTCGGCCCATTCGTGATCGGCCTCGCAAGAACTCTTTGAGCTAACAACGAAAAGCTTCATCGTTCAGACGGCTCACATGAAACTGAAGAACCGGCGATTCATTACGTTGTTCCAGAAGTCCTGCACGATGCTCGTGCCATACTTGGTGTCCATCGCGCGAGAGACGTCGAGAATCGCATCGAACGCCCGCCGCTGCGATCCAGGGTTGTTCTCGAACAATGCCTGCCACATCATCGTGCTCCCCCGAACGCCTCCGATGGGGAGCGTCAGACCCTTCGCCTTGAGGGCCAACGCCAGGCGCCTGTGAAACTCCGAATGTAGGGCCTGCGGCAGCCTTGTCAAGACTTGGCGTGCTTGCCCGCCAAGGAACTTGGCGATGGGGTGGTGACCTTCGGTCCCTGCCAAGCGGGCGACTCGGGAGGACCCGGCCCCGACGGCTGCGTATTCTGCGTAAGCCCCGAACCCCGCAATCGCAGCCTCGACCGGCAGCCATATGACTTGCTGGGCATAAAAGTCGGCGAAGTCCGACATTCCCTGGGACACGCCGCCCATCGCAACGGCAAAATCAGGAAGTGCGGTGACGTTGCCCCCCCAAAAGCTGCCCCAAGTTGCGGCTCCTTGTACTCCGAGATAGGCGCTCTCGTTCCCAACGACGGATTCGTAGATGTCATCCCAATCTCGGGTGACGACCAACTCGGTGCCCGCTGGGTCCAGCGACGCGACTGGGCGTGACTTGGCGTATTGGTACAGATTCATCCCGTCGGCGAAGTGGCTCGTGGCGTTGAACGCTTCGGCAAGCGTAGAGAACGCCTCGCCGTTCATTGCCATCGCCGTGAGGATCGGCAGCG
>CAZZFA010000188.1:0-2495 GCA_964653435.1 uncultured Planctomycetales bacterium | reverse complement strand
CCTTCGCGATCTGCCGGGCCGGCTTGAGCCAGGCTTCCCACGCCTTCGCCATACATGCACCGCAAGTACGGCCATGCACCCGGATCGATCCGGTAATTCGACAAATGCCGTGAGGATGTCTATAATGGGGCACAGTGTTTACAAGGAAGCATCTCTTCGCGGAGCTGGGCGGGCGGCACCGCTTCTACCGCCTGCGGACGGAGTATAAGAAGGCCAAGCCGCAGCGGAGTCGCACAGGACCGGGCATCCTTACCGCGGATGAGGTATTCCTGCAACGGGCGAGGGCGGAAGGGTTCTCCGATCAGCAGATCTACCTGTTTATCGACCACGTCGATTTCTGACCGCTGATGCCGGCACAAGCGGCTTCCCGACCGGCGTCGTCGCAAAAGCGCTGTCAGCGCACAATGCGTATGCTGTCTTGTCCGACAAGAGACCTTCGAGCGTTAAGGCCGAACCCTCGCCTGGAACGGGACGACGATTCCGTCTAATGAGGAGCGAGGGCCGCCTTCAGTTCCCTCTCGGCCTGCAACCAGTCGCGGACCGGGTCACCGGGCTTCCTGCCGCGAGCCAGCCAGAGCTCATAGGCGCGACGCCGAATCTGCTCCTCAGTGACCGTCGGGTGTTCCGCGCGCATGGCCTGCGGGCGCTCCGACCGCACCTCCTGCATCTTCCACTTCGAGTGCCGTGACATGGCATGGTCCTCCTTGGGAAAAGGCGACCAACCTTCGACCGGCCGATGTTAGCCCTTCTGATCGGCGTACGTCAAGCAGGGCGGCCGATTCGTCCGCTTCGCGCGGGCGTCCGCCTGATTGCCGGCGCGTCCGCTCGTCGCGCGGAGGCCCCGTCCTCTTGCGCAGGCCGCGGGCCGCGGTTACCATGCCGCCATGTTTCGATTTGAGATCGTCGCCACGGACCCCAACAGCGCCGCCCGGCGCGGACGGCTTACCACGCCTCACGGGGTCATCGACACGCCCGTTTTCATGCCCGTCGGCACGCGGGGATCGGTCAAGGGCGTGCTGCCGAGCCTGCTCCGCGAGACGGGCGCGCCGATCCTCCTGGCGAACACCTATCACCTGAGCCTGCGCCCGGGGTCGGCGCTGATCGCGCAGCTCGGCGGCCTGCACAAGTTCATGAACTGGGACGGCGCCATCCTGACCGACAGCGGCGGCTACCAGGTCTTCTCGCTTTCGGAACTCAACACGATCGACGACGAGGGCGTGTCGTTCCGTTCGCACATCGACGGCGCCGCCCTTCGGCTCGACCCCGCCACGGCGATGCGGATCCAGAACGAGCTGGGCGCCGACATCATCATGGCGTTCGACCAGTGCCCGCCGTCCACCGCCGACCGCCGGGATGTGACCGCCGCCGTCGAACGAACGATTCGCTGGGCCGCGCAGTGCAAGGCCGCCCACGCCCGCGACGACCAGGCGCTCTTCGGGATCGTGCAGGGCGGCATTCACCACGACCTGCGGCGTCTGTGCGCGAGCCGACTGGTTGAGCTGGACCTCCCCGGCTACGCGATCGGCGGGCTCTCCGTCGGCGAGACGCACGAGCAGATGATCGAGGTGCTCGCCGCCCTCGAGCCCCACCTGCCCCGCGACAAACCGCGCTATCTGATGGGCGTCGGAATGCCCGCGGACATCGTGGCGGCGGTGCAGGCGGGCGTGGACATGTTCGACTGCGTCCTGCCGACGCGGAACGGGCGGAACGCCTATGCCTTCACGCCGACCGGCCCGCTGCGGCTGCGGAACGAGAAGTACCGCGCGGACGAGCGGCCGCTCGAGCCCGGATGCGACTGCCCCGCCTGCCGGGGGTTCTCGCGGGCATACCTGCGCCACCTCTTCCAGGCGGCCGAGATGCTCGGGCCCATCCTCGTCTCGCTGCACAACCTGCGGTTCTACCAGCGGCTCATGCGGGACATCCGGGACTTGATTCCGGGCGGCGATTGGGCGAGCATACTGTCCCGATATCCAGTCGCAGGCGCGGCCGGAATAACAGGAGACCACGAGTGAGCACTGTTGTGAATCTGCTGGGCGCTCTCCCCGCCGCGCAAGGCGGCGGGTCGCGGCCGGAAATGCTGTGGATCGGCCTGCTGCTGATGCTGGTCGTCTTTTACGGGATTATGTTCTCCGGCAGCCGCAAGGAGAAGAAGAAACGCCGGGAGATGCTCGCCGCGATGAAGAAGGGCGATCGCGTAATGACGATCGGCGGCATCATCGGCACCATCCTGAACGTCAAGGAGGACGAGATCGTCCTGAAGGTGGACGAGACGACGAACACGAAGATCACGTTCGTCCGCGGCGCGATCCAGAAGGTGCTGAGCGAAGATGAGAAGCCCACGATGGAGCAGCGGTAGCGGCCGAACCGCTCGCCGAATGCCCCAGCGCCCCGCGCCCATCATGTAGTGCCGTTCTCGGTAAGACAGTCTCGCATGCGGCGAGCAGCGCCGCGAAGGCTCCGTCGCCCCTACACGGTTATCGCTTGGATTCTTGTCG
>CAZZFA010000187.1:0-2535 GCA_964653435.1 uncultured Planctomycetales bacterium | reverse complement strand
CCGCCGTCGCGCCCTCGATGTCCTGCCCGTCCTTCTGCCACTGGTACTGCAGCGTTCCTTCCCCCGTCGCCTCCACGCTGAAGCTCACCGTCGCACCCGCACAGACATTCTGCGGCTGCGGCTGCGCGGTGATCACCGTTGCGGCCTTCGCCGTTACGGAGTAGTCAAACGTCCCGTTCGGCACGCCGTCGCCGTTGAGGCCCTGCACATGCAGATACCATGTGCCGGCGGCGGACGGAACGGTAACGATCGTGCCCGAGGTCCACTCCGCTTCGGAGCCTGTGAACGTATAGGTCGGGTTCTGATCCCACGCGTACCGGTACTTCGCGACGGCACCCGGGCCGAATCCGCTCACGGCCGTCCACGTCACGTCCTCGCCGATGCAGGCGGCGGCTTTGTCACTGACGATGCTGCCGGCATCGGGCGGCACGGAGAGCGTGTAGACCGATCCTGTGGCGGCGGAGCTCTCCAGACCGTCTCCGTTGCGGGCCTTCACCTGGAACGTGTACTGCGTGTTGGCCGCGAGCCCGGTGTCCGTCCAGCTCGTCGTCTGCTGCCAGCCCGAGCTTTCGCCGCCGTTGGTCGTGTTCGTGATCAGCACGCCGGAGTTTCCGGCGGTAAGATTCGAGAGCGTCCCGGCGGCCGTCGCTTCCACGGAATCGACCGTGACATTGGCGAAGGTCACGCCGGTGGGGTTCTCGATCTTGGTGTACCTTGATACTGTCGCCGAGTAGTCGCTGGTGAGGGTGCCGTTCCAGGCCCGCACCTTGCGCGTGTACTGCGTGTTCGCCGCCAGGCTGCCCTCGGTCCACGACGTGGCGTTGTGGTTGAGCCATCCGCTGTTGGGATACTGCGGAGACTTGATTGTGCCGTCCGCGTCGGCCACCTCGAACCCGTAGACGTTGTTATCGAAACGGCTGAAGTTCCATACGATCTGCGATGTCGAGCTGACAGTGGGGGTGCCGATAATGGGCGGATTCGGCGGGGCGGCCTCGAAGACGATATCATCCCAGAAGACGTCGGCCCCCGTCGTCGAAACGCCGAGCCCCAGCGTAATGCGGCCGACGCCGTTGCTCGTGCTGGTGAAGAAGGCGCCGCCGATGTTCTGCGTCGTGCTCATGGGCATCCCGGCGCCGCCGTCGTTGACCGTTACGGTGAAGGTGGCGATGGGGCTGGCCCCCGGCGCGTTCGGTGTGACGACGGTTTCAAAGTAGATCCATGTCGGGCTGCATGAGGCGGCGGTGTTCCGCGGAGCATACGCAGTGTGCGTAGAACTGCCGCCGTCGCCGACGAGCCGCCATGTATAGTTGGCCCCGCCGTTCTGAGAGAGCCCGTTGTCCAGGATGAAGGCGGTGCTTCCGCCCGGTTCGCGAAGCGAGAGAGCCTGTCGCGCGCCGGTGTAGCTGCAGGTGGTTCCGTTCTTGCCGCCCGTCGGGTCGCGGTACCATCCGGAGACGCGGCACTCCGCGAACGGGCGAGAGAAAACGTGGTACATCTGCGAAGAGGCACCGACCGGACACTTCGCGCTGCCGGCGCCCGGAACATTGCCGTGGTTGACGGTACCGTCGTAGACAAACGCGGCGGCTCCGGGAGTCCAGTTGTTCAGATTGCCGTCAAACCCGTCGACAAAGACCGTCACGCGGGCCGCCGGCGTGTTCACGCTGGCCGGTGCGCTCCAGTCGGAGTAATTCAGCGCGGCATCCTTGGCGCGCACCTCATAGACGTAGCTGGTGCTGGCCGAGACGGTGTTGTCCGTATAGCTGGTGCCGGTCGGGCTGGCGATGATCACCCCGTTACGGCGGACGTCGTAGCCGGTGACCCCCACGTTGTCCGTCGAGGCCGTCCAGGTGAGCTTGACGGACGTGGCTACCGTGCACGTTGCCGTCAGATTGGTCGGCGTCGTCGGGGGCACCGTGTCGGTTGCCGGCGTGCTGACGTTCACCGGATCACTCCAGTCGGAGTAGTTCGGCACGTTGTCGTACGCGCGCACGTCATACACATAGCTGCCGCCGGGCGAGCAGGTGCTGTCCGTGTAGCTGTTCGTGGTGCTCGTGCCGATCACGACGCCGTCGCGTCGGATTTCATAGCCCGCCAGGGCGAAGTTGTCCGTCGAGGCCGTCCACGTAAGCTGTATGGTTGTGGGGTTGATTGCGTTGCCCGCGAGATTCGTCGGGGTCGTCGGCGGTTCAACATCCGGGTTCGGCTCCACATGCACGTTCTTGGTCAGCGTCGCGCCGAACCAGGTGTAGCCGTCGCGAACCATCCGCCAGTCGGTCGTGAAGTCGCCGGCGGTCAGCGGCCGCATCTGGAAGTTGAACGTGTATTCGACTCCGGGGCCCACCTCGCCGCTGATGTCCACACGGGTCACCGTCGTGAGGGGGTCGCTGTCGCCCACCGCACCGAGCCGATACCCCCGCGCGGTCTTCCAGAGCACGCCGCGATTACGGAACGTTACGCTGACGTTGTAGGTCTCGCCCTGGGTCATGGTCGTCGGGATCGTGTCGCTGACGTACTCATCGGAATAGAAATCCCACG
>CAZZFA010000186.1:0-2568 GCA_964653435.1 uncultured Planctomycetales bacterium | reverse complement strand
AGGTGATAGGCCGGCGTCAACAGCCGTTCAGCCGCTTCGGGCGACAGGGATTCGCTACCGGTGAGCCGTGCCCAGAGTTCCTCCGGCGTCGGGAACGCGTCGATCTCGCGTTCCAAGCCTGTCGTGTAGTCAAACTCGATGATTCCGTGGCCGTTGGTGGCATAGGCGAACCGAAGGCCAAGAATCTCGGCGTATTCCTTGGCTTGCTGCAACCCTTCGCCGGGCGTGGCGTAGGTGGGCTTGGCCTCGACGACAGCTATTGCCAGATCGGGCCGGAAACGGAGAATGTAGTCGGCGCGTTTGCCAGGCCGACGCCGACCACGTCGGCCGGCGACGATGATCCGCCCATCCGTGAACGTGACCTGCTCATTGATGCGGTGAGGCTCGTTATCCCAGCCGGCGGCTTGGAGCCGGGGGACGACGTAGCGGCGACAGGTGTCGGCTTCGTTGGGCATCGTGGCACCCGCAGGGTGGGTTTACGCTGGCGCCCGATCGCGGTCGCTAGCGGCGTTTGTGTACGCTAAACACAAAACATAACCTAGATCATAACCCACGGGTCATGGAAACACAAGCCTCCCGTATGCCAGCGGCCGATTCTTGCGCGCAACGTGTTTTGCTGCAAGCACTTAAGCCTGAACATTCACCCGATTGCGCGCCAACGTCCCTATCGAAAAAAGCACACCTGGACATGATCCGCCATCGTGTTGGCTTTCCGCTTGGCGGGGTTCGCCCTTATCTTCCCTTCCCGCTCGAGTTTCAGCAGCACCGCCTTGTAGTTCTTCAGCAGGTAGGGCCGGCCGACATGGTGGGCGTCGAAAAGCCCTCTCACGGTCATCGTGCGGCCCGCGAATTCATCGAGTAGCATTTGTTCGAGGTCGTCCAAGGGCCGGGTTAGCTCGAACAGGAGCGGATATTTGCGGTCGGCCGGGCAGTAACTGAACGACGGCACCTGCTGATCCGCCTTGGAACTCTGCTTGGCCATGACCTCCTTCATGATCTCGTAGCCGCGAACGTGCTTGCTGACGAAAATCAGGTAGTGGCTGGTGCGCGTGCCCTGGTCGTTGAGGAAGCAGAAGGGCAGCACGTATTTGCCGCCAAGGTCCCGAATCGCCTGGGACAGCTCCTCGACAATGGCCGTTTCGCGCTCGGCCGGCACGAGCCCTTTCAGCGACTCCCGCAGCGCGTCGGCTCGCTCCTTGCCGAACAAGCAATCCATGTGCTCATCCACCGCGTCGTTCGGGAGTCCCATGTTGATCCGATTGTAGTTGAAGAAGAAGATGCAGTCGCATCCCCAATCCTTCAGCACGGAGTTGATGAGCCGCAGCGACAGCCCTTTGTAGCCCCACGGATCGACGAAGAACAGCGTCGGGACGAGCGACATCTGCTCGAACTGCTTGACGATTTCTTCGCCGACTTCGTAGTTCTGCACGCGCGGCTTGTAGCGAAGAGTTTCGATGCCGGGAAGAGCCGCGATGGACGTTTCGAGGGATCGCGAGTGATCGCTGTTGCAGTCGTTGAAAACCGTCACCAGCATCTCGCGCAGGTCGGGATCGGCAATCGCCCTTTCCAAGATCAGCAACGGTGTTGAAAGGGTGCCGTCGGTATATCGCCCTGGGCCGGCGAACAGGTCGATGTAGGCGATGCGACGATCACGTCCTTTTTTGGCCACGGAGATGATGACCTTGGCCCATGCCCAGAAGTAGTTCGCCACGATGGCCGCTTTCACCCGGGACTGGTCCGTCGACTGGTCAAAGAAGGAGCTCATGCCCTCGGTCCCTATGCGGTTCGTTTTCCTTTGGCCCGCGGCACAGGCCAAACGTCGGTGAACCGGGCCATCAGTTGCCGGCGTTCCTCAAGCGTCGGAACGGGCGTCGTGGTGAGCGTGGGTTGCTCATCGTAGGTGCGCCCGTTCAATTCGCGGCCGGTGATGCACTTTCGGGTTCCACCCCACTGCTTGAAAAAGAACGGCACGCAAGCTGATTCACATTGCCGCTGAATGCCGGTCACCCATTCAACCTTCATCGGGCGAGCGCCCGCGCCGCTCTCCCCGCCGACGATCACCCAATTGATCCCGGCAAGGTCGACGACGCCGAGGTCTTCCAACAGCGGCTCAATGGACAGGAAGGACATCGCCGGCCTGGCCTCGCGGAGGTGCTGGATGCGCGGCAAGCCATGCCGGCGGTTCTCGACGCTGACGCCCCACCAGACGTGGGGCAGCGCGGCGGCCAGCGCGAGTTTCGAGAGCAGGAGGTCGCGCAGCCGCTCCGAGCGTTTGGTCAAGACCTGGTAGGTATGCCAGTTCGCCGCTTCCATCACGCGGGCGACAAGCTCGATGTACTCGTCAGGCACGTCGCGGTGGAAAAGATCACTCATCGAGTTGACGAAGACCATCTGCGGCTTCGACCAGGTCAACGGCTCAATGAGTTTCTCCGGGACCAGCCGGAGGTCAAACCCCTGCTCGTAGGGGTGGTCTGGAACACCCCGAAATCGCTCCGCGAATGTCTCGGCGTAGCAGTGTGCGCAGCCCGGACTGACCTTCGTGCAGCCTCGCACGGGATTCCACGTCGC
>CAZZFA010000185.1:0-2716 GCA_964653435.1 uncultured Planctomycetales bacterium | reverse complement strand
AGCGCCTTCTGGAGGGCGTACATGCCGTTGGTCGGGCCGTTGCCGCCGGGGGCGTTGACCGGACCGATCAACTCGACCGGCATCTTGCCGTCACTGTGCGAAACGTGGGACGCGAACGAGTAGCGGCGAAGGACCGGCAGCTCGGCGTAGTCGCGGGGCCAACCGACATGCAGGCTGGCCTTCCCGATCTTAGCACGGTCGCCGAGGCACTCGTAGCCGCGGTCGTCCATGTAGCTGAGGTGATAGCTGGCGTTGTCGTACCGGTAGATGTAGAACGGCGGGGCGTGCCGGCAAGGGTCGCACTCGGTCACGCCTGCGGCCGCCAGCCGCCCGGCGAGTTCCTGGTCCTCGCCGTTGTTCAGCGCCGCGTAGCCGCGCACGCGGTAGAAGGCTTCGCGCCGCAGCGCCCAACCGCCGTGGTAGAGTCCGCCCGTCTCGTGTTCTTTCAGCCCGTCGCCATGTTCAAGCAACACCAAGCTCGGCCGCGACCATTCGGCCTGCCTGAGCGCCTCGGCCGTGGCGCTGAACCAGTGCGGCAGGTAGATGTCGTCATCGTCGGCCACGAGGAACCCTTCAGCGTCGGGTGACGCCAAGGCCGCGCAGGCGTTTCGTTTCTCGCCCAGGGAGTGGAAGCGGCGCGGGATCGAGATGAGCCGCCAGCCGTCGCCCTCCTGGTTCTCGTACTGCCCGGCGTCGTCGAGGATCACCAGTTCCCGCAGCTCACGGGGGTAGTTCTGCCGCAGGAAGCTCTCGATGAGCTGGCCGAGCAGGTGCGGTCGGCGATAGGTGCAGCACAGCGCGGCCAGTTTCATGGCAAAGGGCCCTGGAGCAGTCGCTCGGCTGCCCGCTGCCACGTGGCGGACATGGCGACGCCAAAACAAGTGCGGCATTGCGTTTGATGCTCCCGATCCAATCCCAGCCCTTTGCCGCAGAAGCGGCACAAGGCGGCCGTCTGCGACGCCACCTTCTCCGGCACCCACAGGTCGGCAAGCCGCCGCGTCCGTAGCCCGAGTCCCAGGATGCCATCGATGGCCCCGCCGATGGGACATGCCATGTAGCCGCCGGCGTCCACGGAGATGCCGCAGCCACCGGCCGACGAGTGCCAGGAGCACGGCGCACGGCCCTCCATGCCAAAATCCACCGGGGCGGTGAACACGTCGGTGATGAGGTGGCGGATGCTCCCTTGGGGCTTGTGCGACCGGCGATCTACCTCGGCGCCCAGGATCTGCGCCTGCCGCAGACAATCCTGGGTGTGTCGAGAAAACCCGTTCGAGACGACGATCACCCGGCCGGACAGTTGGCGGGCGATGTCCAGAAACGCGAACAGGTCGGGGTGAAGCGTCGGCTCGCCGCCCAACAGGGCCACGTCCGGCGTCCACCGAAGCTCCTTGGCCTGGCGCACGAACTCCCGCGCGTCGTCGAGCGTCATGTCCGGCGTGGCAGGCGGCAGAAAGCACGCCCGGTTACAGCCGATGCACGCCAGATCGCACCGGTAGGTCAGGTGCCACTCGGCCAGGTTGCTTCGGGGAATGCACATGGGATTGATCGGTGAGGTGGCGATCCGCGGCCGGAAGGTCACGCAGCTTCTCGACGGGGTTGCTGCGACTCCTCCTGCCAGTTGCCGGAAATCGTGGCGAAGAGCTTCTTCCACCCCGCCCAGATCGTCTCGGGGTCGGCAAGGTCGCTGGCCAGGCGTTCTCTGGCCGCATGGACGATCCGCATCCGCAGGTCCTCGTCGTAGGCCAGCATGGCTGTGAAGTGGGCCAGTTCCTCGTCGCAGTCGCCCAGGAAGCCTGTCACGCCGTGCTCGATCATCTCGGGCCAGCCCCACAGGTTCTGGGCGACGACCGGCACGCCCGCGGCCATCGCCTCCAGGCCGGCCTGCGGCCAGTTTTCTCGGGCGCCGCCGTTGACCGGCAACGTGCAGTGCAACTGTCGGAAGTAATCCTGCACGGGCATGGCCATCGGCCTGAGGCAGTCGGCCCAGGCTGGGGGCGTACCGAGCTTCTGGTGCGTCCGCTCGTCCATGCCCAACATGAGCGCCCGCTTGTTGGCGTACTGAATGCGCCCGTAGATCGGCCAGGTATTGCTGGACCACTTGTCCTGGTCGGGCCGGGCGACGCGGCCGACGACGAACACGTCGCCTTTGGCGTGCGGGCGCGGGCGGAACTCCCACTCGTCGAGGTCGAATGCGCCGTGGATCAGGTGACCCGTGGCGGGCTTGTAGCCGAAGGGCGCAAGCTGCGGTTCGATCTCGCGGCGCTGGAAATCGGACTGGTATACCATCGCGTCGGCCGGCCCGTGCTCGGCGAAGAACCGCTTCTCGTGGTCGAAGAGGAACGTCATGCAGTTGACCCAGACGATGGGGCATCCCAGCTTGCGGAAGCGATGCGCATGGGCGATGAACTCCGCGTTGCAGAAGCCGACCACAGGCGTGCCGGCCAGCCCGGGCACGCTCTCAAGCTTGTCCGGGCCGATGACGTGGGTCGTGCAGCCCGGGGCGTCCAGCCGCCTGCGCCAACGGTCGTCGGCGCCCCAGGTGGGGATCAAATGCACATCCACCCCAAAGCGACGCCAGAGCTTGATCGTGTGCCACGCCTCGGTGTTGGCTCCGCCCATCTCTCCGGGATAGCCGATGACAAAGAGCTTCATTGGGAATACTCCTCGCTCCACTTGGGTGGCTCGGCCGGACATCGTTCGGTCGCCATCCCGATCT
>CAZZFA010000184.1:0-2772 GCA_964653435.1 uncultured Planctomycetales bacterium | reverse complement strand
CACCCCAGAGCCCCGCCCCCGGCTCCTGACCCCCAATTCCAGTCCCCGTTCGCATCCCGCCGTGCCAACGGCACCGCAGACCACACCGCGCACAGCGCTTGAGTACGTACTCCGCAAGTCATATTATATAATGGTCGCCGGTTATCGCGGAGAGCTACGCCGTCAATCCGCGCCGGCCGAAGGCCCTCACAAGGGGGGTATTCCTATGCAGATGCGCTTTGCCGGCGCCGCCGGGGTCATCCTCGCATCGTTCCTGTATACCGCGACACCGCTTCCGCTTTTCGCGCAAACGCCCGAGTTCCGCGCCTTCTTCGCGGATGCGTGGCACGCCGGGATGAACTCCACCGCCGAGATCGACGCGATGATCTCCCGGGCGAAGGCCGGCCGCTACAACGCCCTGATCGTTCAGGTCCTGGCCTATCACGATCGCTCCGAAAGCGTAGGCGGCGCGTATTGGAACTCGAACATCCTGCCGAGGCACTTCAGCTCGTTTGATCCGCTCGCGTACCTGTGTCAGCAGGCCCACCTGCCCGGCAATGACCTGGAGGTCCACGCCTGGATCCTGCCGTATCGCGTCGGCGGCACTTGGCCGCCCAGCAGCTACGGCAACCCGACCCTGCACAGCCATCCGGAATGGTTCATGGCCTCGTATCCCGGCGGAAGCGGCGCGACGGCGATCGGCGGGGATTACTACCTCGATCCCGGTTCGCCCGATGTCCAGGAATACATCCTGAGCATCGTCCGGGAGCTGGTGGCCGGCTGGCCGATCGACGGCATCCACTGGGATTACATCCGATACATGGAGCCCAACCACGGCTACCCGGCGAACAACTCGTACGCCAATTCGGGGCTGGCGCGCTTCTACCGCATCACCCCGGTTGCGGATCAGTGCGCCCAGCCGCCGCCGTACCAGAACTGTCCCGCGTGGGATGACTTCCGGCGTCGCGAGGTCACCGAACTCGTCCGCCGCGCGAAGGCGGAGATTCAGGCCGTCACGAGCAATCCGCGTCAGCCGCTGCGGCACACGGCCTCGCTTTTCACAAGCGGAAGCTGTCCGCCGGACTTCACGGTCACCAACCCGTACGTCAACAAGTTTTCCAACTGGGAGGAGTGGATGCGCCTCGGGTACCTCGACGCCGGCTGCCCGATGCTCTACGACCGCGAGCACTGCTCCGATCAGGCCGCGTGGTACCGGCAATGGGTGGACCAGTTCATGGGCGTCAACGGCCGCTCGCCCGCCTGGCGGTATTCGCGGCATGCGTTCATCACGCAGGGAACGTATCTGAACACCATGGCCAACAGCGTCGTACAGCTTCAGTACGCGCGCAGCGCCGGCGCGGACGGGCTCTCGACCTACAACTACGTCGGCACGGTCGGCGATCTGTGCGCCTGCGACGCCAGTTGCTGGTCGACCGACTGGTCCTGGTACACCACGTATGCCCCCGGCAACATCTTCACCTGGTCGGCCCCGCGGCCGGCGATGCCCTGGCGAAACCCGGCGACGGCCACCGAGGGCACGATCTGGGGACGGGTTACCGACGGGGCGGGGCTGCCCGTTGACGACGCCGTCGTGAGCATCCCCCGCACGAACATTTCGGCGAGAACGGACGGGAATGGCTACTACACGCTGACCCTGGTCAGCGCGGCCGCCGGCGGCTCCTCGAAAACCGTCAGCGCCTACAAGCCGGGTCTCGGCTCGCGGAGCAGCACCGTCGTCGTCTACGCGGGCGGGCTGAGCCGGCAGGACTTCACCCTCTCCTGCAACCCGATAGTCACCCTCACCGCCGACCGGACCACGATCACGCAGGCCGAGAGCGTGCATTTCACGCCCGGCGTCTCCTACGCCCCCGGCAACACGGCTGCGTCATACGTCTGGCACTTCGGCGCCGAGAGCGTCCCCGGCAGCGGGGCCCCGACGGCCGTGGATCACGCATTCCCCGACACGGGCGACTTCGACTGTTACCTCGTGGTGACCGACTCGGCCGGCTGCGTCGGAGAGTCGAACCACATCAGCATCCATGTGGATTCCGGTGCGCCGCAGGTGGTCATCCAGGCCGACCGCACGGTCATCTCGCAGAACCAGAGCGTCCACTTCACACCCACGGTCACATACGGCCCCGGCGCCTCGGGCGCCTCCTATGTCTGGTACTTCGGGACGGCCACGGTACCGGGCACGGGCCAGCCGACGCCGACGGATCACGTTTTTGCCGCCGCCGGCGACTATTCCTGCTATCTGGCCGTTACGGACACCCTCGGCCGCAGCGGCGAGTCCAACCGGTTGACGATCCACGTGAATCCCGTGACCTACGCCTACGGCGATCTCGACCGGGACGGCGACGTCGATCTGTCCGACTTCAGCGTCTTTCAGGCATGTTTCAAGGGTCCGAACCACCCGTACGGCGGCGGCGCGGCGTGCCCGTCGGCGGATTCGGACGGCGATGGGGATGTGGACCTGTCCGACTTCAGCGCCTTCCAATACTGTTTCAACGGCCCCAACAACCCGCCCAAGGACGCCAGTTGCTACCGGTAACAGCAAGGGGGACCTCAACGGCGGCAACCGTGCAGGCCCGTCGGCCTGACACGGCCGCCGTGCCGTTTCGGATCAGACACGCTCTTTCGCTTCCGGTCAATCCGCCTCGACGGCGAAGCTCTCCGCCGGGCCGCCTCCTGGGAACCTCCGCGACAGCGGGCCCGGCGTGTTGATCCGCGTATCCGTCCGGCGAACCCCATCTTCAATCTGACGGCCGATTCTGGCAGGATGCGTCCGTGACA
>CAZZFA010000183.1:0-3145 GCA_964653435.1 uncultured Planctomycetales bacterium | reverse complement strand
CGTCATTCTGAGGAGCGCAGCGACGAAGAATCCGGCTGATTGGCGCGGAGAAGCCAGATGCTTCGCTTCGCTCAGCATGACGGGGGCCGGCGCGCCGTGTCCGGTTGCGGCCCAAGGCCGCCCCGCGGGTTGGGGGTTGGGGATCAGGGATTGGGGGTTGGAGTCTTGCGTCGCAGCTTTTGCGCGCCTTGCATGCAGCGTGCCTTGCGCGCGGCGTGGCTTGCGCGCCTGTATCGGGCTGCGGCGGTAGCGCCACCCGTCATTCTGAGGAGCGCAGCGACGAAGAATCCGGCTGAGTGGCGCAGAGAAGCCGGATGCTTCGCTTCGCTCAGCATGACGGGGGGCGGCGCGCCCGTGTCCGGTTGCGACCGAAGGGCGCGTCAGGTGCGACGGGAACGCCGCACCGAACGCCGGGGTGCGTGGCAAGGGGGTTCACCGGGGCGGCGCCGCGTCGGCGCGCACGCTGCTTGGCACGCTCCTGCGAACATGGCGGATGAGAGAGTGATTTAGCGGCCGGCTACTGCCCGGAGTTGACCCCGCTTCTCTCGGCATCGTGGGGAGCGGCAACGCCGGCGGTCTCATGCGGTTCACGGGGCAGGGCGCGATCCGTCGTACTTCGGTTGACCGACTCCTCCATGTCGTCCTCGATGCCGCGAAGTCCCTTCTTGAACTCCACGATGCCCTTGCCGAGCGACTTGCCTACCTCGGGCAGCCGCTTGCCGAACAGCAACAACCCGATGAAGGCAATGATAACCATCTCGCCCCAGCCGGGCATACTGATGAAGGCGAGCGTCGGACTGACAAAACTCATGATCGGCTCCTAAAGTCGCGGCCCGCGACAGACCCCGAGCCGCATGTGCGTATTATAAACTCCGTCGCGGCATATCGCAACGAAGCGGCAACGGCAAACCGGCGACGCTTGTCCGTGCCGAGTCTCGCCTGTCCCCCTCGCGGCGACCGGGGCAATCCATCGCGCCCGTGCGCGTCGGAAAGAAACGCTGCGCAGGCCGCACGGGGGACAGGCGTCCCGCCCGTCTCCCCGGCGCCGCAGTCAGGGCGTTCCGAGGACGGGATAGGCCCATCGTACCGGCGAGCCGAAGAAGAAATGGAAGCGGCCCGAGTCCAACGGCTCGCGAAACCGGAACTTCACGCGGCGGATGCCCTCCGTGTCGGCCTCCGCAATCTCTACGTCGAAGAGCGACGCACTCAGGTGATCGCCCGTCCGGAACGCATCGGTAAAGCCCATGACGGCCAACAGCGTGCGACCCGCTATGCCGCCGAAGTATTCCGCGCCCGGCGGCGCCGTCAGCTCGATCGTGCGATCATCCAGGCGCTTCAGGGCCGCGGGCTCCTCCATCCGCAACAGCCACGGCGAGACGGTCAGGACGTGGCCGTGCAGATCATGCAGCCCCGTCGCGTTTTCGATCGCCGGAATCGCATAGTACGCGAGCATGGGCAGGTTGATGAAGAACAGGTGGTCGCCGTCGCGCAGCGGCCGGCCGTTCTCGATCACGTCTCGAACCACCAGATCCTCGACGCGCGTCGCCCCGATATAGGTTCGCCCGAAGCCCCAGGTGAAGCCCGCCAGGACGGCGACGTTCACCCCGGCGAGCACCCACGCGACGGCGCGGCGAGGGCCGCCCGCCGGCCCCGCCAGCGCTGCAAGGCCCGCCGCCAGCAGGCACACGGCGCCGACGCTCGGCAGGTACAGGTGATGCATCGACGCGAATACGGGCAACAGCGGCACCAGAAAGATCCCCGTCCATACGAACGGCAGCAGCAACGGCCGGCGAATCCGCGTCCCGGCGACGATCAGCAGGGCGGTGACCGCCACGCCGGCAAACGTGCCGTAAAACGCCCCGGGGTGGCTTCGGAAGTAGTCCGTGCCCGCGATCGGCAGCACCGGGACGTAGGCGAAGAGCCCGATCATGTAGTAGACGAATTTGTCCGCGATATACCGGGTGAAGCCCGCCTCGCCCGGCCGCATGAGGTACGGCCGGCCCGGCAGTGGAAAGCCGTGCAGCGCCTCCTGGCGGGCGAGGAGATAGACCACCGCGAGAAGAGCGGCCAGAACGCAGGCCCGCAGGCTCCGGCCCCGCGGGGTGCGAAAGGCCGCGTCACCCGCGAGGGCGACCGCCGGCCACATGATCGCGTGCTCGCGGCAGCCCATCGCCAGGGCGTAGAACATCAGGGCGATCGCCAGCCACGCGCCGCCGGGCCGTGATGCCGCCTCGCTGCGGCCGGTCGCCGATCCGTCGGCGCAGGCAAGCTCTCGCGCGGCGGCTTCGTTGGCGTGCGGCGCCCGGAGGTGGTGCGGGCGGCGCGCCTGCCACCAGCCGGCGTAGCGAGCGTAGCTGAGCGTCGCGAGGAGGATGAACGCCGTTGCCATCAACTCCGTCTGGCAGGCGATCCAGTAGACGGTAACCACATGCCCGGGATGGACCGCCATCAGGCACGCCGCGACGCCCGCCCACGTCCATCGTCCGATCAGGTGGCGGGCCAGCGTGCCCACCAGCATCGCGCAGAGCCAGTGCCATGCCAGCGAAAAGCCGTGCATGACGGCCGGATTCCAGCGGCCCGCCGTGTACTCGGCCCGCATGATCCAGAACGCGATGGGACGGTAGAACCGCAGGCCCGTTTCATGTCGCGACCACAGGTCCATCACATCGCCGACAATGCCGAGCCGCGCCGCGGCCACCGCCGAGCGATACGACCAGTCGCCCTCGCGGAGCTGACGATAGTGCGCATGGTCATCGAGGAACAGCCCGGAGGGGATCGACCACGCATGGCCGACCACCACCAGCGCCGCCACCACGACTGCCAGGATCAACACAGGATGCCTGCGCATCAGGGGCGACACGATACGGCACGCCCGCGCGACCGACAAGCGGCCGCCCGACCAGCCGCACGAACATCAGACCGGGTGGCAGAAAACGCAAGGTGGGTGAGGCGCGTCGTTGCGCGCCATTTGGCCGGCCAGCGCAGCCCTTGCGGTGCGCCCGGCGGACCACGCCAAGATGCGGAGAAACCCAAGGCGCCCTTCGGCCGCAACCGAACACGGGGCGCCGGCCCCCGTCATGCGGAGCGAAGCGAAGCATCCGGCTTCTCCGCGCCACTCAGCCGGATTCTTCGTCGCTGCGCTCCT
>CAZZFA010000182.1:0-3151 GCA_964653435.1 uncultured Planctomycetales bacterium | reverse complement strand
GCTGCTCCGGGGCATCGGCTTGGGTGCTCGGCGGGCGCTGCTCCGGGGCGTCGGCGTGGCTGCCCGGCGGGCGCTGCTCCGGGGCGTCGGCCTGGGGTGCCCGGCCGGCACTGCTCCGGGGCGTTGGCTTGGGTGGTCCGGCGGACGCCCCTGCGCGGCGTTGCCTCCGGGCGCCCGGCGGACCACGCGAAGATGTGAGGAAGCCCGCGCCTTCAAGCGGTCGGGGCCGGCGATCATCCCGCTCTTGCCCTTACGATCTGCCGGGGCGGCTTCCGCCAGGCCTCCCACGCCGTCGCCAGTGACGCACCGCAACTACGGCCATGCACCCAATGGGCACTGCCCCCTATGTATGGCGAGCCGGACGCTGTAGAATGACGCATCCCGGCCCGACGCGACGCCGGGCGGGCACGCCGCGTGCATGCCCGCGCACCGTTGAATCCGTACGGGCGATTACGGTCTTGCGCTGCAATGAAGCGATTCCTACCGCGGCTGCTGCCAATCCTGATGATGTGCATCCTGCTCCTGCCGATCGGCTGCGCTCAGACGATCGCGGGAATGGTCGTCAAGCATGTGGCCATGAGCGCGGCGAAGAATGTCGCGAAGGGCCAATACGAAGAATACAAGCGGCGCAAGAGCGAGGAGAAGGCCGCTCGCGCGGCGGCAGCCGCCCGGCAGCGATCTTCCGTCGGCGACGATCTGTCCGACGAGGCCGGGTGGTCGGGCGACACCGACCGGTGAGCACGCGGCACGCAGGGCGTGTGCCCGCGCACCACCGGATCAGTCCGCACGCAACGGCGCGCCCGGCCCGCTGCCGTCCCGCAACGTATACCCCTTATCGCTTCTTCGACCTGGCCGCCTCATGCCGGGCCTCCGCCGTCCGGGCCTTCATGTCGGCCTTCGTCTCGGCCTTGCCTTCGACCGGTTTGCCCGGCGGGGCCGGCTCAATGCCCTTGCGAATGAGAACCTGCTTGCGGATCTCCTCGAAGAGGTCCTTGTTGTCCGCCAGGAACTGCCTGGCGTTCTCGCGGCCCTGGCCGAGCCGGATGTCGCCGTAGGTGAACCACGCCCCCGTCTTGTCCACCACGCCGACGGCCGTCGCGAGGTCCAGCAGGTCCGCCTCGCGGCTGATCCCGCTGTCGAACATGATGTCGAACTCGGCCTCTTTGAACGGCGGGGCCACCTTGTTCTTCACGACACGGACGCGGACGTGGCTGCCGACGGACTGATCGCCCTCCTTGACCGTGGTGATCCGGCGGACATCGAGACGGACGCTGCTGTAGAACTTCAGCGCCCGGCCGCCCGGCGTGGTCTCGGGGTTGCCGAACATCACGCCGATCTTCTCGCGGATCTGGTTGATGAAGATGACGATGGTGCGGGATTTCGAGATCGCACCGGTGAGCTTGCGGAGGGCCTGGCTCATGAGCCGCGCCTGCGCGCCCACCTGGGCCTGACCCATCTCGCCCTCGATCTCGGCCTTGGGAATCAGGGCGGCCACCGAGTCCACCACGATGCAGTCGACCGCGTTCGACCGCACGAGCAGGTCGACGATCTCCAGCGCCTGCTCGCCCGTGTCCGGCTGGCTGACGAGCAGGTTTTCCAGGTTCACCCCGCAGCGCTTCGCCCACGACGGATCGAGGGCGTGCTCCGCGTCGATGAACGCCGCCACGCCCCCGCTCCGCTGCGCCGAGGCAATCACGTGCAGGGCCAGCGTCGTCTTGCCGCCGGACTCCGGCCCGAACATCTCGACGACGCGCCCACGCGGAATGCCCCGCCCGCCCAGCGCAAGATCCAGCGAGAGCGCGCCCGTGCTGATCCCGTCAATCGCCGGGGCCATCGACTCGTCCATCTTCATGATGGTCCCCTTGCCGTAGTTCTTCTCGATCTGCTGCAACGCCCGATCGAGCGCCTGGTGCCGTCGTCCGTCCGATCCTTCGGTCATGGTTCATCCTCTGTCCGTGGCATGGTCCACTCATCACGCGGTCCGCGGCACGCCGCCGGGCACGCCTCCGCCGCCGTATTCTACAATCCGCAGGTGGAAAAGGCACCCCGACCCGGCCCCGCAAGACGCCCCGTCACCCCGCCGCGCCGGGTCCGTTGCCAAGCCGCCGGCCCGCCCGGACGGCCGCGCCGCTCAGACCGTCGCCGCCCCCTTGACGCCCAGCCGCGCCCGCGACAGCGGGACATACGTGGAACCCGCCGGCGAGAGGATCGACTGAAACAGCACGACCTCCTCGGCCCGCACCCGCCCGGCATCGAAGCCGGCCTCCTTGCGTACGGCCTCGCGAATCTGCACGGAAAACCCCGGGTCCCGCACCCGCCCCAGGGTCAGATGCGGCGTATAGCCCCGCCGTTCGCGCGCGAAGCCGAGGCTCGCGAAGGCCTCCTCGCAGGCGTTTCGCAGGCGGCCGAGCACGCCGGTCGGATCGTCGATACCCACCCACAGGATTCGCACGGCCCCGCCCGGCGGGAAGCAGCCCGCGCCGCGAACGGCGAGTGTGATCGGCGAGAACTTCGTTGCCACCGCCGCCATCGCCTCGGCGGTGCGAGGGATGTCCGCGTCGGGGACCTCGCCGAGAAACTTGAGCGTGAGGTGCATCTGTTCCGGCTGGGTCCATCGAACGCCGCGGTCGAGGGCCGCATGCCGCCGCTGCAGCACCAGCAGTTGATTTCGGATCTCCTCCGGCAGTTCGATCGCAATGAAGCATCGCATAGGTCATTATCCCCCGGCGCCCATCCCCAGACGGCAACACGCAGCGTGTGCGCCCGCGCACCGTCAGGATGGTTCGCCGCGCAGCCCCCCCCGCGGAACCCGGACCGCGCACGCAGGGTGCGCATTCGCGCACCATCGCATCAATCGGGCCCCGATGACGTACCAGCCAAAGACAAGGGCCCGGCGACCGAGACCGCCGGGCCTGGGAATCATACGTTACGCGGCAGACACCTTCAAACGACCGCTCTGGTCCGTCTGGTGCGAGCACCGTCTGGTGCGAGAACCGTCTGGTGCGAGAATCCCTTCTCGCACCTCCGCCCCGGGGAATCCTTTCCCCCGAAACATCGTGCGACCGTCTGGTGCGAGAATCCCTTCTCGCACCCCCGCCCCGGGGAATCCTTTCCCCCGAAACATCGTGCGATCGGAATCGCCGGAGCAGAG
>CAZZFA010000181.1:0-3287 GCA_964653435.1 uncultured Planctomycetales bacterium | reverse complement strand
TGGGCGCTGCCAGCGCCGATGGCCGCGCCGCGGCCCGTTTCCGCCGCCCACTTCATCCAGTCCCAGGTCGACGAGCCGGTGACGTTGAAGGCCCGGATTCCACGCCGGTCGCAGTAACCTGCGACGCGCGACGGACCCGAGCCGCCTCGCTCGCGCGGCCCGTACTCGGTGTCCCACAGCAAGGTCGCGGCGGCCGGCACGTTTTGATCGACGCCGCACATGCCGATGGAGCACTGAACGCACGATCCGTCCGGATTGCGGAACCAGCTTCGGATGTCCTTGGGGAGGTCGGCCGCCAGCCGTGGATCGGGGCACTCGATCCCCTGCGCCGAGGCCGCCGTGGCGACCAGCAGCGATCCGGCGAGAGCGAATAAGCATCGCATCACGTGTTGTCTCCTGGGGCGAGAGAAGGCACGACAAACCTGACAGCGGCTCTTACTGGCTCAGCCGTATGCGAACCGTGGTGTCGGTCGTGGCGGCGGCGCGAATGACCTTGCCGATTTGCTTGTTGCCGGTCGCCGTGGCGGTGACGACGTTGTTCGTGTCGTCCCAGTACAGGATTTGGCCGACCGTGTAGGCGACGCCCGTGTTCTTGGCGAAGTCGAAGACACCTCCGACCGCCAGCGCCCCCAGCTTGTTGGCCGCGATGTCGCCTTTGGCGACGGCAACAAGATCTCCCTGCACTACCACGTCTCCCGCCGCCACGGCGCTGCCGGGCGTGTAGTCGATGTAGTCGCCTTCCTGGACGTATTGGGCTTGCACTGCCATTTCAAATCACTCCTGTGAATGGGGCCGATCAGGCCGCGCCCTTGCTCTTGATGCCGGCCAGGTACTCGGCTAGGTCGACGCCGAAGTCGTGGTAGCCGCGGAACTGCACGCCGAGCTGGTTGAAGTCCGCCTCCGCCATGTCGACCGTCGGGTTCTGCTGGCCTCCCAGGAACGAGACGACGATGGCCGCGAGGTTGCGCGGGGCGCGGAACAGGTACCAGGCCGTCGTGCTGTTGCCCGAGAAGTCGGGATCGCTCAGCCAGTCGCAGACCACCGGGCGGTACTTGCCGGCGTGGATGTTCGCGTCCGGGATCGACTCGGCCGTCGCCGCCCCGCCGCTGTTGACGGTTGTGCTCTGGTACAGCCGCTGGGCGATGAACTCCAGCTCCGGCGGCACGAGCAGAATTTCGGGGCGACCGCCCACCACCCGCTTCTTGCCGTCGGCGGCCGGGGTGCGGAGCTTGCGGAAGGCGGTAATCCCTTTCTGGAGTCCCACGCCGTCGATCCCCAGCGCTGTGTCCGCGCCGAAGATGAAGTTCCCGCGGCCGGCGGTGAAGAACGCGGCGTTATCGAGGAACCTCGCCCAGAAGACGTTGTTGAGCTTCTTGGCCGCCCCGCCGCCGACCCGCGACCGCAGGTCGTCGAGCGCGCTCAGGTCGTCGTTGATGATGTCGGTCCGGTCGAGCATGAACATCTTCGCGTAGGTCCGCACCTGCCGCGTGTACGATTCCTCGCCGACCTTGCCGTGCTTGATCTCGCCGTGCTTGGGAAGCTCCTCGTACTCCATGTCGTCCAGCATGCGGTAGCTGGTGATCTCCTTAAAGTCGCTGACCGACTTGACCACCGCGATCTCGCGCCAGGTCTGGTCCTCCTC
Source organism: uncultured Planctomycetales bacterium (assembly GCA_964653435.1). Taxonomy (GTDB): domain Bacteria; phylum Planctomycetota; class Phycisphaerae; order UBA1845; family PWPN01; genus CAZMVY01. The sequence continues at coordinate 1,645 of CAZZFA010000181.1, read as the reverse complement.
GAGGTAGCCGCCGAGCAGTTCCTTGTTCGCCAGATTCTGCAGGATGCTGGGCAGGCTGAACGTCGAGAACGAGGCCTGGAGCGTGCGGGGCGGGAAGGCGTAGGAGAGCACCTCCCGGATGTTGCCGGCGTGGACCAATTCGCCGGGCCGTGCGGGATAGCCGTTGGCGGCCGCCGCCATCATGAACAGCTGGCGGAAGCCGAGGTTGGGATAGTGCCGGTCGGCAGCTTCGAGCACTTCCGGCTTGAACCGCTTCTCGACGTCCGCGTGCTTCCGCGCGACGCACAACGCCGCTTCGATCACCTCAGCGCTGGCGAGGCTCCGGTCGCCGGCGGCGTGAATCGCCGGGGCCTTCGGCCGCTCCGCGCGGATCACCGCCAACTCGGTCTTCGTGGCGTCCCAGCCCTCGCTGATCGCCTGGACCTCGATCTCCGGGTGCTTGCCCGCGCAGATCCTGCGAATCGCGGCCACGCGGCCGGTCTCGGCGGCGAGCGTGGAACGCAAGTCGGCCACGGCGGCGGCGGTCACGTCCTTGCCCGCCGTGGCGCCCGCATCCGTGGCCGTCGGCTGCTGCGAAGCGTCGAACGCCGCCCGGAGGCACGCGGCCTGTCTCTCGTCCAGCGCGTCGGCGGCAAAGCCCTGCGCCTCAAGCCAATGTGCGAATTCCATGTCATGCGTCTCCTGCGAAGATGCGGACTGGGCCGCGATGTTGACGCTGGTGCCGCCGTCAGCGCCGTTGGGTACGATGGCGACGTGCTTCAGGCGAGCGCGGCGCACCAGCAGGAAACTGCCGGCCTCGGCCCGAATGGTGCGGCCATTGACGACGACCTGGCGGCCCTTGGCGATCCGCTCCATTTCCAGCGGCTCCGCGCCGACGCTGGCCTGGAGGGGAACTCCCTCCCGGTGGAGATCGATCACGCGGAGCGCCAGCTCGTTGGTCCGCGAGAGGGTCCCGTCGACGGCCAGTCGCCCTTCGCCGCGAGCGGGCGTGCCGCTGCCGAGCACCGCGCCCAGGCGGTTTTCGTGGTCCGCCAGGAGCGGGACCCGCTCGGCCGACTCGATCCCCTCGACGTCGATCACCAGCGGCCCGAAGCCCGACACGTTCATCAGGCCGCCGCTGTAGGCGGCCACGTGGACGCGGGCCGGCTGCGCGCCGTCCGGGCCGTCGCCGGCCGCGAGCGTCATCTCCACCGGACTGACCAGACGCAGTTCCCTCGCGCTATGCGGCATCGGCCACCTCCTCGTCGTCGGGGGCTTCCTCGTCGGCAGCGGGCGCAGGCGGCGCGGGCGCGGAGATTCCCAATTCCTGAATCAGCGCGATCTCCTTGGCCCGTTGACGCAGTTGCTCCTCCCAGTCGAGCCCCCGCCGGGCGTACTCCTCGGCCAGGGTCGTGGTGTGACTGGCGAGCCTCGCGGCCTGGGCCGTGGCCTCCTTGGCCGGATCGACATGTTCGTGCCCGTCCCAGAACCACTGGTGTTCCCACGAAGCGATCGGCCCGGTCCCCGTGGGGAGCAAACCGGGGATCAGTGCCGCCTCGTCGAGCCAGGCGGACAAGAGGGCGTCGAGCACCACTCGCTCCAGGTGCGACTGCTCCACGCGGATCGCCTTAAAGTAGGTCTGGTGGTCGAGGCGACCGGAGGCGTA
>CAZZFA010000180.1:0-3498 GCA_964653435.1 uncultured Planctomycetales bacterium | reverse complement strand
CTTCGCTCAGCATGACGGCCGCGGGCGCGGCCGTGTTCGGTTGCGGCCGAAGGCCGCCTTGGGTTTACCCGCATCTTGGCGTAGTGCGCCGGACGCCCACGGCAACGCCCCGGAGGGGCGTCCGCCGCGCACCCAGGCCAGCAGCCCGCAAAACGGCCAAACTCCAGGCGCCCCGGCGGGGCGCCCGCCGGGTGCCCAAGCCAACGCTCCGCAGGGGCGTGCGCCGGGCGCCGAAGGCAACGCCCCGGAGGGGCGTTTGAGAGTAGCCCAGCGATTTATCGCTGGGGCGGCGGCACCGACCGCGGGCCCGTCCCGTAGGGACGGCTGAGTGGCGCGCACGAATCTCAGTCGTCCCTGCGGGACTCTGGGATGTGGCGGCCCTCGCCACCCAGCGATGAATCGCTGGGCTATTGTCGAATGTCCCTCCGGGACAAGACGTTGGCGACAAGACGTTGGCAACAAGGCATTGGCGACAAGACGTTGGCGACAAGGCGTTGGCGACAAGGCATTGGTGACAAGACGTTGGCGACAACACGTTGGCGACAAGACGTTGGCGACAAGACGTTGGCAACAAGACGTTGGCGACGAGGCGTTGGCAACAAGGCGTTGGCGACAAGGCGTTGGCGACAAGGCGTTGGCAACAAGGCGTTGGCGACAAGACGTTGGCGACAACACGTTGGCGACAAGGCATTGGCGACAAGGTATTGGTGTCGATCTGAATGGCAACGGCAGTCATCCGGTGGCTTCCAGAGGTGTGAGCAAACCTGATAGTCCGTTGAAATAGCGTTGGGGCAGTCGCCGAAATCGCGTTTTCGGTTTCGCCGGTGCGGTCGGCGGCAGCGGTTCGTGACTTTTCCAACGGGCTGCCAGGCCTGAAGGTGGTGGCAAACCCGCGTCGGCTGGGGCCGACGGTATGCCGCGCACGCAAGGCCGGCTTCAGCCGGTGGAAGTCGAAGAAGGAAGATGGGGCGATGGTGCAACGTATGCCGCGCACACAAGGTCGCCTTCAGTCAGCCTGCTTTGGGCCGCCACCTTCGGCCGGTGGAGGCACGGGCTCGGTCCCCTCCCGCGCTTGCTGCCCAGCGGGCTTGAGCCGGGCTTGGGTAATCCCCGCCGCCCACCGTCTGCAACTACGGCCATGCACCCCGTGTCTGTGCAAACATTCCCCGGGGGTCCGCTTTCGCTTACGATAGAAGGTACGATGGCGCGTGGTCATCGTTGACTCTGTCCGACCGGTGAATAATCTGGGTGGGGAGCCTCGCCTTGCGCGGGGGCCCGCCTTCGGGGCGGTTTATGCCTTGGGAATACGCCGTATCGGGTCTCGGGACCATCGGGCTGGTTGTCGCCACGGTCTTTGCCGCGCTGAATCTGTTTCGCCCCGCATCCCGGGCCGGGCGGATCAGCACGATCGCCGCCCTCGCCGTGCTGGCGATCAATCTGGGGGCTGTCGGGACCGGCATTGTGAGAGAAGGGCTTGTCGGGTGGCTGCGCCAGAGTTTTCAGTCCAGTCTTCTGCTGGTCAGCTTGATCATCCCGCTTGGGGCGATCGGTCGCAGCGCGGCGGGCATGCGCGGGCTGGACGTGGTGCTCTTCCTTGTGGCAGCGGTGATTCAGGCCGGCTCGCTGTTTCAGATCGGCCAACCGGGAATGCGTGTCGCCTATAAGTCGTGGTTCGTCAGCCATCAGGTGGCGTTTGCGATCAGCGGCGCCTGTTTCGTGGCGGCGGGCGGGGCGGGCGCGGCCTATCTGATTATCACGGAGCTCCTCCGTCGCAAGCACGGCCTGACGCTTCTGGGCCGGCTGGCGCCGCTCGAGTCGCTCGAACGATTCGGGCGATGGATGCTCGTGATCGGCTTCCCGGCGCTGACGTACGGGGTCCTGACGGGGTTCTGCCAGTTATCGCGGCAGACGAACCCGGGGCCGATCGAGTGGTTGAAGGATCCGATCGTGATCTTCACGCTGATCCTGTGGGCCGTATATGCGGTCGGGATGCTGGCCCTCTGGTTTCAGCCGAGGATGCGCGGGCGGCGGGGTGCGACGTTCGCGGCGGCCGGCCTGGTGCTGGTTGTGGTCGTGTTTGTGGCGATGGAGCACCTCTCGACGTTACACCGATGAGAACGGTCGTCATAGGATGCAATCATCGCACGGCGCCCGTCGAGGTGCGTGAGCGGCTGGCGTTCGACGCGGCGGCCTGTGCCGAGGCGCTTCGCCGTCTCCGGGAGAGGTTTCCCTGTTGCGAGGCCGTGCTGCTGTCGACGTGCAACCGTACGGAGCTGTACGTGGCGCGCCCGGTGCACGGCCACCCGCGGATCGAGGAGGCCATCGGCTTCCTTGCCGAGAACCGCGGCGTCGCGGTTCACGAGTTCAGCCCGAGCACGTACCACTACGAGGATGCGGAGGCGCTGCGGCACCTGTTCCGCGTGGCCGGCTCGATCGATTCGATGGTCGTGGGCGAATCGCAGATCCTCGCGCAGGTGAAGTCGGCGTTCACCCTGGCGCGCGAGGCCGGCATGGCCGGCCGGCATCTCGACGCGGTCTTCCAGCGGGCGTTTGCCGTCGCCAAGGAGATCCATGCGCGGACGGGCGTGTCGAGCGGCCGGACCAGCGTGGGCGGGGCGGCCGTCGACTTCGCCCGGCAGATCTTCTCGCACTTCGGCGACAAGACGGTCCTGCTGATCGGCGCGGGCGAGATGGGCGAGGTCACGCTCCAGCACCTGCTCGAGATGAAACCGAAGGAGGTGCTTCTGGCCAACCGCACGCCGGCGCGGGCCCAGGCCGTGCGGGAGCGGATCCTCGATCCGGCCGGGGTGCCCGGGCGGGTCGTGCCGTTCGAGAAGCTCTCCGACCACCTCGTCGCGGCCGATATCGTCATCAGCACCACGGGGGCGCCCGAGCCGATCCTGCGGCGTGCCGCGCTCGACGACCTGCCCGAGCGGCGGCAGTACCGGCCGCTGCTCATGATCGACATCGCGGTGCCGAGAGACATCGAGCCGGAGGTCGGCCGGCTCGAGAATGTCTTCGTGTACGACATCGACGACCTGCAGACGGTGGCCGACAGGAACGTGGCGGCGAGGCGAAAGGAGCTCGCCCGCTGCGAGGAGATCATCGAGTCCCACGTGCGGGAGTTCGTGGCCTGGCAGCAGAGCCGCGAGGTGGGCCCGACGATCACGGCCCTGCAGGAACACTTCGGCGAGATCGCCCGCCAGGAGCTGGAACGCGTGCTGCCGAAGCTCTCTCAGGTCTCCGATCGTGACCGCGAGCTGCTGGCCCAGATGCTCCACCGCATCACGCAGAAACTGCTCCACGGCCCGTCGACGCTCCTGCGCGACAAGGCGGAAACCGGCCGCGCGCACCTCTACGCCGACACGTTGCGGAACCTGTTCGGACTGCGGGACGAGCAGTAGTGCCGTTTTGGTAAGACTGTTTCGCATGCGGCGAGCGTCGCCGCGAAGGCTCCGTCGCCCCTGCACGGTTATCGCCTGGATTCTTGTCGGCCGG
>CAZZFA010000179.1:0-3628 GCA_964653435.1 uncultured Planctomycetales bacterium | reverse complement strand
TTTCGCACCCACTGAAGACTCACGCCTTTTCACGGCACACCGAAGCATCCGGCTTGCCTGCGCCAATCAGCCGGATTCTTCGTCGCTGCGCTCCTCAGAATGACGAGTCGCGCCACCGCCGCAGCGCGATCCATGCGCGCAAGTCGCGCCGCGCGCAAGGCGCGCAAGAGCCGCCACGGAAGACTCCAACCCCCATTCGTCAGTTCACATCCGGCACGGGCTGCACGGCCACGACCCGCGGCGTGACGTAGAGGCGGTCGCGCTCATCCGGATCCGTACCAGACAGCGGATCAAGGCTGTCGTTCTGACCGTTCCTCGCCATCACCGGCGGCAGGAACACGTTCGACCGGTCGAAGATCGCCATCAGCCGCCGCTCGCTCACCTCGTTCGGGTTCGCCTGGCTCTGGATGCGGATGAGGATGTACGCCGTAAACGTGTCGGAGCGAACCGTCAACAGGTTCGCCATCCGGCCGAAGAGCCAGTCGCGATCCTCGAAGTCGCCCGTCATCTGCCAGTCGCCCACGTTTCGCACGGTCGTCGTGACGTTCTTGACGACCTCGATGGCACGCTTGGCCATCTGTGCGAACCGCATTACGCCGGCCTGCTGCGGAAGCTCCGGGATCACCGGCTGCGTGCCCACCGTGGGGTTGGCAAACGCATCCAGACGGCGCACGAAATCGTCCAGACCTCTGAACGGGCCGTTCCCGTCGTTTCGAATGTAAACGACCGCCTTGGCGAACCACTCGGCCATCCTTCTTTGACACTCCGCCCACTCGGACGCCGTGAGGACAACGGAGGGATCCGGGGTAGGTTCGGACAATGCCGGGAAGACCGCCCGCAGGACCGCCTCCGGCGCCGTGTTGACGTTGATCCGCCCGGGGATGCGGCATTCCATCAAGCTCTCCGTGTTCTTGTCCGCGGAAGTCCCGGCCTCGTTGTTGTACCCGTCGTCGTCGCGGGCGAAGAAGCCCATGACCTCGAACAGCTTTCGCGCCCTGTTCTTGGTCGGGTTGGTCTCCGGATCGCCCATGTTGAAGCGCACCATCCCCTCCTCGATGTTGGTCGGACTCGGAAGCGAGACCAGCTTGGTCCTGACGATGTCCGTCAACGATTGCTCGGGCGAGGCCCCCTGCGCAGAATTGCCGATGAACACCGGTCGCCCGACCTCCATCCACCCGAAGACGATTGTGTCCGGGGAGCCCACCGGTATGCGGTCCGCCACCTGGAGCGCGGCGCCCGCCCCATTCGTGTCGTTCGCGTTAATCTTGGTGTACCACAGGCCGAGCTGGGACACGTTAGAGCCAGAGGGGCCGGAAGACGCCTTGAACTGATTGCGTGCAAAACGCCAGCAGTCGACGCCGCGCTTGATGCTGTAATCGTACGACTGGTTCGCCGGCGGAAGCGTCGCATCGGAACCGTTGCTGTCCTTGCCTAGCACGTAGTACAGGCCCGGCGAGCCGTCGGCCGGCGCCATCTCCACGTGATCCACGAGTACCCGCCCGGTTATTGGCACGCCGGGCGCGGGCCTGTAGATCTTCAGCGGCTCGGTACTGTCCCGACTGAACACGAACGCGTCATTCGCCCATTGCCTCACGCCGTCGGGCCAAGGGAGAGTGGTGTTTGGCTGGTACTCGGTACTCGGGGACAAGACAGGGGCACCCGTCTTGAAAATGATGAGACGCCCCGGACGCCATTTCGCGTCGCTCTCCCAAGTCCGGGCCGGCGGCACGACGCCGGTAAGGTCCATCTCCACGATACCACCGCCGCTAAGCTTCCAGCCGTCCAGAACGATCTCTGCGGGATACGGATTGCACAGTTCCACCGCCGTTGTCGAGACCGTGGTGTTGTTGCTGCCGTCCGTGGCCAACCGCACGACTACTTCACTGATGAACGGCTGCCGCTCGTAACCGCAGATAGTCGTTGAAGGAATGCCGGTGCCCAAGGCGTCTTTGATGAAAACCGTCACATCACTGTCCGCATCCAGATAGTCGCGCAGGTTCGCCACATACTGCACGGCCAGATCGTCGGCCTTCGGGTCCGGGGCGAAGACGTACCGCAACGCATGCACGAGCTTGCTGGCGCCGCGCATGTGGGCGGGGTCCGCCAACGGCTTCAGGAGGTCCGCGACTGCGGCGTTGATATCCACCTGGCGCATCGGGCCGAGCAAACGCCTGGTGGGCGCTACCGGGTCGGCCCTGGTGTCAAGCTCCGCCTGCGGCATCGGACGCACGGTGCGATCGAAGCTGTACGTCGTCAGCAGGTGGCGGATGTCAAAGCGGGGCTCAGCGGGCGTGCCGAACAGCGTGTTGGCCCACGTCCTCGCGTCCGTGAACGGCTGCCACAAACGCCGGCTGATCACCCCGTCGTTGTTTACGTCGCCCGGCTCATCACCCAGCACGTACCAGAGGCCCTGGGTATCCGTGTGGCCGGTGGTTACGGTCAGCGTATCCGCCGCCTCGATCCGCGAGGTCGATGCGGACTTGAGCAGGAAGCGATTGCGGAGCGCCAGCTCGTCGTTGATGTCGAAAAGACGGGCGTAACGACCCAGGTCGGCGGGGGCCTGGCTCGGCGGCGGCAGCGGCAGCGTCCATGCGTGCGACTGCGGAACCTCGTAAAACCGGAGGAGCCAGTCGGCGTAATAGGTCATCACCTCGCTGAGGTTGACGCCGTAGCCGGTCGGCGGCGGCAACGTCATGTTCGTCAGGCGCGTCCGCAAGAGCCACACCTCGTCATCGCCCGGTGTGGGCATGGGCTGCCCCGTAAAGGTTGTGCCATACGGGTTATACGGGAAGGCTTTCGGGTCCGGCGGCAGTGCAGACTGGAACAGCGCGAGCAGATTCAGTTGCGTTGGAAGCCAGCCGTAGGTATCCGGCACAGGTTGGTTCGATGTATTCGATATGGCCTCATACATCCTGACGGCCGTGTTCAGGTTCAGCATCCCGCAGTTGTCGATGATGCGGACGGCGACGAAAACGTCCTTACCGTCGAGTGCTTGAAGCCCGTTCAGGGATTGCCAGCGGGAGTCGGGGATGCCGTCGCCGTCGGCGTCCGCAACGACTTTGGGGTCCAACGCGCCCAGAAGGTCGATAGCCTGCGGATTGCTGGCGAATGCATCCGACGTGTACTGCCAGCCGATCGTCTGCCATTTGTTGCCCACCGAATCCCACACCGCAACCGGCTCGATCGGCGCCAGCCACGGATCCTTGAGCCCGGGGGCGTCGAAGGGATCGTAGTTCAGGGGCGCGCCCCCGACGACCGCGCTGCGCAGGCGGCTGACGGGGTCGTACGGCCCCGCAGAAGGCTGGTTCTGCGTGACGACATCCCCGGCAATCGTACTCTGAATCTTGCGGATCACGTAATCCTCGATCTGGTCCATGCCCTGGACGGTGGCGAAGCTGCGGACGGTCTGGCGCTCGAGGCGGGTGACGAGGACGAACGACGAGCCGATGATCGCGAGCATGGCCGTGAGCGTGACGGCCATGATCAGGGCATTGCCACGACGCAGAGAACGGGGACCAACGAATGACGAATGCTGAATGCTGAATGATGAACGGCGTGACCACGGGGCGCGCCGCCCCCGGAACCCGGAACCCGGAACCCGGAACCCGCCCCCCGGACCCCGGAACCC
>CAZZFA010000178.1:0-3645 GCA_964653435.1 uncultured Planctomycetales bacterium | reverse complement strand
CCCGCAGATCGTGGTGCGAGAAAGGATTCTCGCACCAGGTTGGCCGCCGTTTACAAAGGGGGGTCGAGGTGTGGTAGCCGGGTGAGTCATCCCAGGTTCCGTGCGTCTGCGGTGCCGGCGGCGCAAGTCGTACGGCGACGCCGCCTTCCGAACCCGGCCCCCGACAATCGAACCCCTATCCCCCATCCCCCGATCCCCGCTCCCCAACCCCCATCCCTCACTGCCCGCTGGGCTCCTCCAACTGGCCTGTGTACGGGTTGATGAGGATCTGCACACTCTTGCCCTGGCCCTTGAGATAGTTCGTCCACGGCTGCGCGCCCGCCTGCTTCCGCGCAGTCTGGTCGTAGAGCCAGAGGCGGTTCTGCGACAGCTTGTCCGCCAGGAACCCCGGCGGGTTGCCGGTCCAGCTTGCCAGGTTCAGAAGGTTCACGAACATCCGGTCATCCGGCAGCAGCAGCGGCACCACGTCGGTCGGACGCGCGTCGAAGTCAGGGTTGTGTAGCGGATCGCCAGAAGGGTAGAGCTGCGGGTAATCCGGCGCGGAGTAGAATACGGAATCGCGGTTGTGGCGCTGAACGACGAACGCCGGACGGATCGCCACCTGCCCGCTCGGCGAGAAGAGCACGGTAAACGTCGTGTAGGCCCGCAGGTTCGTGGTGAGGGCGTTGTTGTTCGCCGTCTCCTCGGCCGCGTTGGCCGGGTTGGGGTATGGAATGTTCGCGGCGAGTTCGACGCCCTGCGGAAAGCGGGTCGGCTCGCGCCCGTCGGCGGCCACAAACAAGGAGGCCGCGTACGTGTCAACCAAGGGGGCGATCGTCGCGCCCACCCAGTTCTTGAGCTCGTTTATGGCCGCCTGCCCTGCCGCGGTCTGCGTCGCCGGGAACACCGTCACCGCGAACGTCGCCCCGTCCTCCGCCTGCCGCGCCGGCCGGCCGCCCGGGACGGCCGAGGTGAAAAGCGGTGGGTAGACGTACTGCTCGAACCGCACCCCGACGACGTGGCCGCGGGCGGCGGCCTCCGCGCGGGCGGAGGCCAGGACCGTGCGGAGCATCGTGCGGGCGGCACCCACCTGCACGCCGCCGGTCAGGGCGCGGAGCGAGGCGATCGCGATGCCGAGGATGATGGCGATGATCCCCGCGACGACGAGCATCTCGACCAGGGTAAAGGCGCGCCGCCGCATCACACGGCGGGCGGCGCCGAGTGCGGAGTGTCGAGCGAGCGAGCGACCGAGCGACGGACCGACGGACCGACGAAGCGACGCCGGCCGCGGGCGATCCGCCCGGCGCTCCGCCTTCGTCGTTTCACATTCCGCGTTCATGGTTCGCGCCGTTGCCGCTCTCCCTGCAAAGCAGGGCGACGGGGTGCCGGTGACCGCATTGGACCGTTCATTGTTCATTGCTCGAGTTCGGCGTTCCTCGTTCGGGCGTCAGTCCTTCCGGTCGCTGAAGATGTCGTCCCTGCCGTTGGGGTCGTTCTCGGTGCGGTTCGGGTCGGCGGCGAACTTGCCGTCCGGCCCGGCCGACCACAGGAACGGCCGGTTGTTGTTGCGATACGTGTAGTACCGATAACGCAACGGTCTTCCCCACGCGTCGACGACGGTGACCGCGTTCACGAAGATGCCGGGCTGGGGCGCACCCGTCATAAGCGCCGCGATGGGCGTGTATACTCTGCCCGTCCCCGCGTATGCCTCACGCTTCATATCCTCCGGAATCTTCCCCAGAATCTTGGCGATGTTGGCCTTGGCGGCGGTGTCCACGCGTGGGGAGCCGCCAACGTTTGTGACGGGAAACTGGAGGCTTATCCAGAGCCCCTCGATACTTGGGATGCTCTTGTTCGGAACCGTTTGCGGCACGGGATTTGGCGGCGGGGGACTCGGCGCCCACAAGAAGTAGTCCCCGCCCCCGCCAGGCAACTCCGTCAGGTAGAACTCGCGCCCACTGACCGGATCGTAGGTGTCGGGGCTGTGCGCCTGGTCGCTGGGCTCGTACGGCGGTTCGCCCGCCAGGGGCGCCGGGGGTGGCTGGTCAAATGCGGTCCGCCACTCGGCGTTGGGCGGGCGCGGCCAGCCGCCGGGCTGAACGGGGGCAACAAACGCGGTGGTGTGAAACTCCTCGATCGCGCTCATCAGCGTATCCATGATGCTGCGAGTCAGCTCGCGCTTGCCCTTCTCCTTCACGGTGTGGCCGACGAGGCCGATGACCGCGACGAGGATGCCAATGATGCCCACCACGACGAGGATCTCGATGAGCGTCACGCCCGAACGACGGCCAATGAACGGGGTGCGATGAGCGAGCAGCGACGGGCGATGAACGCCCGGCATCGGCGAACGACGGCTGAAAACTCGTGTCGTTGTCATGGCTCGAAGTCCCGTAGGGTGCGCCATTGTGCACCATTGCGACCCGGTCGGTGCGCGACCGCGCACCCTGCACACTCCCCTTAGTAGTTCGGCTTGAAGTTCGTCACGTCGTCGCCAGTGCCGTACTTCCCGTCCGGCCCGGCCGAGATCAGCAGATACGAATCCGGACGCTGCGCCGTGCCCTTGACGGTGACGTTTCGGTCCCAGACGAACCAACTGAACGTCTTGGGCACGCTGGGCATACCCGTGTTCTGGTCTACGTTGCCGAAGTTGCCCAGCGGGTGCTGCGGACCGGTCCCTACGTCCAGCCCACCGCCGCCGGTGCCCGTGAAATACGCATTGTCGTACAGCTCATAGGTTCCGCTGTAGTTCGCGCTGTTGTAATCGCCCCCGCACGTCGAGGCGGGATACCGCTTTCCGAGGTTTGCCCGGTAGTAAAGAATCGGCCGATCGAAGGTGTCCAGGAAGCACGGCCAGTCGAGGTTCTCGCTCCTCGGGGACGCCTGAGGCCGGCCCACCGCGGCCGGGACCTGATAAGTCGGCAGACCAGACGTACCAGTAGTTACTGTCTTCGTCAGGTTCACCTTCCCTACCTCCACGAAGGGGCCGCGACGAGCGACGAAGGGCTGGTTCGTATCGCTGTTGATCGTGTAAAGCCCGTACGAAGACCCCGTCGGGGCGCGTCCGCCAGCGGTTTGAGCAGGCCAACCGTTCGGGAAACCCGGCGTACCCTGCAGGTCCGCGCCGGCCAATGCCCAGACGAGGAGATTGGCCCCCTGCACGGCGATCGGACCGGCGCTGCTGGGAGAGCTGGGTCTTGGGTCGAGCGCGGCCCCGGCTGGCACGGAAAGTGTCGCTGTGTTCGCCCCAGGGGACATGGATGGCGGATATGCACCCTGGAGCGATGAATCCATCCGGAATGACTCGATGCCCGTATCGAGAACGGCCAGCGTCGCCTTTGTAGCGCTGACCTTGGCCTGTGTCCTCGCCGCACTGAGCGACGGCAGGAGGATCGCCAGCAGCAGGGCGACGATCCCGATGACCACCATCAGTTCGATCAGCGTGAATGCCCGTTGTCTCGCACGCATGGCAGGCCCTCGATTGCAGAGCGATCCGCGTTCGGCCATCAGCTCCGGGCTGACCGCCCGGTCCCATACCCCGGGGCCCGGCGCCGCTCAACCGCCAACGCCCTTACGCCACAGTATCTTACGTGCCGAACAACTGTCCGGAAAGGGGCGGGGGCGCGGATGGAGGTCGGGGGACGGGGATCGGGGGATGGGAATCGGGGG
>CAZZFA010000177.1:0-3656 GCA_964653435.1 uncultured Planctomycetales bacterium | reverse complement strand
AGGAGCCTGACGAGCTGCCGCTGCTGCCGGAGGAAATGCCGGAAGAACTTCCCGAGGAACTCCCTGACGAACTGCCACTGGGACTGCCCGAGGAGGAAGAGCTGCCGCTGGGCGGGCAGCAATCCGCCTCGTTCTCGTACTGGAACCAGTACTCGATCTTCGGCTTCGGGTCGGTGCCGAAGCGGACTTCCTTCATTCGGACAATGGCATTGATGCCAACCGGCAACAGGCGGCAGTTGCACGCGCCGGCACCGCTGCTGGACGGGACTGGCCCGTCGCAGCAGTCTTCCATGAAGTCCGCGCAGCAACGTTCGAGGTGGTCCAGATCGACGCCGTTGCCCTCAATTCCCGCGCCGTCGTTGGGGTCTTCGACCGAGTTGTAGGCGTAGCCCACGCGGCCGCCGGGCTTGGGCACCCAGGCGCCATACTCGTACTTCTCGTCGTCGTGGATGACCTCGAAGAAGGTGTACTTCCACTTGTTCGGCCCGATCTGCTCGTGGGCGATGATCCGGGCCCAGAAGTCTTCGTCGTAGCCCAGGCCGATCTTGACCAGCGCCCACTTGACGCCCTTGCCCGGCTGTTTCCACAAGATGGTGGCCGCGCCTCGCTCCCCGCATTTCAGGCAGGACGGCTCGCCCGAGAAGACGTCGGCCCGGTCATGCCATTCCTTCTCCACATAGACCCGAGCCGGGGTCACGCCGCTGACGCAGGCGTAGTGGGCGATTTCGCCGGCCTTGACCGGCTCCAGCAGGATGGCGAACTTGCTCCGGTGAGTGGGGTCTTCCGGTGTGACCCCGATCAGCGTTGGCTCGTTCTTGAACGCCTGCAGGTTGGCCAGCGGGTCGATGATCGGGGCAACCAGCCCCAGAACATCGAATCGTTCTCGGTCGGAGCCACTGGCGTTGCGGACCTTGATGATGCCACTGTTGGGAAATCTCGGTTCCGACTGCCCGCCGCGGCTCTGCTGCCGGGCCTTCAAGTCGAGCGCCGCGTCGATGAACGTGTTGAACGCCTCGGCTGGGATTTCCAGCTTCTGCCCGGGCTGCACCTTCTTGAAGGGGTTTCCCACGCCCGCGGCCTCCGTCACGTTCCGATACCCAAGCCCGAGAAGTCCCCATTCTCGTAGACCTGCTCGACGTAGACGCCGATCGGCTTCTTGACGAGAACCTTGGCATTGACGTCCTCGTCGTCGGCATAGCGGACCCAGAGGTACTCCCAGCCCTTCTTGGCGATGCCGGTGATGCCTCCGATCGAAAGGTTCTGGGCGTTGGGACTGGCGGCGAAGCGGAAGGTGATCTCCCAGTCATCCTCGCCGCGTTTGGAGCCGGATGCCCCGAGGAAGAGGACTTCGCCGGGCGAGAAGCCGCGAAATCCGGCGCCGTTGACCTTGCCGGTCAGGAAGAACAGGGCCGCCTTATAGGCGCCGGTGACCTGCGCCGTGGCGACATAGTGCGTCTCCGAAAAGTTGTAGACCGGGACCGTGATGTCCACACCCTCGACGTTGTCGTGCGTCACGCCGACGGCGCCCTGGAAGTCGGGCGCGACCTTTCCCGGCGGGGCGTAGCGACCGACCGTTTCCAGGCTTTGGGTGATGTGCTGGGTTCCGCCGCCCGTGTCGAACTGGTACGAGGAATCCCCTGTCTCGGGCGGTTCGCGTTTGCCATACCGCACCGAACCTTCCCAGATATCCTCGGCGACCCGCTCGATGTGCAGGGTCTGGCGGACGAGGCCGTCGTAGAGAACGGGCGACGCCAGGGCTAGAGCCGTCTTGGCCGACAGGTCGTTGTCCGTGCCGCGCACAACATAGATAAGGTCAACCGACGGGCTCTCCCCTTCGGTGGACTCACGGCTTTCCCATTTCTCGTGGACCGTGACCGCCATCGACTCCGTTCCCGTTCCTTACACGAACTGCAGGCCGCCATGCTGGGCCTGCATCACCAGCTTGCGGGTGTTCTTGGCCGTCTCTTCACCGGCCCGGGCCACGCGCTCCAGCGGCCCGCCCGTCCCCAGGCCAGCGGCGGCCATCGGGTTGAACGTGCCCTGGACGCTGACCGACTTCTTGCCCATCCCTTCCAGGTCGAGTCCCTCTAAATCGCCGGGTCCCTTGATCCGCTCCGGACCGGCTGTCTCCGCAATCTCGGCCCGCTTGCGAGCCGCCTCATCCAGCGCGTCCTGCCACTGCTTGCGAGCCTGGGCCACCGCGTCCTCGGCTGCCTTCACGTCGGCGTCGTTCTGCTGCTGCCGCGCCACATGCCGGGCATCCTTCTCCCGGTTCAGCTCATCGAGGATGCCCTGTTCCTCCTGGTCGATCGCCGCCCGTTTGGACTGGCGCGTGGTTTCGATGTCGCGGAGTTGCTGCTGCGTAGCCTGCTCACGACCGCGTTGTTCCCGCTGGAAGTCTTCATCCAGGATCTGCTGGGCACCTTCGACGTCCACGGAGTCGTCGAACATGGCCATCAGCGAGACGAACTTCTTGGCGATCCAGTTCTGCGCCGTCTTCCAGCCGGTCACCAGCGAACTGGTGAAGACCGTCCACGCCTTGGACATGAAGGCGACCGTCTCGACCCAAGCGGTTTGCAGCCCGGCCCAGGCCGAGGTGAGGATCTTGGCCGTGCCGTAGACCGCCTCTGTGGCCACAGCCATGAAGGCTTCCTTGAAGCCGATCCACTTCTCGGTGAGCCAGGCGACCCCCTTCTGCCACTCCATCTTCAGCGTGAGCCAGAGGATCTTGGCGGCCAGGCCGATATCGCCAGCCGCCAGCGCATCGGAGATGCCCTTCCAGGCGGCCAAGGCCGTGTCCCGCAGCGCAGCAAACTGCTCGCCCAGCCACGACAGGGCCTGCTGGCCGGTGCCCGAGACATAGAGGAGATAGCCCCCCAGAGACGCCAGGGCCGCGATCACCAGCCCCACGGGCGATAGGATCGCGCCCAGGACCGTGCCGATCACGCCCAACACGGTTCCCACGCCAGTGACGATGCTTGCCAGCGTGCCAAAGGCGAACCCGACCCCAGAAATCAGGCCCCCGAGGACCATCAGCGCCGCGCCACCGGCCGCCACAGCCGCGGCAACCTTGAACACCGTAACGACGACATCCTTGTTCTGCTTGATCCAGTCGGAAACGCTCTTGATTACCCCCATCACGCGCTTGGCCAGATCGCTGAGAATTGGGGCCAAGGCAGATCCGATGGTGAACACGCCCATCTTGAGCGATTTCCACAGGCTGTCGATCAGGTCCCCAAACTCGTCGGCTGCGGCTGCGTCTTCACTGGACATCACCAGCCCGAGGTCGCGAGCCTTCTGCCGCATCGCGTCCAGGCCCGTGGCGCCGTCGGCCATCATCGGCAGGAGTTTCGTGCCGGATTTCCCGAAGACTTCCATCGCGGCCGCCGCCCGCTGGGTGGGGTTCTTGATCTGGGCCAGTCGGTCGGCGATCAGCATGAATTGCCCGTCGGGCGAGAGGTTCTTGAGATCGGCGATCGTGATGCCCAGCGCGGAGAGAGCCTCCTGGGCCGACTGAGAGCCGGTCGCTGCCTCGACGATCGCCTTTTGCATCTTGCGCAGGCCAGCTTCGAGCGTCTCCAGGTCGCCGCCGGACATCGCAGCCACATACCCCAGCTCCGACAGGGCCTCGACCGAGACACCGGTACGGGCACTCA
>CAZZFA010000176.1:0-3727 GCA_964653435.1 uncultured Planctomycetales bacterium | reverse complement strand
GGACAGGTGTAACTCAGGAAGGCTGGTTCTCCATTTCAGGCTGAACCAGGACACTTGCCCATGGGTCAGGGACCAGCCCGCGGGCGGTTTTGGGAACGGTTCTTTCTCTCAGAATGCGGCGACGGACGTTGCGCCCAATAATGCCAGACCACGCCGAAACGGATGTTCTTCTGACTCTCGCCATTGCGTTGGCCGCGGGCGTGATGCTCGTTGCCGTTGCCCGCAAGGTGAACTTTTCGGCTATCGCCTTCCTGCTTCTGGGCGGCATTGTCCTAGGCCCGGGCGGATTGGGGGTCGTCAAGCCCGATAGTCTCGGGCCGATCCTGCGACCGGTTGTGTCGCTCGCCGTCGGCCTGATCCTCTTTGAAGGCGGGCTTTCGCTCAACCTGAGCGGCTATCGCTCGGCGTCGCGGATCATCATGAAGCTGTTGACGCTCGGCGTATTGACGACCTGGCTGGCTACTGCGCTAGCCATTCGATGGCTTCTAGGCTATTCCGCATCTTTCTCGCTACTGGCCGCGAGCCTCGTTATCGTGACAGGGCCGACGGTCATCGTCCCGCTCCTTAAACGCATCAAGATCCAGCAGCCGCTTCACAGCATTCTCCACTGGGAAGGCGTGTTGATCGACCCGATCGGTGTGTTCGTGGCGATCCTCTGTTTCGAGTGGATCAGCGGGCTTGGCGCCCAGTCCGCCGCGACGAACTTCGCGTTGCGCCTGCTGACCGGATTGTTCCTGGGTGGCGTCGGCGGCTTGGTGCTGGCATGGCTCATCCGGCGACGGGTGATTCACGAGGATCTCGTCGATGTTATCCCCGTTGCGGTCGCGGTCCTCGTCTTCGGGCTCGGCGAGGTCTTGATGAATGAGTCCGGGCTGCTGGCGACGGCCACCGCCGGGTTGGTGCTGGGGGCCTCGCAACCGACCGAATTGCAGCAGATCCGACGATTCAAAGCGAGCATCACCGACCTGCTGATCGGCTTTCTCTTCATCGTACTCGCTGCTCGCCTGCGCATCGAGCAATTTGCCGAGTTCGGGTGGCCCGGTTTGGGCGTCGTCCTGCTCATCTTATTTGCGGTCCGGCCGCTGAACGTCGTAGTCTCCACTCTTGGTGAGCCGATCAATTGGCGTCAACGGCTGTTCCTGGCCTGGGTTGCCCCTCGAGGCATCGTTGCTGCGTCCATGTCCTCGCTATTCGCCCTGAGTTTGCAGGAGCGGAACGTGCCTCACGCCCGGTTCCTGGAGACATTCACGTACTCTGTCATCGTGGCCACGGTGCTGCTGCATGGACTGACGGCCGGCTGGGTAGCGGGTTGGCTTGGGCTTCGCCGCCCGGTGGCCACTGGATGGCTCATCGTCGGGGCACACCGCTTCGCCCGGGAAGTCGGCGCAACCATATCGCGCGTGGCCAAGGTTCCTGTGCTGCTGCTGGACCTCAATCCCAAATCTGTCCGGGAGGCCCGCGCGGCCGGGTTGCCGGCGTTGGTCGTGGATGCACGCGACACACAAGCGCTCGAGGACCGACCGGAAGTGCACGGCATCGGCAACCTCCTTGCCCTGACGGACAACGAGGACCTGAACAACGTTCTGTGCCGGCAATGGACCGACACGTTCGGACGGTATCACGTGTTTGGCTGGCATTCGGCCGCGGGAGCACCGAGTGTGAGCCGGGAGCTCACTCCTTGGGTCGTATGGAGTCGGTTGCCGAGGCCTTCGATTCTCAGCAGCAACCTGGATCATGCGAGAGCCCGGTTAAAGGTTGAGGAGGTCTCGAATCCTAAGGATGCCGCGAGGAATGGTCCCTTACTGCTGGCCGGCCCTGGTGTGGTTTTCGTGGATCCGTCAAACGCTTCATCTCCGAACGCAGGAAACGTGTCGCACGCAATGGTACTGGAGCGGCGGACAGGCTATCTGATCGAGGCGCTTCGGCCGCAGTTGTTCCTGCGGTCGCAAACGGCGGACTTGGCCACGCTGCTCAAGCAGTTGATTGATCGGTTCCTCGAGCTGGTGCCCCAGCTGCCCGCGCACCAGCTTGTCCAGGAACTCGTGGAACGAGAGCGGGTGCTTTCCTCCGCCATCGGTGAGGGCGTGGCAATTCCCCATGCTTACAACAAGGCCGTCCCCATGCGGCTTTGCGGACTGGCGCTGGTTCCCAACGGACTCGCGATTGCGACCATGGATGAGAGGCCTGTGCGACTTGTGTTTCTTCTCATCGGCCCCCCCGGGGACCCGGAGGGACATCTGGCGTTGATTGCTGAAGTCGCCGGGCTGGCGGCCGACGAGGACGTACGCGAACGGCTTGTGGAAGCGACCTCGTTTGACGAAGTGCAGTCGGTTATCCGCGAGCGGCTTACGGACCGTTAACTTGGCTGGTTTCCGCTTCATCCTCTGGCGGCGCCGGCTTGGTCTGCGCGGTCTTGCGGCGGGTCTTGCTGCTGCCCATCGCCTCGTGCACGAACTCCTCGCTCCTTTGGTACAGGAAGGAGTGCTCGAGCGATGTTCCAGCGAACGTGCTCGACGGCTTGAGCAGCGATTCGAGGAGCACAACCCGCCTCTTGGCGGTGCGACGCACAGCAGGCGCCAGGCTCGCATCCTCGACCTTGTAGCGTGCACACGCGGCCATGCACTTGAGATTCTCGCGAATGCGCTGGAGGCCTCGTGGGGCGCCACTCAGACAAGCCCGCAGGATTCTTGCCACGATCGGGCGCGACCGGGGACTGGATTCGCCGATGGCCTTGGCCAAGACGAGAGCATTCTCGAACATGCCCATCAGGCGGTTGATGTCGGTCAGCCGCTTCGCGCACGACTTCAGGCATTCGTGCGGTTGGCTCTGAGAAGGACGTGGGGCGGGTCGCTGCAGAATCGCCTCAAGCCCTTTCGTCGCCAGCTTTACCCGTTCGATCGCCGCCGGTAGGCGAAGACTCGGCGGCATGGCGCTGTACGTCAGGAGTCCGGCCCCGTCGCAGAAATCGCAACGTGCGACGCCGGTTGTTACGCACGTCTCGCAAAGGGTGTTATGTTCCCAATGCCCGCGTCCTTTGCACGCTTCGCAGGTTTCCAACCCCTTCTTGCAGTAAAAACAAGGATGGTGCGCGTACGCGACGATGAGCCTCGATGCGTGTCGCTTACCGATCGCCTTGATAAGCCATCGAACCAGGTCCACGTCGGGTGGGGCGACGCCGTGGTCAAGAGCATCGCCGAACAGCCTCACGGCCTCGACGCCACGCCCCCGGTCCAGTTCGGCCACAACCGCCTTCATCGCCCGCATCACACTCGAGGCGGACAACTCCTCGGATAACAAATCCTCGTTGACCATGGCGGCACTCCTCGCAACCGATACCGAACCAGTTTGGGCTCACGGATTCCCAATAGCGGTCACATCTTCACCAGAACTCGCGATACAGTCAATAGTTAAGCCGCTCGCGTCGGCATCCGGGGGGGGCCGGGCTGGCGGCTCGCACGCGGCTACGAACCGGCCGCGATTCCGGATGACGCAACAATGACCACAGCGTTGGGTGGAACTACGACTCCGCCGGTATCAACATGAGCGTCGCAGTTGGAGGCGAGAAGAACCCTGCAATTGCCCCCCAGGGTGATCGACACAGCCTGTGGCCTGCCCGAGAGGTTACACGCCAGACAGATCCGTCCGCGCTGGACGGCCAACCACCGGTTGGCTCTGGGGTTTGGCCATTTCATAGTGATTACGGGATGAATCGGGGATAGGTGGGTCA
>CAZZFA010000175.1:0-3881 GCA_964653435.1 uncultured Planctomycetales bacterium | reverse complement strand
GGCCGTGGCGGCGAGGCGCCCCGGTCGCCCCCCGCTGCGGCGTCCGACTCGTCCGGTCGAGGCGCGCGGGGCGGCAGCTTCTTCTTTTTCGCCGCCTCGTTCAACTTGCCGAAGATCGTTCCGATGACCGACAGAAGCAGGACGGCAATGACCCAGATCAACTGGCTGGCGTCGTCATCACGGACGGCCAGGATGTTCACCATGCCCAGCATACGATCCGCCTTCAGCAGGCTTCCGCCCCCGGGCGGGGTCCGGAATCCCGTGCTTACTTCTTCTCCTCGCCGCCGCCGCTGCGGCTGATCGAGTCGCGCATCGACGTATCCGCCTGAATGTTCTTCAGCCGGTAGTAATCCATCACGCCGAGGTGGCCTGCGCGGAACGCCTCGGCGATCGCCAGCGGAACCTGGGCCTCGGCCTCGACCACCTTCGCACGGTTCTCCACCACCAGCGCGGCCATTTCCGCCTCGCGGGCGCGGGCCATCGCGGCGCGCTTCTCCGCTTCCGCCTGGAAGCGCCGCTTGTCCGCCTCGGCCTGGTCGGCCTGAAGCTTCGCGCCGACGTTCTCACCCACGTCCACGTCTGCAATGTCGATCGAGAGAATCTCGAACGCCGTCCCGGCATCGAGGCCTTTTTCCAGCACTTTCTTCGAGATCACGTCGGGGTTTTCGAGCACGGCCTTGTAGTTCTCCGCGGAACCGATGCTCGTCACGATGCCCTCGCCGACGCGCGCGATGATCGTTTCCTCCGTCGCCCCGCCGATCAACTGGCGGATGTTCGTCCGAACCGTGACGCGGGCCTTCGCCTTGAGCTGGATCCCGTCCTTGGCGACGGCGTCGATCGTCTGCTTGCCGCTTGCCGGATTCGGGCAGTCAATCACCTTCGGGTTCACCGACGTGTGCACGGCATCCAGAATGTCGCGCCCCGCCAGGTCGATCGCGCAGGCGTGTTTCCACGTCAGGTCGATCCCGGCGCGGTTGGCGGCGATCATTGCGTTGACGACGTTCGGCACGCGGCCGCGGGCCAGGTAGTGCGTTTCCAGATCGTTGGTCGTGATGTCCAGAAGGCCGGCCTTCACCGCCTGGATCTTCGACAGTACGATGACGCGGGCATCCACCTTCCGCAGCCGCATCCCGATCAGGTCGAAGAGCGTCACGTTCGCGTTGCTCATGAACGCCTGGAGCCACAGGCCGAAGAACTGGGCGACGATCAGGATCACCGCCAGGGCCAGGACAATCAGCACGATCACGACGATCCATTCGAACTGAATGCCCTGCGTGCTCGCGAGAATGGTGAGAAGTGTGTTCATGTGTCCGACCTTCCTTCACAGGCCCGCTGTTTCGTCGGCGCTGTTCCGCACGGACGGGCCGCTTCCCGTGCCGCTACGACGACACCTTCTCCTCCGGCTCCACCGGACGGACCGCCAGCGACATGTTGACGATCCCGACCGCGCGCACGACCACACCGCGGTCGATCATCCCCGACTCGGAAACGCACTCGATCTTCCGGTCGCCGAACCGGCATTTTCCCACGGGGCGCAGCGGCGTCAATGTCGTCCCGATCCGGCCGACGAACGGCTCGAGCAGGTCCGGCCTCGCGCCGGCATCCTCCCGCGTGAGCACCGGGTTCGGCGGCGAAATCCGCCGGCCGAACGGCGTCCGGTGCCAGTTCCGCACCGCGAGGATCATCGTCGTCGGCAGCAGGATCGCCAGCAGCAGCAGAGAAACGTAGCCGGCCGGTTCGCTCAGGAGAAACGTCTGATACACCGCCCAGCCGAGCATCGCCAACCCGCACACCGTCAGCATGGCGTGCGAGGGGAGAAAGATCTCCGCGACCAGCAGCACGATCCCGACGACATACAGAATCACGAGTGAGAGTATGGGATCCATGATGTTCCGTTGATCCGCTGCTGCAAACCTGCCGCCTTCCCCTCCGTGGCCCGGGGGCCTCTCCCTCCCCACGCCTTCTTACGCTTCCTGCCGGATTCGCCGGACGACGATCCGTGCGCCCTGCCGGTCGATCACCTCAACCCGTTCGCCCGGGCCGACGAATTCACCGTCGCTCACCACGTCAACCAGCGTCGCGCCGAACCGGGCCTTGCCGGCCGGACGCAGCGGTCCTTCGCTCCGGCCGACGTCGCCCACGCGCGCCACGTCCCGCAGAACATCGTCCGCCGCCACGCTCTCCGGCGTGGGATTCGGCGGGATCAGCTTGCGGATGTACGGCGCCCGCGGCATCACCCGGCTCAGCACGACCATGCCCGCGATCGATGCCGTCAGCCCCAGCGCGATTACCCACAGGCCCGTCTTCACCCCGTCTACCGTATAGTTGAACTCCGGCCGGTAAATCGGGCCCGGATCGTCCGGCATGAAGGTCGCAATGAACCCGACCAGGACCAGGACGATCCCGGCGATGCCCGTGATCCCGAACCCGGGGATGACAAACAGCTCCAGCAGCAGCAGCCCCACGCCGCAGATGATCACCAGGATCTCCCACGCCTTCGCCAGCCCGGTCAGGTACGGCGCACCGAGGAACGTGATCAGGCACAGCAGCGCCACCACCCCCGGGACGCTCAGGCCGGGATGGTTGAACTCGACGTACGCACCGAGCATCATCAGGATAAAGAGCACGCCGCGAACCATCGGCGAGCTCAACCAGTCCACCACCTGCTCCGTCCACGTGTAGCCCAGCCGCGTGATCGGGCCGCGAATCCCCAGGAACTCCCGCAGCTCGGCCTCGGACGAGACCTTCGCCCGGGCGAAGCCGTACGCGATCGCTGCATCCTGCCCCATCGTCAGCAGCTCGTTGCGGCCGACGATCGGCTGCGGAACCTTCGCCAGCGGCGGAGCGGACTTGACGTAGCGCCAGTCGGTCTTGCTGACTTCATCGGACACGAACTCGCTCGGCACGTCGCGCGGGGACGTCGCCTTGCCGTCCGCGTCCCGGGCGGCCTCGGCCGTCTTGGCCGTGCCCGTCGCGGCGGATTCGATCCCGAAGAGGCGGTCCCGCTCGCGCGGCCGCACGAAGCGCCGCTCGCCGGTCTTCGCATTCTCCACCCAGTACAGCTCGATGCCCGGGCGGACCATCGCCAGGCACAGGTTCATGTCGTACCCGTGCCGGTTCGAGGAATCTTGCAACTCCTCGATCAGCGGGCTGTTGAACTTCGCCTCCACGTCCTGCGGAATTGCGCTGACGCCCTCCGGGCCGATCATGATCGGCTGGCAGTCGCCGATCTTGCTCCGCGCACTCATCACGATCTCGTCGCAGGCCATCGCGATGATCGCCCCGGCGCTGTACGCGTCCGGGTTCACCCACGCCACCGTGTGGATCGGCTCGAGGTTCTTGATCAGGGTGCAGATCTTCAACGCCGTCAGCGCCACCCCGCCCGGCGTGTTCAGATCGAAAACGATCAGGTCGCCGCGCGCCTCCTTCGCCTGGCCGACGCGCCGCTCCAGACTGTCGAGCGTCACCTCGTTGATCTCGTCCTCGATCGGGATCACGAATGCCCGCTCGAAGCCCCCTCGCGGGGGCATCGCCGGCCGCGTGGCGACGCCGCTCTCTCCTGCCCCGGCGGGCGCGATGGCCGCCATGCCCAGCGAAACAGCCAGCGCCGCCGACAGCGCCCCCAGTGGTCCCCACAAGGCCCGCGAAGACTTGCACCGCCGCCGACCCGTCCGCGTCGGTCCCGAGGTTGAGCCGTACGCCTTCATGGCAACCACCTGTCGCCGGTCATTCAACCGCCGACAGCCTCCACTCTATCTATCCGCCTGCTTTGCAGCAACTTCGCATCACCTCTGACCTTGACTGCAACACTCCCCCATCAAGATGCCGCCGCAAGCCATGGCAGGCAGGAGGGGTCTCCGGACCCCGCCCCCGGACCCCGA
>CAZZFA010000174.1:0-3890 GCA_964653435.1 uncultured Planctomycetales bacterium | reverse complement strand
TTCTTCGTCGCTGCGCTCCTCAGAATGACGGGTGGCGCTACCGCCGCAGCGCGATCCATGTGCGCAAGCCTCGCCAAAGCCGCGACGCAAGACTCTGACCCCCAACCTCCATGCCCCAACCTCCAACCCCCAATCCCCTCCCCTCGTATGCCGCTGACGGTTTTTCGTCACCGTTTCGTAGCGATTCATGGCGGCATTTTCGCCATACGGGCTGGAGAATTGGACCGCTTTTTGCCGACAATTCCGTAACGCGCCTCGTGTTGCGTTCGGCGGCCGGATATCGCGCGGATTCGGGCGTCCTGGCGGCGCGAGGGGCAGGGGTCGGAGGCTACGGCTTGAGGGCAATTTTTTTGCAACGGCGGGCTTGACAGCCGCTTGGAGACTCGTAGAATCTGACCGCGACAGGAGTGTTTGGAGAGCGGACGCCCGGGCTCAAATCTGAAAGGATGGCGTGGCACGAGCGTGGGCGCGATGAGTTGCGGGGCCAGGCCCCGCGGCGAGAGCGCGGGTTGGTGCAACAACGGGCGCGGCGTTGCCCCAACCT
This sequence comes from uncultured Planctomycetales bacterium, assembly GCA_964653435.1. Taxonomy (GTDB): domain Bacteria; phylum Planctomycetota; class Phycisphaerae; order UBA1845; family PWPN01; genus CAZMVY01. The sequence goes on along the minus strand of CAZZFA010000174.1, from coordinate 3,346 downwards.
CGAGGCGCGGTGAATCCTGAGGAACACGCGGGCAGTTGCACGATCCGGCGTCTTCGGCCAATCCGATCGGTGGCCGGGATACTCTGGTGGAAGCAAGGCCCGCCAGCCGCGCAGGTGGTGTATCGTCGCAGTGGCAACCGATGCTCATTCGCCAATCGGACGCATCCGGGCGTGAAGGCCCGGTGCCTCGCGCGGCGGGCGGGCGGCGGTTACGACTGCGGCGGTTCGATCGTTGAAAGCCGTAGGCTGGGTGCTGAAAGCTAAAGGAACTCACTTTTTTGGAGGTCACAGAATGACAGGCTTCAAACGAACGATGACGATCTTCACCGCCGTTGCCGCGGTGGCATCGGTGGGGCTGCTGACGGGGGCCGGGTGCCCCATGCCAACGGAGCCGTTGGCCGTCAGCGTGACGGCCGCCCCGACCAGCGGCGTCGGGACGACCGCGGTAACGCTCACAGCGGCCGCCACGGGCGGCACGGGCACGTACACCTATGCATGGACGGCCAGCCCGGCCGTCGCGATCACCGGGGCCAGTTCAGCCAGCGCCTCCGCCTCGGTATCTGCGACAACCACCTTCACCTGCACCGTGAGCGACGGGACCAGCACGGCTACCGCGTCGGCGACCGTGACGATTACGGCTCCGCCCGTCCCGACCGTGACCGCGACGGCGAATCCGTCGTCCACGACCGTTGGCACGACCGTGACGCTTACCGCCAGCGCCAGCGGCGGTACACCGCCCTATACGTATCAGTGGATCCAGACGGCCGGTCCGGGCGTCACGGTGAACGGTGCCACGGGCGCCACGGCCAGCGCCAGCTTCACGCAGACCGGCACGTACGCGTTCCAGGTTACCGTGACCGACCACGCTCTGGCGACGGCCTCGGCCTCCGCCTCCGTGACCGTAACGGCGAACCCATCCGCTCCGATCACGGTTAGTGCAGGCGCGGATCGTTCGACCGCGATTGCCTGGCCCGGCGCCAGCGCGTCCCTTACGTTCGGCGGGGCCGGCGTGCCGCTGCTTGCTGCGACCGCGTTCGACCCCTCGTTGCAGCCGGGTCAGTCCTTGAGCTATCTCTGGACGGTCGTAAGCACGCCGGACGCCACCAAGCAGCCGGCCTCGACCATCTCGATCCTCCAGCCGGCCGACGCCGGCAACGGTACTACAACCGTGGACGTCCTCATCAATGCTCCGGGCACCGGCAGCAGCCTCACGCAGCTTAAGCGCGACGGCACGACGACGACGGTCTCGAACGTCGTTGCCCCCGGGCCGTATGTCTTCCAGGTGGCCGTGAGCGATCCGAACGGCAACTCCGCTAGCGCGCAGACGACGCGGACGATCACCCCCGCGTGGGTGCCGCAGGCCGCCGTCGCCGGCAGCTTCGCGGGTCTCGCTGCCCAGAGCGGCATGTACTACCATCCGATCAAGCCCACGACTACACTGACCGCCAACTTCGCTTCGTTGGCACGCGTGGCGGGCGCGATCGACTTCTCGTACGTCGACGTTGACGACGCGACGAAGACGGGCAATCTCGCGTCGGTTGCGGTGACGCCGAGCGACACCGTCGGCACGGCCGCTACAACGTTCTCCAACAGCACCGTGGGCACGTACCAGATCAATGCCGCGCTTGCGGCCGGTGAGGTCAGCGTCGCGGCCGGTGACACGGGTGCCCGCGTGCTGGTCGGCAAGGACTGGGCCAAGACCGATGGCACGACGAATACGGTGGCCGCGGCCGATATCGGCCAGCCGAATTCCACCACGGCGGTCAAGTACGCCGGCACCGTGAATGACGCCGTCGGCGCGGCGGAACTCCAGGCCAAGAAGATCATCTTTGCTAACATCAAGGGCACCTCTGGCGGCTCCCACATGATCGTGATGAAGGCGGCGAGTGTGGATATCTATAAGCCGCTGAACAATCAGAAGGGTAACGCCAACACGATCGGCTTTGCGTCTGCCAACTTCACGCTCCTTGAGTCCATCGCGGTGGCAGCCACCGATATCGCCGTGGGTCCGCTCCGCGGCAACGCGGCAGCGCCGGAACTGGTAATTGCTAGGACGGCTGGCGCGAATCCTGTGGTGGATATTTACGCGAACAACGGCGCAACCGGCAACAACGACAAGGTCTACTCGGTTCAGGCAGACCAGACGACCGCCGCGACGCCGAGCACGATCACCTTCGACTACACGGGTTCTGTCGGCGCGACCGCGATTCTGCTGGCAAACTTCAGCAGCTCGAGTTACGTGGACTTGATTTTGGCGGATCGTGCGAGCGTGAACGGCGGGGCGACTGCGGATGGCTGCGTCGTCATCCTCAAGGGCGGGACGGCGGGTGCGATTCCGTCGGCTGGCTTCTCTGTGAGCACAGGGGCGGCGTTCGGGAACCTGCCGGTGAGCACTTGGAAGCAGTTCACTGGGGTTGCTGGCGGCGCCGACCACTTTGGCCACGCCATTGCCTTCGGCAACGGCAACGTCTATGTGGGTGCTCCGGATACGGCCACGGGGACCATTTATAAGATTCCGACGAGCACTTCTCTTGACGGCACGGCTGTGGCGGCCGGTACGCTGCAGGGTTGGAACGGCCCGGGCACCGGCTTTGGCTCGGCGGTGGCCGTGACGGAAGCCGGGCAGATCGTAACAGTCGACACGACCGGCGGCGGGACGCTGTACATCTTCGACGCCACTACGGCGTCGGCCGCGGGCGGCTTGGCGATTCCGGGCGGCACGCCTTCCATCGCCCCGGGTGCGCTTGATGCACGGATCGCGGTCGGTTCGTTCGAAGGCACCCCGATGGTCTTGGCTCAGGATAACGCCGGCAATCAGATCTGGCTCATCCAGACCTCGGGCACACTTGCCAGCCCGCTCGTGCCGGTTGTGAAGGTCACCGGCGTCGCGCTGACGGATGCCACGAGCGCGTTGCTCTTCGCAGACATGAACGGCGACGGGCTGACGGACGTGGTTGTGTCCGACGACGCGGCCGACTCGGTGAACGCCCTGTGGGGCCGTCAGTAAGCCGGGGCGGTTGCCCTGAGCGGCATGTGTAGGTTGTGATGTCCGGGCCCGGCGGTTTCGGCCGCCGGGCCCTTCTCATGCGCGGATCGCGCGCCTATGGAGATCTGTGTCACCTGTGTGGGGAATCCCGTCTCGACACTCTGGTCCCACACCTGTGCTCTGCTGCCCCACCCTGTGTCGAGAATCCTTTCTCGACACTCTGCTCCGGCGATTCCGATCGCCCGAGGTCTCGGGGGAACGGATTCCCCAGGGCGGAGGTGCGAGAAGGGATTCTCGCACCAGAGCGGGTAGCTCTGGCAGAGCGTTTGGCGGCGTGGTGTAAGGTGTGAACTCCGGGCC
>CAZZFA010000173.1:0-4027 GCA_964653435.1 uncultured Planctomycetales bacterium | reverse complement strand
ACACCGAAGCATCCGGCTCCCCTGCGCCAATCAGCCGGATTCTTCGTCGCTGCGCCCCTCAGAATGACGGGTGGCGCTACCGCCGCAGCGCGATACAAACGCGCGGGGCGCGCCGAGCGCCAGGCACGCCCCGCGCAAGGCGCGCAGAAGCTGCGACGCAAGACTCTACCTCGCCGCACTCTCCTTCTTCTCGTACGTCGCCAGCGTAGCCCTCATCTCCGCCAGTGTGTCTTCGTCCTCATCCTTCGCCAGCTCGATTGCCTTTTTCTGATACGTGACGGCTTCCATCCGCCGACGGCTCGCGAACAGTACCCGGGCGTACGTCTGGATGATCTCCGCGTCCGTCTCCCCGCTCGCATCCACCGCGGCCTTCGCCGCCTTGCCTGCAAGATCGAGATCGCGAACGGCCGGATTCTCCAGCGCCAGAATCTTCGATGCGAAGTCGTCGAGCAGGTCCGCATCCTTCGCCCCGGCACGCACCAGGTTCAGCCCGGTCGCCCGGGCACGCCGCAGAGCGGCCTTCTTCTGGTTCGCTGAGGTGGATTTCTCCGCCGCCTTAATGAGCCCGAAATACTCTGCCGGCATCTTCCGCGAAAGCTCCGCCTGCCGCGCCGCCTTCAGATCGTACTTCCCCGCGAGGATCTGGTCGAGTGTCTGCTCCAGGTTCCGTTCCGGGTGGCCGTGCCAGGCGACCCGTCCGTCCTTGTCAATCACGAACGCATGCGGGATGCCGCCCTGGCCGAAAGCCCGCATGTACGCGTTGTACGTCGCCTTGTCGCGATCGACGGCGACGGTGTAGTCCATCTTGTCGCCCATCTTCTCGGCAAACGGCTTGACCACCGACGCCTCTTCGTGGCTGATCCCGATGATCACCACGCCCTTGTCGCCGTACTTCCTCTGACGTTCCGACAAACGGGGAATGGAGGCCTTGCACGGGCCGCACCACGTCGCCCAGAACTCCACGACGTACACCTGCTTGCCCTTGCCCGCCTTGAGATTGACCGGCTTGCCTTTGACCCACCCCGCAACCTGCAACGGCGGCGCCGGATCCCCCAGCTCGATCGCCTGCACCGGTCCGGCCCGCAGCGCGATACACACCAGGCCCGCGAATACCAAATGCAACCGCGACATGCTTCTGCTCCGCGTCGAGTGAGACCGGCGATCGCCGGCGTATCCGACCGGGATCGTACCACAGCGGCTGACGCGTTTCACCGGCGCACGGGTACAGGCGCCGCGGCCGTGCTGCCCGGGCGCCCCGCAGCCGCGCCACAAGCGCAAAGTACACCGCAGCCGCAACCCGCCGATCTCCGCGCCGCCCCAGAGCGTCGCAGCGGCTCTTCGGTCGCCGCCGCCGCCACGTGAAGGCACGCTTCGTCGCGCCGCATCAATGCTTCTCCGTCGCCTTCGCCTCCTTCTCGTATCGCTCGAGCGTCTTCTTCAGGTCGCTCCGCATCTTCTCATCCTTGCACAGCTCTATCGCCTTCTTCTGATACTTGACGGCCTCCGCTTTCTTTCCCGTATCGAACAGGGCGCGGGCATACGTATCTGCGACGTCTGCGCTTCGGCCTTCCGAGGCGTCGTACGCGGCCTTGGCGGCCTTGAGAGCCAGATCGAGATCACGCACCTTGATCCGTGGCGCCGTGAGGATCGTCCACGCAAAGCCGTTGAGCAGGTCGGCGTTGCGTCCGGCCTGCTTCACCACCTCCGCGCCGACCTCACCGGCCTTCTTGAGAATCTCCTTCTTCGCCTTTTCCGTGCGCGCCTCGTCGGCCTTGGCCAGCAGTTCGAAGTATTCGTTTCCGAGCCGCCGCGCCTTGTCCTCGCGCCTGGCTGCCTCGAGGTCGTACTTCCCGCCGACGATCTCCTCGAGCGCCTTGTCCATGCCTACTTCGGGATGGCCGTGCCACGCGATCCGGCCCTCTTTGTCCACGATGAACGCGTGCGGGATGCCGTCGATGCCGAATGCCTCCATGTATGCCTCGTTCATTGTCCCGTCGCGATCCACCGCGACGGTGTAGTCCATGTTGTCGCCGGCTTCCTTCACGAACGGTTTGACAATGTCGGGCTCCTCCTCCGTGATGCCGACGACCACAACGCCCTTGTCCTTGTACTTCTTCTGGATCTCACTCAGGTGCGGGATCGCCTTGCGGCACGGGGGGCACCACGTCGCCCAGAACTCGATCACGAACACCTGCTTGCCCTTGCCCGCTTTCAGGTCCACCGGCTTGCCCTTGATCCACTGGGCGATCCGCAGCGCCGGCGCCGGATCACCCAACTGGGTCGCCCGGGCCGGCCCGACTCCCATTGCCATGCACAGCGCCGCTCCCGATACCAGCCATCCTGCCCTCATGAGTGTCCTCCACGAATCCGGGTGCTTTCGATTCTTCCTGTTCCGCCGCGATTGTATACCCGGCACACCTGCCCTGCGATGCAGCCCGGGCCGCTGCATTCCCGTCGAAGCCCCCCTTTTCACCGCGGCTCCGCCATGCACTCCGCTCGGCCCGAAGCGCCCGGTCGCGGCCTGCAATACCCGCAGACGACGCGCGCAGGCGGCCGGCCGCGCCCGGCATGGAACGTACGGCCATTCAACAGGCCCTGTTCCGGCGAACGAGCACCCGCCCCGACCCGGATGCGGGCCGAAGGGCTGCCCCCGTGCGGCCCGGCGAACTCATCCGCCCGCCATCCACCTGTATTGTTCCTCAATCCTGTCGTGGGGGCGATAGGCGCGGACATAGTCGGCGAGCCGATCACCCAGAATGTCGATCCCGACCGGATCGGCCTCGCCCATACCGGCCTTCGCGCAGAAGGTGAGGTAGCCGACCTTCGCGAAGTCGAAGCCCATCAGCTCGACGGCCGTCCGGTCCGCCGCGAGCCAGTCCGTACTCGCGACGGCGACGCGGTGATCAACCGGCGTGCCGTTGATCGGCCCGTTATGCTCCATTCCCTCAAATCCGTCGATCACCGACAGGTCGGGATGCCGAATCCGGGCCAGCGCGAACAGGTTGTAGTGGATCGCCTGGTTGGCGGGCCCTCCGTGGACGACCCATTTGTCGTTTCGGCCGCGGCTGTCGCTCCGCCAGCGATACGTCGAATCCTTGATCACGGCCCCCACCGCGAGGTTCTTGAGGGAGAGCGTGACGACCGCCCGATCGTGCGTCTTCATCCGCACCGGAGAAATCACGTAGAAGTCCGGATCGAGCAGCATCTGCGAGAACCGCACGGGCTGCGGCCGATAGCGTTCGTCGATCAGGTACTTCACGACTGCCGGCTCGCGATCCAGATCGACAAAGCTTACCCGGTACTTCTTCTGCAGACGGAGATAGCCGTAGTTGTCGAACCCTTCCATGGCCGGCCCACTGGCCGACGACTCCGCGATGACGATCTCTTCCTTCACAAGCGGCTGCAGGAAATCGAGGATCGCCTCGATGCAATCGGCATGCGTCGCCGTGAGCGGGATCGTCGTCGAGACCACGTTCGGCTTGATCAGCACGCGCTTTCTCCGGGTCAGCCCCCGCCGAATATCCCCTTCGATCCGCTTGAGGGCCTCGAAGATGTTTGCGGCGCGCGAGTCGCCATGCGTGAAGGCTACCCGCGCCGGCGCCGCCCGGGTCGTCTGTCCGCGCAGCCTGCCGGGCAATCCGAGCGCGGCCATTCCACCGAGGATGCCTCGCCCCGTGAGCGTCAGAAATCCCCGCCGCGTTACCCCCTCGTGCCTGCTGCTCATGCGGACTCCTCCCTTCGCCGTGCGTTCTACAGTGTCGCACAGAAACCCGCAATGGCAAGGCGCCGGGCAACAGGGGCTGCATGGCCACAGTTGCAGACCGTGGGCGGTGGGGATTCACCAGGCCCGGCTCAAGCCGGCTGGGCGGCAAGCGCGAAAGGGAATGCAGCCCGTGCCTCCACCGGCTGAAGGCGGCGGCGAAAGGCCGACCGGCTGAAGCGATGCTCCGTCGTCAACTTCCAGCCATGCAGCCCAGCGCGGGCGTGGCCCGCAGCCCAACATGGCGGCGCCGGACGCACGTAGCGT
>CAZZFA010000172.1:0-4038 GCA_964653435.1 uncultured Planctomycetales bacterium | reverse complement strand
GCCCCCAAGGGGGCCTCAGAATGACGCGACGCACGCTCCGTGCGTCCGGCGCCGCTATGTTGGGCTGCGGGCCACGCCCGCGCTGGGGGGCTGGAAACGAACGAAGCTTTCGAACCGAAAACGGCCCTGGCCGGCCGTTGTTCCGCGGCCGCCATACGTGGAGGCGTCCGCTCGCCGCTACTGCGCGGGCTGCGTCGTCGGGGCCGTTTCGAGCGGATCAACCGTGACCGGCCACGGTTTGCCGCGGGCCGCGTCGTGATCGTAGCCGAGGGCCTGTTTGCTCAGGTGGCCGTCGCTGATCATCGTGGTGCCCGGCGGCGTGACGATTGCGCTGATGGGCCACGCGACGGTGTTCAGCAGCCAGCGGCCGTTCGAGTATGGCAGCGCAACGCCGTCCTCCCAGGTCCAGGCGAACCGGTCCTTGGCGCTGCTGCCCTTGTCCTCGAACGGGTCCTCCCACCACAGCGGCCAGTGGGGCACGCCGAGGGGTTCGTACGGCGCTTCGACCGGTGGCCAGGGCCGTTCGCGAACGCCGGCCGTGACGTTCTTCGCCGCGACGGTCTCGGCCGACGGGGTCGTCCACTCGCTGCGCGGGATCGAGTCGTCCCGGAAGGGGTTAGGCCCCGGCCCGGCCGGGGAGCAGCCGGCGGCTGCCAGTACGGATACGACGTACGCCAGCGGGCGCCGCCACGCATCAGAGATCGTCTGCAAGATCGATCGCATAGTTCGGCGATTCCTTTGTAATCGCGATATCGTGCGGATGAGATTCTATCACGCTGGCGCCCGAGACGCGAACGAACTTCGCCCGGGTTCGGAGTTCCTCGATCGTACCGGCTCCGCAGTAGCCCATGCCCGCCCGCAGCCCGCCGACGAGCTGGTAGACAAACTCCGCCAGCGCCCCGCGATACGGTACGCGCCCCTCCACCCCTTCCGGCACGAGCTTCTCCCGCTGCGTCTCGCCGCCCTGGCCGTAGCGGTCGGCGCTTCCGCTGATCATGGCCCCCAGCGATCCCATGCCCCGGTACGTCTTGAAGCGACGGCCCTTCCAGAGGACCAGTTCGCCCGGCGATTCATCCAGCCCGGCGAAGAGCGAGCCCATCATCACGCAACTCGCTCCGGCGGCGATGGCCTTCGTAATGTCGCCGGAGTACCGGATGCCGCCGTCGGCGATCACCGGGATTCCCGCCGGCTCGGCGGCGGAGACGGCGTTCAGGATGGCCGTGATCTGCGGCACGCCCACGCCGGAGACGATGCGCGTGGTGCAGATCGCCCCCGGGCCGATGCCCACTTTTACGGCGTCCACGCCCGCGTCGATCAGGTCGGCAGCGCCCTCGGCCGTGGCCACGTTCCCGGCGATCAGAGCGATGTTGTGCTGCTTGCGGATCTTCCGCACGGTCTCGATCACGTTCTCGCTGTGCCCGTGCGCGGTGTCCACGACGATCACATCCACGTCGTTTCGGATCAGCGACTCGACGCGATCGTAGTCGTGCACGCCCACGGCCGCTCCGACACGGAGGCGGCCGCGGTCGTCCTTGCAGCTCTGCGGGAATTGCCGGCTGCGGTCGATGTCGCGCATCGTGATCAGGCCCGCGAGGCGTCCCTCGCGATCGACGAGCAGGAGCTTCTCCACCTTGGCGTGATTCAGGATCCGTTCGGCTTCGGCGAGCGTCGTATGCGGGGGCGCGGTGACGAGGTGATCCTTGCTCATCACCTCGTCGATCCGGCGTTCCGTGGATTCCAGGAACTTCAGGTCGCGCCGCGTCAGGATGCCGACGAGCCGTCCGCCGTCGCCCTCGGTGATGGGCACGCCGCTGACGTTGTGCAGCCGCATGATCTCCTTCGCGCGGGCGACGGAGTCGTTCGGTCGAAGCGTGATCGGATCGAGGATGACGCCGCTCTCCGATCGCTTGACCTTGTAGACCTCGCGGGTCTGAGCCTCGATGGAGAGGTTCTTGTGGATGATCCCGATGCCCCCCTCCTGCGCCAGCGCGATCGCAAGCGAGGCTTCCGTCACGGTGTCCATCGGGGCGGAAACCAGGGGGATGTTGATCCGGATCTGCCGGGTAAGCCGCGTGCTGACATCCGTCATGCGCGGGACGACATTCGATCGGGCGGGCACGAGTGAGACGTCGTCGAACGTGATGCCTTCGCCGATGATCTTGTCGGCCGAGATCCGCGCCGACTCGCGCATACGTCACCGCCTTCTGAACCGGATCGAGCCCGGCGGGATCGCGCCGTCTCCCCCGCGGGCTTCGGGCACGTCGCTCGTGGCAAAGGGAACTATATGCGCGGCGGGCGTTGCGTCAAGCCGCCGGGCGGCGTGAGGCATGCGAAGCGACGGGCGGCTGCGTGTGCGGTCCGCAACGCCTGTTACGGGATTACCGCGGCCGGCGGAGCCGCGAAGAACCGGGTCGTCTCATCCCCGGGAACAGGCGGGATCGGCGCGCAAAAAAAGAGGATCCGAGCTCGCCGTAACCCGGACCCTCCAAGCCAGGCTGTCCGCTCAAACGAGCGGAGACCCACAGCCTCGTTCGCTATATCGTTTTCCCGGCCGGCGGGCTTTAGCAGTTTTTCCTCGCCGGCGAGCCCTCGTCGCGGCGGGCATCGCGGGATCGCGGCCGGACGATCCCGACGGCCGGACCCCGCCATGCGTGCGGAGCTCGAGGCGACGGCCGGCGTCGGCGGACTCGACGGCGGCCGGCGACCCGGCTTTATTTCGGCGAACCGCATTGGTAGTATTGCGCAGCGGGGTTCGGGAATGGACAGGCTGCCGGTCGGCCGGCGGGAAGGAGTTCGGAGCCGCCATGGCGGAGCGAATCTGCAAACTTGCGCTCGAAGACGGCACGGTGTACACCGGGGCGGCGTTTGGCGCTGAAGGCACGCGGCAGGGGGAGGTGGTCTTCAATACGTCGATGACGGGCTATCAGGAGGTCCTGACGGATCCTTCGTACTGCGGCCAGATTGTCACGATGACGTATCCGTTGATCGGCAACTACGGCGTGACGGAGGAGGATGCGGAGTCGGCGCATCCGCAGGTGGAGGCCTTCGTCATCAAGGAGCTTGCGCGGCGGCACAGCAACTTCCGCGCCACCATGACGTTGGAGGAGTATCTCCAGCGGAACGGCATTCCGGCCCTCGAAGGCGTCGATACGCGGGCAATCACGCGCAAGCTTCGCATCAAGGGGGCGATGCGCGGTGCCATCTCCACCGAGATCCTCGACGATGAGGAACTGGTCGCGGCGGCCCGCTCGTGGCCGGGGATCGTCGGGCAGGACATGGTCCGGCGGGTGGCGCCGGCGGGGTCGTTCGAGTGGGATCGCGGTTTCGATAGTCCGTTCGCGATGCGGCCGCGGGGTGTCGAGCCGCGGTTCCGGGTTGTGGCCCTCGATTGCGGGATGAAGCGCAATATCCTTCGTAACCTGGTGGAGGCGGGGTGCCGCGTGCGGGTCGCGCCGCCGCACGAAAGCGCTGCGGAAATCCTGGCGAGCCGCCCGGACGGCGTCTTCGTGAGCAACGGGCCGGGCGACCCGGAACCGCTGCGCTACGCGATCGACACCCTGCGGCACCTGATCGGCAAAGTGCCTGTTTTCGGCATCTGCCTGGGGCATCAGTTGCTGGCTCTGGCCCTCGGGGCGAAGACGTACAAACTGAAGTTCGGTCATCGGGGGGCGAACCAGCCGGTCAAGAACCTGGCGACGGGCCGTGTCGAGATCACGAGCCAGAATCACGGTTTCGCGGTCGAGACGGCATCCCTGGAGCGGGCGGGCGGCACGCCCACGCACGTCAACCTCAACGATCAGACGTTGGAGGGCTTCACGCACGCCGGCGAGCCGGTCTTCTCGGTGCAGTATCACCCCGAGGCGAGCCCGGGTCCGCACGATGCGACGTATCTGTTCGATTGCTTCACGGAGATGATGCGGACGGGCCGGGCGCCGACGGCCGGGCAGATGGCCGAGGCCCAGAGACGCCTGGAGTCTCGCCGCTAGGCCCGCTTTCGGTTCGAAGGTTTCGTTCGTTTCCAGCCCCCCAGCGCGGGCG
>CAZZFA010000171.1:0-4109 GCA_964653435.1 uncultured Planctomycetales bacterium | reverse complement strand
CCCCCAGGGACGTTGTCGCCGTGCCCGCCAACGCCAACTCGAAGCCCGCGCGCCAAGCCGTCGAGAAAGCGCCCGTCAGACCGCCGGCACCTCCGCCGACAAGGCCACGACCCGCGGCGAAGGCAGCTCCGGCCCCGTCGGCCGGCGCATGCGACAACACCGGCAACCCCGTCGAGCCCGCGACCGGTCCGAAACCGGTTTGCCCGTCGGCGAGACCGGCACCGGTGTCGCCGCCGCGGAAGCGCAAGGCACCTGCACCCGCCCGCCTCGGTGTTGAGCCAAACCAGGACGCCGTTACCGTCGCCCCGCCGGTGGTCGCGATTGAGGCATCTTCGACACCGTCGACGCCGCCGCTGTCGCAGACCGGGTGAGGACGCTGAACTTGGACCAACGAATTGCTGCCATCGGCCGCTACGCCGTCATACCGGCCGGCCTGCTGACCGTCGCGTGGCTCGTGGCTACGCATGTGCCGCAGCCCACGGCCGCCCGTCTGAACATCCTGGAGAGCGACTGGCTTGCTCACGGGTCCGGCTACCTCGTGCTGGGGGCATGCTGGATGCTTTACGTGTCATCCCGATTCCCCGCGAGGCTTCTCCGTTCCGGCCTGCTGGTCTGGGCAGCCATGATCGCGTTCGGGGCGATGGACGAGACAACGCAACCGATCGTCGGCCGGTCGTGCAGCTTGAGCGATTGGATCTCCGATGCGGTGGGATCCGCGCTGGGCATCGCGGCAATGGGCATCCTGCTCTGCCGCCTCGCCCGGCCCACAGGCGAAGCAAGATAGCAAGGGTCTCCGGACCCCGGCCGAATGCCCGTTGCCCCACCGTCGCGCCGAACGCTTACGCAAAGAGGAAGTGCTGGACGACGTCCACAATCGCGTCCATGTGGCGGAACACCATCCAGAGCGGCACGACCCACAGAACGATGCCGACAAGCACAAGGCCGGCGCCCACTGCCGAGGGCAGAAGCGACCGCCGTTCCAGTCGCCGCTCGATCTCCGCGCGAAACCGTTCAACCGCCCCCGCATCCACCCGGCCGGCCAGCGGCTCCAGATGAATCGACACGCTGCCGAGCCAGGGGAACGCGCTGCACCAATAACGAAGATTCGCCTCAGGGATACTCGTACCCGCCTCGTCGCGGTGAACATCCCAGCCGAGCCGACGGGCGGCGCGACGCAGGATCGCCTCCACCTCCGGCCGGCCGGTGTGGTAGATCACCCACCCGGCGTATGGTTCAGGCAGGAGAGCCGCAAACGCGCCGCAGACGGCGACGGCACCCAGCCCCAGCAACCACCACAGACCGTGGCTGACCAGAAACGGCACAGGCCAGACCACCAGCGGCATGAAAACGACCGTCAGGGTCACGAAATCCGCACGGGAGGAAATCAGTCGCGGGCAACGCTGGCTGTTCACCAGGCCCAGTATGATGAAGTAGAGCGCAAGCGGACCCAGGTTCACGAGCAATTGCAGAACAAGGATGACGTTCGCGGCTGAATCCATGGACCCTATCCCGCCACCGTCCGGACCGGGGCGTCGTTCCCGTCAGCACACCCGATCAGGCCCCGGCACCTTCGGCCGTGGACGGCGGTCCCGGTGCGGGGCGATCGATATGCTCGCCCCTGGGGGCCACCTTACGATACCCCAGGAACCGAATGACCTCAAACACCTCGCTCCAGCTCGGAAAGGGCTTGTTGTTGACTCGTTTGTATTCGTCGATGGCCATGACGAATTCGAGGAGCTCGCCGGTCAGCTCCCCTTCTTCGGCCGCGCGCCGGAGGTCGGAACGGCGCCGCCCGGGTCCGCGGCGGCGCTCCAGCCCGCTGCGACGATCCGTAACGCTCCGTCTGCGATCCGTCGACTGGGCGGTGCCTTCGGCCGCACGGCGCTCCGGACCGGCGTATTGGCCCTCCGGGGGGTCTGCGCCGCGACGATCCGCCGCGCCCTGTCTCCGGTCGGCGGATCCGGACGATCCTTCCGGTGCGCGGCGATCGGGGCCGGTGTATTCGCTCTCCATTACCTCACCCTGCGGCCGACGGTCGCACAGGCGGCCGCCTGCGGCTACTCATCATCGTCGTCGAAATCCTCTTCTTCGTCCTCGTCCTCCTCTTCCTCCTCCTCGTCCTCATCGAGGTACAGGTCGTCTTCGTCTTCTTCTTCCTCCTCTTCCTCTTCTTCCTCTTCTTCCTCCTCGTCCTCGAAGGCATCCTCATCCTCGAATTCGTCGAACTCATCCTCTTCTTCTTCCTCCTCTTCTTCGTCTTCCTCGTCCAGCTCCCCGAACTCCTCCTCTTCCTCTTCCTCTTCCTCCTCGTCCTCGTCTTCGTCGTCATCGTCCCGCCGGGCAGGCCGACGCGCATCAAGCACGGTCCAGTCGTCCGCGATAATCCCGATCGCCTCCTGAATCACGTCGCCTTCCGGGAGGGACAACACCTCTTCGGAAGGCAGCAGGGCATCCGCCGTTGGCACTCGCTCGAACTCGATATCGGGCGGCAACAAACCGTTTCCGTCGAAGGACCAATCCCAATCGTCCCCCCGGAACGTCTCATCCAGAGTCCCCGGGACACTCTCGCCGCGATGCCGTGGACGTGTGTTTCGCTCAATCCATGCGTCATCGAACATGTCTTTTGTCTCCTTGGCGTCCTCGCCCCGAATGTCCGGGGGAAGTGTAGCGGCTCACCACTGACGGTCAAGGCGCCGGCGGCCCTGCCCGGCCCCCCGGAATGAACCGACCGGCCGGCTCGTTACCTCAGCCGCACCTCCACCGACTCGCTCGACCCCGCGGCGGGCACCCGTTGCCATCGCAGATACCCCAGCAGTTCGAGCCCCTCAAGAACCTCACCCGCCTTCCCCTCCGCCTCGAGATCGCCCTCTGCCGCCCGTGGGCGCACACCCGGATCAAGCCGCCATCTGGCGGCCTCGCCCATGAGTTGCATCATCGGCCAAAGCACTTTTTTCCATGACCTTTCTTTGCCCTCCAGCTTCACCCAGGCCGTCCACCAGCGATAGCCCGTCTCGGCCCCACCGGCCCGCCGCACCACCGTTGCAGCCCGCCCCCGGTAAGCGGCCTCCTCACGCGATCGTCCTTCGACCATGCGGGCAACCCAGCCGTCGGTACCCAGGACGAACGCGCCATCCTCATACACCCACACGGCATCCCAGACGCGGGCCATCTCGGTCAGAAGCTCTCCCAGACGCACCTGCTTGTGCGTCATGGTGAGGAGTTCCTCGCGGCCGAGGATCGCCGGCTCCACGATTATATCGATCCCGTATTCCGACCGGACCTCGGCCAGTGCCGCGCTGGGGGTCTGGTCGGACCACTCCACATCGCCGAGCCGGTCTTCCGCCGCACGGGCCCGCTGATCCCGGCCCGACGCCGCATCAACAGGCGGCGAAACGCATGAGATGTTCGCTCGCACGCGCCACGCGGACGGCCACGTCTCGGGCCTGCCGAACACATATTCATCGCCGACGCGAATGACCCCCGCCCCGACCCACCGGGCCAGCCACCTCAAGACCTCATCCGCCGTGAGATACTCAGCCGTCAGCCGCACGGGCTGGTTCAAGGCATCCGGCGTCAGGCTTCGCTCAAGGGTATAGGCCGCGCCGACCGCATCGGCAACCTGCGCAACCGCCTCCCGCCATGGAACGCCCCGAAACGAAACAGGCAAGGGCCGATCCGCCTCAACGTCCGCCCCGAACACCGCCGCCCCCACGGCCGAGACCAAGCCCATCGACAGACAGACGTTCGCCGTCCGACTCCTGAACCCGGTAGATCGAGCGCCCCTGCGCATGGAACCCGCCCCTCGCAGACGCTGCCGGCCGCACAACGCACGACTCCTCCCGGCGTGCTCCGGTGCGGCGACATTGTGAAAGGGTGCGGCGCTGTGTCAAGTCGGTCGGAATCCCGGGGTGCATGGCCGTAGTTGCAGACGGTGGGCGGCGGGCATTCACCAGGCCCGGCTCAAGCCCGCTGGACGGCAAGCGTGGAAGGGGATGGAGCCGGTCCCTCCACCGGCCGAAGGCGGCGGCCAAAGGCAGGCCGGTTGGAAACGGCATTGTGTGCGCGGCATACCGTCGGTTCCAGCCGGCGCGGGTTTGCCACCGCCTTCA
>CAZZFA010000170.1:0-4157 GCA_964653435.1 uncultured Planctomycetales bacterium | reverse complement strand
CGCAGTTCCGCAGTTCCGCAGTTCCGCAGTTCCGCAGTTCCGCAGTTCCGCAGTTCCGCAGTTCCGCAGTTCCGCAGTTCCGCAGTTCCGCAGGATGATCGCGGCGAGGTTGCGGACGCGCAACGCGGGAGTCGCAGGGTTCTGGGATCCGGTCGCTCGGCAGGAGGACAAAACGATGAGTATACCGAAATGGGCCGTTTGGGTGGCCACAGGATGCGTTCTGGCCATGGCGGCAACCGCCGGCTTGGCTGCTGATCCGCTGACGCCGGCGGAGCAGGCACGGTACAGTGACTTGGACGCAAGGCCGCTTCAGAGCTTCACGAACGTGGATCTGGCCGACTATTTGGCATTGCGGCACAAGGATCTAGCCGCCAAGGGCCGGTCGCCGGACCCGGCGGAGGAGGTCGGCCACTACGCCCTGAAGGCCCTAGGGCAGTCCTACCGTCTGTATGCGTCGCGCTTCGATTACGCCGAAAGCGACTGTGTCGTGTTCGTTGAGAGGTGCTTGGCGATGGGCCTCAGCGCGGACTGGACCACCTATCGCAAGCTCTCCGATCGTCTGCGTCATCGAGACGGCGCTGTAGGCTATGTCAAGCGGAACTTCCTGACGCTGGAGGACTGGGTACCCAGCAACAGCTTCCTGCTGCATGACGTTTCGGGGAACCTCGGCTCACATAGCGGTCCCCTTACGAGGGGCTTTACCTATGTTGTGCGTCCGAAGGTCTTCCGCGACGTGCCGCCCGATCCGGTCACCGGCGTGGCCACGGAATTCGTCGGGGTGGACTATGCCTCGGCGAATAAAGTGATGCGGACGGAGTTGTATATTCCCCGGGACCGCCTGAGCGAAGCATTGCCCGAGTTGCGCACGGGGGACGTAGCTCTGGTGATTCGGCAGTGGATTGCGCCGGGCAAGAAGCCTTGGTACGATTGCGACCATATGGGGATCGTGATACGAGACCCCGGAGGAGCCGTCACCATGGCGCATTCCGCTCCCAAGTGCGCCCGACTGGAGCGACTCGACGCATTCCTCGCGCAGTACTTGGCTGTGAGCGGGTTCAAGATACTCCGCCTGGTGCCCGAGTCGCGTAGTGCCGTCCAGCAGGAGATCGAGCGGTGCCGGACAAGCCTCAGCGCCCCGTCCCCGATGGCAGAAGACAATTTTGTCGGCGCGGTCCGGCGCGCGCGTGCAGATGCGGCCCATGTGAAGCAGTGATGCCCCGAGGGGCAGCGAACCGGGAGAACAGACATGATCTCGATGATAGGGAAGTATGGCTTTGCGCTGTGTGGAGTGGTCTTGTCCGGAGCAGTACTGTCCGTCGTTAGGGTGGCGGAGGCGGGTTCAAATTACTGCCCCTGCCCCGGCTGCGCTTGGGTGGGTTGCACGTACGAGTTCCCGGACGAGGGTGATCCGATATGTTCGGCGGAAGTCAAAGAGCCTACGGGAAACAATTACTGGGGCGTGCTCGCGGAATCGGGCGGCGGTCCGACGGACGCGTGGGTGAACCTGCACGGCTATCCGGGCGGCTCTTACCAGAATCCGCCCGCCTATGGAAGCTTCGAAGGGCAGGCCGTGGCGCGCACCGGCTACAAGCGCATCGTATGGTGCTTCAAGGATGAATCTGGTAATAATTGTGAGTCGGTGCCGTCCACGGTGTTTAAGGCCAGCGGGGAGCGTGTGCTTCGCTACGAGACGGAGGGCGGCGCCGATAACGGCGACCCGGGTACCAACGCAATGGCAACCGCGAGCGGCAATGCATGCATCAGCATAGCTGTGTTAGGCTCGCCAAACGTTACGGTGGAGTCCAGTCAGAGTGTCAACATTACGAACATAGAGAACAGCACGAGGACTTTTAACTTAATCATTACTTGGCCACCCGAGCTCCAGATAGGATACCAGTGGCAGAACGACAAGTGGTTCGGCAAGCAAGAGTTGCGTAACCCGTATGTTTGCTACGTGAGAACGTCGGACCTCTGCAGCAATGCCAACATGATGATCGCGGAGGTGGAGCTCAGCGCGACCGGGTACGGCAGGGCGATCATGAACGCTTGGGGGACGTCTCTGGTGCTCGAAGCGCGAATGGAGTCGTTTCAGTTCGGGCCCGTGACGGCGCAGTAGTCGATAGGGAGCCACTTGCATGAGCGCCTTGTTTGCGATGGTGACGATCGGGGGCATGCTTCTGTCAACATCGGCGAGCCAGTCCACCTGCGCTACGGTTTCGTCGATGGCAGCTTCCCGCTCGGAGACGCCGCCCCTGGCAAGCCGTCCCGCATCCAGACCGGCGGCGACCGGCAGGCTCTTCGAGATCTGGCGCGAGGAAGCATCAGGAGCCGGCGTCCCCGAGGCGTACATCCGCCTGTATGTATCCGCGGTGTCGAAGGTGTTCGCCGAGGGTCGCGGACTTGTGTTTCGGCGGGAGGACGAGGCGCGGTATCGTGACTCAGTGCGCGGTTTTCTGAGTGAGCATCTTCCATACCTGGGCGGCGCGGATGATCGCAGGGCCCGGGGAGTTGTCCTGTGGCTCGCGTGGTGCACCCTGGAGGCGTGCGACAGGCGGTATCCTTCGGACGTCGAGTTCCAACGGTGCCGGACCGAGTATCTTCGGTTGTTCGACGAGGTGCTTGCCGAAGTGCGCTCACACCTGCTGCCGGGTCCCTTCCCGGCGTTGCCGCCGCGGGCTACCAAAGCCATTGAGCGCGCTTTGAGCCGGGAGGCCCGCGTATTTGAGAGCCGGATGACGAAGCTGCAGTTGGACTTCCTGTATCCGGCCTTGAAGGGGCCACTGAAGCCTGCCGACAGACAGAAAGTCCTGGACCGGTACAGGCAGCCGAGCTTCTATCCCTCCCGCAACGAACCCGGGTCGCCCTTCGAGAAGCCGCAGGAAACCTACGTCGGCGTGGCGATAGCACGCATGAAGAACCTGGATGAACTGGTGTTGTTCGATCTTCTTGCCTCAGCGGTCGAACCCCAGGTGCTGCACCCGAAGTGGTGGCGGACACAGTTGCCAACGCTCGACGGAGGCGCAGTGAAGCGATGGCCGGCGCTGGTGACGCTGGACATAGGAACAGGACGTACGACCCGGGAGGTGCCCGAATGAAGCTCATCGTGGGCGTGATACTGGCGGGTCTGGCCGGCTCTGCCACCGGCGCGGAACGTATTACGAGAGAGGAAATGCTTGAGGACATGGCCCGGTCCATCAGGTTTTCGCTTTGTTGCGACGAGACGATCTCCGAGGGCGAGGTGGAAAGCGTCCGGGCGGCCGTGCTTCAGGAGGCACGTAGCGCGGATTTCCTGCCGGAAGCCCTGGACAACCTGCCCGACGGAACGCGCGCGGAGGTTCTGGGCCGGCCCCTGTCTCTCAGCAGCAAGGACATGGAGTATTGCATCGTGCGGTCGCAGGCCCACTTGATGGCCATGATAGCCCGTTGCGAGATGGCCAAGGAGATGCCGCTGCTCGATGACGCCGCGCAGCGCGACCTGATCGCCAAAGTGGATCGCCTTCTGGCAAGGGCAAGCACCGCCATGAAGAATTACCTCGAACCGCTGCTGCGCCGGGATGAAATCGACCAGTGGCTGGGCCGAGAACGCGCGGGCATCATCGCGGCAATGCAGTCACGGGTCCAGGTGCGGTACAAACGGCTTCCCACCGATGAGGAGCTGGAGCGTATCGCAACAGAGTTCGAGCAGCAAGTCGGGGAGAGTGCTTCCCTGAAGTTCGATGAGGCACGACGCCGGTGGCCCGGCTCGGAGCTCTCGGGCTATCGTGTGGTTCCGGATTCCTTCCGTCAGCACATTTTCATGAGCGCCATGTTTCACCTTCTGCTGCCCCTTCACACGTGCACGTCCATTTCGATTGAGGGGCTTCCCTTTGCGAACACCCCCTTTTATGCACGGCTTGAATCAGTCAATCGCGAGGCGGCGGAGATGGAAGGGCGTGAAGCGCAGAAGGCGATAGCCTGGCATTTCGCCCAGTTCCAAAGAACGAACGACGAGGTCGCACGTCGTCGAGGTGTAGGACGATGGGGACCGGTCGCCCGGAACGCCAGCAATCCACCGCTTACGCCTCCAGCGGCAGGGTGGCAGGCTCGCATCGAGCTCCCGGCCAGCCGTCCGGCCACGCAGCCGGCGGGGGCGAGCGGGGCCGCCACGCGGCCGGCAG
>CAZZFA010000169.1:0-4446 GCA_964653435.1 uncultured Planctomycetales bacterium | reverse complement strand
TCAGAATGACGGGTGGCGCCACCGCCGCAGCGCGATCCATGCGCGCAAGGCACGCGGCGCGTAAGATCCACCGCGCACAAGGCGCATTGCGCACAAGGTGCATTGCGCGCAAGGCGCACCGCGCGCAAAATGCACCGCGCACAAGGCGCGCCGCTCGCAAGGCGCACAAAAGGCGCGACGCAAGACTCTACGCATTCAATCGCTGGGACCGGGCGATCATCCCGCTCTTGCCTTCGCGATCTGCCGGGCCGGCTTGAGCCAGGCTTCCCACGCCTTCGCCATACGCGCACCGCAAGTACGGCCATGCACCCCTCATCTCCGGGGGGGGCGTCGGGGGTTCTACCTTCGATTCACGGCGATCTTGTGAAGGAAAGCCAGGCCGCCGTCGTCGAACTTGACGAAGTAGTGCTGCGGCGTCTCCTTGACGACGTAGGCCGCCAGGAAATCGCCCTTTTTCACCGAAATCTTGTGCGTCCTGGCGCCGGGGCCTTCCTTCATCGGCTCAAATACCTCAACGTCGGCGTCGACGCAGAATACGAACTCCGTCTTGGGAAGCAGTTTCTCCAATTCGTTCCTCCTTGCGGCGCCCCGGGGGCAGGCCGACGCCAACGGGCGGTCATGGTGCCCGCTGCGGCACGATCGGCGGGGGCTTGCTGGGGCGTTCGGGGGCCTTGGGCGTCGTCATCGCGGCCTGGGCCCACTTGATAAACGCCTCCTTCGGGACATAGCCGGTGAGTTTCTGGTACGATCCGTCGGGGGCCTGCACAAGGAACCCCGGTGCGCGGTCCACGCCGTGGCGGGCCATATACTCGCGGTTGGGCGGGTACTCATAGACGATCCGGCAGTTCACGGTGCCCTGAAACACCCTGGCGACATCCGGTTGGTCGATCACCTCGGCCTGCATGCGGTTGCTGTCGTTGGACAGCCACCACTTGTAGAAGACGAAGAGATACTTCCCCTCGGCCTTGGCGCGTTGCTCCGCCCGTTCGACGTTCTCTTCCCAGCGGTATTCAACGCAACCTCCACTCAGACAGCCGGCGGCGACCAGAGCGGACAGTACGCACCCAAACCGTCTCATGCACCGTGTTCCTCGGTTCAAATGTCACAAGGATATCGGCCCGTCGGCCGAGGTCAAGCCGCGGCGATCGCCTGTTGCGCATCCCCGGGGCGCGGCACGTTCGTCATGAAGACCGTTTCCCACAAGTCCACGTGGTCCAGTTTGTACCGGAAGTCGGCGTGCAAGCCCGTCTCCCGAAGCAGATCGGCCAGCGGCAGGTCACTCCGCCAGCCCAGATGCTGACAGAGCGGACAGAGCCATTTCTCGATCAGGGCGATCATCCGGTTGCTGGACTGAAAGTGATTGATGATCACGATCTGCCCACCGGGCCGCGTGACGCGCCGGGTCTCCTCAATCAGGCGTACCGGATCGCTGACGACCGTAATCACCAGGCTGAGCATCACATGATCGAAGCTGTTGTCCGGGAACGGAAGTTCCAGCGCATTGGCCACCGCCAGGTGCGCCCAGGTCATCCGACCCTGGCGTGCCCGGCGGTGAGCGTGCCGAAGCATGCCCTCGCTGAGATCGATACCGATCACCTCCGCATGCGGGGGATAGTTCTCCAGCGCCAAGCCGGTCCCGACGCCCACATCCAGGACGCGCTCACCCGGCCGGATGCACATCTGCTCGATGGCGCGGCTCGTCCGCCGAAGGACGATCTTCGGCCAGAACATGTCATAGAAATACGACCAGACGTTGTAAATGCTTTTCGTTGTTTTCTCGTGCATCGGACCGCGCCCAGAATGCGAAGACTTGAAGATAACGCCTTGGCCGCTAAACCTCAAGGGGCGTCGGACGCCGGAACCCGATGCAGACCGAGTGAGCCGTGCGACCACGGCCGGGCGATGAAGCCGCATCCATCCCCACGGGCATCCTGACGGTTAGCCGTCCCGTGCACAAGTCGATCTGTCCGACCTGTTCGACCCCGCGATGTCCAAAAAGTGCGGCGGCCGAATACCGCCGGCCGCCGCTAGACTCTCTCTCCCGAAGCTAGGGTTACGCCTCGTTAGACAGTATAGGGAAAACCGGATGGCCCGTCAATACAACGCGCCGGAATCGTCGTCCTAATAAATAGTTACGGTAGCTTCGTTGGTGCGTATCGTAGCGTTGCGCAGGTACCGCGCAGGCAATGTGGGCAATCTACCTCATACCGATGGCGGTTACCTGTCTTGAACTAGGGGTGCATGTTTCTGATATTCGGGGGCCATATAAAGGGCGGAGAACCCGTTACGAGGATCGCGATCGCAAGATGACGCTGGTCGCGAAGTATCAGCCACGGCGAACCTTATGCGCTTTCAACCGATTTGTCGAGCAGGTCTGTCCGGGCGCAGGCGGATCCATACCGCACGTCGCCGGGCCCGCCAACGACGCCGGCGGCCGGCCGCGATCGCCGACTGGAGTGACGGCCTTACCTGTACTTGACCGAGCAGCCATACGGCGCGGTCTTGGCCGTCGTGACCGGCTTGTCGGCCAACAGCGCATCAAGGGCGGCGACGACGTAGTTCTTGTCGGCCTTGTCGTCGATGGCGCCGTCGTAGGCGAGAACGCCCTTCTTGTCGATGACGAACATGTGCGGCGTGGTACGGGCGCCGTAGGCACGGCCGACCTTGCCGTCGGCATCCTGAAGGATCGGGTACGCGAGCTGCTGCTCGGCCGCGTACACGCGATTCTGTTCCGGCTTGCGCCCGTGCGTGGAATCGATCGCGAGCCAGATTACGCCGTCCTTGGCGTACTTCTTGTAGGTTTTCTGCATGACGCCGTCGTCGTGCTTGCCGCGGCTTACGGGGCACGCCTGATTGATCCACTCGAGGACGACAATGCGGCCCTTGAACTCAGCGAGCTTGAAGACCTTTCCGTAAACGTCGGGCAGTTCGAACCCGAACGCCGGCGAGCCCACTTCGGCGCCGGCGGGCGCGTCCGCACCGATGGCGGGGTTGCGGTCGCCCCAGAGGCCGGCGGTGGCCAGGATTGCGGACGTAACGAGAATCGCACGTTTCATGGCTATCCTCCTGACGGGCGTACGGGTCGTCGACACGAAGGGTATATAGGCGGCACGAGGCCGGTGGTCAACGCATTTGAGGGGCGGGGGCTTCCGGTTTCAGCGGGCCGGGATTCGTTGCATCGCCGGGAGCGGGGATGCCGATGCTTTGGCAGGCGGCGCGGGCGAACAAAGCCGTAGATTCGCCGCCCGGCGGAAGCTACAATACATACAGAGGGACAGGTTGCGGGAGGCCGGGCGCCAGGCTGTTGCGAGGAGTCGAAACACATCGTGCCATCGAAAGACATCAGCTCCATTCTCGCGGATTGGCCCTACGAAAGCGGCCAGATCAACGTGCGGAAGATTCGCGGACAGGACGGCCGGATCAAAATCCAGATGCGCGTCGATCTCGGGGTGTTGCAGATGGAGCTGGACGGCCGGCCCGACGGACAGCGGCCCTTCGGATGCGAGTCGCTGCTGGCACACCATCTCGAGCAGGTGCGTCAGCACACCCTGCGCAACGGCACGGAACTGGGTTACGAACTGAACCGGAAGGAGTGCCGGGATCTTCGTGACGAAGCGGCGATGTACTACCAGCGGTATCTCGCGCTCTTCGTGCTGGAGGACTTCGAGGGGGTCGAGCGCGACACGCAGCGGAACCTGAAGGTTCTGGATCTCTGTCGGAAGTTCGCGGAGGATGAGAGCGACCGGTACATGCTCGAGCAGTATCGCCCGTACATCGTCATGATGAACACGCGGGCGAAGGCGCTGCGGGCCCTGGAGGCGGGCGCGGCGAAGAGCGCGCTGGCGCATGTGGAGGCGGGGCTCAAGGCGCTCAAGGAGTTCTTCGCCTCGTTCAATCAGCCCCAGGCCTACTACAAGAGCAGCGAGGTGCGCGTGCTTCGAAAGCTGCGTAGCCGGATCAAGAAGGGGCTGCCGCCCGATCCGGTGGCCGAGCTTCAGAAGCAGTTGCGGCGGGCGGTGGATGAGGAACGGTATGAGGAGGCCGCGCGCCTGCGAGACCGGCTCCGGTCGCTCGGTGAGGCCGCCGGCTCCGAGTGAGTTGCTGCAACACGTCGGATTTCGTGGAGGGTGCGTCGTAGAGTCTTCCGTCGCAGGTTTTCGGGCGACTTGCGCGCATGGATCGCGCTGCGGCGGTGGCGCAACCCGTCATTCTGAGGAGCGCAGCGACGAAGAATCCGGCTGATTGGCGCAGGCAAGCCAGATGCTTCGCTTCGCTCAGCATGACGGCCGCCGGCGCGCCCGTGTTCGGTCGCGGCGGAAGGCCGCTTTGGAGTCCTCCGTCGCAGGTTTTGCGCGCCTTGTGTACATGGATCGCGCTGCGGCGGTAGCGCCACCCGTCATTCTGAGGAGCGCAGCGACGAAGAATCTGGCCGATTGGCGCAGGCAA
>CAZZFA010000168.1:0-4454 GCA_964653435.1 uncultured Planctomycetales bacterium | reverse complement strand
CTCAGCCATGTTCTCATCATACCTGCCCCGCCTCCTTTCGTCCATCCGCGACCCGCACGACCCTTTCCGCGCACGCCCGGACCCGCGAAAGGTTCGCCCACGGCCGATCCCCCCCCCAGGTTCGCGGGGGAAATCCCGCGGCAGGCAGGGCTACGAAAGCCGTCGCCCCCTGCGTCGTCCTCAGACTGCGGCGGACGGGAGATCGGCGCGGCTTCGCCGGGTCAGACGCCGAACCGGCCGTCGGCCATTGCGCCGCCCGGCCGCGGCGGGTTCGCCTTCATCCAGCCCGAACTCGCCTCCGGTCGGCAATCGAACCGGGGTACGTAGGGCTTGATGTCCAGCAATGGCGTGCCGTCCACCATGTCCACCCCGGCCACACGAAGAACGCATCCCTCCCGGCAGAGCAGCCGGACGATCGACAGGCCGATCGCATTCGGACGACGTGGTGCGCGGGTGGCGAAGACGCCGTGCGGCACCGTATCGAGAAACGGGACGCAGCTCAGCACGGCCGGGCCGCTCCGATGGAAAGCGTACAGCAGGTAGAGATGCGAGAACATCTCCACGTCGCGCAGCCCTTCGGCGAACTCATCGAGAACCTCGACGACGCCCTCCGCTTCGGGCGCGAAGACACCCTGGATCGGCGTCCCGGCCGGCTCGGGGAACGGCGAATGAATGACGCCGATGGGACGGTAGGTAAAGCTTTCCGGATTCATCGAAGGACCTCGGTCTCCTCTGGTATGGTTGCCGGATCACGCGACACGCCACGGGATCGTTGCTTGGGCAGGCGGGCCGGTTCCTGAAACGCTTGCGGGCCCGGCGGCCCGTCCGCTCAGGCCCGATGCGATTGTGCAGGAAGCCGGAGCCGATAGAGCCAATCGTCGCCCACCCGGCGGCATATCACACTCTCCGCCCTGGCGGTCTGCGAAAGCCGCGCCGGCCCGAGCCCGCCGATCGCTCCGTACGCACTTCGTCCGCCGATGATCCGCGGCGAGACGAACACATATGCCTCGTCCGCCAGATGCTCGTCGAAGAATGTCCCGAGCACCTCCGCGCCGCCCTCGACCAGCACGTTGGTCATCTCCCGTCGTCCGAGTTCGGCCAGCAGCGCACGGACGTCCACCCGGCCCCGGTGCGTCGGGAACGACAGAACCTCCGCCCCGGCCGCACGCAGCCGGTGCAGCCGGCGGCCCCGGCGGCGCGCCGTCGCAGAGCTCGTGGCGATGATCACCGGCGCCTCCCGGCTCGACCGCAACAGTCTCGATCGCAACGGAACCCGCAAGTGCGTATCCAGCACGATGCGACAGGGCGTTCGTATCGGCGGCGCCGCGCGGCACGTAAGCAGCGGATCGTCCGCGAGCACCGTTGCGATCCCGACGACGATCGCGTCGACACGTCCCCGGAGACGATGCACGATCCGGCGGGATTCCGATCCGCTGATCCATTTGGAATCACCGGTCCGCGTGGCGATCCGTCCGTCAAGGCTCTGTGCCCATTTGAGGATGACCCACGGCAGAGCGGTGCGCCGAAGCTTGAGGTACGGCGCGTTCAGCTCCTCCGCCTCCTTGCGGCAGAGGCCCACGTCCACCCGCACGCCCGCCCGCCGGAGCCGGCGAAACCCCTTGCCCGCCACCCGCGCAAACGGGTCCTGCATGGCCGCAACGACACGACCCACCCCCGCCGCCAGTAGCGCCTCCGTGCACGGGCCGGTCTTGCCCGTGTGACAGCACGGTTCCAGCGTCACATAAGCCGTCGCTCCCCGAGGCGACTCGGTGCAGCGGGAAAGGGCGTTTACCTCCGCGTGGGGACCGCCGAACCGGCGATGATACCCCTCGCCGAGCAGCCGCCCGCCGCGCACGATCACACAGCCGACCATCGGATTGGGTTCGACCCGTCCGCGGCCGCGTGCGGCCAGGGCGAGCGCCCGCCTCATCCATCGTTCGTCGTCGGTGGTGAAGGTCGTGCCCATCGGACCTGTCGAGGCCGGCGGGGCCTCAGGAAGAGCCGGCGAGCGGCGTACCCTCGCCCGATGCGCCGGCGGCATGGAGGCGCGCCTCGCGCCGCTCCCACCAGAAGTTCAGCAGCAACAACGCGACGCCGGCAACCAGGAGCACATCCGCCACATTGAAGACCCACGGCCAGAGTTCAAAGCCGAACTTGGGCTCGACCTTGATGAAGTCGCGGACCACGCCCTGATGCCGGATCGTCAGATTCTCGTGCGTCTTGTCGAACCGACGGAGTGGTTTGCGATCGGGATACGTCCCGAGATCCACGAACGTGCCCGTCTCCCGCAACACGATGCCGGTGAAGCTTCCCCGATCCGTGCGGACGACGTCCGCCAGGACGAACGCGCGGTCGTACAGATTCCCCATCGCCCCGGCCAGAATCAGGCCCAGCGCCACATGGAGGCTCCGGCGGTCCCGCGTGCTCTGCGAGAAGAGATACCACACGAACGCCAGCGCCAGAACCGACGCAACGATGAAGACCAGCCACAGCCCGCGGCCAAGCCCGAACAGCGCGCCGTCGTTCAGCGTCCGCCGGAAGCTCACCAGCCGCGGGATGAGTTCCCATCCCGACGCCGGCTCCGGCGGCAAACGGGTGAATGCCCAGTGCTTGCTCCAGAGGTCCGCCGCCAGCCCGATCGCGGCCACCGGCCACAGCCGCAGATGGCTCCACGGATCGCGCGCAGCCGAAATCTCGGCCGAAGCCGGTCGCGCCGCCCTGGCTGGGGATGACTCGTTATCCACGGGGAACTAGGATAGCCCGCGACGCTCCCGAAGGCGAGCGTACTCGATGCAGTACTTCGCCCACGGCTTCGCACGCAGCCGCGCCTTCGTGATGGGTTTGCCCGTGCCCAGGCAGATCCCGTATGTCCCGTTCTCGATGCGCTCCAGGGCCTCGTCAATCTCGCGGAGGACCTGCCGCTGGTTTTCCATGAGTCCGAGGTTGAACTCCTGCTCCCAATTATCGGAACCCAGGTCGGCCATGTGGTTGGGCATGAGTGACAGATCGCCGGCCGCGTCCTGCCGGTTTACGCCCAGCGCCCCGTCCGTCAGCGAGCCCATGTCGCGTACGATTTCCTGCCGCTTGGCCAGGAGTAACTCGCGAAACTCCTCCAGCTCCTGCGGCGTCAGGCGGGTCCGGGCCGGCTTCTCCTCCGCGACCTCTCGCGGTTTCTTCGCGCGCCGGGCCTCCGAGACTTGGCGCGCTTGCACCGCCGCAGCGGACGTCGTTTTGGACGGTTGCGCGGCCCTGGGCTTGTGATTCGTGGGGCCCTTGGATGCGGTCCGTTCCCGACGGACCGTCACATCCTTCGCGTCTGCGCCGCTCTTTCCGCCGGTCGCCTTGTCCGCCGCCTTCGTTTTGGCTATCCGTTTGGCCACTGCTTTACGCCTGGTCACATTCCCGCGAAACCCCCGCCGGCCGTCAACACGCGGACGGCAGGACCAAAGACACATTAGTATACAGCATAGGTACGTTTATGTCAAGCGCATGTTCGCACCTCCTGGCTTCCGACCGGCGAATCGTGGCGCCGCGCGTCCGCGACTGCCCGGATCACGGCGCCCGCCGCTCCAGACGAATCGTCGCCGTCACCGTTCGGCCGCGCTCCAGAAACGTCCACGGCAGAAAGCCCGGTAACGGCCCCCCGACGGACCGCTTCGGCGTCACGCGGACCGTCCCCTCCCATCCGCCCCCGATCACCGGACCGAGCGTAACCGAGCCGGTCATCAGCTCCCGCACGCCGGCGGCATCCACGGCCGTCCCCGTTGCGCTGCACCAGGAGTCGATCGGGATCTCGAACCGCCGCTCCCCGCGGAGCGACGAGCTGAACTCGCGCCCCCCCACCAGCAGAAAGAACCCCCGCCCCACCTGCTCGACGGTCACAAAGAAGGGCGACGCCGTCTGGTCGATCATCACCCGGAAGCGTCCGGTTCCCTGCGGCCACGGGCCGCAAAGCACGTTGAGCACCTCCGCCTTCCGCGAGACGTCCGCCGGCTCGGCGATACGACGCAGCGTTTCGTCATTCGCCTTGAGATCAAACAGCATACACAGCGCGCGGGCCGCCGACTCCCTGGGCGATGCCGCCCCGTCCTGCGACGCGAGCGCCACCAGCCGCCGCACCCCGATCGCCTCGAGCGCCTCCCGCCCGAGCTCCGCCGTCTCCTGCGCTGCGGCGAGGGCTACCACGGGGCCGACGTCGGTGATCCGGCCGCAGCCGATCAGCCGGATGATGGTCGGACGCGCCGCCGCCTCGCCGGATGTCAGCAGGCGCAGAAAACGCGGCAGGTTCGTGTCCGTCACCCGGCCGCCGAATGCCCTGGCGAACGCCTCGGCGTCCTCGCCCTCGCGAAGGTGGCGGGCGGCCTGAATGATCAGCGCCTGGTCGGCCACGTCGTCGCCTACCCGCGCGGCGGATTCCGCCATCGAGCGGAACAGCCGGTAGGCCCCCGTGAGCA
>CAZZFA010000167.1:0-4470 GCA_964653435.1 uncultured Planctomycetales bacterium | reverse complement strand
GCGATGCGGCGAATTCAGGCGTCCGGCCCGACAGGCCGAGATTCGCCCTGGGGAGCTTTTTCTCTTGACAAGGCGGGGGCTAATGGGTGACAAGGCGGGGGCTAATGGGTGACACGGTTTCACGCTCCCCCCGCCGCAAACGGCGCGATACGGTCTCCTCCATTCGTCCCGCCGTCGTTTGCCCGCTGGGACACCGGCCTTTCACCTGCATTTCGGCGGCCGGTTGGGGCCGTTGAAACAGTCCTGAAACGCCAGGAAATCCGCCAAGTCCACGTCGTGATCGCCGTCCAGGTCCGACCGATCGCACTCGCCGCCCCGGGGCGGACGGTTCGGACCGTTGAAACAATCCTGGAACAGCCCGAAGTCGGCCACGTCCGCGTCGCCGTCGCCGTCCAGGTCTCCCGCGGACACGACCTTCACGGTCACGCCGTTGGCGTCATACAGAACCGCCAGACCCCGGCCGTTGCTCACGCGATCGCCGGTTACCTTCCCGAAGCGGCCGTCTCGCGAGCCACACGTCAGGATAACGATGCTCTCACCCGGAACCGGCACATACCCCGCCACGACGCTTAACGCCAACGTTCCGCTCAGAGTTGCGTTGCCCGTAACAGTCAGTTGATCGGACTGGCCGGCCTGCGTTCCTCCCAGTTCGATGCGGAGCGTGCCGGATGCCTCCTGCGAGTAGCTGCCGTCGATCTGGAGCGTACCCGGCGACATCGTCCCCGGAGATACCGTGCCACCCGAAACGGCAACATGGCCCTGCACGAGGCCCGTGCCCGACAGCATCCCGCCGGCGTACACGGCAATCGTGTCCGCAGCGGGCATCGGACCCGCGGCAACCGTCGCGGCTCCCCCATCGAGGCTGACGGAACTGCCGGACCAGATCTTCAGCTCCGTGCCGACCGTCACGCTTCCGCCATCGCTGATGGTCAACTGGCCCGTTCCGCCGGCCGCGTCCATGAGGCCACCGATGCTCAACTCGCCGGATATGGTCCACTTCGAGCCGACTTCGCGGACGCTCGCCGTGCCGATGGAACCCGGCATCCGCGCCACGACGCCAGCCGCGCACTCAACCAACCCGGCATCCGCGACCTCCAGCGTGCCATTGCCCCACCAGCCGACGCTCATCGACCCGTCCTGGCTCCACGTCGAACCCGGATTGGCCACGAGCACCGTGCCGAGGCTCGTCTGCTGCCAGGCGATGATCCCGCTCGTGTCCGTAGGCGAGTTGGCCTTGTACGACGTCAGAAGGCCGCCCTGCGTAACCTGGGCGCTGCCTGTTCCCTCGTAGCCGACCTGGATCTGATGCTCGCTCGTCAGGCGCGCCCCCTCCGTGACAGTGAGATAGCCCTCGATGCCCGGGGCGTGGCCCAGCCGCGTCAGGTTGCTGCCGGTGAAGGAAGAACCGATCCCCGTTACGGTCAGGTCCCCGTGCGCGCGCAGTCCGATGAAGGTTAAGCCGGCGCCGATCGTGCCGCCACCGGTCACCGTCGCGGAGCCGCAGGTATCGCGACCGATTTCCAACGTGTAGGGCGTTTCCAGAATCGACCCGGCCCCGTCGACAAGCAGGGTTGCATCACAGGCTACCGCGCTGAGCGGCCGCACGGCCGCCGGGGCGGGCCAGCCGCCGATGGTACAGATGTGCTGAACCGCAACGGAGCCTCCGCTGAGGATATTGAGCTCGCCAAACCCGCCGTTCTGCACGACGGCCAGGCCGACGAAGTCCTCCGGATCACCCGCGCCGCGACCGTTGACGGCAAGAACCCCGTGATCGCTCACCTCGACGGAAGCCTGTCCGCCGTTCTGGGCAATGACCATCGCCCCGCTGACGGTGACCTGGGACGCGCCTTGAACCGTTACCTCGCCGCCGCCTCCGCCCAACCCCGCGACGGTCAATCGACCCACGTTGCACTGGCTCTGCTCCAGGAGCGTCATCGCGCCTCGGCCCTCGCGGCCGACGACCAACTCCTGATCGTGACCGAGATCCCAGCGGCTCGCCGTCAGCGAGAGAAGGCCCTCGCTGCCGGGGTAGAAGCCCAGCCATCCGTACCGATACGTGGCAACGCTTTGCTCGAGTGTCACCGTCCCGCGCCCCGCGACGCCAATTGTGAAGAAGAAATCGGCGGCGTCCCAGCGGACGCCGTTCATCGCGAGGGTGCCGTCGTTGTCGGGCCACCGCCCAACCTCCAACTCGTGCGCCACTACCCCGTTATCGGCGCCATTGAACACGGTCAGCCGCGCGGTCACCGGATTGCCCGGGTCGTCCGCGACCGCCACCGAGGGCGATTCATCCCATTCGTGCCGGAGAGTGTACGTCTGGTTGTTCAGATCAAGGCCGACGTCGCCGCCGTTCACCAGAAGCCGATCGTGTGCCACCCCGCCGCCGGCCGGCATAGTCACCGTGTAGGCGTCGGGCAGATTGAAGATTGCCCGCCCGAACAGGTCCGGCGGTCCTGTGGGGTCCCAGTTCTCCCCGACGAGAAAATCGCCGCCGGCGGGGCTGTTCCACACGTAATCGCCGCCGATCCGGAGGATCGCCACGCCGTTGTCGCCTGCCGCGACGTAGGCGTGTATGCCCGCGACCGCGACCCGCCGGGAGTACCCCACGACATCCTTCTGCCCGACCCGCAGGGGATTGGCCGGATCCGAGACATCGACAAGCTGCAGCCCTTGTAGCCCCGCGGCCACGAAGGCATACCCGTCCCTGACCACAACGCCCTGGCCATCGTCGAAGGCTTGGCATGCACCGACGGCTGTCGGGTTCGCGGGATCCGCGATGCGGACGACTTCCAGACCTCCCCCGGTCGTCGCGACGTAGGCGTAGTCTCCGCTGACGGCCACGTCGTTCGCATATCCTCTCGTGTCCAGGTGGCCGACCCGCGACGGCCCGCTCGGATCGGACACGTCGATCACTTCCAATCCCACCGGCCCGTTGGCAAGGTAGACATAGTTGCCCGACTTCGCTATGCCCAGGGCGTACCCGGGCGCCGCCGGATCCTGCCAGCTCCCGACCAGATGCGGATTCGACGGATCGGACGCGTCGATCACAAGAAGGCTCTGATGATCGTCCGCGACATAGACGTAGTCTCCGTCAAGCCAGGCATCTCGCGATGCACAGCCCGTCTCCGCGTTTCCGAGGCGAAGCGGGTTCGTCGGATCAGTGACGTCGATGACTGCGGAACCCGCGCAGCCGTCCGCAAGGTAGAGCGAATCGGCCACGACTTGAGAAAGCCCCCATGCGTACTCATGGCTCTCGAGACCTGCCAGCTTCAGCGGGTTTGCAGGATCGCCCACCGCGAGGACTTCCACGCCGCCCGGCGAGCCGCCATCGGACACGAACAGGTTGTAACCGGCGACCGCCACGTCGCTCGTCTCGCCACTGACGCCGGTGCGGTATTCCCCGACGAGCGACAGCGCAGGCACCGCCGACCGATCAACGATCTGCAGACCGCGAGCCTGCGTGGCGAGCCAGGCGTTTCCCGTGGAGATTGCCACGCGCACCGCCCAGCTCCCGACGGTCAAAGTGCCCGCCCTGACAGGATTGCCGGGAACGGAGATGTCAATGACTTCCAGACCAAGCCAGGCGTTCGCGACATACGCATAGTCGCCGTCGACGGCGACGTCCAGCGGCGCCCCGTCGGTGCCGCACTGCCCCGCCTCCGCCGGGTGCTCCGGGTCGGAGACGTCCACGACGCGAAAGCCACCGCTGAAGTTGTCCGCGACATAGACGTACTGCCCCGCGACGGCC
Organism: uncultured Planctomycetales bacterium; assembly: GCA_964653435.1. Lineage (GTDB taxonomy): Bacteria > Planctomycetota > Phycisphaerae > UBA1845 > PWPN01 > CAZMVY01. The sequence continues at coordinate 722 of CAZZFA010000167.1, read as the reverse complement.
ACGCCGCCGGCCTCATCCGGCATGGCCAGGGCGCCCACCTGGATTGGATTTGCCGGATCGGTGACGTCCGCGATCACCAGTCCGCCGGGGCCGTCGGCCAGGTATGCGTAATTGCCCTGCACGGCGACGGCCCGGGTCTCGCCGGCCGTGTCCAGCCCGCCCAGCAGCAACGGCGCATACGGATCGGTTATATCGACGACCTTCAGCCCGCCGGGGTTACCTGCATCGCCCGCGCCGGCCGCGATGTATGCGAGGCCGCCTGAAATGCAGAGGTTCCGGGCCTCGCCGCCGACGAAAAGGCTGCTCGCCAGTTGCGGCGCGGCAGGATCCGAGACGTCGAAGACCCACAGCTCTCCCAACAATGTGACACAGGCATAATCGCCGACGACTGCAATGCCCGAGATTGCGCCGGGCAACGGATCGGTCTGACCGAGCAGGACGACATTGCCCGGGTCGGCGGCGTCCAACACGACGAGTCGGTGCCCGATGCCGATGTAGGCGCGATCGGCCGCGACGGCCACGGCCCGAACGGGGCCGCCCCATTGCGAGATCAACTCGATCGGCACGTCCGCCCGCGCCACGACGGGGCCGAGCGTCAGCAACGCACCAAGACACAGAGACGCGAATCGACTGACACCAGACATGGGTGATGCCTCCTTCGCCCGTGAGTGTCCTGGTTCAGCCTGAAATGGAGAACCAGCCTTCCTGAGTTACACCTGTCC
>CAZZFA010000166.1:0-4524 GCA_964653435.1 uncultured Planctomycetales bacterium | reverse complement strand
GGGCTGGCCGACCTGACCCACGTTGCCGAGAACGTCTACGCGATGTGCCAGGCGCAGCAGGAGCTTCTGCAACAGACCGTCAGCTACGACCTCAACGTCGCTCGCCAAATCCTGCGTCATGCCGGTCCGGTTTCCTTCGTCCAGGAGCCGGTCACCTGGACCGCCGTGAACCAGTATACGAGCGAACCGGTCAAGGTTACCCTGCCGAAGATGATGGTTGGCCAGACCTGGTTGGGCCAGAACCCGGATGCCGGCACCGAATCGCCGGTGGTGGATGAAGTCAGGCAACTCGTCGGTGGCACCTGCACCATCTTCCAGCGGATGAATGAGAAGGGCGACATATTGCGGGTGTGTACGAACGTCCGTAAGACCGACGGCACCCGTGCGATCGGCACCTTCATCCCTGCCACCAACCCGGACGGCACCGCGAACCCTGTGGTGGCCGCGGTCCTGAGGGGCGAAACCTACCAGGGCCGGGCTTTCGTGGTGGACGCCTGGTACGTCACCGCATACGAGCCGATCAAGGATGCCTCCGGCAGGACGGTGGGGGTGTTGTACGTCGGCGTCAAGGAGCAATCGACTACGTCCCTCCGCAAAGCAATCATGTCCGTCAAGGTCGGCAGGACCGGCTACGTGTACGTGCTCAACGCGACCGGCAACACCCGCGGTCACTACGTTATTTCCAAAGACGGCAAACGCGACGGCGACAACATCTGGGATTCCAGGGACAGCGACGGGCGGCTGATCGTCCAGGAGGTATGCCAGAAGGCGCTGGCGCTCAAGCCCGGCGAGGTGGGCGAAATCCGCTACCCGTGGAAGAACGCGGAGGATCCGGCTCCGCGGATGAAGATTGTCAAGTTCGTCTACTTTGCTCCTTGGGACTGGGTCATCGGCGCAGGATCCTACGAGGACGAGTTCTTGCAGGCCGCGCATGAGATGGAGGCCAAGACCCGGGAGGCCAATGTTGCCATGCGGCACTCGCAGGCCGCTGCCTTGCGCACGGTCATCGTCTGGTCGGTCTGCGTGGGCGCGGGCATGCTCGTTCTGTCCGTGCTCGTTGCATTCCTTGTGACGCGCAGCATCGTTGGGCCGATCAACCGGATTATCGATGGCCTGAATGAAGGCGCCCAGCAGGTGAACGAGGCCGCTGCGCAGGTCTCCTCCGCCTCGCAAACCCTGGCCGAGGGGGCCAGCGAGCAGGCGTCTTCCCTGGAGGAAACCTCCAGCGCCCTGGAGCAGATGGCGGCTATGACCCGGGCCAACGCCTCCAATGCCAGGAAGGCCGACGAGTTGTCGTCCAGCACCCGCGCTGCCGCCAATCTCGGCGACCAGAGCATGCAGCAACTGCACGACGCCATGGCCCGGATCGACGAATCTTCCGAGAAAGTCAGCAAGATCATCAAGGTCATCGAGGAGATTGCCTTCCAGACCAACCTGTTGGCTTTGAACGCCGCGGTGGAGGCTGCTCGGGCCGGCGAGCACGGCAAGGGCTTCGCCGTGGTCGCCGACGAGGTCCGTAACCTCGCTCAGCGGGCCGCACACGCAGCGAAAGAAACCACCACCCTGATCGAGGACTCCGTACGCTGCGCTCAGCAGGGTACCCACGTGGCCGGCGCGGTCGGTGAGTCGTTGGCGACCATCGTCGGCAACGTCGCCAAAGTCTCCGATCTGATCAACGGCATTGCGAAGGCTTCTGAAGAGCAGGCCCAGGGCGTCGAGCAGGTGAACACCGCTGTCGCCGAGATCGACAAGGTGACACAGCAGAACGCGGCCAGCGCCGAGCAATCCGCTGCGGCAGCGCGCGAGCTGACCGGCCAGGCCGAGCACGTCAGGGGCCTCGTCCGCGACCTCGTAACCGTGATTGGTGCCTCCGGTGCCGCCCACCGGCACGCTGCCGACAGAACCGGGAATTGACAACTCGGCCTCGAGCAGGCCGGCACCGGGGCACGAGACCCGACGCAGCCGATTCAGACCGTTGCCGGATTCTCGCGCGCATCAGCGGGCAGGGTGGCGCCGCAAGCACTCTGGTGCTTTCGAAGCGAAGCTTCATGAAACGAGTCCTGGCGCGGGCTCCCACCGTATTCCGGGCGTCCGTTGCGTTCCGCGCTCGCCAGAAAAAGGGTGAAAACGGTATAGGCTCGCCTCCGTGCTCCTGTTGGCCGAACAGTACCTTCAAATCCAAGGTCCGGCTCAACACGCCGACCGCAAAGGTGACGCGGCCCTGCCGGGCGAACTCATACGTAACCGGGTCGATTCGCAGGGCGTTTGCCATGCCGGGCTGGTTCCGGCTCCGGACCGGCCGATGCGACCGCGGGTGCAAACGACCGACGCCGGATCCTGCTGCCACAGCGACGATGAAAGGCACAAAACCGCCCGTTCTTCCGCTCGCGGCGCATACACTTGTTGCCGCACGGCTTCGGTTGCGGGCGCCCGTTGTGGCCGGGATAATGGCGGGTGATGGACGTTCTGGGATCCACGCGGCCGATTTTCGATCGCAGTCGTTTCGTACGCACGGACACCGAGGCGATTGACCGCTGGGCGGCCACGGTCGATCCGGACGCGATCCGTCTGCCGACGCAGCCGCACGAGCTGATGCCCAGGGTCGATCCCGAGCGGCTTGCCAATCTCGTCCTGCTCCTCGACTCGCTCAACTTCTGCTTCTGGACGACCCCGCCGTGGCTCATTACGTACCGTGGGCGGAAGTGGGGACGCTATTACGCCCTGGTGGCCGGCCTGGCCCGGGCCGTTGAGGCCGATAAGAGCTGGTACAAGGCGGCATGGTGGAAGTGCGTCACGCGCGATGATCTGGCCGAGGTCTTTCGCGGCGACGGCGAGATGCCCATGCTCAACGAGCGGGCGGCGATCGTCCGGGAGATCGGCCGCAATCTGTCCGAGACGTACGGGGGAAGCTTCCTCAAGCTCCTCGAGGCGGCCGGCTATGACGCCGCCGAGATCGTCCGTACCCTCGCCCGGACGTTTCCGTCCTTTGCGGACAAGGCCGACTGCGACGGCCGGACGGTTTGGATCCTCAAACGGGCGCAGATCTGTGCGGCCGACGTGGCGGTGGCGATGAAGGCGGCCGGCGGGCCGGAAATCACCGGGCTCGAGCGGCTTACGGCGTTCGCGGATTATCGCCTGCCGCAGGCGCTTCGGCACCTGGGCATCATGCGCCTGGAGCAGGGGCTCGAGGAGCGGATCGAGCGTTGCGAGGAGATCGCCGCGGGCTCGCCGGAGGAGGTCGAGCTGCGCGTGCACACGATCTGGGCTGTTGAGCTGATGCACCGGGCGTTGGCCGGGCGGGGTATCGACAAGGCCGTGTGGCTGATCGACGAGTATCTGTGGGTGCGGTCGCACGATCAGGATGTAGACATCCAGCACCACCGGACGCGGACAATATGGTATTGATCTCTGGAGCGCGGTCTTTCCGAGACCGCAAGCGGCCTCTGGAGAGGCCGCACTCCACATGCAGGCTTTCGGTGGTTGGATTCGCTTGCGGGCTGGTTGCCGCCTGCGTGGTCGCGGGTTGTCAGGCCCCGCCCGGGGGCAAGAGCGGTTTCCCCGGGGTCACGGCGCCGCGGGTCTACGGGACCACGGCTGAGCAGATCGCACGCGACCCGGTCGCTTTTCTTCGTCAGGTAAAGCTACGCTGCGATGCGATCCCGAAGTATCGGCTGACCTTCTATCGTCAGGAACGGCTGGGCGTCCTTCAGACGCTCGGCAAGCTCGAGAAGATCGGTGTTACGTTCCGGGCCGATCCCTTCGCCGTCAGGTTCGTATGGGAGGACCCGGGCAGCCCCTTTGTCGAGTCGCTCTATGTGGCAGGCCAGAACGATGACAAGCTCCTCGTTCGCGAGAGACGCGGCTTCCTGGGATTGCCCCCGACGACCTACCAGCTCGATCCGATGGCTCCGGTGAGGCTGGGGCAGGCAAAGCGGCCGATTACCGACTTTGGCCTGAGCAAGTTGATGGCACGGACCACCGCGACGATCGACAGCCCGCCGGGGGGCGTCCCGGCGCGGATCGACTATCCGGGCCTGACCCGGGTCGAGCAGACGGGGCAGGAGGCGCATCACCTGGTCATCATGCGGGCCGTTGCCCCCGGCCATCCGCACCCTCGGCAGGACCTGTGGATCGACGCGAAGACGGACTTGCCGGCGGGGACGGCCCTCTACCTGGCGGACGGCAGGTTGGACGGCCTCTATCTTTACGCCGATGTACGCCCGGACGATTCGATTTCCGACAGGGATTTCCGTATCGCGGCCCCGCAGCCGACGTCGAGCAGCTCGAGCGGAGCAGGGCAAGCCGGGAAGTAGCGCAGGTGCCGACGGAGGAGGGTCTCCAGACCCCGACCATGTTGTGCAGAGGCCGACCACACGGGCGACGGGGGTACGGGAGCCGGGCACAGAGAGCGTTCTACGCTGTTATCGCCTGGATTTCTTGTCCGCCGGCGCCGAATTCCGGGCCAGGGCCGGTACGTCATTCTGAGGGAGCGGAGCGACCGAAGAATCCGGCCTGAGCTTTGCG
>CAZZFA010000165.1:0-4604 GCA_964653435.1 uncultured Planctomycetales bacterium | reverse complement strand
GGCGTCCGATTTGCGCAGATCCTTGCACGCGCAAAGCCCCCGCAACGCTCCGGCCAGATTCTTCGGTCGCTCCGCTCCCTCAGAATGACGTACCGCCCCTGGCCCGGAATTCGGCGCCGGCCGACAAGAATCCAGGCGATAACCGTGTAGGGGCGACTGAACCTTCGCGGCGCTGATCGCCGCATGCGAAACTGTCTTACCGAAAACGGCACTACGAACATCGCGGCGGACGGTTCGGACCGTTGAAACAGGCCTGGAAGATGGCGAAGTCAGCCAGATCCACATCCAGGTCCGTATCAAGGTCGGCCGCGTCGCAGCCTGAATACCGCCCCGGGCGGTTGGGGCCGTTGAAACAACCCTGAAACACCGCAAAGTCCGCCAGGTCCACGTCGCCGTCGTGATCCAGGTCGGCCGCGACGCGGTACGTCGCGACGATTGAGTAATCGTACGTTCCGTTCGCTGCGTCCTCGCCGTTATAACCCTGCACATGCAGATACCACGCGCCCGCCGCGTCGGGCACCGTCGAAAGAACCCCGTTCGACCACACCGGCTCCGAGCCCGTCCAGACATGCGAGGCGCTCTGATCCCATGCATACCGGTAGTACTGCACGCCGCCCGGACCGAAATCGCTCGCCGTCGTCCACATGACTGTCGTGTTCACGGACGGGGACGTCGTGCTCGGTATCACGCTGCCCGCCGTCGGCGCTGCGGAGAGCGTCCACTTCGTCACTGCCGGGCAATCCGCCGTCTCGTACGCATCGCCGTTGCGCGCCCGCGCCACGAAGCCGTACGCCGTGTTGGCGGCCAGCGACGAGCAGACCCATTCGCTCGTATTCTGCCGCCAGCCTGAGTCCGTGCCGGTCGTGACATTGGTGATGCGGACGCCGGAGTTCCCGCTCGTCAGGTTGGAGAACGTGCCGACGGGCGCCACGGTGATGCTCGCCGCCGTAACCGCCGTGATGCTCACGCCGCCCGGCGTCTCGATCGCCGTGTAGCCCCACCCCTCCGGGCCCATCGGCGTCTGCACGCCCTCGGCGTTTGCCGCCAGCCCCTTGAAGCCGTATCGGGTATTCGCCGAAAGGCCGGAAAACGTCGTCGAATACCCCCCGACGACGTGGTTCGCCAGCGCCCACGACGAACCATTCCACCGGTACAGGTCACTGTATGAGCCGCCGACGTTGTAGTTTGGAAGCACCGTCTGCGTAGCGCTGTCCCGGTACAGCCGCACCTTCATCCCGGTCGTCGTAAGAGTGGCGTCATGCACGATATAGGGCACGTCCGGCGTCACTTGCAGCGTGTACCGGCTCTGCCCCGCGGACGCCGCCGACTCGCCGCAACTGCTGAACGCATACACCCTCCGCGTGTACTGCGTGTTGGCCGCGAGGCCGCTTTCCTGCCATTGCGTCGTCCCGGCCGGCAGATCGCCGGAAACAACCGTGCCGCCGCTGTTCTTCACACGGTAGCCGGTCTCGCCGGTGATGTCCGACCACTTCCACGTGATCCGGTCGGTCGCGTCGGCCGTCGGCGTGCCGTCGGTCGGCGCCGGCAGATTCGCCCCGATCGTCAGGGATGCCTCGTTCGAGATCGTGCTGCCGTACGCATTGCTCACTACACAGCGGTAGTTCGCTGCGTCGCTGCTGTCGGCTCCGGAAACGGTAAGCGTCGCCGTCGTCACGCCGGAGTAATGCCCGCCGTTGCTCAGGTTCGCCTGGTTCTTCTGCCATTGGTACGCGAGCGTCCCTTCGCCGGTGGCGGCAACGGAAAACGCCGCCGTGGACCCGGCACACACGATCTGCGATTGCGGCTGCTGCGTGATCGTCGGCGACTGCGCCGCACTGATCAGCACCCAGCGGATCGCGTCGGATCGCCCGGCGTTGTTGGCAGGAGCCGAACCGCTTCCGGTCGAGCCGTCGAGCGTCACGTTGTACTCCGTACCGGCGACGAACGTGTACTGGCCGAGCGAATACCACTTGTTGATCGCGTTGTTGCCGCAGGTCGAGTTCTGACACACCGGCACGTCGATGCTGCCGCCGGCATGACTCACCCGGTGGATCAGCGGATTGCCGCTGTTCGACGTGTTGCAGTTGGTGGTAAAGACCTCATACGTGCCGCCCACCGAGGGCGTGAACCGGAAGACCGCCGCCGCAGGGCTGCTCGTGATCGTGCACCATCGGCTGCCGATACCCCCTGTGCAGCCCGCTGCCGTGCTCTTGCACGAAGAGTCCGACCAGATGCCCGTTTCCGAGTAGTTGGCGTGATTCAGCCCCCCGGGGCGGCTCTCGACGATGAACGAAACCTGCGGGGCCCCGCCGATGACGAAGGCCTGCAGGTCGGCCGCCGTCCCGTTGAACACATCGAGGTCCTTGCTTCCGCTGAGCCCGGGAAGCGTGCCGTTCGCCGTGTATTGCCAGAAGTTCCAGGTCGGGAAAATGCCTGTGCTCGGGCTGCCGTTCTGAGGATCGGGATTGGTCAGATAATGGGCGATCCAGACATTGCGGTTCGCCAGCGTCGAATCGAGATAGTTCGTCGCGTAGTTCGGGTTGCAGTACAGAATCGGCTCCACGCCCGTCTGCTGCTGCACGGCATTCATCCACGCGTTCGCCCACTGCGACAGGGCCGTCCTACCCAGCGTGTCGCCGCGCTCCAGGTCGAGCACGGGACGAAGGTACCCCGCCGATATGTACGACCGCGCCACGCTTACAAAGTAGTTCGCCTCGGCCGTCGCGGTGTTCACCGTCGGGTCCGCAAAGTGATAGCACCCCATCAGGATCCCCGCCGCCCGTCCGCGATTCATATTGTTCACGAAGGTGCTGTCCGTGATCGTGGTCCCCTGCGTCGCCTTCGTGAAACAGAAGGCATAGCCGGCGTTGTACAGTTGCGCCCACTGCGCCGGCGTCACGTCGCCGTCCCAGACGGATAGATCGAATCCCAGCGGCCGCGTCGCCAGCGCCGCCGATCCAGCACAGAGAACAACGGCCGCAGCCAACACCGCGGTCACGAACATCCCGCAGTAGCGACCGCCCCCGGCAACGCCATCGCCCCGGCCCGACTCACCCGCACGATTCCGCTCGATCCGGCGACTTGTCATAGCCCGCTCCTCAAGTGAGATTCGCAGCCGCGTGCAGCCGCGCCGCGCATCGCATCGCGCTGTGTAACAGAATCCGACGCATGCGCAGGTACATTCCCTTTCCGACGGCGCCCCCCGGACCTGATTCCGTCCTCTCCGTAGTGCCGCGCCGGAACTCGGCCGGCTGCCACACACCGCATCCAGACGTATTATACCGGCCAATCCGGTCGACAAGAAACGGCAAAGCGCGTTGACCACAAACCGTCGGCATGACGAACCCGCCCGGGTCCGATAGAGTAGCCGCAGGCCGATGCGCCATCGAGGATCACGACGAAAGGAATGTCATGCGCGAAGCACACGCTGGAAACGCTATTGTTATCGGAGCCTCCTCAGGAATCGGACGCGAACTGGCGCGGGTCCTCTCGGAGCAGGGCTACGCGGTAGGGATTGCCGCGCGGCGGCTCGAACTGCTCGAAGAGCTTCAGCGGCAGTTGCCGGGCCCCTCATTCATCAGGCAAATCGACGTCTCGCAGACAGACGAGGCGATGGCCTCGCTGAGGGACTTGATAAACGAGATGGGCGGCGCCGATCTCATCGTTGTCAACGCCGGCGTCGGCCTGCGCAACCCGGAGCTCGACTGGTATCCCGAAAAGACGACAATCGACGTGAACGTGACCGGCTTCACCGCAATGGTCAATGTGGCCGTGCACTACTTTCTCGAACGGGGATCCGGCCACCTCGTCGGCGTTTCATCGGTCGCCGCGATCCTCGGCCACGGAGAGGTGCCCGCCTACGGCGCCTCGAAGGCCTACGAATCCAGCTACCTGCGCAGCCTCCGCAACAGGATCGACAAACTCCGCATGCCGATTACGATCACGACCATTGAGCCCGGATTCGTCGACACGGATTTGGTCAAGGGACGCCCGGTGTTCTGGTGCGCCTCGCCGCGGAAGGCTGCAATGCAGATCTTTCACGCGATCATGAGGCGCCGCCGACACGCCTACATCACCCGCCGGTGGCGCCTCATCGCGTGGATCATGAAGGCCATGCCCGAGCGACTCTGGTCCCGCATCGCGTGAGTCCCGCGACATCCGCGTCACCGCACCCGCTCGGCCGCCGGGAAACCCCGGCCTCGCCACGCCTCGCGGCCCAGCCGGACGGACGGACCAATCGCGAGGAGAAGGAAACCGGCACGCGGCTCGACCCGGCAGGATGCCGATGACCTTGCCGCGGATTCCGCCCTGGCGGCACGACGTTTCGCGGCGAATCGGCCGGCGCGGGTTTCGCTTCGCCAATCGCAAGAGTCCGATGGCGGTAACGTCGGCGTTGACATGCCCATGCTCCCGCCTGTAGACTTTAGACCTCGATGCAGCGGCAAGAGCCGCCTGCATGCGAGCGAGCGTCGCTAGCTCAATTGGATAGAGCATTGGCCTACGGAGCCAAAGGTTGCAGGTTCGAGTCCTGCGCGACGCGGTTTCCGTTACCGTCCGGCGAACCCCATCTTCAATCTGACGGCCGATTCTGGCAGGATGCGTCC
>CAZZFA010000164.1:0-4633 GCA_964653435.1 uncultured Planctomycetales bacterium | reverse complement strand
GGCTCCTAACCCACCGCGCCACGTCTCGACTCTACCTTCGCTCAGCATGACGGGGTTGGCGCGCCCGTGTTCGGTTGCGGCCAAAGGCCGCCTTGGGAGGGCACTGCGAGCCCGGTTGCTTTCGCAGTGGACGCGCTGTTTGCCCGGCAAGTCGGCGTCAGAGACCCCTCCTGCAAAGCCATCGGCCGCGGCCTTCCTTACCGATCATCCTGTAGTTGTCGACGATCACCTCGCCGCGGGAGAGCGTCGTCCGGGCGAAGCCCGCGAGCCGCCAACCTTCGTATGGCGACCAGTCGGCGTTCGTCTCCATCTTCGCCGGGTCCACCTTGATCCTCTTGGTCGGGTGGATGATCGCGATGTCCGCATCGGCGCCGACCCGGATCGCGCCCTTTCGCGGCCAGAGTCCCATGATCTTCGCCGGATTTGTCGAGAGCTTTTCGCAGAGCCTCTCCAGGCTCAACCGTCTTTTCAACACGCCGTGCGTGTACGTGATCGGCAGGAGCGTCTCCAGGCCCGGCAGGCCGCCGGGGATCTTTGTGAAGTCGCCCTTCCATGCCGCCTTCTGCCGGCGGGTAAACGTACAGGTGTCCGTCGAGATGACGGCGATTTCGCCGTCCGCCAGCCCCCGCCAGAGGCGTTCGCGGTCGGCCGGCTTCTTGACCTGCGGTGATGTGGCGAAGAGGTGGCCGTCCTTCTTCGCGAAGACCGAGTCGTCGAGCACGAGGTAATGCGGGCATGTTTCCGCCAGCACCGGCACGCCGCGGGCCTGTGCGTCCCGGATGATATCCGCCCCTTCCTTCGTGGAGAGGTGGACGATGTAGAGCGGCCCGCCGGTGGCCTCGGACCAGGCGACGGCCCGCCGGACGGCCTCCGCCTCGATGTAGTTCGGCCGGGTCATGGCATGGAGCCGGGCCCCGTACTTCTTCATGAGCCCGGGCGTGTGGTGCCGGGCGACGAGTTCATCGAGCACGCCGGCCGACTCGGCGTGAACGAGGAGCATTCCGCCGAGGTCGCGCATCCTCTCGAGCGTGTTGAACAGCACGCGGTCGTCTGCCTGCCAGCCCTCCGAGGCGTAGATCATGTACTCCTTGAACGTGGGGAAGCCGCGCCGGATGACCGACCGGAGCTCGCCTTTCTGCCGGGCCCAGTTCGTAATGGCGACGTGGAAGGTGTAGTCGATCAGGGCTTTGCCCTCGGCCCGGCGGAACTGCTCATCGATCGCCGCCTGGAGCGTCTGCCCTGTGCGGGGCGTGACGAAGTCGATGATCGTCGTCACGCCGCCCCGCGCCGCCGCCCGCGTGCCGGTGCGGAAGTCGTCGGACGTGACCGTGCCCTTGACGGGTAGATCGAGGTGGACATGCACGTCGATCGCGCCGGGCATGACGTAGTGACCGGTTGCGTCGATGATTCGGGATTCGCCGCCGCGCCTCGCCAGATTCCTGCCGACGGCGGCGATCTTCTCGCCGGCGATGCCGACATCGGCGCGGATGACACCGTTCGGTGTAACGACCGACCCGCCCGTGATGATCGAGTCAAATGGCATGTCTTTCACCCGGGAAAGCGAAAAGGGATTCCGGCGCCGCCCCGCGAAGCGCCGCCGGTGCGTCCAGGACGGGCGGCATTTCCGGCATGGTCCGCATTATCCTCCTCATTCGGTTCCGCACGCAAGCGGTCTGCCGGCGGCGCGTGTCGCTTGCGGTCCGTTGCCGGCGCGGACACGGCTCCTTCCCGATGGGGGTATCCGGTGGGCGGTCGGCGCGCCGGCGGGGTATAATCCCGCCGCAATGCGGTTCGTCACGGCGGTCATCTTCAACGTGCTCGTGCCGGGCGCGGGCCTGATCCTGCTCGGGCGCGCGTGGACGGGGCTGGTGGCCGCCCTGTTGTTCGCGGTTTGCGCGGAGCTGGCCGTCTGCGGCGTGGTCATCTCGCCCGCGGGGATTCCGCTGTGGCTGACCGTGACGACGGGCATTCTGGCCGCGGGAACGTGGGTACTCGGGCAGGGGATGCTGGCCGACCGGATTCGTACGCTGCGGAATCCGTCGCTGCCGCAGGAGCTGGAGGCCCTGCGTCGCGAGGCGGCGGAGGCGATGGCGCGGGGCGATCTGCTCGAGGCGAAGGGGTTGCTGCGGCTTGCGGCCGACCTGGATCTGGGCGCGACGGAGACCCTGGTGCTGTGGGCCAGGCTGATGACGTTGCTCGGGCGGTTTCGCGATGCGCGGCGGGCGTGGACGCGCGTTTCGGAAAGCGGAGAGGACCGCTTCGTCCGCGAGGCGATCCATGCGATCCGGCAATTGCCGGATCGCTGACGCGCGGGCCGGGGGCAAGACCGGGCGGGCGGTCGCCTCCCCGGCCGACAGCCCGCCCGGGGCCCTCAGAGACGCCACAGGCTCACTGCAACAACGACAGGAGGCCGCGTCGTTGTTCGCTGATGATGCCCAGCAGGCTGGTGGCCGCCTCCATGAGAGTCCGGTTGCGGTTCAGGTTGGCCGTCTCGACGGCGTAATCCGCATCTTCGATAACACTCCTGGCGTTCGCGAGACCCTCGCGGGTCTTCGTCAGCGTGTTGACGGCGCTCTGTACTTCGTAGGTCTGGAACCCGCCGATCCTGGCGGCCGTGCCGGCCACTTGCGAGACGACCTTCGCGATGACGCTGGCGGCGCCGGCTACGTCATGGTTGAGGTCCTTGGAGCCGCCGCTCTTGAGTTCGGAGAGATACCCGACGCCCGCCTCGCCGAGCATCCAACTGTACAGGCCGTTGATGCCGATGGTCGAGCGGGCGCTGCCCGGGGCAAGCTGGAATGTGGCGCCGCCGCCGGCAATCTGGATGGTCCGCGAGCCGGTCGTGTTGTCGGCGAGCGTGAAGCTGACGGAGTAGCCGTTGCCGCTCCAGTACACCTTTCGGCCGTCCACGGCGGCGGCGGCCCCGTTGACCGTGACGACCGCGTCGGTCCCCGCGAGCTGCGCGATGTCGCCGTTGGCGACGAAGTCCTCATCTCCGGAAAGCACCGAGACGCTGATGGTCGCGTCGGAGCCGTAGTCCTGGCTTTCGAGGCGGATCGCCGTGGACGAGGCCGTCGCCGTCACGCCGGTAAGCCCGGTCACGTCGTTGATCGCGCTGATCACGGCCGACTGATCCGCCCCGGCGGCGATCGTCACGCTGGCCGAGCCGAGCTTGCCCGTGATCGAGAGTGTGGTCTCCGCGCTGAGGGTCGTGTTCGTGCCGCCCATGTCCACCCAGCCGGTGGCGGCGGTGCTGGCCTTCGTCGCGGCACTGGCGACATTCACAACGAGGCTGAAGGATGTGGCGTCCGCCGGGCGCGTATAGACCTTCACATCGCGGATCTTCGCGGCGTCGGCGCCGGTCAGGGTGGCACCGATGGCCATCGAGCCGTCGAGCAGCCGCTGGCCGTTGAAGGTGGTGGTGCCCACGATGCGGTCAATCGCTTCGATCGCCGAGTCGATCTGCGCCTGGTTGGCGGCCCGTTCGGCTTCCGTGAGCGTGCTGCTGCCCGCGGATTGCGTGACGAGCGACCGGATGTCGGTCAGGAGCGAGGAAATCTGCGTGATCGCGCCGTCGGCCACGTTGAGCATGGCATCCGCGCGTTCCGCGTTGCCGAGCGCAGCATCGACCCCGGCGAGTTCGGAGTTGAACAGCGCGATCGCGATCTGGCCCGCGGGATCGTCGGAGGCCCGGTTGACCCGTTTGGCCGTTGCCAGCCGTTCCATCGCGACGGACTGCTGAACGCTCAGTCTGCTGATGGTGTTCAACAGCCTGAGCTCAGGAGATTGGCCGTTGATACTCAGACCCATGTCGTTTCCCTTTCATCTTCATCACAAAGCGAATTGTCCGAGCGCGAAAGTACGATATAAGCCGAAGGCGGCCAAATCCGGTTGTGGCAAAGGGCGGGTTGTTGCGCCCAACTCCGCCTGTGGGCGCGGGTTACCTGCGTCGCCATGCGCGGAGCGGAAGGTCCGCTTTCCCGCGGCGCCGGCATGTGCGGGCGGCGTGTGAGTGCTTATCGGCCTGGGCGGGGCGCTGCGGCGGAGTCGGTCGCGGAGCCTCGAAATGGCCGCGCGCGGCGGCGCGGGCGAGGGGCCGTCAGCCGGCCGCCTTTGCGCCGGCGGCGCCGGGGCCCGGCGCGGCGGGCTTCGCGCCGAGCATGGCGTTCAGCTCGGTTCTCAACAGGGTTTCGATCTGCGGTTTGTCGCCGATGAGGACGCGGGCGATCACGCCGTCCGGACGGATCACGAACAGCGTCGGCAGGCTCGTCGCGCTGAACGCATAACCGACGCGATTCCCCGGGTCGGCCGCAAAGTCGATCCGGGAGCCGATCGACCGGAACACCTCGGCGGCGGCTTCGTCGCTGACCGGGGCCCCCATTCTCTCGCTGACGGTGACGAACCGGATGTTCTTCGATTCGTAATCCGCCCGGACCTTCTCGATCATCGGCACCTGCTTGCGGCAGTGAGGACAGTTCGAAGCAACGAAGTCCAGCACGGTCGCCGCATAGGTCGCGAAATCCGCGTTGGAGAGGGTCTTGCCGCCGGCGGTTTTCAGCATGAACTGTGGCGCGGGTTTGCCGGTCATCCGTTCCGCGGGACGGGCCGGGCGCGTCGCCGCTCGCGTGGCGGG
>CAZZFA010000163.1:0-4814 GCA_964653435.1 uncultured Planctomycetales bacterium | reverse complement strand
CCGGGGCGGCCGCGCCGCCCATCCCGGCGCCGCCGCCTGAGCCGACGGCCGTCGGGCGGTCGCGGAACGGTTCGGCGGACAGGCCCGGGGCGGCTTCCCGGCCGGCCACGGCGATGCCGCCGCGGTCGATTCCCTCTTCGCCGCCGGCGGCGCCCGTGGTGACGGAGGTTCACCGGCCCTCGGAACCGAAGGTGAATCCGCAGGAGGCGGTGGTCAGCGAACTGCTGACGCCTGCCACAAAACCGGCGGCGGAGGAGCTTCTAACGGGCAAGTCGGCGGATGGGCTGCCGGAGATTTCCGACAAGGAGTTGAACGAGCTCAAGGAGCGTCTCAAGAAGGCACCGACGGCGAACGTGCCGCCGCCGCCGGACGACGTGGGGAAGGAGAAAGACCGGTGGAAGATTCCGCCCGAGAAGCGGACGTATTTCTTCACGTGGCAGGACACCCCGTTGGCGCAGTGCATTGAGGATTTCGGGCGCATGACGGGGCTTACGCCGATCGGGGCCGAGGTGCTCCAGGGCGGCAAGAACATCACGTACCGCAGCGCCGAGGTCATGACGTTCGACCAGGCGATGGACGAGTTCAATCTGATCCTCTCGCAGCAGCAGTTCTGGGCCGTCCGGCAGGAAAAGCATCTCGTGGTGAAGAAGCTCACGGACTGGCATCGGAACATTCCGCAGGATCGGTATTACCCCTCGGTCGAGGCGTACCGGGCGGCGAAGGTGCCGTCGTGGGAAGTGGTCGGGGTGGTGTATGAGTGCAAGCAGGCGTCGCCGGCGAAACTGGTCGAGTACATGCTGGATCGGCTTCCCGACAACACGATCCGCGCGGGCACGGTGAGCGGTTCGAATCAGGTTGCCCTGACGGGCCCGGCGTATTTCGTGGACCAGGCGCTCAAGCACGCGGACGACTTCGAGAAGGCGCAGGGACAGGATCCGCGCACGATCGCGATTTATACGGTGGAGAACATCAAGCCGAGCGTCGCCGCGACGATGATCCGCGAACTGGGCGATTTCGGCCCGGCGACGGGCGGCCCGCGTCCGTCCATCGCCCGGCCGCCGGGGGCGCCGCCCGCGGCGCCGGTGGGTGAATCGCCGTTCGATCAGGTGAGCATCCAGGCGCAGGACGATTCGGACAAGGTCATTGTCCGCGCCATGCCGGAGCAGCACAAGAAGATCAAGGAGATCCTCGCGCAGATCGACGTGAAGCCCAAGGAGGACGAGCGCGAGATCAAGGAGATCGTGCTGAAGAACATCCGGCCGGATGACGCGATCAATCTGATCCGGCCGCTGGTGACGGAATCCGCGGCGGTGGCGACGCCGCCTCCGCCGCCTCAGCCGATCCCCAACGAGCCGCCGCAGCAGTTTCAGCAGCGTCAACAGCAGTGGCAGGCACAGATGGCGGCATTCCATCGGGGGCGTTCCGCCCCGGGCGGGGACGGGCCGCAACTCTTCGCCGACAGCAACCGGAACGTGCTCATCGTGCGGGCGGTGAAGAAGGACTTCGACAAGATCAAGGACCTCGCGGAGCGGTTCGACGTGGCCCCGAGTCCTGAAGGGGCGAAGATCATCAAGATTCGATACCTGGACGCCAACCAGACGGCCGGCGTGATTCAGCAGGTGATCGGCTCGATGGGGTCTCGGGGGGGGGCCGCGGGGCGGCAGCCCTTCATGGTGACGGCCGATCCGAGCGGCGCGTCGCTGATCCTCAGCGGCGACCGGACGGACATCAGCCGGGCCGAGGCGCTCATCGCCCAGCTCGACGTGGAACAGAGCGACGGGGCGAAGGATTACGTCGTCAAGCTCAAGAACGCGGAGCCGACGGCGCTCTCGCAGATCCTCCAGCAGAAGTTCGCGTCCGGCGGCGGTTCGTCGTTCGGCTACCACGGGCGGCATTTCGGAAGCGGGGCCGCTTCCGGTCTGCCGAGGTTCATTCCCGACGATGTGTCGAAGAATCTCCTGGTGATCGCCACGGAGCGGCAGTGGCCCGACATCGACAACCTGATCAAGCAGTTCGATGTGGAGAGCGAGGTCGCGCCGCGCAGCGAGGTGTACAAGCTCGCGTATGCGTCCGCCGACGACGTGGTGCGGATGCTTCAGCAGGCGGTGATCGGGCGCGGTGCCGGCCGTCGGTCGATGACGGGCGGGCAGCCGCAGTTTTCCGCGGACGCCCGGACGAACTCGATCTTCGCGGTGGCGACGGACGAATACCACAAGATCGCCAAGGAGATGATCGCGAAGATCGATCAGCCCGGTTATGACGAGCTGAAGGAGATCCCCCTCGAGAAGGCCGACGCGGAGTTCGTGGCGGAACAGCTCCGGGAGCTTCTGGGCGTTGCCGAGAGCGGGCGTTACGGCATGCGGGGCGGCGAACCGCAGGTCCGCATCCTGGCGGAGCCGATGAGCAACCGCGTGCTCGTGGCGGCGACGCCGGAGAAGTTCGAGCAGGCGAAGAAGTACGCGGCCGAGATCGACGCGAATTACGCGAAGGCCGGGTATGAGGAGAGGATCTTCACGCTCCAGCACGCCGAGGCGCGCGAGGTGGTGAGCGTGCTCGAGTCGCTCTACGGGAGCGGGGAGGCGCGTCCGCGGTATTACTACGGTTCCGGCGGTGGGAACAAGACCGGCGGCATCAAGATCATGGAGGCCCAGGGGGCGGTCATCGTCCGTGCGCCGAAGGCCCGGCTGGACCGGATCGCCGAGCTGATCCAGACGCTGGAGGGCAACGCGGGCGGCGCGAACGAGATCCGGAGCTGGCACCTGCCGGGCGCGGATGTGCGGGCCATCGCGCAGACGATCGAGACCATGTTCCAGGGGAGGCGGCGATTCAGCGGCGGGACGGGCGTGGACTGCACGGCCGATGAGGCGTCGAACATGCTGTTCGTCTCGGCGCCGGCCGATCAGATGGCGAAGATCGCCGAGCACATCGAGACGATCAAGACGAACTCGCCGAAGGAGACGGTATTTGCGGTCAAGTACTTCCCCGTCGTCAACGCGCGGGCGGAGGATATCGCCGCCGCCATCGAGCCGGTCATCGAGGCGAAGTGGCAGGCGGACGCGAGCCGGCGAACCGGCCGGAGCCGGTGGGACTCCTACGCGAACCGGCCGCAGGTGTCGGGCGACCCGAACACGAAGCGGGTCATGGTGGCGGGGCCGGAAGATCTGATGCCGCTCGTCGAACAGCTCGTGCGGGAGATGGACGTCGCCCCCGAGGGCGGGGCGCAGGTGGTGCGGTTCGTCCAGCTCAAGAAGGGCAAGGCCGAGGACCTCGCGCCCGTCGTGGAGGATGCGGTCCGCAAGAGCGGCGGGAGCGGTTACCGGCCGCGGCGCAGCTACTGGCGGATGATGTACGGCGGATACTCTCCGGGCGGCGGTTCGTCGGAGAGCGGCGAGGTGACCGTGACGGCGATCCCGAGCAGCAACTCGCTGCTGCTGCGCGGGCCGGAGCAGAAGGTGGAAGAGGCCGTCAAGCTGGCCCTGCAGATCGACGGCGAGGCGCGGCCGGACGGGCCGATGATCAAGACCTATGTCCTGAAGTACGCCGACGTGTTCGACGTGCAGGATACGATCGAGGGACTGCTGGGCGGGACATCCGTCGGCGGCTTCAGCGACTACGGCGGCGACTACGGCGGCAGTATGTTCACCTCGGGGCGGGGGTCCTCCCGCTCGCGCCGGCGGGGCGGCGGGCAGATCGTCGTGACGACGGACTACGCGAACAACACGCTCCTCGTCGCGGCCGATTACGACAAGCTGGCGCAGGTGGATAGCCTCATCGAGTTGAAAGAGGCGATGGCCGAGGCGCAGAAGAAACGGGAAGAGACCGGGGAGGGCGGCGATACTGTTGTTACACGCGACGGCATCATGAAGACGTACGAAGTCGGGAAGGCCGACGCCGAGGATGTGGCCGACCAGCTCGAGAAAATGCTCGAGGACCGGTACGGATTCTGGGATGCCCCCTCGGTCCGAGCGATGAAGTACACGAACTCGGTGGTGGTTACCGCGAAGCCCGAGCAGCTTAAGGTAGCCGAGGGCTATCTCAATACCGTCGTGAAGAACTGGACGCCGAAGACGGTCATCGTCGTGAAACAGGTCGAGAGCGGCGTGCCGCCGTCGAGGCTGGCGAGCTTCCTTGCTACCTACGCCGGGGCGGAGACGCCGCCGAACGTCAAGCCGCTCCAGCCGACCCGGCCGGAAGACGACCCGGAGTGGATCCTGCGCCACAAGCGGGAGATCCAGTTCAACACGCCGATCACGACACAGCCGGCGGGTACGTCGGTCAGCAGCGCGTCGGTGGTGAATGTGAGCGCTTCCTCCGCCGCCAACACGACCGGCACATCGGCCAACCCGTTCGTGCCGACGGGAGAGCTGGCACGGCTGCGGGCCGAGCTTGCCTCGCTTTCGATTGCACAGGTTACAACGACCCGGCCGACGGCTGCGGCGCAGCCGGTCGTCGTCGGAGCCGGCTCCGCGACAGCCGCCCCGACGACGAAGCCGGCGGCGCCGTCGGCCGCCGGGCGGGTCCGGGAATGGACGCCGGTCGCGCTGAAACACATGCCGGCCGGCGAGGCGGCCGCGATCGTCCGCGAAGCGGTTGACCGGCTGCTGAAGCAGGCCGGCGCGACCGGTCCGTCGCCGATCGAGGTGCAGGTGGATCCTCGCGGCAACGGTCTGCTGGTCAGTGCGCCGCCGAAGGATCTGGAGCAACTGCGCAGGCTGATCTCCCTCCTCGATCAGCCGGCGGCGACGCAGCCCTCGGCGGCCACGAGGCCGGCCGGTGCGCCGGCTCCGGCGGTCGCTGCGGCAGTCCCGCCGACG
>CAZZFA010000162.1:0-4906 GCA_964653435.1 uncultured Planctomycetales bacterium | reverse complement strand
CAAGGCGCGCAGAAGCTGCGACGGAAGACTCTGACCCCCATCCCCCGATCCCTGACCCCCATCCCCCGACCCCCGACCCCCAACCCCCGGGGCGGCCTTCGGCCGCAACCGGGCACGGCGGGCCGCCGGACCTGTCAATCCTGTGCAAGGCGAAGCGGCCGGCTGACTGGCACCAATCAGACGAATCGGCGGGCGATGGCGCGCCCGGCAAGCTGCGAACGGCCGCAGCTATTGCTGTGGCGTCAGGGGGGGGACGAGGCATTCAGGCCGAAGCTATCCGTGGCCGGCGGTATTGCGGCCAGCACGGCCTGGAAGAACTCCGCTTCGTTCTGAAAGACGGCCTTGGCCAGCAGATCCCGCACGTAGCGGTCCTGCATCTCGCCATATTTCTTCTCCAGAATCCGCTCGGCGATCTCCGGCTGGGCATCCTCGAAGCTCCGGCAAGACTCGGGCCGTATCGCGTCGCACCGGACAATGAAAAAAGCATCCGGCCCCTCGATCACGTCGCTGACCTGTCCCGGGGACATGCGGAAGAGCGCATCCGATACGGCTTTGTACCGGGCGCGAAGGCTGTCCCGGCCGATTTCGTCCCAGGCGCCGCCCTCGGTGTTGCGGATGCCGTCGGAGTACTTTCTGGCGACGGCCGCGAAAGGCACGCCGCTGTCGAGTTCCTGCCGGGCACGCTCGATCTTCCTCCGCGCCGCCTCGCGGGCCGCCGCCGGATCCGCCGGCATGCCGGGGGGGCCGGGCCTGTCGGCCGTGACGCGGAAACTCGCCTCGATAAGCGACATCTTCGCGCGGGCCGGAGTGGTGAATTCGGTCCGATGCTCCTCGTAGTATCTCCGCAACTCGTCGCGCTTCGGGTGTTCGGCGAGGGGCTTGAACCGGTCCGAGAGGAACTTCAGGACGACGAAGCGGCGCTTGGTTTTCTCGCGGAGGTCGGCGACCGTCATGCCGCGCTCGGCAAGGTGCTTCTCGAACTTCGCGTGCAGGCCCCCGAACTGAAGGTTGACGATCTGCTGGATCTCCGCGTCGGCGGCCTTGAGGTACTGTTTCTCCTCCTCCTCCGCGATTCCCTTCTTCGCCTCCTGGTAGACGACCGTGAAGAAGATCTGCTTGTCGAGCTCCTTCCGGATGAGCTGGGCGGCCTTGGCCATGTAGGACCGGGACGGCAGCGCCGCGGCGGCCCGTTCCAGATCCGGCCGGATGGGCAGCAACACGTCCTCGACCGTGATCACGTCCTTGTTGACGAACATCACGGGCGCCCCGACCGTGTTGCGGGGCAGCCAGGGCGTCTCGGCCGGGGCGCTCGTCGCGGCGGCCGCCGGCCGGGTCGCCCGGCCCGCCTCGGCGGAGGCCAGCCGGTCCAGTTGGCCTGCGGCGAGGTTCGTGCCGGCGGTAGCGGCAGAGCTCGAACGGCTGACGCGAACCTCCCGGCGATACGGGTTGGGCCCCTTGGGCCTCCGCTGTTCGGAATCGCACGCCGCCACGAGCAGGGCGGCGGAGGCGAAACTCAGTACGAAAAGACGGCCGCGCCGGCAGAGCATGACCGTATTAGATACGTCGCGAGGGGCCAGCGGTCAACAATCGGGACCCGTGCGGGGCGAGTTTCTCACCAACTCAGCCGGCACTTGCAGTGGGGGCCGGATTGTCCGACGACATGGCCGTACGCTCCAACGCCGTTGGAATGGCACGAGAGGCGCGCGCGATGACGACGACATCGCTGGAAGACGATCCGGTCCTCGCGGAGCTTGTGCGGCGTCTGGTGGGGGCGTTCGACCCCGATCGCACCCACCTGTTCGGATCGAAGGCCAGGGGGGACAGGGGCCCTGACAGCGATTACGACCTGATGGTCGTGGTTGACGAAGCGTCCTGGCCGGCATACCGCATGGCTCAGCAGACGCACAGCCTGGTTTGGGATCTGGGGACGGCGGCTGACATCCTGGTCTGGACGCGCGAAGCCTTCGACGGGCGGTTGCACCTGAAGGCCTCACTTCCCGCAACGATCGTTCACGAGGGAAAACTGCTCTATGCCGCCTGGTCCGAACCGCGTCGCCGATACCCGAGCGTGGCTCCGCAGAGCGAAGGGAGATCTTCGTGGCGGTTAGAGTCTTGCGTCGCAGCTTCTGCGCGCCTTGCGCGCATGGATCGCGCTGCGGCGGTAGCGCCACCCGTCATTCTGAGGAGCGCAGCGACGAAGAATCCGGCTGATTGGCGCAGGCAAGCCAGATGCTTCGCTTCGCTCAGCATGACGGCCGCCGGCGCGCCCGTGTTCGGTCGAGGCCGAAGGCCGCCTTGGGTGGATCTTGCGGCCGACCCGCCGTTGGCGGAAGACGCGCTCTTTCACTGTCAGCAGGCTGTCGAGAGGGCGCCGAAAGGCTTCCCCGCCTGGCACGACCGTCCTTTCCGCAAGACCCACGACCTTGCCGAACTCGGTCGCCAGGTGTCCCAGCTTGACCCGTCGCTCGAATCCGCATGCAGGCGCGCGGAACAGTTGACCGTTTACGCGTGGGTGTTCCGCTATCCGGGTGAACCCGGAGAACCGACCGTGAAGGAGGCGGAGGGTACCCTGGCGCTCGCGCACGAAGTGTGCGAGGCTGTACTGTCTCGCCTTCCTGCCGAAGCTCACCCCTGAGCGCTTCACATCGCCAGGATCCTGTCCATCGCCGCCGACTCCTTCTTGAGGTCGTTGTCGGTGCGGTTGAACGTCTCGAGCGTGACCGGGCCTTTGTACTTGAGCTTCTTCAGGCCGGCCATGACGGCGGGGTAGTTCACGTCGCCCTGCAGCAGGTCGCAGAAGCCGGCGATGCCGCCGGGGTCGCGCTTGAAGTCCTTGAAATGCACCCGCTTGATCCGCGGTCCGAGGATGTCGATCCAATGCTCCGGGAAGCCGAAGGCCATCATGTTGCCGCAATCAAAGTACATGTTGACGTACTTGCTGCGGACCTCGGTCAGATACCGCCTGAACTCCAGCGGCGAGTACATCATGCAGTTCCAGACCATCTCGCAGCAGGCATGCACGCGGAACTCCTCGGCGGTCTTCGCCAGCTTGCGAACCGACTGCACGGAAAGCTTGTAGGCCGTCTCGTACGGCACAGGCGTCGTCTTGGGCTCCCAGGGGATCCACACGTAGCCCGGCACCACGAGGACCGCGTCGGTGCCGAGCCACTTGGCGACCTGCAATACCTTCGCGTGCATGTCGATGGCCGCCTTGCGCTTCGCCGCATCGGGGTCGGACAAACTCTTCGCCCACCCCAACCCGCACGCCACCGACGCGATCTTGACGCCCCTGGCCTTCGCCGCGTCGCGGAACTTGCGGCACGTGGCCTGATCGCTGTCCGGCGTGAGGTGACCGGTCTCGCTGACGGCCAGCTCGATCCCCTCGAACCCGAGGGCCTTGGCCTTGTCCATGGCCTCGGCCGGATCAAGCGTGCCTTCCATGCCGCCCGGAAACGCCCAGATGCTGATGCTCTTGATCATGTGATTTCCTTTCAACAAAGGGTTGCTGCCTGTCGGCTGCCCGTTACACAGTTCCGAAAGCACGAATGACGACGGACTGACAACTGACGAAGCGCGAGCGACGAACACCGATCCCCTGCGCACCGGCGCAACTCGTCATGCGAGTTTCTTTCGCCACTTGTGCCTCGTCATTCGGCATTCGCGTCCGCCCTTGGCCGCCCGTCAGTCTTACCTGGTCGCCACCGGCTTGCCCGTCCGGATGCTCTTCGCCTCGGCCAGGGCAATCGCCACCGCGTCGCGGCTGTCCTTCGGCGTGCTCGTCCGCGGCTGGCGGCCCTGTTCGATGCACCGCAGAAAGTAATCGATCTCGCCATAGTAGCCGTCGTTCGGGGGCATCGCCGGCGTCTCCGTGCCGCCGGCGGCGTGGAAGACGGTCAACGGATTGCCGCTGCTCATGTCCCAGACGACGGCGGCCTTCTCGAAGATCGCCGTGAAACCCATGTTGAAGCGGAAGCCGGGCGGCATGTCCCAGAATCCCTCAAGATACACCGCCTTATCCTTGCCGTATTGCCAGAGCGCCTGCACCCGGTCGATCAGTGGTCCGCGCCCGCATCCCTGCGCGTGCACCGACTTCGGCTTGCCCAGCAGATACAGGGCATAGTCCACGTCATGAACGTGCAGATCAAGAATCGCGCCGCCGGAGCGCTTCGCGTTGGCCGACCAGTTCTGCCAGGTCCAGTTCGGCGTGTTGGCCTGCCGGCGGAGCGAGAGCGCGCGGAGCCGGCCGTACCGCTTCTCGTCGACCGCCTGCTTGAGCCAGACGTACTCCGGCCAGAAGCGGATGCACTGCGCGATCATGAGCAGGCGCCTGGTTTTCCGGGCTGCCTCGATCATCCGGTCGCAGTCTTTCGGCGTGAGCGCCATCGGCTTCTCGCAGAGGACGTGCTTGCCGGCCTTGAGGGCCGCGATCGTCACCTCCGCATGCAGGAACGTGGGCAGCGTGATATCCACCATGTCGAGGTGCGGGTCCGCGATGATGTCCTGCCACCGATCGTACGGCCGGATGTCCCCGAGATCCTGCACCCGACCGGCCGTGTCTGCGATATTCCCTCCGCCTTCCGACCAGTCGCCGCGGGCCCGTCTGGGGTCCGCATCGCAGATCGCCGCCACGCGGGCGCGGCCGCCGAGCTTCTGGTACTGGTCGAAATGGTTACGGCCGATGAATCCGGCCCCGATCAGACCGACTTGGATCATACTGGGCGTCCTCCACGGCACTCCGCCGCGTCGGCACTCTACGAACGGCCGGCCGACAACGCAAGCGCCCCCGGCACGTGGCCCGGGGGCGCGAGGAGGAATCCCGGTCGAATCGCCCGTCTTCCCAAGGCGGCCTTGGGCCGCAACCGAACACGGGCGCGCCGGCGGCCGTCATGCTGAGCGAAGCGAAGCA
>CAZZFA010000161.1:0-4923 GCA_964653435.1 uncultured Planctomycetales bacterium | reverse complement strand
CTTCGTCGCTGCGCTCCTCAGAATGACGGGTAGCGGCACCGCCGCAGCGCGATACATGCGCGCAAGGCACGCCGCGCGCAAGATCCACCGCGCGCAAGATGCACCGCGCACAAGGCGCATTGCGCGCAAGGCGCACCGCGCGCAAGATGCACCGCGCACAAGGCGCGCCGCGCGCAAGGCGCACAAAAGGCGCGACGCGAGACTCTACGCATTCAATCGCTGGGACCGGGCGCTCATCCCGCTCTTGCCTTCGCGATCTGCCGGGCCGGCTTGAGCCAGGCTTCCCACGCCTTCGCCATACACGCACCGCAAGTACGGCCATGCACCCATCGATGGTTCGCCATCATCGCTTGGCCGGGCCCGACCCCTTGCGTTCGGACAGGCGCGTCAGACACCAGTCGATCGCCTCCTCCGGCGTCGCGAACGCGGGCACCGCCTTCGGGTCCCGCTCGGTCTCGACGAGCCGGTCGCGGAGCCGCCGGATCAGCCGCTGTATCGTGCCGCGATGCTCCGGACGGTCCGCCAGGTTCGTCATCTCCTGCGGGTCGTTTTCCACATCGTAGAGCCGCACCGTCCGCCCGCGTACGGGCACGACTTCCTCGTAGCCGTCGTCGCGCTCGCGCTTGCCCGTGCGGTAGATCAGCTTCCAGCGCGGCGTGCGGATCATGCCCTCCTCGCTGTGGGCGTACTCGCCCAGTACATCCTCCCGGATCTCCGCCGACGGGTCCTGGAAGACCTTCGCGAACGACCGGCCCTGCAAGGCGTCGCCGGCCGGCCGCGGCAGAGCCGCCAGATCGAGGACCGTGGGAAACAGGTCGACGAACTCCACGAGTGAACGCGTGCTCGAGCCCGGCGGGATCCGCCCCGGCATCGCCATGACCATCGGGCACCGCACGGCGCCTTCAAAAAACGAGTGCTTCTCGAAGCGCCCGTGCTGTCCGAGGTGGTAGCCGTTGTCGGACAGGTAGACGATCAGCGTACGGTCGGTCAGGCCCGCCGCGCGGACCGCGTCGATCACGCGGCCCACGTTGGCGTCAAGGAACGACGCGGACGTGTAGGCTGACGCGATGATGCCCTGCTTGTCGGCCGTGGTCAGGTCGCGAAAGATGCGCGGGACCTGCCCTGCATCCTCGGGGCCGGGCTGGGGCACAGGCATCTTCGCCGGGTCGTACCGGTCGCGATACTCGATCGGAAACCAGAACGGCGAGTGGGGCTCGCGGAACCCGACCTCGACAAAGAAAGGCTCCCCGCGATGGGCCCGGATGAACTCGACGGCCCGGTCCGCGTAAAACGTGCTTTCCATCTCGGCCTCGCGGCGCGGATACGGCCGATGAAAACCGTTGAGCCAGATGCGAGCCGGATCCTTGAACGGCCGCCAGGGCGGCAGGACCTCGATCCCGGGCGGAATGGGCGAGGGCGGGTGTTGCCTCTCGTACGCCTGCCACGCGCCCCGCTCGGTAAGGGCGGTTTCGAAGCCGTGCGGGAGCGTCGAGTTGAAGTGCATCTTCCCGAAGGCCGCCGTGCGGTAGCCGAGGCGCCGGAGGTGCTCGGCGAGCGTCGGCTCGTCGGCGGCGAGCACATCGCTCAGGCACATCACGCCGGTGGCCCGCGGATATCGCCCGCACAGAAACGATTGTCGCGACGCCGTACATATCGGGCTGTTGCAGTAGGCTCGGTCGAAGCGCATCCCGGAGGCCGCGAGCCGGTCGATATTCGGCGTCCTCGCGAGCCTGTTGCCGTAGCAGCCGGTTACATACCAGGCGTGATCGTCGCCGACGAGGAGCACGATGTTGGGCTTTTCGTCGCCGGGGCGGCTCGCCGAAGCCCTGACGGCAGGGGCGAGACACAGCAGAAGACCGAGGGCCGCCGTTACGACGGGGGTAAAGAATCTCATGAAGCGCTATCGTGCCCCGGCGGCGCGGTCGCGTCAACAGGAAGACCTCGCGCGACCCCGGCGCGGGCCGGACAACAGGGCGACACACTGCGCAAGGGCTCTGTTGTGTGCCCGCGGCAGGGGGAACGTAAGCGGCGCTGGCCTCCGCCCCGTCGTCGGATACAATGCAATCAGCGGAAATGAGTTCCCGGCACGAGCGTTTTGCAATGAGGGTCTGTCGCAGCGTTGTTTTCGACAGGTCGGGCGCGCGCGGAGGGCGTCATGGAGGGCGGGCGTAACCTTGCAGGCGGAGGCGGCGGCCGCGACGCCGCGCGGCTTGTCGTCGCGGTGCTTCTTGCCCTGATCGGCGCATGCTTCGAACCGCCTGCGCCGTCGTCCTCGCCGCCGGCCGAGACCACACCATCAGGCCCGTCGTCGCCGGCCGCGCCGCCCGCGGTCGCGTCCGTCGCGGGCACCATCACCGTGCAGCAGGCCGCCGGCCAGGTCGCCGTCTACGAGCGCGAGCCCAATAACACCATCGATCAGGCACAATTCGTTGCCGCCGCCGCCCCGGACGACAAGTACATCATCTTCGGAAACACCTCCGCCCGGGACGACACCTTCGACGCCTATCAGTTCAGCGCCCCCGGGCGCGTCGGCGTCTCGCTGAAGCTGAGTTATGCCACCCAGGGCATTGCACGCCGCAACGACTTCGACATCGGCGTGTACGATTTCACCCACCTCGACTGCTACCCCGGCAACGCCGGCGGGCCCACCTTTGTTCAGTGCTTTGATTCCCCCGACGCACCCGAGACCGGTTCGTTCGACATCGAAGGCTCCTTCGTCCTCGTCGTCCTTCCCTACAGCGGTTCCGGGGCGTATCAGCTTGAGGTCGCCTTCACGCAGGCGGCGTCACCCGCCACGCAGCCCGCTGCCGCCCGCGCTGCCACGGCGAAAGGCTCTCCGCCGTCTGCCGCCTCCGGCTCATTCGACGAGGTGGCCGGCCGGATCGTCCCCGACGAGGTGCTTGTCACCTTCGACCCCGCCGCCGACGAGGCGATGCGTGCCCGCGCCCTGGCGGCCTCGGGGCTGACACTGATCGAAGCCTCGCCCTCGGGTCTGTGCCGCGCCCGGCAAACGCCGAACAAGCTTCTCGCCCCGAGGCAGCGTGCGGCCCTCACCTGCGCGGCCGCCAATTGCCTCGCCGCCCAGCCCGGCGTCCTCGCCGCTTCGCCGAACTACGTCCGTCGCGTCGCCGTCGTCCCCAATGACGAGCATTACGGCGTCCAGTGGCACTACCCGCTGATCAACCTGCCCCAGGCATGGGATATCATCACCGGCAGCGATGACGTCGTCGTGGCCGTGATCGACACGGGTGTCGTGTCGCGCCACCCGGACCTCGCCGGCCGCCTGACCGCCGACGGCTATGACTTCATCGCCGATCCGGTCAGCGCCCGCGACGGCGACGGACGCGACGCCGACCCCGAAGACCCCGGCGACCTGTTCGGCGGTCCCGGCCAGAGCAGTTTCCACGGGACCCACGTTGCCGGCACGATCGCCGCCCGCACGAACAACAGCATCGGCGTCGCCGGCGTCACCTGGCTCGGCAAGGTCATGCCGCTTCGCGCCGTCGGCGTCGGCGGCGGGAGTGACTTCGATGTGAGCGAGGCCATCCGGTACGCCGCGAGCCTGGCTAACATCTCCGGGCGTCTGCCGACGCGCAAGGCCAACGTCATCAACCTGAGCCTCAGCGGGGGCGCGGGCGTGCCCGGCTCGGATGCGATTCACGCCGCCATCCAGGCCGCCTCCGCAAGCTGTCTCGTCGTGGCGGCCGCGGGCAATGAGAACTCTTCGCTTCCTTCGTATCCCGGCGCCTATGGCGAAGTCGTTTCCGTCGGCGCGGTGGACCTGTCGATGCAACGGGCGCCGTACTCCAACTACGGCCCGTGGGTCAGCCTCGTCGCGCCCGGCGGCAATCTCGGCAGCGATGTCAACGGCGACGGCTGGGCCGACGGCGTGCTCAGCACGGCCGCCTCCGACGCCGGCGGGCAGATCCGGTATCAATACCGCTTCGAAAACGGCACCAGCATGGCCGCGCCGCACGTCGCCGGCGTCGCCGCGCTGCTTTTCGCGGCCAACCCGGCCCTCACGGCCGCGGATGTCCGCGACATCCTTCAGAGCACCGCACGCGACCTCGGCAACGCGGGGCGCGACGACATCTACGGCTACGGACTTGTGGATGCCGCCGCCGCCGTGCAGGAGGCTCGCCGCCGCGCCGGCGGCGTCGGCATGCTCAACCCCCGGCTGACGCTCAGCACGGGCGCTCTCGATTTCGGCACAACGGACACCACGCTCCGTGTTGCAATCAGCAATACGGGCGGCGGCATGCTGACGATCACGAACGTCGCCGCGGAGACGCTGGTCGGAGAGGGATGGCTCGCGGCGAACGTGGAAGGCCGCAGCAGCAACGCGAACGCGACGCAACTCGTCGTGTCGGTCAACCGCGCGGGCCTGGCCCCGGGAACCTATCGCGGTCGGGTCACGCTCGACGCGGCTTCCCTCGCCTCCCAGAGTGTGGAGGTGCGGATGGCCGTCGGGGGTAACGGCACGACCGACGAACCGATCTACGTCCTCGTCGTCGATCCGGTCACCCTCGAGACGATCGGCGAGGCCGAAACCGACGCCACGACGGCCTTCGCCTATCTCGTCCGCGACCTGCCCCCCGGTCGTTACGCGATTTACGCCGGCACGGACCGGGACCGCAACGGCCTGATCTGCGAGATGGGCGACCTGTGCGGCGCGCTGCCCTCGACGATCGAGCCGGCCGTCATTGAACTCAGCGCCGGGCAGACCCTCACGGGCGCGGATTTCGTCATCGCCTTGCAGGTGCTCCAGAGCGCCGGGGCCGATGCCTCCGCCGCGCCCCGCCCGGCATTGCGGCGCCTCATGAAGTAGGCCGGCACGTTCACCGTCGATGCTCCCAAGGCAGCCTTCAGCCGCAACCGAACACGGCCGCGCCGGCAGCCGTCATGCTGAGCGAAGCGAAGCAT
>CAZZFA010000160.1:0-5031 GCA_964653435.1 uncultured Planctomycetales bacterium | reverse complement strand
CCAACGCCGGCCCCGTCCGCGGCCGCACCACCAGGTGCCAGTGGTTGCTCATCAGGCAATACGTGAACAACTCGACGGGGTAGCGTTCCAGCCCCTCCGCCAGGACCTCCTCGAACGCCGCGAAGTCCGCGTCCTTGTGAAAGAGGCACATCCGCCCGTTCCCGCGGTTCAGAACATGGTACACGACGTCCGCCTGAATCGCTCGAGCAGTCCGAGGCATGTACATCAGGGTACCCGATCACGCCCCTGTCGTCAATAATCAGTAATGTCCCCTTTTCCGTCCGGCTACACCTCATCCAGGCCGTCGGGCGCGGCCCCGGCCCGCGCCCGACGCCCGAGCAGGCCCGCGCGATCATCCAGCAGCACCTCTTCAACGAGTCGTTGGAGACCATCCTCGCCGACCGGCCGGTCACACTGTTCCTGGTCTACCTGAGGCCGCCGGGCCCCTGGCAGGGCACGCGAAACGTGGACTTGTCCGAGCCGACGTGGGATAATCACGGTAACGACCGCTGATCCGGCGGCAGGGCCCGCGAACTACCGGTGCGAGGATCCCTGCTCGCATCCCGGAGCGATCCGGGAGGTGCGCATGCGAAAACTCCGAGTATATGCAGACACGTCCGTGTTCGGCGGGGCTTTCGACGAGGAGTTTGAGGAGCCGACCGCCCGCTTCTTCGAGCAGGTTCGCCTCGGACGTTTCGAGCTGGTCTCCTCGGGCGTTGTGCAAGCTGAAATGGAGCCCGCGCCGGAGCAGGTGAAGAACCTCTTCGCCGAGACCCTGCCGCTCGCCGAGATCGTGGACGTGACCGATGAGGCCCTGGCCCTGCGTAACGCCTATATCGAGGCTGGCATCGTCAGCGGTCAGTGGGCGAACGACGCCCTCCACGTCGCGTTGGCGACGGTGTCCGCGTGCGCCGTGATCGTGAGCTGGAACTTCAAGCACATCGTTCATTACCGGAAGATCGCGCTGTACAATGGTGTCAACGGCTCGCTGGGGTATGCCGCCCTGGGGATCTACTCCCCCCGTGAGGTGATCGAGTATGAAGACCAAGACGTTTGACTGCGTGGAGATGAAGCGCCGCGGTGCGGCGGCCGTGCAGGCGAAGACCGCCGGGATGACGCCCGAGCAGGAGTTGCAGTTCTGGAGGGAGCAGACCGACTTATTGCGTCGGCGTCAGCAGGAGGCCCTCGCCGCCAAAGGATCTTCGGATTCCGCCCGCCGGAAGTGATGCTCATGTTCAGCGGAGCCGGGGAGATCAACGGGGGCCGTCTTCGCCGGTCCGGCAACGACTCCCGCTGGGCCATTCGGTATCATTAAAGCTGTAATGAACAACAGCCGGTGGCGTGGGCAGGCGACCGCTTCCGCCCGTGCGTTCGGCTCCAGTTCCTGAAGAAGCGGCGCCGCGAAGATCAGCCCTGCTCCCCGCGCAACCGGCGGTAGTCATGGTGAGCTGTCTCCCGCCCACCCGGTCGAACGAAGCACCTCCCCCGTGGGCGGCGGGCACCCCGGAGAAGCCATATTCAGAAGGAAGCATCCGCGCAGCGGAGGAACTGCCATGATGCGGAACGATCGTAAACGGCTCATCGTCGTCGCGGCTTTAGCCATCGGAGCAGAAAAGGGGACATTACTCATGTCTTGCCTGCTTCTTGGGTCGGCCGGGGTTCCTCAGCGTGAACAGCAGGCCCAGTCGTTGGGCGGTCTGCTGCACCCAGGTCGCGTCGCCCCACGGACGGCCGCGGACGGCGACAGGAATCCCATCGGCCACCCCGGGCCATCAAGACGAGCTATCTTCTCCAGGAGATGCGTGCGGGGACGTCGCATGGAGCGGTACAGTCTTCCGTCGCCGCTTTTGCACGCCTTGCGTGCCTGGATCGCGCTACGGCAGCAGCGCTACCCGTCATTCTGAGGAGCGCAGCGACGAAGAATCCGGCGGATTGGCGCAGAGGAGCCGGATGCTTCGCTTCGCTCCGCATGACGGGGGCCGGCACGCCCGTGTCCGGTCGCAGCCGACGGCCGCCTTGGGATACCTTCGGCCAGCGTCCTGCAACGGTCATCCCGGCCGCCTGGAAACGCTGAACAGAAGCATCCTGGGGCAGGGACCATCCGGATTGCGCCGAACCGCCTGTATCCGCTGCTATTGGCGGGCTGGCCGCGGTTTTTCAGGCGTTGGAGACGATCCTTAGCCGATATTGTTGCTATAGCATTGAGTCGCAAGAGTCCAGTTATTGGCCCTCGTCACTTGTCGCGGACGCTCGGCAAGGAGGTGCGTATGCTGTCAACCGTCTGGTCGGCGTTTCGCTTCTGGGCGATTGCGCTGCCTGTCGCAATGGCCTGTGTTCTGGGCGGGTGTTCTCCCACCGACTCCTCCTCAAACGGCGGCAATGGGGCGGTTGAAGACAGCGGTCCGGTGACAATACGGGGTGAGACATACGCGGACCTCAGCCTCTCCGACGGCACCCGTCTGATGATGCCGCCGATCTTGCCCGGCAGCTCCGTCGAGCTTACCGAGCTCACCTTGAGCAAGACAGGCAACGAGGTGGACCTCTCCGGGTACGGGATCGGCACGGCGGCCTTCATGCGCACGGTCACGTTCCGCTCCTTTGATCCCGTCGCCCAGGGCGCACGGGTTGGCAACATAGTACCGACGATCGTGTTCCCGTCCGGGGAGATTGAAGGCGTAAACCCGATAACGCTGACGGTCGCGCGGATTGGAGACTTGCAGCTTGGCGACGAGGCGCGGCCGGGCCACGTTGCGTTTCTGCCCGTGCACCGTTTGGACGAGCAGGGCACGATCGTGGTCGCCGACTACCTGTTCCCAGACTCGATCGCCTCCGATCTGGCGGTGAATAACGCACGAACGGCCAAGCCACGCACGCCGCAACAGCAAAGGACGATCCAGCCGCGGCAGATCCGGTACGTGGTGGGGAGCTTCAGCGGCAGCGCCAACTGGTCCATCGACCCAGCCCTGGTTCTCATGCAACCCAGCGCCGGCGCAAACGAAGCCCGTGTGCCCTCCAGCGGCCGCTCAGCGAACGCTCCGCCCCTCCAAACGGTTGTGATCCTCGTCCACGGACACAATGAGAAAGAGCGCCTGGGATACGAGACGGCTGAAATCGGCGCCCCGTGGCATTACGCCTACAAGCGCGACGTGTGGACGCATGTCTACAAGGCAGTACTCGAAACCAGGAAGGATGCGCTGGAGTGTACGGCCTTCTACGAGTTCATTTACCCGACGTACCGGCCAATCTTCACTGAGACCGCCGGCGTCAAGCGCCTGGACCAGTCGTTCGCCGAGGCGGTGAATGCCGAACTTGGACCGCTGGTCGCCGCCAACCCGGACCTGCGGGTCTACATCGTGGCCCACTCGATGGGGGGGCTGGTGTCGCGCGCCGCGATTCAGTTGTTCAGCAGTCCGGTCCAGGCCGCATTCCAGCGCCTGATTACCTGGGGCACGCCTCACCTGGGCAGTGCGCTCACGACGCTGCGCTACGTCCTCGGCGCCCCGCACGGCGCCTACCGGGCCGGTCCTGACGGGGTGGTCACATTCCCGCTGGAGAACATCGACAACACCCTCTTCGCGCTGCGGCGAGCCGTGGACGACATGGCCGTTGACAGCCCCGGGCAGCGCGACCTCCGCTGGGCCAACAGCCACACCACCACCCCTCGCAACCTGGCCCTGGCCAGCCTGTTCACCTACGGGGAATCGATCGCCGGAGATGACCGCACCTTGCAGACCTTCGACCTCGACGACGGCCCCTACCTCTATTGCCACAACCTGCGCACGCTGAACGGGGACGACATCTACCGGATGAGCTACAAGTACTTCTTCTTCTACGGAGTGACCAGCAAACGTCCCACGATCACGATCGGCGGCTTTTGGTTCCGCTACCCGACGCTGACAGGTGGGGAAACCGCGATCGGCGCGCTGGTGACGCCGTGGTTGATGGCCGATCCAAACAGCCCGTTCGCCGGGCACGTGGTCGGCGATAGCGACGGGGCCGTACCGATCGCCTCCATGGCCGGCGCCGGCGTGGGCCCGACGGGCGGCGCTCTCGACCTGGGCGACCTTGACCACGAGCAGTACTTTGGCTCTCCCCGCAACCCAGGAGAATTCACAGAGCCGGGCCTGGCGAACGACGTCGCCCTTCAAACGCTGGCGGCCATCGAATTCGGCACCTGTTCCCGCGGTAAATGGACCTTGACCGACACCAGGTACTTTGCCCGGCCGGCGGCCGCCGTCAGCCCCTACACGTTCTCTGCGACCGCCACCGGCGATCAGGCGACCACCGGCGTGCGCTGGACGGTGCATGTATCCGCGTTTGACCCGGAATTGGGCGACGTGTCGTACGACAAAGAGCTGTTCATCTCCGCGCAACGCACCTGGACCGCGCCTCCGTCAACACTGGAGCCCGGCCAGGAAGTGGGTATTCCGATTTCCGTGATGATGACGTGCACTGCCGACATCAACAAGTACGTGCACGCCCCCGAGGTAATCCCGGACATCACCGCCCTCATCTATGTCAAGGACGGCGACGAGGAAGTCAATAATCCCTATCGCAGCACGTACGTCAATGGGCGCAGCAAGAACCTCTCGGGCGCCAACGGGTGGAAGGTTACCGACTCGCACACGGTCCTCTTCCCCGTCCGCGACGGCGCCGTCGGCGATACCCTCAAGATCACGATCTACTGCCGCGATGCGGCCTACCAATCGACCGTCGGCGGCACCGGCGGCCTGGAGGACTACTTCCAGGTTGCGGGAGTGACTTACACCTACACGTTCCGCGCGCAGTGAGGTCCCGAGAAAAGGGACAGGTTCGTTCGTGACGAGGGGGGGGCGGATTGTGTGTCCGCTGCACAAACCACATCCCCCGAAGTTGAGGGGCGACGGCGTCACGGAACGCGGCGCGCCGGAGCAGACAGGGGGACATCCCTCATTTGTCGCTCGCTTCCCTGGTCACCCCGGCTCCCGCAACGTAAACAGCCCCCCAGCGCGGGCGTGGCCCGCAGCCCAACATGGCGGCGCCGGACGCACG
>CAZZFA010000159.1:0-5218 GCA_964653435.1 uncultured Planctomycetales bacterium | reverse complement strand
GGCCTTCGGCCGCAACCGAACACGGCCGCGCCCGCGGCCGTCATGCTGAGCGAAGCGAAGCATCCCGCTTCTCTGCGCCAATCAGCCAGATTCTTCGTCGCTGCGCTCCTCAGAATGACGGTCGGCGCTACCGCCGCATCGCGATACATGCCCGCAAGGCATGCCGCGCGCAAGGCGCACCGCGCGTAAGACGCGCCGCACGCAAGACGCACCGCGCGCAAGGCGCACCGCGCGTAAGACGCGCCGCACGCAAGACGCGCCGCGCACAAGACGCGCCGCGCACAAGGCTCGCAATAGCTGCGACGCAAGACCCTACGCGTTCAATCGCTGGGACCGGACGCTCATCCCGCTCTTGCCTTTGCGCTCTGCCGGGCCGGATTCCGCCAGGCTTGCCACGCCTTCGCCATACACGCACCGCAAGGCGGCCATGCACCCACAGACACGCCGTACGCGACGCCGGGGACGGGCCCGGCCTGCCGGTTTGTCGGGGACGTACGCCGGCCTACGCCCGGCGGCGCAGGATGTCCTCGAACCACTCGCGCCAGGACGCAACGCCCTGCGACGCCAGCCGTGCGATCGATTCCTCGCCGGCCAGCACCTCGAACACCTCGCGCCGGACCTGCGGGTCGCTGATCCGTTCGAGTACGATTGCCCGGGCGCGGCGCAACTCCTCCACAAGCGCGCCGTACTCCGGGCCGAAAAGCGGCTCCAGACGCCGGCGCACGTTGGCGGCCAGTTGCGGGCTGGCGCCGCCCGTGCTGACGGTGATGCGGAAGTCGCCGCGCTCCAGCGACGCCGGCACGCGGAAATCGCAATTGGCCGGGTCGTCGGCGACGTTCACCCACGCGCCGGCGGCCCGGGCGTCGTCGGCAACCCGGCGATTGACGGCCGGGTCGTTCGTGCACGCAAAAACCAGAACCGCGCCCTCGAGCGTATCGGGCGAATACGGCCGCTCGTGGCATCGGACGCCGGGCAGCGAGCGGATGGCGGCATCGATTACCGGGGCGACCACGTGGATCTCGGCCCCGGCCCGCGCGAGCGTCTCCGCCTTCCGCGCTGCGACCGAACCGCCGCCGACCACCACGCAGCGGCGGCCGGCCAGCCTCAGTTCCAGGGCGTACCTGTCGGCCATCGCCGCATTATACCCCCTCACACGCACGGGCTCAGGCCCACTCGATCCTGACGTTCAACGTTTCGTCCGCTCGGAGGATCACCGGCACGTCGAAGGCCAGAACCGCCGCGCCCTCGCAGACGGAGACCTTCGGCGCGAGCGTTCGTTCGCCGACCTCGGCCGCCGCGCGGGCCGTCCTGGCGCCGGCGGGCAACCCCAGCTCCAGCCGCTCGATCTCGCATCGGCCGCAGGCCACGGACAGCCGGTTGGTCTGTATGTTGCCCGACCGCTTCTGCGCGAACTGCCCCCAGCCCTCGGCGGTGCTGAAGAACGAGCGGTGATCGTCCGGCCGCAGGCGCGGATCGAAGCCCAGGGCCCGCGCCGTCCCGTCGTACCGATAGCCCTGTGCGGCGAGCAGGAGCGTCCAACTGCTCATCGCCCGCACGTAGTAGTCGCCGCATTCGATCTCGTTCCAGGGATTTCGCTTGAGGCCGTTGTATCGCTCCCGGGCGCCCTTGACGATCGCAAGCCCCTCGCGCAACAACCCCTCGTAGATCATGTGCGCCGCCACCTGATACTCCACGCCGGTCCAGACCTCGTCGCGGTACAGGATCGGATCGTCGCCGGGCGGACGACTGCCCCGGGGCCACGTGCAGATCAGCAGCCCTTTGTCGTCGCCGTCGGCGAACTGGAGATACCGCTGCGTACCCTGAAAGCCCTTCTGCGACGTAAGCCATGAATGCCGGTAGATCGCCTGCAGCGCCGAACGGACCTGTTCGGCCGGCAGGATGTCGCCCAGATTCAGCACCCGCGCCCACCACTGCCCGACGACCTGATCCGAGAAGCATCCGTTCCCGTAGCCGTGCTTGAGGTTGTCGGTGATCTGAATGTAGTACTCGCCGTTGAAGAGCTTCTCCGCGCAAAGCCGGCGGCCGCTCTCGAACAGACCGCGGTAGCGCTTCGCGGCCGCCGAATCCTTCATCCGCAGGGCCATCTCCTCGGCGGCCCGCAGCGCGGCAAGGTACAGCGAAGTGACGAACGTGTTGAGCCCGTGAATCACGGTGTCGTACGTGTTGAACTGGGGTTTGTCCATGACGCCGTCGGCGTTCGCGTCCCAGGTGGCGATCGCGAAGTCCATCGCCTTGCGGATCTGCGGCCAGTGTCGGTCGAGAAACTCCCGGTCGGCGCTCTGGAGGTGTTCGCGATATGCCTTCAGCACGGCGCCGCACTGCCCGTCCGCAGCGGGGCCAGACCGCGCCGGGGTGCCGCGCGGCACGCCCACGCGGTGGTCGATCGCACCGTCGGGCTGCTGGTTGTACTCCAGCTCCGTCACGCGCATATTCCGCTCGAGCGACGGCCACAACTTCGAGAGCGTGTGCTCATAGTTCCAGACGTGGTTGCAGTTCATCGGGCAGCACCCGCCGTCCGCTCCGCAACCCTCGAATCCATAAAACGTGCCGTCCTTGATGCGGAAACAGGTCGGGCTGCGCAGGATGGACGCGTTCGCGCCGATGCAGTCCACCAGATAAGCCGGCAGCGTCGAATCATACAGACAGCGGCGGAAACGCTCCGTCTGCTCGCGCAGCCGCGCCCGATCGCTGATCACATACGCCGCGACGGACACGGCGTCGCGGAACCAGTTGGCGTACATGGTGCCGACGGCGGCGCCGCTGCTCCGCCCGGCCTGCCAGGCGTGGTGCGGGTAGTACTGGTTCGGGAAGTGCCACGTCAGCACGAACTCCGCATCGGCGGACGCGCCGGGCGCGACGATTCGATCGGCAGCGAGGGCGGCGTTCACGGTCGTGCCCGGCCCGGTGGGTCCGTCCTGGTCGAGCGGCCCCTCGAGGGCTCCGTTCCTCGCAAACTGATCGAGCAATACGCGGCGATCGCGCCAGCCCGTCAGGCGCGTCGCATCCGGGCCGGGCGTGGCCAGGCACATCGTGCCGAAGGAGGGCGCCGAGGCCGGCCGGCCCGCCGCCGGCTGAAAGCGGATACCCGCGAGGCCGGCCAGGAACGATACGCAGGCGTCGCGCCGGCGCACGGGGTCGTTGTCGCCGACGCCCGGCAGATCCGCCGGAATGACGAAGACGCGGCCTTTGTCGCGCGCGGCCGTCAGGATCGCCGGCGTTCCGTCGGCGAACTTCGCCGCTACCGTCGCCTGGTCGCCCACGCCGGCGAATTTCCGATCCGGCGAGACGGACACGCGGATCCGGTCGATCGTGACGGCGGCGAACTCCGGCCTCGTCCGGTCGATCTCGATCGTGCGCTCCTGCTTCGGTGCCTTGGGATCGGGCGCTTCAAGGAAGATCGGCAGCAGATCGTTCCACGCCGCCGCCTCGGCCTTCGTGACGGCTTCCGTCGGCAGATTGCTCAGGCGGATATCATCCACCAGGATGTGCCCCCATCCGCCCGTCTGCTCGTCGACGATTTCGAACACCGCCTCCTGGCCGAGCAGATCCTGTACGTCCCACTGCCGTCGCTCCAGCACCTCGCTGTCCTTGCCCGTGGCCGTGCGGACGATCCGGGAGCCGACCCGGAGGTTCAGGCAGCACTTGCCCGGCTTGTTTCCGCCGCCGATGAGGAACGTGATGTATCGCCTGCGGATCGTGAACGGGGGCGAGGTCAACGTCCCCTGCGCGTTGTCGTCCGGGTTGAACGTGTTCACAAGACCGCCGCCCAGGTAGCCGCCCACCGTCTGCTGGCGCGGCATCGTGCCGCGTGCGGGGGCCTCGCCAAAGGCGGTCCCCTGCGCCTTCCACGACCCGTATGTCGGCCCCTCGAACGCGGCAAAAGTCTCCTCGTCGCGCGGGCCCTCGTCGCCCGGGTCGCCCTTCACCCTTTTCAGAAGCGGGTTGTCGCAGCCGCTCACGACGAGCGTGGCCCCGTTTCGGACGGCGCGGGCGATGGCCGTAAGCGCCGAGCCGCCCATGCGTTTCAGGTCCCCGGAGCGAATCCAGTAGACCGCATCCGCCCCCGAGTCGTCGGCCGAGGGCCCGACACTCCGCACGGTGAGGTTCCGCACCGGCCAGGCGTCGCCTCCGGCGGGCAGATCCTCGTCGAGGTACAGCATCATGCCCCGGCTCAGTTCCGCCGGCGTACCGGGTTCCGCATACAGACTCACGGCCACCA
The DNA here is from genome assembly GCA_964653435.1 of uncultured Planctomycetales bacterium. Lineage (GTDB taxonomy): Bacteria > Planctomycetota > Phycisphaerae > UBA1845 > PWPN01 > CAZMVY01. The sequence goes on along the minus strand of CAZZFA010000159.1, from coordinate 978 downwards.
TGCGCGGGTCCTTGATCGCGCGATTGACGTTTCGCCCGTACGTCGGATGCTCCACGCCCACCGAGGCCCCGCGGCCCTCATGCCCCACGGCGTTCTGCACCGACGCGAGCACGGACACGCGCACCGGCTTCTCGCCGGGATTCGTGGCCACAATGCGGAAGATCGCGCACGGGATGCCGGAATCGCGATCGTTGAGAGGGACCATCGGATTGAACGCCTCGAGCCGGATCTTCACGCGCAACGCCGGATCCTCGAAGTCGATGTATGCGAACGGGTATTCTCCCGTGAACCGCACCGACTCGACGCCCTGAAACGGGCCGACGGGCGGAATCTGCAGCGCGCGGACCACGGGCGGCTTGCCGTCCTCCTCGATGCGAACAGCGAAGAAGCTGTCATCGACCTGGCAGGAGCGGTTGATGTTGTTGAAGATCTGCCATGCCGTCAGCCGCCCGTTGCCGCTCAGCCAGACCGTGCCCGTGCCGATTCCGCCGAGCGGAAAGGCGACATTCCGCAGGGCCTCGCCCCGGTACTCCGGCGTCCGGCCCCGCTCGAAGAGCGCGTCGAACCACTCCTTCGGCGGCGGCGTCCGGCAACTCGGCGGGAACTCCCCGGGCGCTGCCGTCGCCGTGCGCCCCCCGGCGACAAGGCCCGCGGCCGTCACGGCGGCACCGATCTGCAGAAACTCGCGCCGCGAAACGTCCCGACATCCGCAATCCCGACCACATCGTTCCATCTGCGCTCCTCCCGGCACACACGCCGCATGATCCGCGGCATCCGGCGTAAGCGTCCGGCCGCCTGCCGGGTTTGTCAAACGGACAGCATAACAGGGGCAGGCCACGCCATTGCGTGCCGATTCGACTTCGAAAGCGGGCGAGACGCCGGTCCCCCACGTCCGGCTGCGGCCGGAGGCTGCGTTACACTGGTATCGCCTGGATTCTTGTCGGCCGGCGCCGAATTCCGGGCCAGGGGCGGTACGTC
>CAZZFA010000158.1:0-5545 GCA_964653435.1 uncultured Planctomycetales bacterium | reverse complement strand
AGCCGGGCCTGGTGAATGCCCGCCGCCCACCGTCTGCAACTACGGCCATGCACCCACCATCGATCGCCGCGTTGACGCGGGCCGGAAGAGGGGCTACACTGTGACGTCGGTGACGGCCGATTCGCCCGCATGACGGATCGGCCGTAAGCGTCAGGGAGCGAATAACCGGGATTGTTCCAACGGCCCCGCGGCCGCCTGCTTCCGCCGGCGGGCCGTTTGGCTTTCTTGCGTTTTCCGCGTCGGCCCCATCGTCTAGTGGCCTAGGACACCGGCTTTTCAAGCCGGCGACTCGGGTTCGAATCCCGATGGGGTCAGTTGCACGGCGGCGTTTGGCCGCGATTCAACCACGCACCGCCCCGGGACAGGTCCGCCGAGCCGGTAGCCATGCAGGGCGCGCGTCCGCGTGCCTTCGCCATTCTGTTTTCTCGCGCCTCGTGGAACGAAACGGCACGCAGTGGCGTGCCTGCCCGCCGCGACCGGATCCCCCATCGACCGCCCGATGTGCCGCCGAGTCATGCACAGGCGCTTCGCCTCCGGCGCCGGCGCCGCCGTGCGCGTGTGGATAACGTCGAGAAGCGCATCAGGGGCGACGGAGCGCTCGGGCCCGACCCGCGCCCGCCTCACACCCGTCCCCGTTCGCGCGTGACCAGTTGATGCGCCAGTCGCGTCGGCTCCGGCAGCCGATACCCGATTGAGCACGCCAGCACGACCCGTACCGCATCCGCAAGCGTAATCCGATGCCCCACGCTCACGTAGACCGGCTTCACACCGTCGCGCGTGCGAAGCGCCACCCCGATCGGCTCCCCGTCGAGCATGAGCCTGGCCGTCGAGCCGCGCCGCTGCCCGGGCTCCCGGTGCTCACCGCACAGCCGGCTCTTCGCGCAGCCCAGGCTCGGCCGCTCCAGGCACACGCCCACATGGCACGCCAGCCCGAATCGCCGCGGGTGCGCGTATCCTTGCGCATCGAGCATGAACACGTCGGGCACGTTCCGCAGCCGACGCGCGGCCGCCAGCACGACCGGCGCCTCCCGGAACGAGAGCAGCCCCGGCACATACGGAAACGCAATCCGCCGTCGTGCGACCACCGTCTCGATCACCTCCCGCCGCTCCACGTTCCACACCACGATCCCCGCCACAGACGATGTCTTGTCGCTTGTGTAGGTGACGTCCGCGCCGGCCACCAGCCGCACAGAGCCGGCCAACGGCTCGATCCGCACCCGGTCTGCGAGCGACTTCTGAATGGCGATTGCCCGCTTCGGGGAAACGTTCCATCGATTTGGCAACGGCGGCAGTTTCATCGCAGATGCGCGGATTCTATGGAACCGTTCGTGCCCGCACAACCGCACCGGGCACACGCGGCGCCGGTGCAAGGGGCGCCGCCATGGACACGCAGGATTTCGGAACCCGGCCCCCCGAGCCGTGGCCGATTGACCCGCGACCGGCATCCGTGTAAGGTGCCGGGCATGCCAGAGGGACAACCGTTCGAATGTGCGATCGTCACGCCCGACGCCAAGGTCTTCGAGGGCGCCGTGCAGTTCGCGGCCCTGCCCGCCCACGACGGCGAGATCGGCATCCTTCATGACCGCGCGCCGCTGCTGTGCAAGCTGGGCATCGGCGTCCTGCGCATCCGGGACCACGTTGGCGCGAAGAAGTGGTTCGTGGACGGCGGCTTCGCCCAGATGCTCGGGAACCGGCTGACCGTCCTGACGCAGAAGGCGATCGCGCCCGAGGCGATCGATCGCGCCGCCGCTCAGCGGGCGCTCGACGAGGCCCAGCGGATCGAGATCCACGACGAGACCACGCGGCAGGCTCACAACGACGCCGTCGCCCGCGCCCGGGCGCAGCTCAGGCTCCTCTCGGATTCGTAGAATGCCCCGGGCCGCCGCAGGCGTCGCGGAGATGGCACCGCGCGCCCCGTTGCCTACAGAAGCGATCTCAGCGCATCACACACGGCGTCCACCTCCGCCTCGGTCATCGCCCCGTAGAAGGGCAGGGCGATCGTGCGGGCCGCGACGGCCTCACAGACGGGGAAGTCGCCCGGCTTGAAGCCGAACCGCTCACGCATATACGGCTGGAGGTGAATCGGCGTGAAATACCGGTTGCAGCCGATACTCCGTGCGCGAAGCTCGGCCATGATCCGGTCGCGATCGGCCTCGCCGTAGCGGTCTGCCAGTCGCACGACGAAGACGAACCAGCTCATTTCCACGCCCGGAATGATCTTCTGGGTACGGAGACGATCGTCCCCCGCCAGGCGCTGGAGATACATCTCCGCAACGCGGGTTCGCCGTGCGAGGATCTCATCGATCCGGCGGAGCTGCGCGAGCCCCAGCGCACAGTTGATGTCGCTCAGGCGGAAGTTGTAGCCGAGCCGCTCGTGGGTGAGCCAGCCGGCCCCCTCGCCGCGGCCCTGGTTGCGCATCGAGCGGGCGATTCGGGCGATCGACTCGTTGTTCGTGACGATCATCCCGCCCTCGCCCGTGGTGATCTGCTTGTTCGGATAAAAGCCGAAGACGCCCACGTCGCCGAGCGCCCCCGCCCGCCGGCCGTGATACCGCGCCCCGAGCGCCTCGCAGGAGTCCTCGACCACGCAAAGGCCGTGTTTGCGGGCGACCGCCAGAATCGGATCCATGTCCGCCGGCTGGCCGAAAACGTCCACCGGGATAATCGCTCGCGTCCTCGGTGTGATCGCCGCCTCGATCCGGGAGGGATCGATGTTCCAGGTGTCCGGGTCGATGTCCACGAAAACCGGACGGCCGCCCTCGAACAGGATGCAGTTGCTTGACGCCACGAACGAGAACGGCGTGCTGATCACCTCGTCGCCGGGGCGGATGCCGATCGCCGCCATGCACAGATGCAGCGCGGCGGTGCCGCTGGAAATGGCCACCGCGTATTGCGTGCCGCAGTAGCGGGCGAAGGCCGCCTCGAACTCCGCGAGTTTCGGGCCGAGCGAAAGGTGCGGTGTCTTCATCACGGCGACGACGGCGTCGATTTCTGCGGGGGTGATGTCCGGCCGAGCGAGCGGGATCTCCATCCGTTTGCCTCCTGGAGCGACGAAAAAACGGGCCGTATTATAGCAACGCCCGTTCGAGTCCGATACAGGTCAAAGCGACAGCGGCGGTTTTCTGCGCTGCGCCCGCGTTGCGGGGAGACCCGGCGGGCACTAAGATGCCCGCGAGATCTGGCGCGAGAACATCTGACAAGGAGTGATTCATGTCCGATAACGCACTGCTGGAGAAAATCGAATCCCGTAAGGCCCTCGTCGGCATCATCGGGATGGGCTACGTCGGGCTTCCTCTGGTACGAACGTTCTGCGGCGGCGGTTTTCGCGTGCTCGGATACGACATCGACCCGGCGAAGATCCGCATGCTCAATGCGGGCAAGAGCTACATCGAGCACATCCCGTCGAGCATGATCGCCGGCCTGGTCAAGGCGAAGAAGTTCCGCGCGACGGCGCGGGCCGGCGACCTGCGGCAGTGCGACGCGATCATCATCTGCGTGCCGACGCCGCTGACCCGGACCCGCGACCCGGACATGACCTACATCATCGGCACGGCCGAGACGATCGCCGCCAACCTGCGCAAGGGGCAGCTCATCGTTCTGGAGAGCACCACCTACCCGGGCACGACGAGAGAGGTGGTCAAGCCGATCCTCGAAAAGACGGGACTCCGGGCGGGCAAGGACTTCTTCCTCGCCTTCTCGCCGGAGCGGGAGGATCCCGGCCGCACCGATTTTGTCACGGAGACGATCCCGAAGGTCGTCGGCGGCATGGGCGCGCAGGCGAGCAAGCTCGCCACGACGCTGTACGGATGCGCGATCAAGCGCGTCGTACCGGTCTCCTCGTGCGAGGTGGCCGAGGCGGCCAAGATCCTTGAAAACGTCTACCGCTGCGTGAACATCGCCCTCGTCAACGAGCTGAAGGTGATCTTCGACCGGATGGGCATCGACGTATGGGAGGTCATCAACGCTGCAAAGACCAAGCCGTTCGGGTTCTCCGCGTTCTACCCGGGGCCGGGGCTCGGCGGACACTGCATCCCCATCGACCCGTTCTATCTCTCGTGGAAGGCCCGCGAGTACAACGTGGCCGCCCGGTTCATCGAGCTGGCCGGCGAAGTGAACACGTCCATGCCGGAGTACGTGGTCGAGCAGCTCGGCCACGCGCTCAACGACCGCGGCAAGGCCATGAAGGGCGCGAAGATCCTCGTGCTCGGACTGGCGTACAAGAAGGACGTGGACGATATGCGTGAATCGCCCTCGATCGAGTTGATCGAGCTGCTGTGGAAGCGCGGCTGCCGCGTGGACTACAACGATCCGCACATCCCGGTCGCGCCGAGGCAGCGGGAGCACAACCTCGGCATGAAGAGCAAGCCGCTGAGCGCCGCGATGCTCGCCTCGTACGATGCCGTGCTGATCTCGACGGACCACTCCGCATACGACTACGCGTTCATCGTGAAGCATGCGAAGCTGGTCGTCGACACGCGAAACGCCTGCGCGAACGTGAAGACCGGGCGCAACAAGATCGTCAAGGCGTAAACACCGCCGGATCGTTCCCTTCGTGGAGGGCCGAGCCGTGAGCCGGGACCCTGGAGGCCGGCCGTGTGACCCCGGGTCCGGCTACCGGACCACCGGGTAGCCCTGGGCCTGCCATTGCGAGATGCCGCCGGTCATATTGTATATCTTCTCGAAGCCCTCTGTCGCCATGATGCGCGAGGCCGTGGCGCTGCGGTTGCCCGTTCGGCAGTACACTAGGTAGGTCTTGCTCTTGTCGGCGTCCCGCATCAGGCCCGCGAAGTCGTCGGTACACAGCAGACACACCGCAATGGAGTTTTCGATGTGCCCCGCGCCGACTTCCTCCGGGCTGCGGACGTCGAGGATGACGAAGTTCGGATCGCCCTTGTGATCCTCGATCAGGGCAAACGCTTCGGCAGGCGTTACGTTCTGCACGGGCGACGGCCCCGCAGCTCCGCCGCCCGCGATCGGCGCGGGGCAGCCCTGTCCCATGAGAAAGGGCACGAAGCCGACGACCGCCGCCACACATCCCCTTACGATTCTGCCGCTGGTCAGCATTGCGCACTCCTTTGCAGTAAACCGGCGAGACACGGGCCATTGTAGGAGGCCGGGCTGCTTCGGCCACCTCCGGCGGAGCATTATGGCATCGATGCGGCAGGGGCCGCTGCGCGGACCATCCGTTCGGTTGCCACGACGGCTCGTCGGACGGGGCGGGTTCGTTCCGCAGGGCACAGGTGCACATCGGGTAGCCGTGACCGCGCCGGCCGGCGGCAAGGCGTGATGGTGTTGTGCGTCCCGGCCGACCGGCTTGCGTGCATGGCGCCGAATCGCAGGGGCAGTGCACATCGCCTCCCACGGGATGGCCGTCAACCCCGGTGCTTCGCCGCGAACGCCGCCAAAAGAGATCGGAACGAGACGGGTCGAAACCCCTTGAACGGACGAGACTTGCGCACACCCTCCATCAATGCGCCGAGAAGGAATCGAACCTTCAACCCGCAGATTAAGAGTCTGCTGCTCTGCCTAGTTGAGCTATCGGCGC
>CAZZFA010000157.1:0-5773 GCA_964653435.1 uncultured Planctomycetales bacterium | reverse complement strand
CTGACGCGGATCGCCGCCACGCCGGTCAGCCAGCTCGATCCGTTCCTGCCCGACCGGTGGAAGACACGGCAACCCGCCACGATCCCCGCGAACTGAACCCCTCGCAAGACACCCGACCCCCCCGGCGAAGCCCCGCGGTTACGCCGATGTGGTTGGCCGGACGGTTACCGTCATTCTGAGGAGGGCAGCGACGAAGAATCCGGCGGATTGGCGCAGAGAAGCCAGATGCTTCGCTTCGCTCAGCATGACGGCCGCCGGCGCGCCCGTGTTCGGTTGCGCCCGAAGGCCGCTTTGGGATATCGCCCGGCCCGCATCGACAAAACGTTGTCGATGCGCAACCCGGGCGGCCGCCAAACGGCCACCTTCCCGGGCGTAGTCCCGCAAACACGTGGACTGTGACGCCCCGAAATCCTCGCAACCCGCTGACACCCCAGAAGCGGGCTGGACGCCCGTCCCCGTGTTGGGCTGCGGGTGAGGGCCACGCTACGGGGCTGAAAACGAACGAGACCGCCTTACCGAAAAAGGCGATATGGACACCTTACGCGGGATTCACAGCAGAAACCGGGGCCGGTGCTTCGGCGGATGCGAGTCGGCCAGCACAAAAACCGACTCGTCGAACCGGATCATGCATTCGCCGTCGCGGTAGCCATCCGGGCGAATTCGTGGTTCATCGCCGACGGCCGCAGCCAGCAACCACCGCGGGAAGTCCGCCCCGGCGTGAATGGCCAGCGGGGCCCCCCCGCCGAAACGCGGGTTGATCTCAATGACGCGGATCCGGCCCTCCGGCGTAACGATGAGCTGGATCGTGATGACACCCACACAGCCGCCGAGGGCGCGGGCCACCTGAAAGCCGACGTCCATCAGCCGCGGGTCCTTGACCACCACCGACTTGACCACTTCGCCCCCGCGAACCTCGAGGCGGCGCCGCGGAACCGCACACCGCGGGACGCCGTCGAGCCCTGTGTAGACATCCAGCGTGTGCTCGATACCCGGGACAAACTCCTGCACGATCGGCTCGGGTACGTGACGACCGAACGTTCGAAGCTCGTCCAGGGAATGGATTTTATAGCTGCCTCGGCTGGCGCTGCCCCGTCGCGGCTTCATGAAGTACGGAAATCGATGCCGCCGCCGCGCAAGCACCTCGCGCCATGTCCAGGTCTCCGGGGTATCGATGCCCGCACGGCGGAGAAACCGGAACGTCCGGATCTTGTCGCGACAGGTGCGCACCACCTCCGGCGACGAAATGACCGCCAGCGCCCCGGCCCGGGCGAACCGCTCCCGCGCCGCCGCCATTTTGGGCAACTCCGGGTCCAGCAGGGGCACAATCATGTCGATCTTCTCTCGCCGCACAAACCGCAGGAGTTCCGGAATATAGCGGGCGTTTTCCACCGGCGGCACAAGGACGGCCTCATCCGCCAGGTGCATCGCCGGGGCAAGCCAGCTCGCGTCGGCGGCGAATACCCTGAGCGGCAAACCGATCCGGTCCGCCGCCCGGCGGAAGGCACTCATCAGCTCGACGCGCCGCCCCGCGCAACTCAGCAGGAGGCGAAACGGGCGTTTACGGGTTCTGTGATCTCTCGACACGCGCGAACGCCTTCCTCGGGACATCGTCATGCTCGAACAGCCCAACTTGCACACTTTACTGCATTCTACACCGAGGCGTACCTCTTGGCGAATCGGCAGAAAACCTCATAGCCGTCGGCCTCAGACGCCCCCCCCCAACCGGATCGCAAGTGTACGGGCACTTCATGAACACGCCGGGAAAACGCGCCGGCCCGATGGCATGTCCGAACACAACTGCCGAGGGCGAGACGGCGAAGCCACGGTCGCCCCCACCGCAGCCGGCGGCACGGTCTGTCGTCTCCGGCCAGGCGCAGGGACGTCAACACAGAAAGCGGCGCACGGCCCCTGATCACTCTCCCGCAAGCTCGCGCGGACGGAGGGTCTGTTCGGGCCGGCCGCTTCGATGAGGATGCCGATGCGCACGCTGCCGGCAGTGCCTGTCGGAACCGTCATGCACCCGGGCGAATGCCGGATGAGGGTGCCGCGGCGCAGCCTGCACGAGGTCGGCGTTCTCAGCGGCATGCCCGGATTGCCGTGATTATCGGCGGACGTCACGTCCGAATCGGGCTGTGGTGGGACGATTATCCCACGCGGCAGAGGCATGAAGGTGTCCCCGACGGGGCCGGCACGTTCGGTGCGCCGAACGTGGGGACGCAGGACATGGGCCTGCCGGGCGTCGAACGGCAGATGATTCGAGGAAACACGCCGGACGACTTCTCCGCAGAATCGGCACGCCCGAAACCCGCTTCGCCTACGACGCATCGGGGGCGCCGCTATCACACCCGATCACGGGTAACACGCGGATCGACGCCGGAATCAAAGCCGCGCTCATGCAGCGGATCGCAGACGTCATCGGACGCTTTCTTCACTCGTCCGTGGTCGACCGGAGGCGAATCCCACGTTCGCGATCATCAACATGCGCTTCGCCCGCGTCATGCAGGTCGATCGTACCGGACGTCCAAGAGCGGAACGGGCGTGATGCCGCCACCGGTCCGCTTCAGCGGTTCCGGCGTGATCGCCGACCCCGGCGCGCCGTTTACCGGCGGCCCCGTCAGCGAGGTTCGGCTCGTCGGCTGAACCTCTCGCGGCGGCGATCCCCCTTGCATCCGATGCCGGCGATCGACCGTTGCCGGGCCTCGGTGCCACGCGCGGGCCGCCGAGAAGCGCGGCCCTACTGCCGCGCCTCCACGATCAGCTCGCGAACCTGCTCGATCGTCCGGGCACCGCGATCGAAAAGCCGGTTGATGATCCGTGCCGCCTCGGAGACATCCTCCGCCGACGCCAGGCCGCCGCAGACCTTCGACGACGCGCCGGCCTGAAAGATGCGACGATGCGGACCAGCCCCGTCGCTCTCCCACACCTCCTCGATCCGGCGCGTGCAACCCCATCCGGCGCGTCTCACCGACAGGAAAAACATAAGGCTCATACGGCGGAAGGCCCGTTCCGTAATGCCATTGTCGCCGCACACCTGGCGGCGAGCCTGCTCAAACGTATCCGCGTGCAGGTTGGTGGCGAGCATATGCCCCGCCGCCGGCAACTCGAAGTACGCCCGGAGCGGTTCGCCCCACAGGTAGGCGTAGTAGTCGCCACGACCGATCTCATGGCAGACATAGCAGCGCCTGGGCTCCGACCGAGCCGGAGCATGCCGGATCGCATCGATGCCGTCCGCCGCAACCAGTTCGACGTCGGCCGGCACGAAGTTGAGCATCGCCCCCATGACCGTCGTCTTGCCCGCGCCGCCGGGCAGCGCCCCCACCATGAACGACGCTCCCCGACCGATCGCGGCCAGAGCATAGGCCGCCACTTCCCGGCTGATCGTGCCCGCGTCGATCAGATCCACGATGGACAACATCCGCCCGCCGCGCTGGTTGCAGCGCTCGATTTCTTCGCAGTGCCGACGAATCGCCTCGGTCATGGTCCGCGGCGGAATATGACCGTTTCGCGGCCGGTCGGCAAGCCCGACCGCCGGGCGGGACGAACCCACGGCAACGGTTCTTGACGAACCGCGCGGATCGTTTATAATGAACACAACTGAACATAGTAGAACAAAGGCCCGATGACCCCGCACACACGCCACAGCCGGATCGCCGGACTCCTCGCCGCACGCGGCGAATGCACTGTGGGATTCCTCGCGCGACGGCTCGGCGTCAGCGGCATGACGGTCCGGCGCGACCTGCAGGCGATGGCGGCGGCCGGAAAGGTCATCCGCACGCATGGCGGCGCCGCCCCCGCCGCGCGGGTGTCGTTCGAGTTTGCGTTTCTTGCGCGGACACGCGAGAACCGGCCCGCCAAGGAGGCCATCGCCCGCACCGCGGCCGCCCTGGTCGGGGACGGCGAGGCGGTGATGCTCGATTCCGGCACGACGACCCTGGCCCTCGCCCGACGCCTCAAGGACCGCAAGGGGTTGACGGTCATTACCACTTCGCTGCCCATCGCCTCCGAGCTGCAGTTCTGCGAGGCATTGCAGGTCCTGCTGCTGGGCGGGCTTCTCCGGCGAGGCGCGCCGGACCTCGCCGGGGCGCTGACCGAGTCGAACATCGAGAGCCTCCATGCCGACGTGGCCTTCATCGGGGCCGACGGGATCGACGCCCGGGGCAACATCTACAACGATTCGCCGGTCATCGCCCGGATGCTGGGCCGGATGGCGGCCTCGGCGGACCGCGTGTTCGCCGTCGCGGACAACTCGAAGATCGGCCGGGCCGCCCTGATGCGGTTCGGCAATGTGGCCAAGTGGGATGGACTGATTACGGATCGCGGGCTCAACCGCACGCTGGCCTCCGCGCTCAAACGCGCCGGGGTCCGTATTCTCACCGCGGGAAAGGACAGAACAGAATGACCGCCGCCATGACGAACACGAACTGGGCACACGTGGACCTGAACGAATACCCCTGCATCCGGGTCCCGCCGCCCGGTCCGAAGTCGAAGGCCCTGCACGAGCGGTGCACGAAGTACTTCAAGGGCCTCTCCAGCCAGGTGAAGCTGTTCCCCGTCGCCTTCGAATCCGGGCGCGGCTGCACGCTGATCGACGTGGACGGAAACCGGTATATTGACTTTTCCTCCGGCATTTATGTCACGACACTGGGCCACTGTCACCCGAAGATCACCGGCGCGGTACAGAAGTACGCCGCCACGCTGATGAACTGCCACGACTTCACCACCGAGATCAAGACCCGGCTGATGGAGAAAATGGCGGAGATCCTCCCCGGCGACCTGTCCGGCTTTCAACTCTATGACTCCGGAACCGCCGCCGTAGAGGCCGGGATGCGCGTCCTGCGGGCCGCCAGCGGACACAACGAAATGATCTCGTGCTTCTACGACTTTCATGGCAAGACATACGGCGCCGTTTCGCTGGCGCACATCCGTTCGCATGTCTACGGGCGGGTGCGGGCTCCGGGCATGCACATGGTCCCGCGGCCGGATACCTATCGCCCGATGTGGGCCAAGCCCGACGGCAGCATCGACACCGACGCCTACATCCGCTTCTACGAGGAATACATCGACAAGGGCACGGTCGGCGACGTGGCCGGCTTCGTCCTCGAGCCGATCCAGGGCTGGGGCGGCTCGGTCATGCCGCCGGACGACTTCTTCCCCAAGCTCAAGAAACTCTGCGAGAAGCACCGGATCCTGCTCATGGCCGACGAGGTCCTCACGGGCATGGGCCGCACGGGGAAGTGGCTCTGCATGGAGCATTGGAACGTCGTGCCCGATGTCGTCTCGATCGGCAAGGGTTTCGGCAACGGCTTTCCGGTGACGGCCGTCGCCGTCCGCGAGCCGTTCAAGGAGTCATTCGAGAAGATTTCGGCCTCCAGCAGCTATGGCGGCAACCCGATGGCCTGCGCGGCGGCCCTGGCAAGCATCGAGGTCATCGAGGAGGAGAACCTGCTCGAGCGGGCACGGCACCTGGAGCAGGTCGCGATGCGCCGCATGCGAAAGATGAAGGACGAGCACCGGATCGTCGGCGACGTCCGCGGCAAGGGCTGCCTCTTCGGCATCGAGCTGGTGAAGGACAAGGCCACCAAGGAGCCGTTCAACAAGGCGGGTGAGCTGGTCTACCAGAAGGCGTTTGCCAGGGGGCTGGCGTGGATTCCGGCCGGCCACATCCTGCGGATGAGCCCGCCGATCGTGATGGAGGACGAGGTTCTGCTCAAGGGCCTGGACATCATCGACGAGGCGATCGGCGAAACCGAGCGTGCACTCGCGAACTGAGGGG
>CAZZFA010000156.1:0-6065 GCA_964653435.1 uncultured Planctomycetales bacterium | reverse complement strand
CGCTACGTGCGTCCGGCGCCGCCATGTTGGGCTGCGGGCCACGCCCGCGCTGGGGTTGTGAGCTTCTGTTCGACCGTCGCCGTCACATCAAGCTCAAGCACGTCGCCAGCAACGTCGAGATCGACATCAACGTGGATACGCGTTTCGCCCGCCTGGTGGAGAGCCCCGCGTACGAATCCGTCGAAGGACGACAGGTTGCCTTCGTCTCTGCAGCCGGTATCGCGTTCGCGAAGCTGCGCACCCAGCGTGGCGACCGGCCCCGCGACCCCATCAAGCGCGGCAAGGACCGCGCGGGCCTGACGGCAATTCTGCGCGCGTGCCCGGAGATCGCCGACCAGTTGCGAGCAGGCCCCATGACCACGGACGAGATGCGGGAGATCCTCGAGAGCATCCTCAGCGATCTGCGCGGGCCCTCCAGCGACGACTTGCCGGCGGAAGATGACGACAGCGGGCCATGAGTCTGCCCCGAGCCGTGGACGACGCCGAGCAGGACACCGAAGGCAAGCATGTGCCTGTCGCCCGCGGCGCCCGATCGATCCTCTCTCCCTCGAAGGAGAGGCGGGGGTGGTCGCCGGACGTCCGCTTTCCGCCAGTGCCCGTTTACACGTCGCAGATCTCGATCGCCCTGGCGAGCGACGTCATCGGGTCCTTCTTCGGTCCGTACTCGTGGGCGACGTAGCCCTTGTAGCCCGTCTCGACGATCGCCCGCATGATCGCGGGGTAGTACAGTTCCTGCGAATCGTCGATCTCGTTGCGGCCGGGGACGCCGGCCGTGTGGTAGTGGCCGATACAATCCTTGTACTTGCGGATCGTCGCGATGATGTCGCCCTCCTGCACCTGCATGTGGTAGATGTCATACAGCAGCTTGAAGCGATCGGACCCGACGGCCCTGACCAGCTCGGCGCCCCAGGCCGTGTGGTCGGCCATGTAGTCCTTGTGGTTCAGCTTGCTGTTGAGCAGCTCCATGCAGATCGTGACCTTCTTCGCCTCGGCCAGGCCCACGACCTGCTTCAGCGCAATCACGCAGTTCTTGAGCCCCTCATCGTCGTCCATCCCCTCGCGATTGCCCGGAAATGTGATCACATTGGGAAAGCCGGCTTCGGCCGTCGCCTCGATCGCCTTGCGCAGGATGGCCAGGCACTCCGCATGGTTCTCCTTGCGGTTGAGGCCCTTCGTCAGCGAGTGCGACCGCGTCATCGTGCAGATCAGGCCGGTGCCCTTGAGCATCCCGAACTGCTCAGGATTCAGCAGGTCGATGCCCTTGATTCCCATCTTCGCCAGCCGCGGCAGCACGGCCTCAAGCCTGCCTCGCCCGACCACACCGGGGCAGATGGCCTGCGTAATCCGCCCGTGGCGGACGAGCGGCTTCACTTGCCTCTCCTCCGCAACGGCACTCGGCAGACCGCGCCCCAACATCGCCGCCACGGCGCCGCCCCCGGCTGCCGTTAGCATCGTTCGTCGACTTATCTGCTGACTGCTTCGCTCTACGCTCATCGATGCCTCCTTCATACTATTCTCGTGTTCCCGGCCGCGACGCGGCGGAAGGCCTCGTCGGGTTCGAAGCGAGATTGTCCTCGGCGTCGCCCAGGTCTTCGCGCCGCAGCGGCACGTCTTTCAACACGATCTCCCTGCCCCAGACCCGATCGAACATGGTCGCTTCCTCGGCCACTTCCACAGCCGGAATCAAGACCACATCGATCGTTCTGATCGCCGGCGAAGGACGGGGTATCTCAGAGCGCAGGCCGCGTCTACTGCTGCCTGCAGGCATCTCGAGGCTGCCGACAGGTCGGCCGAGACCGTTGATACTCATGCTGACCACGGCGACGATCGGTACGGCCAGCCCCTTCGCTTCGAAGCTCAATCGCAGTACCGACTTCTCCTCCGACCGCCACTGCGCAGTTGCGCTGACTGCAAGCACGCCGTTCTTCGCCGGATCGACGGCATCCTCGGTTATCACCTCTACTGCCGACGCATCGGCAGCGACCACCTCCACAGCAACTGTCCCAGTCTGGCTCCACTTGCAGCGCGGCCTGGGCCACCGGTTGGCTTGACCAGGCGGGCCATCGGGCGCGTCCGATGGATCGGCGATGGGCAACAGACCCATATCGACGTCGAATTGCAGCTTGTGCTTGCCTTTCGGAACATCCATAAGAACCTTGCCACCAATCGGCCAGTACCCGTCCCCGCTTATCGCATCCGCTGGCATCGATGAAGGCGTGCGGGCGTGCGGGAAATAGACCGTAAGCGGCTGGGTGCCGTCCAATGTCAGACTGCGCAACGCTCTGACGAGCCTCAGCCCGGGCAGATTCCAGGGGTTGCCGCTCGCTATCTCAAACAGAAGGAACTTCCCTTGCCGCACGCGCGCGCGGGCCGAGATGCACGGTTGCGGACCATAAAAGGCCACGCCCAGTCGACCGAGTTGTTCATCGGAGACCGCGCCGCCCTGGTCCGCCAGGGCGAAGAACTTCTCGCACCCAAACAACGGTCCAACCCAGCCGCCGGGCCGCGTCTTCACGTGGTTGATCAACTGGTCAATCGCGGCAGCGGCCTCTGCCTTTGACAGCCGACCGGCTCGCCAACGAGCTTCAAGCTCCTGCCAGTCCTCTGGCCGATATGCTGTGGTCGCGAGGTTGGCAATAAGCGTGCTCGTCGGCGTTGTCGCGGGCATCGCGGCGGGTCGCGCGCGAGGTCGCACCAGGAAGGCCGTCGCGGTCGGGATCAGCAGCCCCATGAGAAGCACCAGGGAACCCAGGACGATCAGCCTGGGACGGCGCCGATAGTCGCCGAACCGAACCGCCCGCTTGGCCTTGAGATCGGAGCCGCACTCGGGACATCGAACGTTCACGTTGGGATCGACCCAGCGCAGGTCGTAGCCGCACTTGGCGCACTTGGGATCGCACAGCGTGGGGGTGCCACGCGCGCCGCGATAGACAAGGAACAGCCCGACGAGCACAAGCCAATTGGCCAGGCCCAGGATAAACGAGTAGCTCATCGCCATCGGGCACCTTACATCACCGCGATCATTCGCGGATCACGGGCGATCACACGCACGGCCGCCCCAAGAAATACCCGCTTTCGATTCGCTTTGCCACTGGTGGAGTTGCTCCCCCTTCCGATCGCAGGCTCGGCCCCTTATGCCGTTTCCTCATACCCGTGTGCCCTGGCCCGCCAGGTGGCGGCAAAGCAAAGTGTGCCAACGGCGGCAACGAGGATCAGCCCCTTGAAGACCGCATCCCACCCGTAGTGCTGCGCGAGCCAGCCGAGACCCCAGCCGGAGAGAACGGTGCTGGCATAGCCGAAGATCCCGGTCAGTCCGACCGCCGTCGCCGCCGCCCGTTTCGTCGCCAGATTCGCCGCCGCGATGCCGACCAGGGCCTGCGGGCCGTAGATGAAGAAGCCCGCCGTCATCAGCAATGCCGTGTTCAGCGCGACGTGCTGCGGCGGCGCCTTCCAGAACGCAAACAACGCGACGCCGCACAGCAGCATGAACCCCAGACACATTCGCGACGGCCGCCCGCCGAAGACGCGGTCCGTCAGCCAGCCGGTCAGAAGGATCCCGGGTAACCCGGCGGCTTCGAATGCCGCGGTCATCCAGCTTCCGTGCGACACCTCGATGCCCTTGGCCTCCTTGAGAAGGGTCGGCCCCCAATCGAGCACCCCGTACCGAATCGTGTACACGAACACGTTGGCCAGTGCGAAGAGCCAGATATACGGGTTGCCGAAGACCTTCCGGGCCAGGACCGACCGGAAGCCCCCGCCGTCGTCCGCCCCGCTCCCGTCGTCGGCAACGCCCGCCGCGGGCCCGGCCGTGCCCTCCACTTCCGGCAAGCCCACCGATTCCGGCGTGTCCCGCAGCCGGATCAGGAGCAGGCACGCCATCAGGACGGCAAGGGCCGCCGGAACGAGAAAACAGAGCCGCCAGTCGTACCCCACCAGATACCCGCACAGAACGAGGACACCGGCCGCCCCGACCGAGTGCGACGTGTTCCAGATCGACATCTTCGTCGCCAGCTCCTTCGGCGGGAACCAGTGCGTCATCAGCCGGGCGCACGGCGGAAAGCCCATGCCCTGAAACCAGCCGTTGAGCATCCAGAACACGCCAAGGGCCGTGGCGGCGGTGCTGAGGCCGAAACAGACGTTCATCGCCGCCGACGTCAGCAGGCCGAGCGCCATGAACACACGCGCATCCGCGCGGTCGCCGAGGAAGCCATTGGCGAACTTCGAGACGCCGTAGAGCACGCCGTGCAACGTGAGAAACAGGCCGAGGCTCGTCTTCGAGACACCCAGCTCGTGTTCCATCACGGGCATCGCGACGGAGAGGTTCTTCCGCACGAAGTAGAAGAACGCGTAGCCGATGGTGGCCCAGATCAGGATGCCAAGGCGGTAGTGCGCATAGACCCGGCGGACCTCCGCGGGGTCCGTAATCATCCGCTCGGCCGGCGGTGCCGGGCGAAGAAACCGGGGAAGCCAGCGTGTGTGAGTCCGCCCCGCCGGAGGCACGGTCGAAGGAGACAACGATGAGCTTCCCGCCGTAGTCATAGCCGGCCCATGCGACGGATCCAACGCATCTCCTCCGACAGGCGCGACACGCTTCAACGAGCGACGGGCCGGCTCGCGTTCGGCCCCCCATAGTAACGCGCGACCGCGTCAAGCGTGATGTCGGGGCGATCCGTGGCGAACGACATCACGCCGAGGTCCAGGAGCCTCCCGTAAACCCTGGGGGCGACAACGCCCCACGGAAGCACCTGAAAGACGATGCCGTGGGATCGCGCTTCGCGCCCGGCCTCCACGAGAAACGCGCTCGACGGCGTGAACGGGTCCGGCCCCGCGGGATCGGCGCCCCGCTTCAGGTGCACGTGAATCTGAAGCTGGCTCACGCCGGCGAACCCGGTCTTTCGCAGATCGTCGATCCGCTTTCGCAGCGTATCCTCCGTCCCGCCCATCCACAACTGCGTCTGCCCCTTCGGTACGAGGCGGTTCCATTCGCGAATGATCTCGTAATCCGTCGATGCCAGCACGACCTGCGGTCCCACCTCATGGCGCAACACGTCCTTGGCCAGTTGCGCGAGATCGACGTTCTTGATGTCCAGGTATAAACGCCGCTCCGGCCTGCCCTGCATCAACGCGAAAACGTCGCTGATTCTGCAAACGTGACGGCCGACGAACCCCTCGCCCTTCCACGCACCGACATCCAGCCGGGAAAGCTGCTCGAACGTCACATCCTTCACGCCCTTCTTCGCCAGCTCCGGCGGAACGCCGCGGACGACGCGCTCGAACGTGGCGTCGTGAAACGCGACGATCACGCCGTCCCGGGTGGTCCGCACGTCGCACTCGGGCCACGTCCCAAGCTTCCATCCCAGCTCAAACGCCTCGAGCGTGTTCTCCGGCGCCAGATCGCCCGCGCCGCGGTGACTCTGCACGATGAACTGCTTGAGCGGGATGTGGTCGCGCGCGGTCCAGTCGCTCTGCTGCGGCCGCGTCTGCGTCGGGTCTGGCCCGGGCCCCGCGGCCGACAACGGCGCCGCGGAGGCCATGGCGGCAAGCATCAGAAAGGCATATCGCATCGTCCGCGTTCTCTGCCTGGCGAGCCGCACGTCATGACTCACGTAACCGTTCCTCCCGCCGTCGGCCATTTCGGTCGATCCGCGAATCCGCACGGAATGCCTCGTATTTCGGCCCGGCGTCGGCTCGGGATTGTCGCCCATACAAGCGGCCTTCGCAACACGGTCCGAGCTCACGTCGCGACACGCCCCGCCTCACCCGTGACGCTGACGCACGCGCTCGCATCGCCGCCCCCCGCCCAGCGCGGTTACCGTCCGCCGGCGCAAGTCTTGATCACTCGCAAATTCGCCCCATCGGGGGTGCATGGCCGTACTTGCGGTGCGTGTATGGCGAAGGCGTGGGAAGCCTGGCTCAAGCCGGCCCGGCAGATCGCGAAGGCAAGAGCGGGATGAGCGCCCGGTCCCAGCGATTGAATGCGTAGAGTCTTGCGTCGCAGCTTTTGCGCGCCTTGCGCGCATGTTATCGCGCTGCGGCGGTGGCGCGACCCGTCATTCTGAGGAGCG
>CAZZFA010000155.1:0-6340 GCA_964653435.1 uncultured Planctomycetales bacterium | reverse complement strand
ACTGGTAGTCCCACCCGGGCGACCCGGCCACAAGCAGGACCCGCATCTTCCTTTCGAGAATGCGAACGGTGAATGGCCGGGCGTTGTCGTCACTGACCGCCTCGCCGGACAGAGGCGGCACACGGACGACGTAGCGGATGGTCCGCGCCTGATCCTCCCGCCGACGGAATGTGACGGGTTCGACCCGACCATCGGGGGCGACGCGGGCGGTCTGCGTGGCGACGACGCGATCCCCCGCGTCGCCCGATTCCACAAGTTCCACCTGGAGCCGGGTGTCCCATCCCTCCGGGGCGGGGGACGGCCTCGTCGTGGCACCCCCCGCCCTCGATTCCCCGCCCTCGAAGGGCGGAGCACCCGCATCGAAGCCCTGCGTCGAGATGTGCGCCGTGATCGTGAACGGGTCCTTGAGGAACGCATTGGCCGGCGCGACGACCTCGGCCACCCGCACGTTCCGGGCCGGGCTCGGATCGCCGATGCCGACGGAAAAGATCGGGATGCCGCGCGATTTGGCGTAGCGGGCGAGGGTCTCCGCGGATTCGCCGTGATTGAAGCCGCCGTCGCCGAGTACGACGATCCCGGCGATCGGCGAGTCGCCCAGTTCCTCCACGGCCTCGCGCAGCGTGCGGCCGAGATCCGTCACGGGAGCGTCCGATGGAGGCGTGCCGGGGGCGGCGTACGGATCCGGCTGCGTGCCCCGCCCCGACGGCGCGGGGGACGGACTCCCGCCGGTCTGCGACGCCGGTCGGCTCGTCGCATCATACACACCCAGGCGTTTGGGTTCGTCGCCGTATTGCCACAACCGGACGCGGTTCCTGGCCGCCAGCGCCTTGAGCCATTCGCCGTTGTTTCGGCAGAGCAGTTCTTCCTGCAGCGCATCACGACGCAGCGGGGGCCCGGCGGCGGGTCGGCTCGCGGCCGACCGACTCCCGGAGAGAAACCGCCGCACCCGCGCCGCTTCGGTCGGATCCGCGTAGTGGTCGGCAAGCTGCATGCTGGCGGAGCCGTCCGCCAGCACAAGCGTGTACGATTCGATCGTGCGATGGATGTACGTCGCCAGAATCGGCTCGACCCAGATGCCCGCCAGCAGGGCGATGAGCAGGCAGCGGAGTACGGCCATCGCGACTCGGCCGGCGGCGGTTGCGCCGGTCCGCGCCTCGCGCCGGTAGAACCAGACGACCGCGTAGAGCATCGCGAGCAGGACGAACATCGCGAGCAGCGCAGACCAGTGTTGCGGCAGGCGCGAGAACTCCAGGCGGTACTCGGTCAGCGAATCGGCCAGGATGTCTGCGAACGTGACCATCATTCCACGCGCGGAATCCAAACCCCTTTCATCCTGTTCTCGCCCCGAACCACCATGCCAGCGCGCTCTCGGCCATCAGCACCCCCGCGAGAAAGACCAGCACGGCGGGCCACATTTCGTGCTTCGCGTCCTCGGCCTCGTCCCGGATGATCTCGCCGCCGCG
This sequence comes from uncultured Planctomycetales bacterium, assembly GCA_964653435.1. Lineage (GTDB taxonomy): Bacteria > Planctomycetota > Phycisphaerae > UBA1845 > PWPN01 > CAZMVY01. The sequence goes on along the minus strand of CAZZFA010000155.1, from coordinate 4,877 downwards.
GACATACATCACGGCCGGACCGCCCGCCGATCGGCTCAGCGTCTGCTCGTCGCATCGCGCCAGGTTGCCTTCGGCCGGGTCGACGTTCACGGCCACCAGCCGTGCGGCCGCCTGTCCGCCGGTCTCGCGGAGGCCGAACCGATACACGCCCGCGCGTTCCGTGTGGGGCCAGAAGAGCTGGACCGTTCCCTCGGCGCCGCCGGGTCGCGCCTCGAGCGTCCATTGGGGCTCCTCGGGAAACGCAGGTGAGCGGACGGTCGCCTGAGGGTCGAAGCGGCCGGGCTCCAGCGTCAGCGTGATCGGAGCGCCCACGAGAACACCCGACGGGAACGCCGCCGGGTCGCACGGCCTCGCGACGTACTGCACCAGATCCTGCATCATCGCCACATAACTGAACCAGTCCGGGAAGTTCGTCCATGCCTTGTCGGCGGTCGTGGTGAAGAGCACCGCGTGGCCGCGCCCGAAGACCTGTTCGACGATGGCCGGATGGCGGTCGGGATCGTCGTAGGACAGGATCACCCGGGCGGCGGAACGCTCCGCCGGCTCGCTCGCCGGTGCCGTCGCGGGGCGGCTCTCGGCACCGGCCGGCTGGCAACCGATGAACTGCCGCGTCAGAACACCGTCGAAAAAGGGCACATCGGAACCGGCGAAGTGACGAAGCAGCGGGTGCGTGTAGTCCGGGTCGCCGAAACGATACGCAGCGCCCGTCGCCGGGGCCTCGATGGGCCCCGCCAGGCGCGCGGGTAACAGGCCCGCGCCCCCACGATACAGCAGCCGGTTATAAAGCTCCGGGTCAACCTGCTCGCCCAGGAAGATGACGACGCCCCCGCCCGCCCGGGCGAACGCCTCCACCTGCGCCGCCACCGACTCGGTCAACCGAAACACATTCGCCAGGATCACGACGTGGTATGCACCGAGGTTGGCATCCTCCAGCGCATTCTCATCAATGACATCGACTTCGTTGCCGCTGAAGACCGGACCCTCCGGTCGCAGCGCTACGGCGAGCAAGGGCGGCTCGTCGCGGGCGCCGGCCTCGCCCTGCCCTTGAACGAGCAGCACGCGGATCGCGCGGCGGGCCTCCACGGCCAGGTGGCGGCGGTTGTCCGCCGCAAGACGATCGTCGGGCAACTCCACCGTGACCGCCGCCGGGCCCGGCGACGGCAACGTCAGTTCGACCGGGACACCCGCCGTCTGCCCCGGCGCGATCGTCGGCACCGGGACGGCCGGCTGCGCGGCCTCGCCGACATAGACACGGAGCGATCCAGGGTTCACCGACACGGGACCATAGTTGGTGATCCTGGCCAGGAACCGGGCGGGCACTCCGGCGACGGCCTGCGGCTGGTCGAGCACGAAGGAGGAAACGCAGGCGTTCGAAGCGTTTTCCACGCCAACGTCGAGCAGACAGACCCGTACGGTCTGCCGATCGCCCGGCCGGCCCGCCAGCACGGAGAGCGGCCCGTCCCGGGGCAGCGTGCCGCCCGACCCTTCGCGCTCCTCACCGGACGGGCCGACCCAGTCAACCCGCTGAAAATCGCTGATGATATAGACGGCTGCGTTGACCGCTTCCCCCCGGTCGTCGAGCAGCCGGCGCACCGCTGCCAGAGCGTCGCGCACGCCGCCGCCACGTTCCGACGGCCTGAGCCGATCGAGCTGCCCGCGAAGATCCTCCGCGCCCGCCTCGCCCACGCGCCGCGCGGCAACGAGGGGCCGCTCGGCACGCGAGGCGACCAGGACGGTCAGCCTGTCCTCAGGGGCCGTCTGTTGCAGCCACCGGGCCAGTCGCAGCAGCGCCGCCTTGCCCGCGTCGAAGACCGTACCGCGGTCCGTGCGATACCCCATCGAGAAGGAATCGTCGAGCACGACGATGCGATCCGTACGGGCCGTTCCGCCCAGCATCGCCGCCAGACCCCGCGGCGGCGCATACCAGCGGGCCAGCAACAGGCCGATCAGCAGCATCGCGAGGCACCGCAGGGCCAGCAGGACAAGTTGCTCGATGCGGACGCGCCGGCGGTTCCGACGCTCGGCCTCCAGCAGGAAGTCCATCGCCGCCCAGCGGACCCGGCGAAACCGCCGCCGGGAGAACAGATGAATGAGCACGGGGATCGAGACCCCGGCCAGGCCCGCATACAGGGCGGCGGAACTCACGAACGCGGCCAGGATCGGAACAGTCATTCGTGCGGGCACCCGGTATTGGACTGCGGATTTCGGATTCCGGGCCGGGCGCGCGGTCCCGCCTGGCGACAACCGAAAGCCCGAAATCGAGAATCCAGGGTCATTTGCTCGTTCTCATCCGTTGCGCCAGAAACGCCGACAGGGCCACGTCCAGCGGGTCGCGCGTGGAGATCAGGGCGTAGTCGATCCGGTGATCCACGCAGGCCCCCCGGATGCGGGTAACGAATCGCTCCAGCGCGCGGAGGTAGCTCAGCCGCAAGGACTGCGGGTCGGTCAGCAACTGTTGCTCGGGGCGCTCCATCCCCTCGAACAGTGTGTTGTCGGGAAACGGAAAGCGGATCTCGTCGTGATCGAGAATCTGAAGCACGAGAATCTCGTGCCCGCCGTAGCGAAAGCGCCGCAGACCGTCGATCACGTCCTCCGGCGAGGTCAGCAGGTCCGAGACGATGACAACCATGCCCCGGCGGCGAATCCGCTCGGCCAGGTGCGGGAAGAGCACCTTCACGCCCGTGGTTCCGCCGGGCCGGGCACGATCGATGGCCTCGATGAGCGAGCGGATCCGCGTCTTCTGCGCGGTGGGCTGGATCTGCGCGCGGATTTCGTGGTCGAAAAGAACCAGACCCGCAGCATCCTGCTGTACCATGAGCAGATACGCCAGCGACGCGGCCACGCACGAGGCGTACTCGAACTTCGTCATCCGCCCGCTCTCGACATGCTCGGGGTAGGCCATCGAGCCGGAGACATCGAGGAGGATATGCGTCTTGAGGTTCGTCTCCTCCTCGTACTGCTTGACGTAGTAGCGGTCGGCCCGGCCGTACACCCGCCAGTCGATGTGACGGATATCGTCGCCGGGGACGTACTCGCGGTGCTGGGCGAACTCGACGGAGAAGCCCTGGTACGGACTGCGGTGCAGTCCGGCGATGAAGCCCTCGACGATCCTCCGCGCACGCAGCTCCAATGGCGCGATGCGCTGGATGACCTCAGGACGCAAGTACTTTGTTAACTCGGTCATTGCGGCTCAGCGGGGATTCGTCCGGCGGCGTCTGCGCCAGCAACTCGTCGATCAGCCTGTCGGTCGTGTACCCCTCGGCCTCGGCCGAGAAGTTCGTGATCACCCGATGTCGCAGCACCGGATGGGCAACGGCGCGAATGTCGTCCGCGGAGACGTGATAGTGCCCGTGCAGGATCGCCCGCGCCTTGGCCCCGAGCACCATGAACTGCACGGCCCGCGGCCCGGCGCCCCAGGCGATGAGGCGGGCGAGCGACGGCGGCGCACCCTCCTCGCCCGGCCGCGTGCGGCGGGCAAGGTCCAGCGCGTGGCGGATCACGTGCGGCGCAGCGGGCACACGGCGGACGACGGCCTGCAAGTGCAGGATCTCCTCGGCGCTGAGCACCGGCTCGACCGTGGGGTCGAAGGCAACCGTCGTCTTCTCGGCAATCGCGTACTCCTCGTCGTAGCTGGGGTAGTTCACGAACACCTTGAACATGAACCGATCCTGCTGGGCCTCGGGCAGCGGGTAGGTGCCTTCCTGCTCGATGGGATTCTGCGTCGCCAGCACGAAGAACGGCGGCGCGAGCGGGTGCCGCACGCCGCCGACGGTAACCTGCCGTTCCTGCATCGCCTCGAGCAGCGCCGCCTGCGTCTTGGGCGGCGTGCGGTTGATCTCGTCGGCGAGGATCACGTTCGCGAACAGCGGCCCGGGCAGAAACTTGAACGCCCGCTCGCCGGTAGCCTTGTCCTCCTGGATGACCTCGGTGCCGGTGATGTCGGAGGGCATCAGGTCCGGCGTGAACTGGATGCGGTGAAACGAGAGATTCAGGCACCGCGAGAGCGTGGAGATCATCAGCGTCTTGGCCAGCCCCGGCACGCCTTCCAGGATGCAATGCCCGCCGGAGAAGAGCGCGATGAGCAATTGCTCGATCACCTCATCCTGCCCGACGATCACCTTGCCCAGCTCGGCGCGGATCTTCGCATACGCATCCCGCAGTCGTTCTACGGCCTGAACGTCCGTGTCGTCACTCATGAATCCATCCTTTCCGGTCGTAATTGCGGCATCCCATTCTAATCGGGCGGCGGGATTTGTCATTCGCAGGGGCGGCCTTAGCGCGAGCCGGCCTCGTCGTTCAACGCCGCATCCACTTTGTCGAACCGCAGATAACGGTCAACAAAGCGCTCGATCCACGCGGCCCAGGTCGTCTTCTGTATCTGCGAGGCGATCGTTTCCAGCGTCAGCTCGCAGAACGATTCCGTGCGGATCAGCAACGCCGTCGCGAGCGCGACGATGGCGGCGATACACGAGTTCCCGGCCAGATACCGCCACCAATGCTGAGGCCGGCCTGTCGCCTGATTGTCACGGGGCATTTCTTCAGCCTCTTCGGGACGAAAGGAAGCCCGTTGAAACGGGCTCCCCCGACGGGGCGGAGGATACAGCACGCTGCGCCCGACAAACCAGTCCTACAAGGACTGGCCTACGAGCCCGGCTTCGCCGGGAAAGCCCCGTGAACGGGGCTACCTGGCCACCGGATCTATGCTACGAGCGCCATACGGTTATGGGAACGATGCGCGGTATTGAGCGCGCGATACCGGCGGCCGTTGCCATACGGCCACACGAACGGCGACGCAGGGAACTCGGCGCCCGCACCGGGCGTCGCCACTCAGCATTTTGCCGTACGGCCACACAAACGGCGACGCAGAGAACCCGGCG
>CAZZFA010000154.1:0-6556 GCA_964653435.1 uncultured Planctomycetales bacterium | reverse complement strand
GCAAACCCGCGCCGGCTGGAGCCGACGGTATGCCGCGCACACAACGCCGTTTCCAGCCGGCTTGCCTTTGGCCGCCGCCTTCGGCTCCATGCCTGGAAGTTGACGACGGAGCATCGCTTCAGCCGGCCTGCCTTTGGCCGCCGCCTTCGGCCGGTGGAGGCACCGGCTCCCTCCTCTTCCACGCTTGCCGTCCAGCGGGCTTGAGCCGGGCCTGGTGAATGCCCGCCGCCCACCGTCTGCAACTACGGCCATGCACCCTCAGGCAACTCGTGCGTAGCGGACGCCGCCGCGTGCGGTATAATCGCGCGTGTATTCGCAAGGTTGCTCAACGAGCGGAGTTCATGGCGACGACGCCCCAATTCTGCGGTTTTGACTGTCCGTACGCCGGGTTCCCGCCGGCCGAGACGGCCGGGATCTGTCGGACGATGGCCGGGGTCTGGTGCCGGAAACTGAAGGAGACGGTCAACAAGAACGCGCCCTGTGAATGGGCAAAGCGCGTGGCCGGCCGCCGGAAGGCCCGCCCGCCGCTCCGGCGATCAAAGCGTCGCGGCGCGCGATAGCCCGGATGAGTCATGAGGGCGCGCCATCGTATGTCCCGACGACGCGAAAGTGGGAAAGCAACGAACCGCAACAGAGGAACAAGGAGGTCGCTTCAGAAGACTGCGACCCGGCGCTGGTCCGATCCGTAGGCTGCCGCTCCGTCCGTGTTTTCATTTGCCCCGTTGCTCGAGCTTGTTTTCGCCGTGCGGCGGCATCGCCGGGGGCATGCCCGACGCGACCCGCTGCGAATGAAGCTCGTACGGCCGAAGACGGGCCCGGGCGATCGCGGTTTCGGCAGGCCGCGGATCGCTCACGTCAATAGAACGATCCGCTCCTGCGGGCGGGCGAAGCCGGCGAACTCGCCGGAAACGCTGTCGTAGGGGCCGCTGTCCCACTCGTCGCCGTAGTGGTAGAGCCACGTCTTTCGCCGGACCTCCGCGGGCATCGTCCGCAGCTCGCTGATCAGCGCGTGGACGTTCGTGGCGTACTGGGTCAGTTGCACGTCGTGAAAGCAGATTCGCGCCCGCTGCATCATGGTCGCATAGGCGGGCCAGTCGAAACGGGTGTCGCCGGAGAAGAAGGCCGACTCCCCGCTGATCTCGTCCTCGAAGAGAAGCCCGTACGACGGCCAGTCGTACTTGCGCTCGATCTGCACATGATCGGTCGGAAACGGACGGACGCGGTAGCGTTTGAGCAGCGTGAAGTGGCCCTTGGCCGGGTCGTTCGGCAGCAGCGCCAGGATGAAGAAGTAGTCCTGCAGCAGCGCGTAGCGCCCCTGCAAGGTGTTCAGGCCGCCCTTGAGCGACTGGTCCCAGAGGTTGTTCAGGATGTTGATCGAGCTGATGATCTGCGGCTTGAACGGCTTGCCGGTCTCGGAATCGGACCAGAAGAACATGTTCATCAGAGCCAGTTCCTCGAGCCCGCCGATGTGGTCGGAGTGCTGGTGGGTCACGAAAATCCGCCGGATCGCCGGATAATGGATGACGCCGTCGGCGGAAAGGTACTCGAATCCCGGGCGTTCCTTGAGCTGATGCAGGGCCAGCGGCCCGGTTCCGCCGAAGTCCACCAGGAGCGTATCCTCCGGCTGGGCCTGATGATCAGGGCCGCGCGACCAGGCCTCAATCAGGACGTTCGACTGAAAGTTGCGCTTGGCAAAGGCCGACCCGACGCCGAGGAAGGTGAGAGTGAGCACGTGCTTGCCTTCCCTTGATAGGGACTATAATAAGCCGCCGCATGATAAGGCAGCCGCGACCGGGCATCCCTGCGTGCCCGGCTGCCGGTGATTATACCGCCGTCGCGCCGCAATTCCACGACCGGCGGCGGGGCCTGGAGCCTTTCAGGGCGGAACCGTTCGGCTGAGATTCGAGGGGAGTCGATCGCCCGGATGGGAATCGCCGCCCGGAGACGGGAGATGGTGCCATGATCATCAGGAAAGGCCGGTCCACCGTCACGTTCGTTTTCAGCCCCGGGCAGGGGGCCAGGACCGTGGCGGTCGTCGGTTCGTTCAACGGGTGGGACCCGGCAAAGGGCAAGATGAGGCGGCAGCGCGACGGCACGTTTCGTCGAAGGGAGACGCTTGCGCCGGGGCGGTACGAATACAAGTTCTTCGTGGACGGGCAGTGGTTTGTCGACCCCGAGGCGGACGGACGTATGCCCAACCCCTACGGCACGGAGAACTCGATGGTGGCCGTAGGCTGAGCCGCGCGAGCGGCGCACCGCGTCGCGGGAAACCCGCGGGGAGGCGGGCGCGGCGCGCCCCGCCGCACGGTCAGTGCCCGTGTGCGAGCAGCGGCCACATCAGCACCACCAGATCCAGCAGGAACAGGGCGACGATGGCACTCTCCAGCACCAGCATCAGGCGGTTGTTCCGTTCCTGCTGGAGCAGGTTGTACATGGATTCGAGCGTGCGGAGCTTCTGGCCGACGCTGTTGGCCCAGTCGTCCAGGTGAAAGCGCTTCGCCACGCCCTCGTAAATCCGCGCGACGTGCCAGTCGCCGAAGAACTTCGTCGTATTGCTCAGCTCGTCGCTCAGTCGCGCGAGGTCCACCCGGATCTCGCGAAGGCTCCGCTGAATCTTCCCGCGCCTTCGCGACGGGCGGGGCCCGGTCGGAAGAAGGTCGTCATACAGGTGCTGCAGCGCCACATCCAGCAGCCGATCGTATTCGGTCAGTTCCTCCTGCTGCAGGTTTGCCAGCTCGAACACGTTGAGCAGCTCGCCGTACGCCCGCGGGTCGTCCACGATCAGCGCGGCATCCCAGTCCACCACGACGAGGTCGGCCGAGTAATAGCTGAAATGGTATTGCGTCGACTCGCGGACCTCCTGCTCGCTCAGCCGCGACGGATCGGATTCCTGCGCGAGCAGGGCCGCGATCCGGCGGCGCTCCCGGTCGAACCACTGCGCAACGACGTTCGGCTCGTCCGCCGGGGGGCTCAGGCAGAAGACGGTGTACGTCTCCGGCTCGACCAGCCCCGTCGTCGGCTTGACCGAATACGGCCGGATGGCCGCGAGCACGCGGGTCGCGAGGGCCTGCACCTCCGCATCCAGCGTGTGGTCGTTGAATCGCAGCGTGTGGTAGGCCAGCAGGTCCTCCAGGGCGCTGAACTCCACCGTCGCCCTTGCCATCACGGACATCGCCCCGACGGAAAACAGCCGCACCGCCAGCCGGATCGTGATCGGCTGGGAACCGGATCGTCCCTCCAGCGGGTCCAGCTCCACCGTCAGCGGACGGGTGAAGAACAGCCCCGCCGGGGCCCGCTTGTGCGGCTCGATAACCAGCGGCCGCAGCGGTCGGCCGAAGAGCTCCGTCATCTGCTCGGTGAGGAGCTCGCCGGCAACATCGTACGCGTAGAAGTAGACGATTTCGGCCTTCATGTGGTCGATCCGTTAGTCCGTTGATCCGTCAATCCGTTGGTCCGGCAGTCCCTTGTTTCACTCGTCCGTTCCACCACGAAACCGGACGCACGATTCGCGAACAGAACCGTTGCGTACCCGTCGGTCCCTTCCGGTCACTTCCCTTCCAGCCAGTTGTCACCCCAGTTGATATCCACCTGCAGGGGCACCTCGAGGGGCAGGGCGTGCGTCATCTCGTGGCGGATCATCTCCGCCTCGGCCTCGACCGCCTCCCGGGGAACCTCGAAGACCAGTTCGTCATGTACCTGTATGAGCATCCGGATCGGGCGATTCTCCTGACGGATGCGGCGATGGATGCGGATCATCGCCCGCTTGATCAGGTCGGCCGCGGAGCCCTGGATGACCGTGTTGACGGCAAGCCGTTCGGCCGCGGCCGCCTTCGCGCGATTCGGCGAGAGAATGTCGTCGATCCGCCGCCGACGGCCCAGAATGGTGCGAACGCAGCCCTCGGCCCTGGCCTGCGCGATGCAGCGGTCGATGAAGCGGCGGATGCCGGGATAGCGCGCAAAATACCGCTCGATGAACCGCTTCGCCTCCGGCACGGGGATGCCCGTCTGGCGCGCGAGGCCCTGCGGGCCCTGGCCGTAGATGATGCCGAAGTTCACCGTCTTGGCGCGGCTGCGCTGCTCCTTCGTCACCTCGGCCGGCGGTACGTCGAAGACCTGCGAGGCGACGAAGGCGTGGATATCCTGCCCCTCCGCGAACGCCCGGACGAGCGCCTCATCCTTGCAGAAGTGCGCCATCACGCGAAGCTCGATCTGGGAATAGTCGGCCGTCAGAAGCACATGGTCCCTGTCGCCGGGGACGAACGCCTTGCGGATCTGCCGGCCCATCTCCGTGCGGATCGGTATGTTCTGGAGGTTGGGATCGCTCGAGGACAGCCGGCCGGTGACCGCGCCGATCTGGTTGAAGCTCGCATGTACCCGCCCGGTCTTCGGATTCACCATCGCCGGCAGCGTATCGACGTACGTGTTCTTCAGCTTGATCATCTCGCGGTATTCGAGCAGGAGCTTCGGCACCTCGTGGCCGGTCTCGTAGGCGAGCGTCTCGAGCGTCTCGGCGTCGGTGCTGCGGGCGGTCCGGGTGCGTTTGACGATCCGCAGGCCGAGCTCGTCGAAAAGGACGTCGGCGAGCTGCTTCGTGGAGTCGATGTTGAACGGGTGGCCGACGGCCGCGTGGATGCGTTCGGTCAGCTCCTGCAGTCGCGCCGCGAGGCGGTCGCGCATCTCCGCCAGGACGCCCGTGTCGAGCGCGACGCCGTTCTGCTCCATCTCCGCGAGGACCTCGACGAGGGGCATCTCCGTCTCGCGGAACAGTTCCTCCAGGCCGCTCGCGGCGAGTTGCGGCGCGAACGCCTCGTAGAGTCGCCAGGCGAAGTCGGCGTCCTCGCAGGCGTATTCCGATACGCGACGGGTCTCGACCTGGTCCATGCGGAGCTGGTTGCGCCCCGTGCCGAGCAGCTCGGTCGTCGCGATCTTGCGGTGGCCGAACAGCTCCATCGAGAGGGCGTCGATGCCGTGCGAGCGGCGTGTGGAATCAAGCACGAAGCTCGCGATCATCGTGTCGAAATCGACCCCGCGGACCGGCACGCCGTGCCGGTTGACGACCGTGATGTCGTACTTCGCGTTCTGGCCGACCTTCCGGACCTTCTCGTCCTCCAGAATCGGGCGCAGCCGCTCGAGCGTCCGGCCGCAATCCAGCAGGCGCTCGCCGATGCCGCGAAACGCGAGGTAGTACGCCTCCCCCGCCTTCCAGCAGAAACTCATCCCGACGAGTTCGGCGTTCATCGCATCGACGCTGGTCGTCTCCGTGTCGAAGGCGAAACGCTCCTGTTGCCGCAACCGCTTGAGGAAGTCCTCGAACCGCTCCGGCGTGTCGATCAGCTCGTACCGCGCGGCCGCGTCGCCGCCGCGGGTCACCGGTGCCGGAGGCCGGGCGGGCTCCAGCGCCGCGAACAGCGAATCGGGAATCGCCGCCGCCTTCGGCCCCTCGCAGGGTCCGCCGTGCGGAGGCGGTGCGACGGAGTGCGGCCTCCGCGGGCTCGCGGCCGTCTCGGACAGACCGCACTCGGCAAGGGCATCAAGCTGCGGAAGTATCCGCGAGAAGCCGAGTTCCACAAAGATCGGGCGCAGGGCCTCGACGCGCAGCCCGCCGAATCGCAAGTCCTCGATCCGCACATCCAGCGGCACATCCCGGCGCAGCGTGACCAGCTTCCGTGCGATCGGCATCTGCTCGGCGAACGCCCGGACGTTGGCCTGCTGGGCGGGCGTCAGTTCGTCGGCGTGCCTGAGGACCTCGTCGGCCGTGCCGTACTTCGCGATGAGCCGGGCGGCCGTCTTCGGCCCGATGCCCTTGACGCCCGGCACGTTGTCGACGGCATCGCCGGTGAGCGTCTGCACCTCGACGGCCTGCGACGGCCCGTAGCCCTTCTCCTGCATCATCCGGGCGACGTCGATGATCTCATCCTTGTTGGGGTCGTACAGGCGGACGCGGTCGGATAGAAGCTGCTCGAGGTCCTTGTCCTTGCTGACGAGGTACACATCCAGGTCGCGCCCGCGAGCCTGCTCGACCAGCGTTGCGAGGATGTCGTCGGCCTCGTAACCCGGCAGCGAGAGCACCGGCACGCCGGCGGCCTCGACGATCTGCAGGATCCGTTTCTCCTGGGGCGGGAAGTCCTCCGGCGGCGGCTCGCGATTGGCCTTGTACTGCGGAAAGACCTCGTCGCGGAACGTCTTCTCGCCCGCCCGGTCGATGACCATCGCCAGGTGCGTCGGCCTCTTTTCGCGGACCAGCGACAGGAGCATCTGCGAGAAGACGTACGTCGCCTTCGTCGGTTCGCCGCTCGGCGAGCTGAGCTCGCGAAACGGTGCGTAATAGCACCGATACATCTGCGCGTGGCCGTCGATGAGGTAGAGGCTCTCGGGCATCGCGACCATTCTAGCACACAGGGGCGCCCCCGAAAGGCTCGCTCGAACGGCCGAATCGCCGGACAGAGTCTTGCGTCGCGGCTTTTGCGCGCGTTGCGCGGCGCGCCGTGCGCGGAGCGCCGTGTGCGCGGAGATCCGTGCGCGCGGCGCGCCGCGCGCGGATCGCCGCGCGCGGATC
>CAZZFA010000153.1:0-6605 GCA_964653435.1 uncultured Planctomycetales bacterium | reverse complement strand
GCCGGCACGGGGTTCGTACCGACCCGCGCCATCATGTCCTCGATCTTCGACAGCAGGGCCGGCACCCGGCATCGCCCAGCCCAACCGTGTTTTGATCTGAATTGCCTTCATCGCGGGCTCCGTGAATGACGATATCAACAATGACGACTGATATACGGGTCTTATTACTGCTCTGTCAAGATCCAAAGCGATCCATAGGCAACTTTTTTTTCGTAAGATCCGATATCGTGCCTGCGCTGCGCCCTTGCGACTCAGCCCGATAGGCCGTAAGCTTTGGCTGGCTCATGAGTTGTATTAGATCCAGACGGGTGGTCTATGACCGGAAATGATCTCCGACGCTACCGACGTGCCGTCGGCCTGAATCAGGACTCCTTCGCTCGCGAGCTGGGGCTGTCCCAAAGCGCCCTGTCGCTGCTGGAGGGCGGGAAGGTAGCCATCTCGGCTGACCATCTCGCGAAACTGGCGGCCGCGTTCGACCAGCCGCGCTTCGAGCCCCAGTTCAGCAAGTTCGTCGAGGATCTGGAGCGAAGCCGGGCCGAAGGGCAGGCGGCGCTATCGGCGCCGATGGTCCGGCACGTCACGCTGACCGTCTGGGCCTGGTCAGAGGAGTTCGACCTGAGCCGGGCGCCGGGCGGGGATCAGGCCGTCGGGTTGGTCACGGTCCGATCTACGCCGAACGATATGATCGCGTTCCAGATGGGCAAGGCCACGGAAGCCTGGTCCGACGGCGAGATCCTCGTCTTCGAGACCTGCGAGCGAGGCCAGATTCGTGATGGTGATGTTTGCCTGGCCCAAGTGAAGAGCTCTCGCGGCCGAGGAACGCAGACGATGCTCACGATCGCACACTTGGCGCCGGCGGTACGTGGAAACACACTACAGTTGGAGCCGCTCAGCCCGCCTGGCGCGATCTTCGCCGCGGGCGAGAGCCTGGTCGCCTGTATGAAAGCCGTCTTCCGCGGCCGGTACATCGGATGAGCGCCAAGAAGCGATAGAGCCAACTGCCATGAGTGTCGTCACCATCATCTGGTCCATGACCGCCGCCGCGAGCCTGATGCTCGCGGCCGTGTACCTGCTTATCTGGATCGGTCAGCGGAAACAGGTCGCTCATCTCGCCTTTTCGCTCATCGCTGTCGGCGTGACGGCGTTTGCGGGTTGCGAACTGGCCATGATGTATGCCGGCACGCCGGCCCGATACGCGGCCATCGTACGGTGGATCCATGTCCCCGCCTGGGTCATGATTGTCTCCTTTGTCTGGTTCACCCGCACCTACTTGCATGCGGGACGACCCTGGCTCGGATGGACCATCATCGGGCTGCGGACTCTCTCGCTGCTCGTGAATTTCTCGCTGCCCGCAAACGCCACGTTCCGGCAGATCACGGCGATCAAGCACGTATCGTTCCTCGGCGAGCCGGTCTCCTATGCGGTAGGGGTTCCGAGTCCCTGGATGATGCTGGCACACGCCACTGTGCTCCTTCTCCTTGTCTTTCTCGTAGACGCCAGCATCAGCGTCTGGCGACGTGGTGAGCGGCGCAGCGCCATGATCGTGGGCGGCAGCATGGTGGTCTTCGTTTCTTACAGCCTCGCGCAGGTAGTCCTGGTGCTCTGGGGGGTCGTTGCCGCCCCGTTGCGCGTCAGTGTGGGTTACCTGATCATGTTGATCGCAATGGCCTTGGAACTCAGTCGCGATATTGCGGCCGGGAAGCGCGCCGATGAGAGATTTTGCCTCACCATCGAGGCGTCTCCAAGCGCGGTGTTGCTTCTCGACGAGCGCGGGCATGTCGTGCAGGTGAACAGGAAGGCCGAGAAGCTCTTCGGCTATGCGCCGCACGAGTTACTTGGGCAAGGCGTCGATATGCTTGTCTCGGAGTCAGAGCACGAGGCTCACGGAAAGCAGCGGGAGAGCTTTGTTGACGCCCTGCTGGCTCGCGTCATGGGCAGCACGTGCGAGCTGCACGCTCGGCGAAAGGATGGCACGCAGTTTCCTGCCCTGGTTCGACTCAACCGGATCACTGTGGAGGCGGGTGGCCTCATACTTTGCGCGATTGACGACATCAGCTCCCGCCGACAGGCCGAAATAGAGATCGCGCAGCTCCGGGAGAACCTCTCACATGCCGGCCGCGTCTCCATGATGGGGCAACTGGCGTCGTCGCTGGCGCACGAGATCAATCAGCCGCTGGGAGCGATCCTGCGAAACGCGGAGGCCGCGGAACTCATTCTGCAGCAGGACCCGCCGGATCTTGATGAATTGCGCGCGATCGTTGCGGACATTCAAAAGGACGACCGGCGCGCCGGAGAGGTTATCGACCGGCTTCGGGGGCTTCTGAAGCGCCGCGATATCGAGATGCGCCCCTTGAACATCAAGGCCCTTTTGCACGAGGCGGTCGCTCTGATTCAGCCCTATGCAGCCGGGCTGAAGGTCAGACTTGCCGCCGAGGTCCGGCCCGAATCCCTCCAGGTCATCGGCGATCGCATTCACCTGCAGCAGGTGATGCTCAATCTCCTTCTTAACGGAATTCAGGCCGTCAGCGATCAGGCGCCGGATCGCCGTTTCGTGAGGGTTGAGGCCGGGCCCGGCGAACGCCGGACGGTCCGGATCTCCGTCATCGATCGGGGCTGCGGGATCCCTCCGGATCGCCTGTCGAAGATCTTCGAGCCCTTCCTCACCACGAAGCCGGACGGCATGGGGATGGGTCTGGCGATTTCGCGTACAATTGTGGAGGCTCACGGGGGCCGCATCTGGGCGGAGCAGTCGCCGGACGGCGGCGCGATCGTTTCGTTTACACTTCCCGCGAGCGAAGGAGAGCCTCTCGCATGACGGAGAGCCCATCGGGAATCGTGTACCTCGTGGATGACGACCCCTCGTTTCTCACCTCCATGTCGCGCCTTCTGCGTGCCTCCGGCTACGAGGTCAGGACGTTCACATCCGCGGAGGCGTTTCTGAGTCGACTCGCTCCCGATGCGACCGGGTGCGTCGTTGCCGATCTGCGCATGCCGGGTCAGAGCGGGCTCGACCTGCAGGATGCTCTGGCGAAGGCCGGCTGCCCGATGCCGGTCGTCTTCCTCACGGGTCATGGCGACATTCCGACCTCCGTGCGAGCCATGCGGCACGGTGCGGAGGATTTCCTCACCAAGCGGGCACCCAGGAACCAATTGCTTGCGGCGGTGCGGCGGGCTTTGAATCGTGGGACCCGCGAGAACGCCGAGAACCTGCGCGTTCGAGAGCTGCGTGATCGCCTGGATCGCCTCACGCCGCGCGAGCGCGAGGTGCTTGAACTTGTCGTGCAGGGCAAGATGAACAAGCAAATCGCTGACGAACTGGGAATCCACGAGCGCACTGTGAAACTTCACCGCACCAGCATCACTTCCAAGCTGGAGGTCCGCTCCGTAGCCGAACTCACTCGGCTCGTGCTGGAGGCAAATCCGGGCAAACCCGCTCCCGACGCGAGCTGAACGACGCATCGTGTCTCGTTTGACCTGCCCGAAAGGGCAGGGGCGAATTTCCCCAAAGGGCAGTAGTCCGGCTCTGCGCATCGAAATAACATGGTCATCGGTTCACGATGCCTGAGCAAAGCAATACCTACGTGGCGGTGATCGACGATGATGAATGCGGCCGTCGGGCCATGGCCCGCCTGTTGCGGGCGGCCGGCATTCAGGCGATCACGTACGCGTCCGCCGAGGAGTTCCTCCGCGACGAGAAACGCCCCGCCTTCGATTGCCTGGTGCTGGATATTCAGTTGGCCGAACTCTCGGGGATCGATCTGCAGCAGCGTCTGGCGAATGGCGGCGGCTGCCCGCCCACCATCTTCATCACCGCGAATGATGACCCCGGCCTGCGTGAGCGGGCCGAGAGCCTCGGCTGCGTCGCCTATCTGCGCAAGACAGCCTCGGGACAGGAACTGCTGCAGATGATCCACAGCGTGCTTTCGAAGACAGGAGGACCATGATGAACGAAGCGATTGCTCCCGCGCTCTCCAGACAGGAAGCCGCCATCGAGGGCGGGAAGAAGGTGCTGTGCGGCACGGTCACCGACCGGGTCCTCAGGATGTTTGAAGCCATCCGCTCCTCCGGTCCGCCCCGCGTGGCCCTGGAACGGGCGATCTATTTCACGGAGTCCTTCAAGACCACCGAAGGCCAGCCGCTGGTCTGGCGCTGGGCCAAGGCACTGAAGAACATCGCGGAGAAGATGTCGGTCGCGATCTTCGACGATGAGCTGATCGTCGGCCGGCCCTGCACCTGGTTCGGAAAGTACTCGCTGGTGTACCCGGAGCTTGACGGCACGATCATCCGAGATGGAGCAAAGGCTTTCATTGAGGCCAAGAAGGCCGGAGCCCCGGATGCCATTACCGTGACCGACGAAGACAAGAAGATCATTGAGGAGGTCCTTTTCCCGTATTGGAACGGTAAGGACTTCACCCCTAACTTCATCAAGGCCCTGCCTCCTGAAACCCGACACCTGTGCTGGGGTTCTGACCCCGAGAATGCCGGTACCAAGTATTCGTTCGTGGTCATTTCCACGTCAACCATGCGGCATTCGCAGAACTGGGTCCCCGACTTCGGGAAGATGCTGACGCGGGGCTGCAAGGGCCTGCGCGAGGAAGCTCAGGCGCGGCTGGCGGCGCTGGAAGACCCGCGCGACCTGGCCTTCAGGAAGCCGTTCTACGAAACGGTCATCATTACCTGCGACGCGCTGAGCCTGTTGGCCAGGCGCTACTCCGATCTGGCCGCCCAGATGGCAGCCAAGACGCAAGATCCGCAGCGCAAGAAGGAACTGGAGGAGATTGCGGCCATCTGCGCATGGGTTCCGGAAAACCCGGCGCGTACCTTCCGGGAGGCGATGCAGGCGCAGTGGTTCACCCAGCTCTTCTCCCGTCTGGAAGAGATGGTCGGAGGACAAGTCAATAACGGGCGAATGGACCAGTATCTCTATCCCACCTACAAGAAGGACATCGAAGAAGGACGGATCACCCCGGAGGGGGCGCAGGAGTTGTTCCAGTGCCTCTGGCTGAACATCATGCAGAGCATCGAGTCGCAAATGTCACCCGCCGCGGCCAAGGGCCGCGAGGGATTTTCCCATCACGAGACGGTGACCATCGGCGGCCAGACCACCGACGGTTTCGACGCCACGAACGAGCTTTCCTACCTGATCCTGGAATCCACCCGGCCGCTCACGTGCAGCTACCCGGAACTGGGAGTCCGGATCCACGCCGGCACCCCCGACAAGTTCCTGCATGCCGTGGCCGAGACCATCAAGGACGGCAAGGGTTCGCCTAAACTGATCAACGACGAGTTCATGGTGCCGTGGTACATGAGCAACGGCATCGTGCGGAAGGAAGCCCTGGATTACGCCATGTCGGGGTGCTCGGAATCGCGGCTGCCCAACCGCGAGACGCACAAGACCGGCAACGGCGGAATCAATTACGGCGTGGTCATGGAGATGACGCTCCGCGACGGCAAGGTGAAGATCTACAAGGACGAGCAGTTCGGCCTGAAGACGGGCGACCCGCGGACCTTCAAGACATACGACGACGTGTGGAATGCCTACAAGTTGCAGTTGGAGAACGTCGTCAAGCACATCATGATCCAGAACTACATAGCGGTCGCGCAAAAGCCCAAGTACATCGCGGCTCCGCTGGCCTCCACGCTGCATGACCTGTGCATGGAGCACGGCCGCGACCTCCACACCCACGGGGATTACTTTCCCGGGGCGCTGGATGCTTCCTGCATCGACGGGCTCGGCGGGTTCGCGACCTGCATCGATTCACTGGCGGCCATCAAGCACCTCATTTATGACACGAAGAAGCTGACCTGGGACGAGCTCCTCGAGGCCCTGGAGAAGAATTGGGAGGGCAAGGAAGCCATCCGCCAGATGTGCCTCAACGCCCCCAAGTACGGCAACGGCATCGAATGGGTCGATGCGATCGGCTACCAGATCCAGCGCACGGTCATGGAGTATACCCACAGGCATCCCCGGCCCCATGGCCAGAGCGCCAACATGCGCATCATTCCGATCACCTTCCACAACCCGTGCGGCAAGGTGACCATGGCGACGCCGAACGGCCGGCCGGCCGGGGAATACCTCTCTGACGGCATCGTTCCCTCGCACGGCTGCGACACCAAGGGGCCCACGGTGACCCTGCAATCCATCGCCAGGGCGACCTGCCATATCTACAAAGAGCATCGCGAAGATCTGCTCAACATGAAAATGGCACCCGCGAACGTGGCCGGGGAAGAAGGGACGCGCCGGCTCATGCAGTTGATCCGCGCCTGGAGCAGCCAGAAGCACGCGCACATCCAGTTCAACATCCTCAATAAACAGACCCTGCTGGACGCGCAGAAGAACCCTGAGAAGTACCGGGATCTGGTGGTGCGCGTTGCCGGCTACTGCGCTTACTTCTCGGATCTGTCCCCGTCGCAGCAGGCGGAGATCATTGCGCGAACGGAAGAGGGTATGGGCTGAACCATGAGACGAGGTGGCACAGCGAAGCGAAGAATGGAATTGTAGGACTGTTCGAAGGCTTCCGGCGCCGAATGACGGTGTCCGGGAAACAATAGTGGTTCTCCTCCGAATTAGTTGGCTGAATAGCGGCCCGGGAAGGCCTGTTTGA
>CAZZFA010000152.1:0-6612 GCA_964653435.1 uncultured Planctomycetales bacterium | reverse complement strand
ACCCGCGCGGCGGATTCCGCCATCGAGCGGAACAGCCGGTAGGCCCCCGTGAGCACGGCCGCCACGGCAAGACCGATCAGGATGGTCCGAACGGGGATCGCCGACAGCCACGCCGCCCGCTCACCGGCCCGTCGAACCGGCGCGTGCTCCGCCAGGCCGGTCACCTGATTTGCCCCGCAGGCGAAGCATCGCACCGCGCCCGGTTCGAGCGGGGCGTCGCACTGGATGCAGTGTTTGCGCTCCGGCTTCTCCTCCGGCGGCTCAACACCGATCCAGGAGTCCTCGGCAAGGTCCGTGGGCTTCCATTCGAACCTCGGCCGGGACACGCCGATCTCGAACGTCTGGAAGCACTTCGTGCAAACCGCCGTGCGGCCGAAGGCCTCCAGCTCGGTGCGGTACCGGCGTTGACAATATGGACACTGAACGCGGATCAAGGCCGGCTCCCGTGCAATCGTCCGCGCGAGGCTCCCGCTCGCAGGCCGGCGGCCCGCCGCAGGCGAATGAGCACCCAGTGAAAGTACGGCGCCCAGAACGTCGTATACAGCGCCGTCAGCAGGCCGTACATCCATACGCCCGTCGCGAGCGCCGGCCCGGACGGCATCGTCACGCTCCGATACGCCGCCACAGCCGCCTGCACCAGCAACGCACCCAGAAACGTCAGAACCGTGTGGGCCAGCCAGTGCTCGGGAAAGACCAGTTCGCGAACCTGAAGGATCAGCCACGCCGTCCCGCCGAAGGCGAACGCGTACAGGCCGATGTGACCGTAGCCGCCGCCGTTCGCGCTAGCCAGATCCACCAGCAGCCCGAGGATCCACGCGGCGATGCACGCATCGGGCCACGGGCCGAGCATCGCATAAAACACGGCCAGAACGAACATCCAGTCCGGCCGTACGCCCGCGATGGCCAGATGCGGGGCCAGCGCGGTCTGGAGTACCAGGCAGATGCCCGCCAGAATGCCGAAGGTCAGCCAACGCATGCGACGCCTCGGACAGTATTGTACGCGAGCGACCGGTTCGGGCCATCCGCCTCCAGGAACGGGCGTCTTCTCCCGTCCTGCCGGCGGCCGATTGGAACACCTGTCCGGATGGCCCCGCCGCCGAGTACAATGCGCGGACCCGCTGGAATGAGGAGGTACGCCGATGACCACGAAGCGATACACGGCGACGGCGCTTGCACTGGGGTTCATCATGGGCACCCTCCCCGCGGCGGCGGAGCCGGGGCCCACCCGGGAGCGGATCCTCGGCATGTACGTCCACCAGCACTGGCCGTACCGGCACCCCTATGCGGCACGCACCTGGACGCTCGACGACTGGCACGGCTACGTCGACGGGTTGCGGCGCCTCGGCTACAACACCGTTCTGATCTGGCCCGTTCTCGAGACGATGCCCGAGCCTCTCACCGACAGCGACCGCGCCAACCTCAGCCGGATTGCGAAGGTCATCGAGATGATCCACGACGAGTTCGGCATGCGCGTGTACCTCGCACTCTGCCCGAACATCGTCGCAGACAGCGCGGTCGCCGCTCAGGCGAGCTTCGAGCAGCGGCACTTCTTCCACTGCGAGATCCGGGTGAATCCCGCGGACCGGGAGGCCGTCGCGCGGATGATGCGGTGGCGCGAGCAACTCTTCCGCCCGCTCGCGAACGCCGACGGCGTATTCATCATCGACAGCGACCCCGGAGGCTACCCAAGCTCGACCAACGAGGAATTCGTGTACCTCCTTCAGGAACATCGGCGGATGTTCGACCGTCTCCGTCCCGGCATCGAACTGGTCTACTGGGTGTGGGCCGGCTGGCCCGCGTATGGACGCTACTACGCGACGGAAACGTTCGCCTGGGGCACTGCGGCCGAGTTTCACGATGTGCTCCGCCGCCTCCGGGATATGAACCCGGAGCCGTGGGGCCTGGCGTACGGGTTGGAGTACGCCAGGGCCCTCGGGATCGAGTCGCGCGTCATCAACCTTCAGTACGGGGCGATCGAGGGCGAGCCGTCGTTCCCGCTGACGAACTTCGGCGACGACAGGGCGTACAACGGCGGCAGGGCACTCGGTCCGCGCGGCATCATGGGCAACGCGCAGACGCACTGCGTGCAGTTGCCGAACACCTTCGCGTTCGCGCGCGGAGCGATGGGCCGGCCGGTGAAGGAGGCGGACTACGTCGCCTTTGCCGACGAGCTGATCCCGGGACGCGGAGCGGCGATCGTCGAGGCATGGCAGGCGCTCCGCAGCGACGATACGGACCGGATGCGCGCGGTCGCGGCAAGGCTCGAACGCATGTCGAACACGACGCTCACGCCGGGTCCGCTCAAGGGACTGCTCTTCGGCGACGCCAAGCGGTTCGTAACCGACCTCGTGCTGCAGTTGCGCTACCAGGCCGCATTCGTCACGCTCTCGCGGGCCGTGGCCCGCAAGGAACCCTGGGCGGACCCGCTCGCGCAATACCTCGCCGCCCTCGAAGCCTGGTATGCGCGGCATGGCTACCGGAACTACTGGGGCTCTGCCGAGGACGTGTTGCGGAAGCTGAACGCGCCCGAGATCGAGGAGGTCTACCGCCCGACACTGCTGGCCGCCACGCCCTTCGGTCGCGTCCGGGAGGAGTACTACGTCAGGGAACTCTTCACGGAGCGGTTACTGACGGCGATACGGAAGGTCCTCGCCCGCACGGCGTGGCAACGGCCGACGACGAAACCGGCCTTCGAGGCCGGCAGCAAGCCGTGACCGACCCGCGAACACCCGCCCCGGCGGCATGAACGACGGACGACCCCCCGCCCGGCGGAACGTACGCCGCCGGCGCCGTCACTTCTTCCACAGCCCCTGAAGCCACTTTTCGACGTCCTCCATCGAGCGGGCCGCGCCGGGAAAATCATCGTCGCGGGCGGCGCTCGCGGCTCTCTCCTCAAACAGCTTTCGCGTCTGGCCGGCGAGGAAGCGGGAGAGCTGCGCGTAGCTGTGCCGGTCGCCCATCGCGAAGCGGGCGTGGTAGTACCGAAGCGGAAAATAGACGTAGAGCATGTCCTTTGCCCGCGTCATCGCGACATAGAGCAGGCGGCGCTCCTCATCGATGCCGGCCGCGTCGCCCACCGCCATGTCCGAGGGGATCATGCCGTCGGCCGCGTGGATGATGTGAACGACATCCCACTCGCACCCCTTGGCCGAATGGATCGTGCTCAGGACAAGGTAGTCCTCCTCCAGGTACGGCGGCTGCGCCAGGTCCGACGTCGACGTGGGCGGGTCGAGCGTCAACGCCGTGATGAAACTCGAGCGCGAGCGATAGCCGGCGGCAATCTGCTGCAACTGTTCAAGGTCGCGGACGCGCATCGCCGGGTTCTCGTAGATGCGTTCGAAAACCGATTCGTAGAACAGCCGGATCCGTTCGATCTGCGCGGCCAGAGGCGGCTCGTTTGGCCGTTCCGGCTCCGTGTCGTCCTCGACCGGCGGGACCGCGGAGTCGCCGGTGACAGGTGCGGCCGGGGCGCGGGCACCGGAACCCTTCGCCTTTCGCTTCGGGCGCACGCCGCCCGCCGCACCCCGGGCCGTACAATCGGCCAGCGCAGCGCGGAGCGTATCGAACTGCTCCCTCGCCGCGGCGGGCGCCGGCGGCGGTTCCTCGATGAACCGCTTCAGCGGTGACGCGACCGGCGCCGGGGCTGCCTCCCGCCGCACACCGAGCAGGTCCATGATCCGCCGGGCGGAGCGCGGCCCCACGCCGTCGAGCAGTTGCAGGACGCGGAACCAGCTCACCTCGTCGAAGGGGTTCTCCAGGATTCGCAGGAACGCCAGCATATCCTTGACATGCGCCGCCTCGATGAACTTGAGCCCGCCGTACTTGTGGAAGGGAATCCTGCGCCGGGACAGCTCGACCTCGAGCTGATCGCTGTGATGTCCCGCGCGGAACAGCACGCCCTGCCGGCGCAACGGCGTGCCCTGCTCCAGATGCTTCATCACGTTGTCGCAGACGGTCGCGCATTGCTCGGCCTCGTCGCGGCACGTGATCAGCACGGGCTTCCGGTCGGAGGCGCGGTCGGACCGGAGCTCCTTCGTGTACCGTTCCTTCGCCCCGGCCATCACGGCGTTCGATGCGGCCAGGATCGGCTGCGTCGAGCGGTAGTTCTGCTCGAGCGTCACGATGCGGGTGCCGGGGAACTGTTTCGGGAAATCGAGGATGTTGCGGATCGTCGCCGCCCGGAAGGAGTAGATCGACTGCGCGTCGTCGCCGACGACCATGATGTTCCTGCGGTTCTTGCGCATTCCGAGAAGGATCTCCGCCTGGATGGCGTTGGTATCCTGATACTCGTCCACCAGGATATGGTCGAAGCGGTCGGCCACGGCGTCGCCGACGCGCGGCACCCGGCACAGGGCGCTCCAGAGCAGCAGCAGGTCGTCGTAATCGACGACGTTCCGCTGCCGCTTGCGCTGCGTGTAGAGATCGAAGATCGCCGCGATCCCCTCCCGATCCGGCTCGCACCAGGGAAACTGCACCTCGAGCACGTGGTCCAGCCGGTCGCGGGCGTTGACCGTGCGCGAGTAGATCGCGACGAGCGTCTCCTTGCGCGGAAACCGCTTGCGGCCCTTGGCCAGGCCCAGCTCGCTGCGGATCAGATTCATCATGTCCGCCGCGTCGCCCTGGTCCATTACGGTGAAGTTCGCCGGCAGCCCGATCGCCGGCCCGTACAGGCGGAGCAGGCGGTTCGCGACGGCGTGAAAGGTCCCGCCCCAGACCCGTCCGGCAGCGCCGCCCTCGGCCTTGCCGATCAGGCGACCCGCGCGGCTGAGCATCTCGGCGGCCGCCCGCCGCGTGAACGTAAGCAGGAGGATGCGATCCGGAGGGACGCCCTTCTCGATCAGCCAGGCGACCCGGCAGGCCAGCGTTCCGGTCTTGCCGGTGCCGGCGCCGGCGATGACGAGCAGCGGCCCATCGCCGTACGTAACCGCTTCCTTCTGCGCGGGATTGAGTTTATCGAGCCAGGACGCCGCCATATACGATCCTATCGCCGCTTTCAGTCGGCGGCATATGTGCCGGCGGTGGAAATGGGCGGCGGGCGTCCCCCCCGCCGGCAAGCGGAAACGCGGAACGGGCCGCATTCATGCCGCCTGTCGCCACCGGTCTGGTTCGCGCCGCTTTCATTTTTCCGCGATCGGTTCCGCCTTGAGCAACACCTTGATGTGTTGCGGTTCGGCGGCCGCGGCGAAGGCCTCCACCCCGCGGGAGAGCGGAAACTGCTTCGTGATCATGGAAAGCACGTCGATCTGGCGCCGGGCCAGCGCATTGATGGCCTCGGCGAAGGGTCCGCAGCGGCTGCCCAGCAGCGTAATCTCGTTGACGACCACCGGGGAGAGGTTCAGCCGCGAGTCCGCCGCATACGTGCTCTTGAGGACGATCATGCCGCGCGGCCGGACCAACCGGCATGCCAGATTCAGCCCGGCGGCCTCGCCCGTGCATTCCACCACGAGATCGTGCTCGGCCTTCGGTACGCACTCCTCCACGGACCGGGCCTGGATCCCCTTCTTCTCGCAGAACGACAGCGTGAGCGGGTTGCGCCCGATCACCTCCAGCCTGCACCCGGTGCCCTGGAGCACCTGGGCGACCAGCAGGCCGAGTCGGCCCGAACCGAGCACGGCCACCTTCATCCGCTTCTCGATCTTGCACTGTTTGACGACCTGATAGGCGGCCGCCAACGGCTCCACGAAGACCGCCTGCTCGTCGGAAACGGCGTCCGGCAACTCGTGCAGGTTGTCCACGGGCACGGCAACGTAGTCGGCAAAGCAGCCGTCGCGCCCCTGAATGCCGATCACGGTGCGGTTGCGGCAATGGTTCGACAGGCCGCGCTGACACAGATCGCACTTGCGGCACGCGCAGTTGATCTCGCCGACGACCCTCTTGTCCTTCCAGAGCTTCGGCCCCGCCGTCACCGTGCCCACGAACTCATGCCCGGGCACGCCGGAGAACCGCATGTAGCCCCGGACAATCTCGAGATCCGTCGCACAGATGCCGGCCAGCGCGACGCGCACGATCGCCTCGCCCCGGTCCGGCTCCGGGTCGCGGTAGTGGCGATGAAACCGCAGCGATCCGTCGAAGACCAGCGCCCTCATGCGTCGCGATACTCCGCAAGGTGCATGGCGGCCGCTGCCCCGGCGTGTCCTCCCCGCGGACACGACCCCGGCGCAAGGCCCGGCCGGAACAGGCTCCTCTGCCGTTTTCGGCAGGACAGTCTCGCGTGCGGCAGGCCACGCCGCAACGGCTCGATCGCCCCTGCGCCGTTATCCCCCGAAGGCCGCATTAGTGCCGCTTTCGGTTCGAGAGTTTCGTTCGTTTCCAGCCCCGTAGGGGCGACCGAGAGTAGCCCAGGGCGTAAGCCCTGGGTTCCCGGCGTCAACACGCGCAAAGCCCCGTAGGGGCGACTGAGCCTTCGCGGCGCTGCTCGCCGCATGCGAAACTCTCTTACCGAAAACGGCATTAGTATTGCCGACCGGATGCGATGTCAACTCATCGGCGACCCGGGCTGTTGCCGGTCTCGGACGAACGCGAGGGTGCGCGCCCGCGCACCATCGAACCATGAGCACGGGTGCATGGCCGTGGTTGCAGACGGTGGGCAGCGGGCATTCACCCGGCCCCGGC
>CAZZFA010000151.1:0-7043 GCA_964653435.1 uncultured Planctomycetales bacterium | reverse complement strand
CTTGGGCGCCCGGCGCACGGCCCTGCGGGGCATTGCCTTGGGCGCCCGGCGCACGTCCCTCCGGGGCGTTGCCTTGGGCGCCCGGCGCACGGCCCTCCGGGGCATTGGCTTGGACACCCGGCGGGCGTCCCTCTGGGGCGTCGGCTTGGGTGTCGGGCGGGCGCCGCGCCGGGGCGTTGCCTTGGGCGCCCGGCGCACCACGCCAAGATGCGGGGAAACCCAAGGCTGCCTTCGGCCGCAACCGGACACGGGTGTGCCGGCCCATCCGTGCGGGCGGGCAAGCCCTGCCGCCTCATTGCGCCGTTGTGCCGCCCTGAAGTGCTGCCGTGATGATGTTCACCAGCGCCGGCCCGAGCGCCGTCGCAAATGACGTCCCGAACTCCTGAAGTACCTGCTTCTGGCAACTCGGGGTCGCCGTCTGAAACACGATCCCACCCGTCATAGCCAGCAGGGCGAACCGCCATAGACGATTCCAGTTCATCGAAATACTCCTTCAACGCCGATTCGACGCTCGGTCCGCCCGGCAGACCCCGCGACCTGGTTCGATCCCAAGCCTGATGATACCGGCTGAACCGAGCCTCGCCAATGGGCTTTTCGGGCAGGCTTACGCGGAGTCCTGCGCCCACGACGGGGCGAACCATGTCCCCGCGATCAGCGCCACTCCGTCGGCGAAGCGTTCACGAGCCCCGGGCCGGTCTCCGGTTGTCAGCAGCGCCCGGGCATATCGCGTCGGCAGGAGGCAAACGCTGCCGAGGCACGCATTACGGCTCGGGGCACCCGACCGCGATGGCGATGCGGACAAGCGGTGAAGACTTTGCCCAACGATCAGACGGCAGGGCCCGATTCCAGGGCGTCTGGCTGGGCACAGCGTCTTCCGTCGCGGCTTCTGCGCGGCTTGCGCGCATGGATCGTGCTGCGGCGGTGGCGCCACCCGTCATTCTGAGGAGCGCAGCGACGAAGAATCTGGCTGATTGGCGCGGAGGAGCCGGATGCTTCGCTTCGCTCAGCATGACGGCCGCCGGCGCAGCCGTGTTCGGTTGCGGCCGAAGGCGACCTTGGGACATTGGTACGCGGCCGGGCCCGTTCTGTTCCCCGGGGAAGTCTCTTGACTGATGCTCGGGCTTTGGTACGCTATCGGCGGATTGGCGCGGTGGGCAGCGAGGCTTCGCGCAAGCGTATGTTCCTAACTGCTTGGCGGTAATGGAGTTACGAAACCCTGCGATTTCCAGCCGGCACGGAGGCGGCTCCACACGGCATCGGCCGGGGGGGACGGCTTTGCAGTTTCTGCGCCATGCGGTCGGGCTGGCGGTGCTGGTCGCTTCGGCGAGCGGCTGCCAGGACAAGCCGAAATTTGAGTACGAGCCCCTGCGAAGTGAGCATCTCCCTGGCATAACTCTGCTCAATGTGCCGATGATTCACCAGTCAGTGCCCCGCGCGTGCGGCGCGGCGGCCCTGGAGATGGTCCTGCGCTACTACGGCAAGGATGTGACGCAGGAGGCCATCATGAAGCAGTGCGACCGGGGCGAGGTGGGCGGCCTGGCGGCCAAGGACCTGAAGGCGCTCGTCGAGCAGCAGGGGATGTACGCGTTCATCGTGCATGGCAACGCGGACGACGTATACAATTACGTGGACCGGAAGATGCCCCTCATCGTTGCCCGGCGGGCGCAGTTCATGCGCGGCCTGGGCAACCACTACATGGTCCTTGTGGGGCGGTCGGCAGACAAAGAGTACGTGTTTCTGAACGATCCGGAGAAGGGGCGGATCCGCGTGCGGCTCGAACGGTTCCTCTCGGACTGGTCGGCGGCGCAGCGGTTTCTGATGATCATCGGGCCCCGGGCGGCGGCTACGCAGCCCGCCGCGGCCGGGGCCTCGCATGAGGCGACGAAAAGCAGGTTTCCTTAGGAAAGGAGAACACAATGCGCTACGTAACTCTCTCATTGATCGTGCTTGCCTTCTGCGGCGCGATGTTGGCGGGGACGACGCAGACGATGGCGGCCCAGCCCTCGACGCCCGCGGTGAAGGCGGCGCCCGTTGCGGCTCTCAGTGCGGCCGACGTGGGCAATCTGGAAGCCCGCGAGACACAGGCGGCCCCGCTGGCCGAGTTCCGCGGCGGCGATGCCGAGACGCTCACGGCGATTGCCGCCTGGAGCGGTCTGGGCTTTGGGCTCGCGGCGTTCATCCTGGTGTTCTGCATCTGAGGCGGTAATCGCCGAAGCATGCAGGCGATGAGCCACACCCCATCGGTTGCCGTCGGCAGCCGGTGGGGTGTTTTCCTGCGCAAACACCGCATTCGCTTCCGGCCCTTGCCGGGTTTCGAGCCTCGCTTGCGGCGGGTCGGCGGCGAAGCAGGCGGGGGCCGGAGCCACGCGCGCCCCGGGCTCAAGGTTTCGGCGGCGGATCGGCATCGATGGGCGCAGAGCCGAGATGTTTCAGAAGGATCCACTCGGGTTCCTTCGCGCCGCGGTCCAGGTAGATCTCGAAGCGGTCGCCCGTGTCGGTCTGGACGTGGTAGTAGTTGCGGTGGTGCCGCATTGTGAAGCGCGGACGGCGGACCTGGGCCGGCATGGAGCAGTCGCGCCAGCTCGCCAGGATGCGGACGATCGTGTACTCGCGGCCCCGCCAGGTGAATCGCGCCGGGCGCCTGACCTCGCCTTCCGTTTCCATGGCAATGACTTCGCCGATGAAATCCATGATCCGGATTACGGACTCGGAGAGGATGAATGCGGCAGGGACGGCTCGCCTCATGCGGCGGCAGGGCTCGCACCCGGCCCGCCGTCACCCGCGCGGGACCTTTCCTCATTCATCGTTCCGCATGCTGTGCTTTCAGTTGTAGATGATAGCGGTCGCCGTTTCGGGCGACAACGCAGGGCGCCCCGAAGGCTTCACTGAGGACATCGCTTGTGAGCACATCGCCCTTCGGGCCGACAGCGAGGAGGCGTCCGTTTCGGAGCACGAGGACGTGGCTGATCCACGGGCCGATCTCTTCGATGTGGTGGGTTACCAGGATCAGGCTCGGCGCGTCCGCCGCGCGCGCGAGGCGGCCGAGGTCTCGCAGGAACGACTCGCGGGCGGCCGGGTCCAGGCCGGCGCACGGCTCGTCGAGGATGAGCAGCGACGGGCGGTTCACCAGCGCGCGGGCGATGAGGACCCGCTGCTTCTCGCCCTGTGAGAGCGTGCCGTATCGCTGCCCGGCGGCGTCCGCGCAGCTCAACAGGCTCATCGCCGCACGGGCGCGGTCGAACTCCTGCGGCGTGAAATCCCGGTAGAGGCCCAGAGATGCCTCGATACCGGAGGCTACGATCTCCACCGCGGTATCGCGTCCGGGAAGGTCGTGCTCCAGGGCCGAACTCACCCAGCCGATCAGCTTGCGGAGGTCGGGAATGTTGCACTCGCCGAAGGTCCGGCCGAGGACCTCGACCTCGCCCTCGGAGACCCACTCATACCCGGTCAGAATCTTGAGCAGCGTGGTCTTGCCGGCGCCGTTGGCGCCGAGCAGGGCCCAGTGTTGACCGCGTCCGATCGTCCAGGAGATGCCGGAGAGGATCTCCCGGTTGCCCCGGCGGTACGAGATGTTTTCCAGTCGAACGACCGACATTGCCTGCTCGCGAAAACCCGATCCTCCGCGCCGACTTTCCGGCTCCCGGGACCGCGCCCGACCCTGCCGGGCAACGGGAGCGGCGGCTCCCGTCACGGCGCCTCGGGAAAGAAGACGTCGTCGTCGCGGATGTCCGGGATGCCGACCACGAGCACCCGCATCCGCCCGCTGGCCCCGTGGATCACACCGGGAGGAATGTGGACGAGCGAGCCCTTGCGGACGGCGTGCTCGACGCCGTCGAGCCGGATGCTCCCCTCGCCATCGAGCACATAGTAGACCTCGGTTGCACGCTTGTGGTAGTGCTCGCGGGAACCGTCGACATCGACGACGTGTGCCCAGGCTGCCACGCCCCGGTCGGCGTCCTGCCTGCTGATAAGGCGGTACCGCCAGCCGCAGGTGCTCCGCTCGCGCGGGGCCTCGTCTTCGTGCCGGACGACACACGCGTTGTGATGAGTCTGTGCCATCGCAGGATCCCCGGTCGGTCTGCAGGGGCATTATTCCGGGGCGGCCGGCGGCCGTCAAACGAAAGAACGCGGTCGGGGCTCTGGACAGGCGGGGCCGGGGAAGTACAATCGAAGCGAGCAGGGACATTTCAGGAGGCTATCGGATGGCCAGGTGCTCGGTTTGCCAGGAAGGTGGCGGACGGTTGCTCTGTCCAGGCCGGGGTGCCAAGATCTGTCGAATCTGCTGCGCGAACCATCGGCAGCGTGAGATTGACTGCCCGCCGGACTGTCCGTATCTCCCCAAGCCGTCTCGCTTCGAGGAAGAGTACGAAGAGATGCGTCTGCTCGGCTCCATCCTCCGCGACCACATCGACCTTCTCCAGAACATCGAGTATGCGCTCGTGTCGACCTGGAAGGAGGATGCGCGCGTGGACGATGCGGCCGTGTACGAGGCCCTTCGGGCCGTCCGCGAGGATGAGGAAGCACGGTCGCCGCTGGCGGGCGAGGCCGCAGCGGCCGTCCGCGGGATCCTCGACTGGCGGCAGCAGAATGTGGAGCCGCACGGGCTGTCCCGGCCGCTTCGGCGTGCCGCGTGCAGGAAGATCATGGCCTCGATCCGGAATCACTCGACTTGCACGCCCGGCGATACGGCATACCTGCGATTCGTCAGCCAATTCATAAGGTGAGGCGGCGCATCATCGGCGGCGGACGGCCGGGATAACCCCGCCGCTCCCTGCGCGAGCGGAGTCAAGAGGCCAGCCGCGACAACAGGCCGAGGACGATGACGCCGAGTGCAATCCGGTAGAACGCGAACGGTCGGAACTTGTGCGTCTGGATGTAGCGCATGAAGGCTGCGATCACGACCCAGGCGACGAGGAACGAGACGACGAAGCCGACGGCCAGCAGGAGCGCCTGCTCGCTGTGCACCTCGTGCCGGTGCTTGAGGAGGGAGTAGCCTCCGGCGGCAAACATCGTCGGAATCGCCAGGAAGAACGAGAACTCCGCAGCGGCCGCGGCGGAAAGGCCGACGACGAGGCCGCCCATGATCGTCGCGGCCGAGCGGGATACGCCCGGCCAGAGCGCCAGGCACTGCGCCACGCCGACCACGAACGCCAGCGAGAGCGGCAGTCGCGCCGCATCCGTGAAGATCGGCCTGGAGAATCGCCACTCGATCAGGAGGATGCCGATGCCGCCGACGATCAGCGCGCAGGCCACGTAGAACGGGGCCTTCAGATGGGCCTCAATGAAGTCGCCGGCGAGCTTGCCGACGACGGCCGCCGGCAGGAACGCGATGAAGAGCTTCACGAGGATGTGGTCCTGAACCGGCGCGCCGGCCGGATGAACCGCGAGGCGCCAGAGCCGCCGCCAGAAGAAGAGCACGACGGCGCAGATCGCCCCGACCTGGATGAAGATGTCGAAGACGCCGCTCCAGAACGGATCGCCGCTGGGGATGCCCAGCAGCGGTTCGACGAGGATCATGTGGCCCGTGCTGGAGATCGGCAGGAACTCGGTCAGCCCCTCCACGATGCCGAGGACGATCGCACGCAACACATCAGCCATTCAGCCACCCTCGTACGACGATCTGGCCGATGATGTTCGCGTACACCGCCACGCCCAGATCATCCATCAGGATTCCCCAGCCGGCCGGAAGTCGCTCGAGCTGCCTCCCGGGCGGGGGCTTGATCACGTCGAACACGCGAAACAGCACGAACTGCATCGCGTAGACGCCCGCGCAGGTCGCCGCCGGCAGTCCGCCGACGGGCAGCGCAATCACCGAGAGCCATTGGCCGGCGACCTCGTCGAGCACGAACGGTCCCGGGTCGCCGGGTTTGCGGGCACGAGAGGCGAAGTAGTCGATCGCCCAGCGTCCCCACACGATCGAGAGGACGCACGCCAGAAGCATCAGCCCGGCCAGTGCCGCGTCATACCACCGCGAGAGCCCCGCGCATCGCATGCTCGCCAGCAGAAGGCCCGCCGCCACGATCGCGCCCAGCGAGCCCCAGGTGCCGGGGGCGAACGGTATGCAGCCCAGGCCGAAGAAGGTGATCGCCGTCCGTCGAATCATGCCGAACCCACCGGACGGGACGTTTCCGAAAGAATGTGCCTGGCCGCGTTCAGATAACTGAGCATCGAGAGAGTCGTCACGACGACGGTCGCCCAGACCAGGATCTCGCAGCCGGTCACGAAGAAGGAGCTGCCGAAGAAGAAACCGTGCGGATGGGCGACGGTCAACAGGATCCAGACGGCGGTGACCGACTGGAGAACCATCTTCGCCTTGCCGTACAGGTTGGCCCCGAAGGATTCCCCCCTGGCCTCGCTGAACCCGCGGATACCGGTCACGAGCAACTCACGCCCGATGATCAGCACGACCATCCACATGGCGACGTGGCTGACCTGCCTGTCCCCCTGGACGAAGCCGGTGCCGGCAAAGAACGCGAAGGCCCCGCAGATGAGGACCTTATCGACGAACGGGTCGATGATCCGGCCGAAGGAGGTCACCTGGTTACGCTTGCGGGCCAGGTAGCCGTCGACGATATCGCTGACGGCGGCAACGACAAAAATGACCGCGCAGACATCAAGGAGCCAGAACCGCGGAGACGGTGCGCTGACGGAGAACTGGGCGATGACGGCGAAGAAGAGGATCGCCAGCAGGAGTCGGCCGATGGTGATCTGGTTGGGCAGATTGATCTTCATCGACGTGTCGAGCGTTCCGTGGTTACGAAAAGGCGCTTGCCCGCAAACGATGCCGTCTCCAGGTCGTATGTCCCTCGGATCGTGTCGATAAGTATAGCAGGGGGCGCGTGGCTTGAAAACCCGGAGACAGGGTACGGGTGCATGGCCGTAGTTGCAGACGGTGGGCGGCGGGCATTTACCAGGCCCGGCTCAAGCCCGCTGGCCGGCAAGCGTGGAAGAGGAGGGAGCCGGTGCCTCCACCGGCCGAAGGCGGCGTCCAAAGGCCGGCCGGCTGAAGCGATGCTCCGTCGTCAACTTCCAGGCATGGAGCC
>CAZZFA010000150.1:0-7669 GCA_964653435.1 uncultured Planctomycetales bacterium | reverse complement strand
GCCGGCGCGCCCGTGTTCGGTTGCGGCCGAAGGCCGCCTTGGAGTCTTCCGTCGCGGCTTCTGCGCGCCTTGCGCGCATCATCGCGATGTGGCGGTGGCACTCGTGCCGTTTTCGGTGAGGGGGTTTGGTCGGCCTCGTAGAGGCGGCGGAAGTACGGCGCCGCTGCGCACCTGACACGCAACCGTCCGACCGGAAACAACGCTCGTGAAGGCCAAGCGTTTTCCCGGCGGCTTGGCGACGGCGCGACGAGACGGCATACTACGGGCCGGCCCGTCCGCCAGCGGTGGCGGCGAGGCATGATCTTCAGGAGATGCTGTCTCATGGCTGAACGCGAAACTCGCACAACCGTATTCAACCAGCCGTCGTGGCGCCTCCGGTCCAGCACCGTCGAGGCGTACGTTACCGAGACGGGCGGCCAGCTCGCCCCCGTGACGTTCGACCGAAAGGGCCGCAAGATCCAGCCGTACCACATCGCCCCCTGGTGGAACGAGACCCTGGACAAGTCGGTCCCCCCGATCGTTCGCGTGCTCCGGGGCGACTTCTTCTGCATGCCGTTCGGCGGAAACACCGAGCCCTTCCGCGGCGAGCGGTTCCCGGTGCACGGCGAGACCGCCAACGCGAGGTGGAAGCTCGAATCCCTCACGCGGGCCGACGGGCGAACCTGCCTGCATCTTTCGCTCCGCACCAGGGTCCGCAAGGGCTGCGTGGACAAGCAGATCATGCTGATCGACGGCCATAACGCCGTCTACTGCCGCCATGTGATCTCCGGCATGTCGGGCCCGATGAACCTCGGCCACCACGCCAACCTCCGTTTCCCCGACGAACCGGGCAGCGGCATTCTCTCGATCAGCCCGTTCGTCTTCGGACAGGTGTGGATCGAACCGACGGAGAACCCGGCCGAGCGCGGCTACTCCATCCTGAAGCCCGGCGCCGTCTTCCGGTCGCTCGATCGGGTGCCCATGATCACCGGCGAAACGGCCGATCTGACACGCTACCCGGCCCGGCGGGGGTTCGAGGACATCGTGCAGCTCATCGCCGACGAGCGACGCCCGTTCGCATGGACGGCCGTCACCTTTCCGAAGCAACGCTACGTCTGGTTCGCCCTGAAAAACCCCAAGGTGCTCAACGGGACGCTCCTGTGGATGAGCAACGGCGGGCGGCATTACCCACCCTGGAACGGCCGACACATCAACGTCATGGGCCTGGAGGAGCTGACGAGCTACTTCCACACCGGCATTGCCCCCTCAGCCCGGGCGAACTCGCACACGCGGCGGGGGATCCGAACGGTCCTCCACCTCAGCCGGTCCAGGCCCACGGTGGTGAACTACGTCATGGCGGTTGCGCCGATCCCGGCGGGCTTCGACCGCGTGAAGGACATCCGCCTCGACGAAACGAAGGCTACCCTGACGGCAACCGGCGGGGCACGGGTTACGGTCCCGATCGACAGCCGCTTCGTGCTCGCGGAGGCGTGATGCGTCGTCACGCCGGGCGGGCGGCGGCGGAGATCTTTCGCCCATACGAGGCTTGTGGCGCTGCCGCAGTCGGGGCCGGAGACCCTTCCTGCACGCCTTCGCCACGCGGGGGCGGATCGAGGCGACGGAACGAGTCACGCACCCGCCCGTGGCCGAGGCGGCCCCGGCCGCTTTTCATGCCGCGCGGCGGCGTCCATAATGCCGGGGCCGGAAGCACTGAAACGCCGCAGCGGCCAAGGAGACCGAGGGCATGAAGCTTACCGTTGTCGGAACCGGATACGTGGGACTGGTCACAGGCGCCTGTCTGGCCGACACGGGCAATCACGTGCTCGGCTTCGATGTGGATGCGCAGAAGATCGAGCGCCTTTCCGGCGGCCGCTGCCCCATTTTCGAGCCGGGCCTCGAGGAGTTGATCGTCCGGAATCTCGCCGCCGGGCGGCTGCGATTCACGACCGATGCGGCCGAAGCCGTCGGCCACGGCCGGGTCCTCTTCATCACCGTCGGCACGCCGCCCCTCGACGACGGCCGGCCCGACCTCTCCCGGATCGAGCACGCCGCCGACACCATCGCCGACCTCGCCCGGGAGCCGAAGATCGTCGTGATCAAGAGCACCGTGCCCGTCGGCACCGGGACACGCATCGAGCAGCGGATCACCGCCCGTTGTCGGCACGCGGTCAGCGTGGTCAGCAATCCGGAGTTCCTCAAGGAAGGCTCCGCCGTCGACGACTTCCAGCGGCCGGACCGCGTCGTGATCGGCACGGAGGACCCGGCCGCCGCCGCCGTACTCCGCGAACTGCACCTGCCGTTCGTCCGCAACCTCGCGCCGATCCTCGTGTGCAGCCGTTGCGCGGCGGAGCTGGTCAAGTATGCCGCGAACGTCGCTCTGGCCATGCGGGTGAGTTTCATCAACGCAATCGCGAACCTGTGCGACCGCTTCGGGATCGACGTGGATGAGGTTCGCGCCGGGCTCATGGCCGACGCCCGGATCGGCAGGCGATTCCTCTACCCCGGCCCCGGCTACGGCGGAAGCTGCTTTCCGAAGGACGTGCAGGCGCTGGCGCACACCTTCCGCGAAGCGGGCCTCGACGCCTCGCTGATCGAGGCGGTGCACGAGGTGAACGTCCGGCAACGCCGCCTGCTGTTCGACAAGATCGCCGCACGCTTCGGCGCATCGTTGCGCGGCAGACGGATCGCGATCTGGGGCGTGGCATTCAAGCCGCAGACCGACGACATCCGCGAGGCCCCGGCGCTGACGCTGATCGATTCGCTGCTGGCCGCCGGCGCGGAGGTCCATGCCCACGACCCGGCGGCCCTGGACAATCTGCGCCGGCACTACGGGCCGGCCGTCATCTGCCACGACGATCCCTACGAGGCGCTGAACGGGGCGGATGCCCTCGTCGTCGTCACCGAGTGGAACGAGTTTCGCTGCCCCGATTTCGACGTCATGCGGCAGCGGCTCCGTAAGCCGCTGATCTTCGACGGGCGGAACCTGTACGCCCGCGAAACCATGCAGCGCTACGGCTTCGAATGCCACTACATCGGCCGCCCCAGCGTTCCGCCCCCCTGACCTGGAAACCCGAGACCCGGCCCCCGATCCCCAAGGCGGCCTTCGGCCGCAACCGGACTCGGGCGCGCCGGCCCCCGTCATGCGAAGCGAAGCATCCGGTTCCTCTGCGTCAATCCGCCGGATTCTTCGTCGCGGCGCTCCTCAGAATGACAGGTAGCGCTGCCGCCGCAGCGCGATACAGGGGCCCAAGGCGCGCCGCACGCAAGACGTGCAAGAGCCGCGACGCAAAACTCTACCTGCCAAGTACGAAGATCGCCTCCTCGGCACGAAGGTTCGGCCAGAAGCGGACCGGATCGCGGCGGCTGGAGATCAGCGGGATTCGCTGATACACGGTAAAGCCGTTCTCCCGGCAGAACCGATCGAAGTCGCGGATCGTCACGCAGCGGACGTTCGGCGTGTTGTACCAGCGGAACGGCAGCGCCCCGGTCACCGGCGTGTGCCCGGTAAGCAGGAGCTGGATGGTCGGCTTCCAGTGGCCGAAATTGGGAAAGCTCACGATCCCGTATCGGCCGATGCGGAGCATCTCACGGATCACGATGTCGGGGCGTCGCAGCGTCTGGAGCGTCTGCGACAACACGACGTAGTCGTACGAGCCGGTGGCGAAACTCGACAGCTCGGTCTCTATGTCCAGGTCGAGTACGTCGATCCCCCGCTCCACGCACTCGCAGATCGCATCCTGAACCACCTCGACGCCCTGTCCCCGGACGCCCTTGTGCCGGATCAGCCGGCTCAGCAGCACGCCGCGCCCGCAACCCAGATCCAGCACCGTGCTGCCCGCCGGAATGAGCTCCTCGATGCGGTCGTAGTCGACCCGCTGCCGCGCCCACGCCGGCCGGACCGCCGGCTCCGCCTGAATGTAGGGCTCCAGGGGCCCGCCGTTTTCCGCCCGCGGCGATCCGCTGACGGCCGCCAGAAAACCGCCGATCAGCCGCCCGAGCGTCTCCGGCTCCAGCAGGAACGCATCGTGCCCATATCGCGAGTTGATCTCCGAATACGTCACGGCCTTGCCCGCCTGCAGCAGCGCGTCGACGATCTGCCGCGACTGCTTCGGCGGAAAGAGCCAGTCGCTGGAGAAGCTGATGACCAGAAACCGCGCCTGCGTCCTCGCGAACGCCTCCGCGAGCGAGGCGGCGCGGGCGCTGAGGTCGTAGTAGTCCACCGCCTTGGTGATGTACAGGTAGCTGTTCGCATCGAAGCGCTCGACGAACGCGCGGCCCTGATGATCCAGGTATGTCTCGACGGAGAACTCGCTGTTGAAGTCGTACGCGTACTTCGCCGCGTGGCGGAGCTGTCGGCCGAACTTCTCGTGCATCCCCTCCTCGGACAGGTAGGTGATGTGGCCGACCATCCGTGCGATCGCCAGGCCGTTCTCCGGTACCGTGCCGTGCACGCGGTACTGTCCCCCCGCAAAGTCGGGGTCCGCCAGAATCGCGCTGCGGCCCACCGCGTTGAAGGCGATCGATTGCGCGTTGAGGCGGGCGGTCGTCGCCACAGGAATGGCGGCCGCGACGCTCTCCGGATAGCGCACCGCCCACTCGAGCACCTGCATCCCCCCCATCGAACCGCCCACCACCGCCAGGAGCCTTGTGATGCCGAGGTACTCGATCAGGCGCTTCTGCACCTTGACCATGTCCTCGATCGTGACGACGGGAAAATCCAGCCCCCACGGCCGGCCGGTCTGCGGGTTGATGCTGGACGGCCCGGTGGTGCCGCGGCACCCGCCCAGGACGTTCGAACAGATCACGAAGTACCGGTTCGTGTCGATGCCCTTGCCCGGCCCCACCATGATGTCCCACCAGCCGGGCTTGCGGTCCTCGATGCTGTGGTAGCCGGCGACGTGGGCGTCACCGGAGAGCGCGTGGCAGATGAGCACGGCGTTGCTCCGGTCCGCGTTGAGCTGCCCGTACGTCTCGTAGGCGACCTCGATCGGCCCGAGCGTCTGGCCGCACTCCAGCCGGAGCACGTCGGGCGGCTCGAAGAGCGTGACGGTCTGCGTGCGAACGATCCCCACGGAACCGGCGAGCTTGTCGGCTGTCTTGCTGTCCGGCGAACTCATAACAGGCGGGCCATTATATACAGCACCCCGCTCGACGGCTCATCCGCCGGCGCTGCGGCCGAGCGACCGGGGAGCCGTGGTTGTGCCGGGCGTGGCAGGCCGCAAGTCCTCAACGATGATCGTGATGTGCTCTCGGGACGGGCGGTATGTGCCGTGGCGAACGACTCGGGTGCCCTTTACCGTCACCTGTCTTCCGTTCAGATTGCTCAACAGGGGATGCCACTTCTGCCGGTCGTTCCGGTCCGGCGCATCCAACTCGCAGGTGCCCGTCGCGGTAATGAGCAAAGCCAGGACAGGCGGGTCCTCCGGTGCTCGGAGAGCATCCGGGTCGTAGAGCAGCGTGCCGCGGAACTCGCGCGGCGCTCGCAGCCATTGGAAACAGGCGATCGCGGCGAGCGCGGCCACGCCAGCAGACACAACGACGACAAACCTCCTTTTCCGGTTCATGAGTGCGGGGTCGGCCCCGGAGACCCCTCCTTCCCCTGCGATGCCGCCAGGGCCTGATCGATGTCTGCAAGGATGTCCTCGATATCTTCGATACCGATCGACAGACGGATATACTCCGGCACGACGCCGGTGGCCTTCTGCTCCGCCTCGCTGAGCTGCGAATGCGTCGTGCTCGCAGGGTGGATGCACAACGTCTTGGCGTCGCCGATGTTCGCCAGATGCGACATCAGCCTCGCCGCGTTGATGAACCGCTTGCCCGCCTCCATGCCGCCCTTGATTCCGAACCCGATGATCGCCCCGCAGCCCTTGCCGAGGTACTTCTTCGCGTTCGCGTGGAACGGGTGCCCGGGCAGCCCGGGGTAGTTCACCCATGACACCGCCGGATGTCGCTCCAGGTGCTCGGCCACCCTCTGTGCGTTCTCGCAATGCCGCTCCATCCGCAGGTGCAGCGTCTCCAGCCCCAGCAGAAACAGAAACGACGCGAACGGGCTCATGCAGCTCCCCATGTCGCGCAGGAGGTGCGTCCGGCATCGGGTGATATATGCGATGTTGCCGATCGGACGCAGCGCCTCCGCGAACACCACACCATGATACGACGGGTCCGGCTCGGTAAACTCCGGCCATCGTTTCTTCTCCGCCGTCCAGTCGAACCGGCCCGAGTCCACGATGCACCCGCCGACATGCAGCCCGTGCCCGCCGATGAACTTCGTGACGCTGTAGACGTTGATGTCGATCCCGTGCTCAAAGGTCCGCAGCAACGCGGGGGTCATGACCGTGTTGTCGCAGAGGACCGGCAATCCGCAGGAGTGTGCGACCCGCGCAATCTCCGCGAAGTCGGGCACATCGTTCTTGGGGTTTCCCAGCGACTCGAAGTACACGCAGCGGGTGTCCTTGTCCGCCAGCTTCCGGATGTCCTCCGGCCGGGCCGGGTCGAAGAACCTCGCCCGGATGCCCAGCCGCGGAAACGTCTGTGTAAACAGGGTCCACGTCCCCCCGTACAGACTCGTCGACGAGATGAAGTTCTGCCCGGCGTGGCAGATGTTGAAAATCGCGATGTAGATGGCCGACTGGCCGCTGGAAACCGCCAGGCCGCCGACGCCGCCATCGAGCGCCGCCATCCGCTGCTCGAGCACCTCGTTGGTCGGGTTCATCAGTCGGCTGTAGATGTTGCCGAACTCCTTGAGGGCGAACAGGTTCGCCGCGTGCTCCGTGTCACGGAAGACGTAGCTGCTGGTCGCGTAGATCGGCACCGCCCGCGCCGTCGTGGCGGGGTCCGGATGTTGACCGGCATGAAGGCAACGCGTCCCGAGTCGATACGATGGATTCTCCGGCATGGTCGATCTCCGTTCTGTTTGCGGCTGCCCCGGCCGCGGAAAGAGCCTCCGGCGGGTTCGCCTCTGCCGAGTGTAAGGGCGGCAAGGGGCCTTTCAACCCCCTCTGCCCGCCCCTAGCCGAGCTTCGCGGGATTGTAGTGCCTGCCTGCGACGAATCGGCCGCCGTACGGACGCCGCAACGGGAACCCGAATCTACATGCACAACGGCATTACAAGAGGTTAGGTGCGGTTTTTCGGAAGTTTGTATCAGGTTTTGTATCAGCGTGCGGCGGTCTCCATGCCAGTCCTGCAAGCGGGCTTCGCCGCGAGCCCCTGCTGCATCTCCGCGACGGGCTTGAACTCATATGACTGACCGGCTGATCGCACGTGTGTTCAACGAACATGTGCCAGAGCGCGGACGGCGAGTCCTCGCGTTTCTCTGCGTTTCAACCGACACAGGCAATGCAATCCGCCTGCGATGTGGCTCGCCGGGCGGCTCACGGAGAATAGGGTCGTCCCGACTCTGAACACGCCCAACGTTACTGATTCTTATATCGCGCGCACCCCAAGGGAATCCACGCTTCGCGTCCTGCGCCGCAGGATGTTGTGGGTCTGACCGATGCTGTCGCACCCTAACGGATGGTAACCGTCCGGCGAACCGCACCCGCATAGAGGCGCGGTTTTGGTGCGAGGAACCGTGCGGGCGTCTCGCGGATTGTTTCGAGGAATTCAGTTCGCGGGAATCGTGGCGGGCTGGTGGGCCCTCCACTGATCGGGCAGGAACGGATCGAGCTGGCTGACCGGCGTGGCGGC
>CAZZFA010000149.1:0-7674 GCA_964653435.1 uncultured Planctomycetales bacterium | reverse complement strand
GCCGGCTGAATCGCCGCCAGCGGATCCAGATGCGCAATCGCGTCGAGAGCCTCTCTGAGCTCCTGTCGTGGCAGCGCCTGGTGCAGCATTACTTCGAGGCCGAGCGCTTCGCCCTGCGGCGTACCGCCCGGGCACGGCTCCATCAGATCCCGTCGCCGCATTCCTGATCCCTTTTGGGCCGGCTGTCGGGGCCGGCACGGGGCGGCGCGATTGGCACGATGTCGCAGGGCCATGGGCGACTCGGACGTGCCGCTGTTGCGTGGCACGTTGGCAAACGCCGTGGACGGCGGAATGCTGCGAACCGCAGGCTGCTGCCAAGGGGGTCCCTGAGAACGAAGCCACCACACGGACATGAGTGTTTGAATTAAGCGGCACATTTACAATATACGTTGATACATCAATCCAGCGCTACTACCGCTTGTATTGTTGACGCCATTGGCTCTATTCTGTCGGCGCGTTTTTTGGCGCCACAGGCGGTCGGCTGGCGAGCTGGGGCGGGAGGCAAAGGGAGAACCATCGCGCACCAGCGGGTAGGCATGGCGGTGGCGATAACGGGGGCGGAGGTGGGCGCTGGCGACCTTCCGGTGATCGGCTCGCTTTACAGGGCGCTGATATTCTGATGCAGGGCCGAACGGAGTTGTTTTGGGAAAAATGTTGACAGAGGCGCAACTTTGCTGTTGACATCGTTGGCCCGACAAGGTATGAATTATCTTGGAGGTGGTTTCCGGGGGCGAAGGCGGGCATGCTCGTGTCCGCGCCCACGCATTTCCTTGTCGTAGCGGAGGAGCGATTGCAATGAACGTGCGGACATTCCTGGTTGCGATGCTGTGTCTGGCGGCTCTCTCGGCGAACGTCATGGCACAGGGTTATTCGTGGTGTTACACCAACTATCCCGATGCGATCTACTGCGACGACTTTGACCGGTATTGCAATGCGTCGCCCTATCCTCCGTATCCGTGCGCTGCCGGTACGTGGAGCATTGCACGGCTGCGGGCCACATGGGATCCGATTTACACTCCGCTCGATGCGGGCGGCTGCTCAGAGGCGTGGCTGGAAGATGGTTGGCCCTACGATCCGGTGCCTGTGAACGGCGTGGTGTCAAGCCCCTTCTCGATCAAGTTTCCTAATCAGGCCGACGCAAAGGTCGGGATCAACGTGAAGGACCTGACGCCGGACATTCAACGCAAGTGGGGCAGCCAGGTCTTCTACGCCGTCGGAACCGACGAGCATCCCCTTCAGCTCGATTACACGTTCTGGGGCCAGACGGTGGCTTCCAAGACCCAGGCCGCGAACGTGTTCATGGAGCTGGCTACCGACACGGACTTTGCGATGACGAACTTCGTCTGGGGTCCGACCAGCCCGACGACCGGCAAGCAGTATCCGATCCTTTGTGCGCAGGGAACCGGCGAGCCGGACGGATGCCCGCCGCTCAGCACGGCTCCGCTTCGTGCGAGTATCTGTGTGGGCGCCGTGTCATTCCTGGATCGCGACTACTTGAACTCCCCCGATCAGACGCCGAAGACGCCCTATCTGTGCGTCTACGACGGACGGTTCTGGTGGCAGCTCCGGTCCGGGCAGTTTCCCAACGGCGAAGGCGCCTTTACGCTTCACGAGCGGGAACACTACATCCGGCTGACCATCTGGGGCACCCACATGAAGGTGGAGATGACGGTTCCCAGGTACGGCCAGTACAGTTGGGCGGACATCCCGCGGCAGTACCAGGGCGGGTTCAACACGATGCGGATCGGCTTCGGGAAGAACTGTCAGATCTCCGCGGCGACCGGGTGGCTGGCATGCCAGAGCAACTTCCGCTGTCCTCTCGGCAGCTACGGCGCAGGGGCGCCTGCCTTCGACAATGTGGTGCTCTACGGCGGCGATCCGCTTCGGGCGCCGTATATCATCACGCAACCGGTGCCGCAGGGCGTGCCTGCTCGCAGTACCGCGACCTTCACGGTGACCGCCGGAGGAACGACACCGCTTAACTACCAGTGGCAGAAGAACTACGTGAACCTGAGCAACACCGGCCATTACTCCGGCGTGACGACCCCGACGCTGACGATCTCGAACGTCGACGCAAATGACGTGGCGAACTACCGCTGCATGGTTACGAACATGTACGGCAGTACGGCGTCGGACCAAGCGGCACTGTTCCTCGTCGCGGCCAAGGGCGATCTCGATATGGATGGCGACGCCGACCTGGAAGACTTTGCCTTCTTCCAGTCATGCTTCAATGGGCCTAACCGTGCGCCGCGCTGGGGCGGCTGCGGCGATGCCGACTCAGACAATGACAACGACGTAGATCTAAGCGACTTTGCGGCGTTCCAAGGCTGTTTCAACGGGCCGAACCATGCGCCGAGATGCTAGGGCCGGGGCCCGTCTTGCGGTGGTGGCCTCCTCGCCTCGCCCGAGCGCAGGAGGGTGGTGATTACGGGGCCTTGCGGAAGGCCCGGGTATAGGGCCAACGGCCGGCGAGATGCTGAAGCTGAGAGGGGTGCGGATGCAGGGTTGCGAACGGGCGCGCGGCGTATTTGGTTTGATTCGATCCGCGCAGGTGGACGATTATCTGGTTGTTGGGCGAATATGCCGGTACCAGGCGGTTCGAGCCATTGTCAACGGCGGGAAGGTTTTTCTGTTGACAGCGCCTTGACACGATTGCTCGGCCTGGTACAATGCGGATGTTGATTTCGGGCGCTGGCGGGATCTGCCGCGGGACCGTCTTCCTCTTTTCTTGAGGGGATCATTTCCGGCCGCGGGGGCAGGCCCGGTAGCAGGTGCCTGAAGCAAAGAGTGAGTGATCGTTTACGGGATACCAGTCTCTTGAACCCCGTGGAGATCATGTCATGATCACCGTGACACGTCGCAGGAATGCAGGATTCACGCTGATTGAGCTGCTTGTCGTGGTTGCGATCATCGCCCTGCTGGTTGCCATCCTTCTGCCGTCGCTTGCCAAGGCGAGAGAGCAGGCGCGGCGAGGGGCCTGTCTGGCGAACTTCCACCAGCAGGCCGTGGGCCTGAGCTCGTACTCGGGCGATTTCAGGCAGGTTCTGCCGGTCCGTGGCGGATTCGCGTACGATCTGCGCGAGCCTTGGGCGTACATCTGGCCCAAGAAGGACGCGTCGGGGGCGACCATCGTCGCGCCGCGAGTGTTCGTGAACATCGGCGCGCTGTATGGCAGGTATTGCGGCAAGGACGTTCATTTCTATTACTGTCCGAGCAACATCACGTTCGCCTACCAGCGGCCGCACAACAGCGCGAGCGAGTTTCTTATTGACGACGAAAAGGTGGGCGTGACAAACGGCAGCTATATGTATGCCGTGCCCGTGCCGCCGAGTTTCTATCCCAAGGATGACGGCCGGGGCTGGCTGCTTCCGGATCGGCGGGTGAACTGCGTGGTCGACCCGCGTACGTTCAACGGGGTGGACTGGACAGGGGGGGATCGGCTGGGCGATCCGTACATGAAGATGCGAACGTACGGCAACGACCTGCTGAGCATGCGGCTTTCGGGCATGCGGGCGTACTACGGGCGCGTGCAGGCGCTGGTCATCGACACGCTGATCGGGGCGCCGTCACATAAGAACGCCTACGGGGTGCTCTTCCAGGACTACCACGCGCGGTTCGTGAACGACCCGGCGGATTCGTCGACGTTGCGGTTCGATAACCGGACGAAACCGGCCGGTCAGCCGATTGTCCAGTGGCTTTCGAGCGGCTCCAACAGCGGTGTGGGCGGCGCGCCGTGGCTTTGCGCGGCGTGGAACGTGCTGTCGAGCCGGCAGTAGCAGGGGTGTGACAGGCTTCCTTTCCGGTACCCGCGGGAGCGGCGGCGCATTGTGGACGTGCGGCGCGGCGGCGGGTTCGTTTTCGGCGGCGGGGCGGCGAAAGAAGGCTGCGCCCGGGGATCTTCAGGTCTTTGACGTGGGGAGCATAAGGAGCAGGCTCGTGAGAACGAACAATCTTCGCGGATGGATTGTTGTGGCGGCGGCCATTGCGGCTGTGGCTGTGGCGGTGTCCGGGACGTCGGCCGCGGTGACTTTCACCGGCGTCGGTGCGCTGGGTTCGGAAGGGAGCCGGATCAACGCGATGGCTCCGGACGGCACGATCGTCGTCGGGGAGAGCACGAACAACGCCTACGAGACGGAGGCGTTCATCTGGTCCACGACGGATGGATTGCACGCCCTGGACTTTCCGACGATTCCTCCGCCGATCCCCACGACCTACTACAGCGCCG
Organism: uncultured Planctomycetales bacterium; assembly: GCA_964653435.1. GTDB lineage: Bacteria > Planctomycetota > Phycisphaerae > UBA1845 > PWPN01 > CAZMVY01. Next base: position 3,449 of record CAZZFA010000149.1, on the reverse strand, counting down.
CCACGGGCGTCGACGTGACCGCTGACAATCAGGTCAAGATCGCGGTTACCGGACAGCGGGACTGGTGGCCCGATCCGTATGAGTATCAGGCCTTTCTGTGGACCGGCAACCGCGCGGGCGTCGGCACATACGACGTCGACAACTGGATCCTGTTCGGCGGGGGGTTCGCCTCCGTTTCCGCCGGGCTGGCGGTGCAGTCGTCGAGCGGCGCGGTCATGATGACCGGCCACGCCAAGGCGTCGGACTGGGCCGGTCCGGCGTGCGAGAACTGGCACGGTTTCCTCTACACCGCGCCCTCCTCCATGCAGGACCTTGGAAAGTCGTTCGGCGGGGCGTACCCGGTGTATGGGCGGGGCATGTCTCCGAACGGTCGGGTCGCCGGCCAGTTGCAGAACGGGTCCACCACGCCGTGCGGCGGCACTCGTAGGGCTTTTCTATGGAGTTCGTCAACGCTGATTCTCCTGCCGCTGGGGGCGGCGGACGAGGATCTTGCCAATGCAATCTCGCGCGATGGTGAGTACATCGCCGGCGCCAGGATCACCGCGGGCGTCTCCAAGGCTATCCTCGGCCGTGCACGGTTCGTAGTCGCGACGCCGACGCCCACGGTGGAGGAGATTCCGTATCTGGCCGGCGATGATTCCGCGGAGGCCCTGGCCCTCAGCGGGCAGGGCGAACTGGTCGGCGGCCGGAGCAGCGCCGGCGGCGGGCCGAGCCGCGCGTTCGTATGGGAGTCCGCGACGAACCAGACGCGGGACGTCAAGGCCTGGTTGCTGAGCGCGCACGGGATCGACGTGGCCGCTCAGGGCTGGAGTGCACTGACCGAAGTCACGGGGATCTCCGCGGATGCCAGCGCCATCGCGGGCAACGGCGTGCATAACGGCAAGACCGAGGGTTGGGTCGTTCGGGGGCTGCCGATCTATCCGCCGGTGATCGATCAGGTTACGCCCGACCCCGATATCACCGACCAGGGTGTGGAGTACAAGCGCCAGCTTCACCTGGCGAAGGGAATGTTCACGGGGGTCACCTGGGAGAAGGTCGCCGGGCCGGCGACGCTCGCGGTGGATCCGCAGACGGGGTTTGTTTACGGCTGGACGCCCTCGGTTTCGGACGTGGGTTCGACGTACGGGATCACGATCCGTGCAACGAATGCCGGGGGTACGACGACGGAGTCGTGGAGCGTCACCGTGACCAACCAGGGCCCCGGCCCGGGCGGTTCTGCGACGGGCGTGGCGCCTCCGCTGTATCCGAGCAACACTACGATCACGGTGAAGGGCATCACAGCGACGGGCGACACGTCGCGGGTGACGCTCTATCGCATCCGCGACGGGGTGGAGTCCGTCCTGGCGTATGCGGATGAAACGAATCCGCAGACGCTGTTCATCGACGGCGTGCATGATTTCCCCGTGAACCCCGGCGACTTGCAGGTGGGCGATGTGATCCAGGCGACGCAGACGCGCGACGGAATCGAAAGCTGGCGGTCGTGGTCTCGCGTCGTGCTGCAGCCGATTCCGAGTCCGCAAACGCCCCCGCACACGTTCTGGGGCTTCAGCGACGACTTCGAATCCTCGCCGGTCAAGCTGTTCTGGCAGTTGGAGGAGCCCATGACGCTGACCGGCGTGCAGTCGCGCGGCGCGCAGTCGCTCCTGGAGGACGCCGTCAGCGGCGGCCGCATGGCCATGGATGCCGCGCCCGGTAACTACCAGCAGAGCACGCAGGACCGCAACCCCGTGCTGTTCGAGTTCTGGATGTACGAGGAGGGTGTGCCGCCGTATACGGATTCGTACGCTCGCCATGTCGGCGGCATCCAGCAGACCTCCGGCGGCGGTTACAACGTGGGCAACGTGGACTGGCTCTTCGAGATCGGCCTGCTACCAACGGTTCGGGTACCGCAGAAGCAGGCGTCGGATCCGACCAAGTACAATTATCGTTGTACGCAGAGCGTCTCGGGCTCGCGAAACGTCAGCGGCAACATGGATCAGCCCGGTTGTCCGCTTCGTTCGCCCGGCTGGCATCGATTCAGCATTAAGGTCGGGGCGAACAAGGTGTTCTACTACGTGGACGGGATCCTCGGACACATGGAGTTGAACACAAACCCCAAGATCAGCGCCGGGTACCTGGGCACATGGTCGGGCAACACGGGCACGGTGTCCACCGGAGGGACCGTCCCGCCGACCGTCGTAACACTTGACGGACATACGGCGTACTACGATGACATTTCCCTGCGGCAGATTACCAACCACCTGCCGGTGATGGACGTGACGACGATCCACGTGACGGAGGGCCAGCCGGTATCGGTCGATATCTCCGCGACCGATACCGACACGCCGGACCTGGTCACGTTGCAGTACCTCTCGGGTACGCTGCCGACCGGGCTGGGACTGTCCAACAATAAGGCCACGGGTTCGCCCACGGCCACGCTCAAGTTGCAGGGGACGCCCGCCGCGGGAACCGCTGGAACGTATACGGTGAACTTCCAGGCGTCGGACGACCTGCCGGCTGGAACGATAACAGGGCCGGTGACCATCATCGTATCCGCGTGCGGAGCGCCCCCGGCGGTTTCGGCGATTTCGCCGTCTGCGGGTGTCGAGGGTCGCAGCAACATCCGCCCGCATCCGCCGTATGACGGTGTGGGCGTCCCGGCCGGCCCGGTCCATGCCACGATCACGGGGTCGGGCTTTGTCGAGGGGGCGACGGTCAAGCTCAAGCAGTCCGGCAAGCCGGACATCGTGGCGACGAACGTCGCGGTGGTCAGCGAAACGCAGATCACCTGCGACATCGACTTGGGCGGGGCTGAGCCCGGCTCGCTGGCCGGCGTCTGGGACGTGGTGGTGACGACGTGCGCGGAGAGCGCCATACCCTCGCCGGCGCAGTTCACCGTGAGCATGTGCTTCACGCCGGTGCAGGATACGGACGGCGACGGCGACGTGGATCTGGGTGACTTCAGCGTCTTCCAGAACTGTTTCAACGGGCCGAATCGGCCGTATAAACTGCCGGCGGGCTACAACAAGGAGTGTTACTGCCTGGATCAGGGCGACAACCCGATCGTTGGGGATGTTGACCTTGCGGACTTCAACGCGTTCCAAGGTTGTTTCAACGGTCCGAACCGGCCTCCGAAGGCCGGCTGTTAGCGGCGTTCTGGCAAGAGAGTTCCGCGTGCGGCGCGCATCGCCGCGACGGCTCAGTCGTCCCTACCGGACTCGCTCGCGGGGGGGCGCCCGGGGACCCAGCGATGAATCGCTGGGCTATTCTCGAGGGTCCCTCCGGGACCATTACGTCCGGGGATGACGCTCAGTCGTCCAAACACTGTTATCCTCCGAGATCCTCGCGGCCCGCAGACACCCCGAAGGCGGACGAGACGCCCGCCCCCCAAGTTGGGTTGCGGGCGAGGCCCGCGCTACACTGTTATCGCCTGGATTCTTGTCGGCCGGCGGCGAATTCCGGGCCAGGGG
>CAZZFA010000148.1:0-7934 GCA_964653435.1 uncultured Planctomycetales bacterium | reverse complement strand
GACGGGGCGGGTCGCGACGAGGCGGGGCGCGACGCGGCGGCCTTGCGGGCCGCCGGGGTCTCAAACGTGAAGGCCGACGGGCAAAGCCTGTTCAGCCCGCAACCGGCGCAATTCGGCTTGCGGGCGGCGCACACCCGCCGGCCGTGCCAGATCATCGCGTGAGAAAAGAACGTCCAGTCCGCCCGGGGGATGAGCTGCATCAGGTCCTGTTCGATCCGCACGGCGTCTTTTTCGTCGCGACTCGTCCACGTGAGCGCCATGCGGTGTGCCAGCCGGCCTACGTGCGTGTCCACGCAGATGCCGTCGTTGCGGCCGTACCACGTCCCCAGGACGACATTGGCCGTCTTGCGGGCGACGCCGGGCAGCTCCATCAACTGCTCCATCGTCGCGGGCACCTCGCCGTGATACTTGTCGGCGATGATGCGGCAGGCGCCCTGGATGCTCCTGGTCTTCTGGCGAAAGAAGCCGGTCGATTTCACGATGGTCTCGATCTCCTCCGCGGGCGCGGCGGCGATATCGGCGGCGGTCGGGTACTTCTCGAAGAGCGCCGGCGTCACCTTGTTCACCGTGTCGTCCGTCGATTGCGCCGAGAGGATCGTGGCGACCAGGAGCTGCAGCGCGCTCTTGTGGTGCAGCGCGCAGGTCGCATCCGGGTAGAGCTTCCGCAGTCCGCGGAGGATCGCGCGGGCCCGCTTCCTCTTCTTGTCGAGCGATTCCTTTTCTGCGGCCATGATCGCCCTCCGTCGTGTGTGTTGCTTCAGGCCGGCCGGGTCAGATAGCGCAACTCGCACGTGAACCGCGTGCCGCACTCCGGGCAGCGGTCATCCGCCAGCCCGGTGAGATTGTAGCCGCACCGCGGGCAGAGCGGCTGTGCCGGAGGCATGCGCAGCGCACCGGCCAACTTCACGCTGCCCACGATCTGCAGCGCTGCGCTGATGGCTCCGACGACAAGGCCCAATACGAAGTAGCGCGTTGGGTAGAACCACATGCCGAGCATTCCGGTCCGCTGGGCGGCGACGATCAGGAACGTGCGGAACGCCGCACCGGCGAGGATCGGCCAGATGCCCAAAGCCACGAACAACCACCCGAAACCGGCGAGGCGCGTTCGGCGTGCCAAGACGAAGAGCACGCAGCCCACGACAAGATAGAAGAGATAGGGTACAAGAACGTTGAGCCACCGCATGGAGATAGTCATTCCCGCCGCCTCCATCCGGCGATGACGCCGGCGTTGTCCTCAACCGCCCGAGACGGGCGGGATCACGGCCACCTCGTCGCTGCTTCTCAGTGTCTGCGACGCGTCCGCGTATTCCTGGTTGACGGCAAACCGCACCGAGCCCGGACGCTCCGCGAGCCTGGGGTATCGCGCAAAGATCAACTCGATCAGCGTTCCCAATGTAGCCGGCTCGCGCAGCTCATAGACGGCCTCGGCATGGCCTGCGACCTCCGCCGCCGGGCCGAGGAATCGCACGGTTACCGACGTCATGTGCTGCGAGTTCTGCATCGGTTCGGTTCATTGTGGCACGCCGGGGGCATGCGTCAACACCGGGCCTCGCGATCGCAGCACCGGGGCGGCATCGGCGAAACGTCGCCGCGGAACGGGATCGCTCGGCGGCGCAAAGGAAAGGGCGGCCGCCGGGGGGCCGCCCTTCGCAGGAGAAACAACTTCGCTACCGCCATGCCCGCGGAGCTATAAGTTCATCTGCATTCGCAGACCCCAGACGACGGCCGTGTCGTTGTGGCTGTTTCCGCCCGGCATCATGATGATCTGCAGATCCGGCGAGATGTGCAGCCAGGGCGTGACCTCGAAGTTGTAGTACATCTCGACGCCGGATTCCTGCGAGAGAATCGGTCGCAGCGTATCGCTCAGGCCGATCACGTAGTAGCCGACCCCGTACTGGTCTCTGGCGCGCGTCGGGATCAGCCCCTTGCCGCCGACGCCGATGCTGTAGTACTGCTCGACCGGGTTCACGTCGTTGCGGGCCCAGCCGAAACGGCCGAACAGGCCGATGCCCTGCGTCGGGTCGTCGGCCTTCGTGTAAAGGTACTGGTCGAAGTTGTAGTAGACCATGATGTTGTCATCGGCCGTCTGGTACGGCAGCAGGGGCGAGAGCTTGCCGAATGTCTTCGGTCCGACCAACCGGTAGAGCAGGGGGCCGGTTTCCTTGAAGGGGGACACCGGCGAAACGTACGGGAAGTTCTCGCAGGACCAGGCGAATCCGACGCGCTGATGGCCGACCTGACCGAACGGCTTGATGGTGAAGTCCCACTCATGAATTACGGTCGTGTTCGTCGGCCCGTGGAAAGCGGTATTGAAGCCGGTGGTCGTCGCGCTGCCGTCGGTATCCGCCACGGCCGTGCGGATGGACAGCCAGTCCAGCGGGTTGACGATGACCCCGACCCCCATCGTGGTGTAGGGGAGGAACTTGCCGATCAGGGGGTTGTTTCGGAAGGCGAGATTCATGAACTGCGTTCGCTCGTTGTCGGCGAACTCGCTGAGATCAAAGGCCCGCGAACCGTCGAGCTTGCCCCCGATCAGGATGAGCTTGCCCTCGAAGAGCACCTGTTGATAGAAGAACTCCGAGAGCGTGATGATCCCCCCGTCGTCGCTGCCGGGCTTGTAGCCGTCCAGGCTCACGGGGATCAGCGAGCCGACTTTGGGATTCACCCCGTAACCTCCCCACTTGGGCTCGGCGTTCAACAGGAACTGCCCGCCCGGCCATAGCCCCATCTTGCCCGTGTCGAGGATGAGCGTGAGGTCGGTCGAGCCGGAGTAGCGGAAGCCGTTGGCCGTGTGCGCCCCGCCGTGGGCATTGTCCTGGATGATCTGATGGACGTTGATCCCGAACTCGATGCCCTTGTTCGCAAGCTCCTTCCGGGCGCCGTTCCAGTCGCCGGTCATCGTGTCCCACTGCAGCCACGAGGACGGCTGCGTGGCCGGCGCAGGCGCCACCGTGGCCGGCCCTTTCTCGGTGGGCGTCTTCTGTTCGACTTCCTGCTCCTGTTGTGCCCTCACCGGAAAGGTTGCGATCGCGAAAACGAGTACGATGGGAAGCAAAGCGTAGCGCATGAGACAGCCTCCAAGGACAGGACAGCCTCGCTCGTCGCCCGACACCGCGCCGTAGTCGGGGCCGACGGGCAAACCGGGTTCGACGCGCCGCGCATCGAAGATGCACCGCATCCGCATTATCGGGCACTTCCGGTCAGAATCAACAGAGAATCCGATGCAATGGAACGGTCCCCATCGCTGCGGCCGCGGGCTTTCCAGCGCCAGGAGCCCGGCCGCGATACCTTCCTCGGCCCGTTGTGATGCTGGGTAGATGTATCAAGTGCTGTTACAGTGTATTCGGGCGCGGTGCTGCGGGCCGTAAGGCTGGCGGGCTGCCCGTCATCGGGGTTGGCTTGCCGTTGAGGACAAGCTGCATGTATCCTGCGGCCCGCCTGCTCTGTGGAGGGTACTGGCGACGCGGTCGGGAGAGGCGCGGCTGCGTCGTTTCGACAGTTGCCCGGCCGGGTTGAGTTTACGGCGTTCGGGCGATAGAAGGTGCCTGGCGTGTGCGACGGATGCCTGGTCACCCAGCAAAAGGAGGCCGAACGTGTCGAACGTGCGAGGGATCGGTTTGGTGATTCTGGCGGGTTGGTTGCCGGTTTCGGCGGCGGGGGCGAAGGAGATCACGACGGCCGCGCTTGTGGCGGAGATGACGGACCTCAAGGCGATGGCGGAGTTTCCGGATCCGGCGTACACGTGCAGGCAATTCTCCAGCTATGACCGCGCCTCCACGTCGCCGGCCGACGCGAAGACGTGGTTCGCCAACGCCGATGCGGGGCAGTACCTGCGGGTCGAGGAGCGCGACGGACGGAAGGAATACGTCATGATGGATGCGGACGGGCCCGGCGCCGTCGTCCGGATCTGGTCGGCGAACCCGGAGGGCACGCTGCGGATCTACCTGGACAACGACGGGACGCCGGTCCTCGAGGCGCCGATGAAGGACGTGCTCGGCGGCAAGCTGCCCGGGATTCCGGCGCCGATCGCCTGCGAGACGAGCCGCGGCTGGAACTGCTATCTGCCGATCCCGTACGCGAAGCACTGCAAGATCACCAGCGACAACGGCCGGTTCTACTACCATGTGAACTACCGTACGTACGTTGCGGGCACCCCGGTGGCGAGCTTTGAGAAGGGCGACCTGAAGCGGTTTGCGCGGCAGATCCGGCAGGCGGCCGGGCGGCTGGCGGCGCCGCGCAAGGCCGGCGTGCGGCCCGCCGATCGGAAGGACAGGCCCTTCGAGCTGACGATCGAGCCCGGGGCATCGGGGAGGCTCGACGGCTTCGCCGGCGGCGGGGCCGTCTGCAGCTTCAAGGTCCGGGTGGCCGCCAGGGACGTGGTGCAGGCCCTGCGTCACGTGATCGTCACGATGCAGTTTGACGGCGAAACGACGGTGGCCTCGCCGATCGGCGATTTCTTCGGTGCGGCCCCGGGCCTCAATCCGTACGAGTCGCTGCCGCTGGGCGTGACGAAGGACGGCGAGATGTGGTGCCACTGGCACATGCCGTTCGAGAAGTCGGCGAGCATCGAGTTCCGCAACCTGGGCGACGAGGCGGTCACCCTCAAGGGCAACGTGGCGACGACGGCGCACACGTGGACCGACCGGTCGATGCACTTTCACGCGAAGTGGCGGACGGAGTTCGACGTGCCCACGCGGCCGATGCAGGACTGGAACTATCTGACGGCCAGGGGCAAGGGTGTCTTCGCGGGGGTGGCCTTTGCGATCGCGAACCCCGTCAAGCAGTGGTGGGGCGAGGGCGACGAGAAGATCTATGTGGACGGCGAGACCTTCCCCAGCCACTTCGGCACGGGCACGGAGGACTACTACGGTTACGCGTGGTGCTGCAACGTGCCGTTCACGCATGCGTATCACAACCAGCCGCGGTGCGACGGGCCGGGCAATTACGGCCACACAAGCGTGAACCGCTGGCATATCATGGATCGCATCCCGTTCACGAAGGATTTCCGGTTCGACATGGAGCTGTGGCACTGGAACGAGCTGTGCAAGGTGACGATGTCGGTGATCCCGTACTGGTACGGCGTGCCCGGCGCGACGGACACCGTGCGGCCGATCCGGGCGTCGGATCTGAAGCTGACGCTGCTGCCGCCGTTCAAGGCGGAGAAGGTCGAGGGGGCGATCGAAGGCGAGGCCATGCACATCGTCGAGAAGACGGCCGAGGTCGGGGCGCAGGAGATCGACGGCTGCAGCGACGGGAACCATCTCTGGTGGCGCGGCGGGGCGAAGCCGGGCGATCGGCTCGTCCTCGGCTTCCGGCCGAAGAAGCCGCCGGGTCGATACCACGTTTACGCCCGCTTCGTGAAGGCCGCGGACTACGGCATCGTGCAGATCTCGGTGAACGGCCGGAAGGCCGGTGCCCCGATCGATCTGTATCACGACGGCGTGGTCCTCTCGAAGGAGACGGACCTCGGCGTCTTCGATCTGAAGCAGGGCGAGAACCAGCTCACGGTGGAGATCGTCGGAGCCAACGAGAAGGCGAAGAAGGACTACATGTTCGGGCTGGATTACATCCTGCTGAAGCCGGCCGAATAACCGCGCAGGGCGCGTCGTTGTGCGCCGATTCGAGGTCGAAAGCGGGCGAGACGCCCGCGCCCCGGCGTCCGGCTGCGCGAAGGGCGCGCTGCGCGGCCGGGAACGAACGAGACTCTCGACCCGAAAACGGCAGCATGCGCCCCCGGGCTTCGATCTCCAACCCCCCAATCCCCGACGGTCTTGCCGTCACCACGTGTAATGCACCGTGTACCGGATCGTCTTCTCGCCGTCCTTCTCGACCTTCACCGGGAACTCGATCGTCCGCGCATCGACTTTCCGGTAATCGTGAGTAGTCTCCGTGATCTTCCAGTTCACCCAGCGGTAGAGGTTTTCCTTCACAATCACCGTGACCGGCTCGTCCTTGTGGTTGCGGAGCTTGATCTCGATCGTCTCATCTATCCAGTTGCGCGCGGTGTCGATCTTGAAATCGATCTGTTTGCGCTCGCCCACCACGTCGAACGCCGAGCCCATCTTCACCAGGACCTCCTCGTCCTTCGGGGTATGGTCGATGGTGTCTTCGCCGATGAACTCCAGCGTGTTGTCCGCCGGGTCGAGCTTGCTCACCCGGATCCGCCCCGCCGGCAGGGGCATCCCCATCCCGTTCTCCTTCGCATTCCTGAAGCGCAGGTAGATATCCACCTTCTTGTTCGTCTGCGTTCCGTAGTTGCGGTCGGTCATGGGACTTGGCAGGAAACCGCGGAACTCCGTCGGCAGCCCGTAGTACACGAGCACCTTCTCGCACGGCACGCCCCGCGCCGCCGGAAACAGCTCGATCTGTTTCGTCGAGTTGTCCGGCAGCGTCGTCGGCCGGCCGAGCGTGTAGAGGTGATACTCGAAAAACGCCTTCTCCTCGAAGCCCGCGACGGGCGCGGCGGCCTTCGCCGCCCGGTCCAGGGCGAATCCGCGCGCCGCGACCTGCACCTGCGGCGCCCGATGCACTTCGCCGGCGATGAGCTTGAGCTTCGCGTCGGCATAGCTTCCGCCCGACTGGTTCAGGATGCTCACCCACGCACCCACATCGAGCGTCCCGCTGTTGGCGTCCTTGCCCTCGGCGAAGACGATGTTGTAGTCCGCCCACCAGACCATCCCGCCCGTCTGATACGTCACTCGTACGCGGTGCGGTCCGGGTTTGTCGGTCGAAATGTCCCACACGAGCGTCGGCTTGGTAATCAGGCCGCCGGGCAGTTCGGGGTACCGGACGTTCGAATAACTCTGGACGGTCACGATCCCGCCGTCGCCGCCCTTGAGCGTCAGGCCGCCCGAGGTGCTCAGCAGCGTGCCCTTGAACGTCGCCACCTCATTGCCCCGGATCTGCTCCACCGTGACCTCGCGGTCGAGGTACCGCTCCATGAGCTTGGCCGCGCTCACGAGGTCGAACTGATAGTTCTGCTCCAGCACACTCGTGCCGGCCGGGTCCGTCAGCGAGGCAAACGTCACCGTGGTCGGATCGATCCGGGCCGCGACATCCGAGAAGCGTACGACGCTGCGTTTGCCTTCGAGCGTGATCGAACGTTCCTGCTTGACCACCGCGTACCCCGGCAGGTTCCTGCCGGACTGCGGGCCGTAGTATTGCGCCTCCTGTTGCATGGCGGGCTGATACATTTCCGGGGGGATCGCCCCGGGGGCCGCCGAGCTGTAGATCGTCAGGGCCGTCGCCTGCTCCATTTTGGGCTCCTCCGCCGCCCCTGCGGCACACAGCCACAGGGGCAGAATCGCCGCCGCCAACCTTCCCCCATCCCGCGCCACAATCGCCACGCAACGACCGATCTTCCGACTTGCCATGCCTGGTTCTCCTCGTAGTGCGCCGATCCGTAGATTCGTCGGTCCGCCCGTTCCTGGTTCGGCCGACGTGCGTCGCCCGGTGCTGCGCCGCCCGGACGATACGCGGAATCCGTACCGCAGAGTTGGACGCCACAGGGAGGCCGCGGTTCCGGCTTCCTTGCCCCTGATCTTAGCGCCCCGACCGCACGAATGCCACTATCGGACCATGCCCGCACGGGCACGGATCAACGCTCGCCGCGCCGCGCTGGCCTCACCCCGGTCCGGCCGGTGTCGCATGAAGAACTGGAAAGGCGGCCTTCGGCCGCAACCGAACACGGCCGCGCCGGCGGCCGTCATGCTGAGCGAAGCGAAGCATCTGGCTTCTCTGCGCCAATCAGCCGGATTCTTCGTCGCTGCGCTCCTCAGAATGACGGGTTGCGCCACCGCCGCAGCGCGATCCATGCGCGCAAGGCGCGCGAACCCTGCGACGGAAGACTCCAAGGCGGCCTTCGGCCGCAACCGAACACGGCGCGCCGGCGGCCGTCATGCTGAGCGAAGCGAAGCATCTGGCTTGCCTGCGCC
>CAZZFA010000147.1:0-7947 GCA_964653435.1 uncultured Planctomycetales bacterium | reverse complement strand
GCCGAAGTGGCGGAATTGGCAGACGCGTCGGATTCAAAATCCGATGCCCGCAAGGGCATGAGGGTTCGAGTCCCTCCTTCGGCAATCTCCGCAATCCCCAAACCATTTGCCCGTTGCGCCGCCGACGGGTTCACCGTCGCGCCCCGGCGTGGCCGGTACCTACGGGGCCGACGCACACCCTGGACCGGCAACTGGCGGACGGCGCCTGTGGCATCTACCATAGAGGTTGTAGCGCCGTTTTCGGTACGACAGTTTCGCATGCGGCGAGCAGCAGCGCGAAGGCTCAATCGCCCGTACGGGGCTTTGCGCTTGTTGAACCCAGGGCTTACGCCCTGGGCTACTCGCGCTCGCCACTGCGGGGCTGGAAACGAACGAAACCCTCGAACCGAAAGCGGCACCAGCGACGTTTGCGGGGAGGCTCAGGCGGTGAATGGAATCGGATACCGGGGCGTGGCCTTGCCCACGGGCGCCCGAACGGCGGCGATTCGTCGGCGTCGCCTGTGGGTCCGAAGACTCGCCGCCGCCGTGCTTCTCGTGACGGCTGTGCCGGCGCCGGGTCGCGCCGAGCAGCCTCCGGGCGCGCCGGCATCACGACCGGCGATTGCTCCGCGCCAAGCCCTGCCGGCCGGGGCCTTGCTGCTTCCGGCGCAGCGCATGCCGGTCGAGGAGACCGCGCCGCGCATCCAGTCGCAGTTCGCCGCCATCCTCGACGATTCCGAGGAGGCCGCCGCCCTGCTCAAGCGGGCTGACGAGGCCGTCCGGCGCGAGGACTGGAAGCTCGCGATCGATTCGCTGCAGCGGATTGTTGAGATGCCGGGCGACGGCGTGCTCCGAGTCGATGACCGTACGTATGAGTCGGCCCGGCGTCACGCGCAACGCCGGATTGCCGCGTTGCCCGCGGCGGGCCTTGCCGCGTATCGGCTGTTGCACGACGGCGAGGCGGAAGCGATGTACCGACGCGCGATTGAGGTCCACGACGAGACCGGCCTCCGCGCGATCGTCGACCGGTTCCTGCTCACCAGTTACGGAGACCGCGCGGCGGATGTGCTTGCGGGGTGGTGGCTCGACGAGGGCCACGCCGCCGCCGCCGCGGGCCTGCTTCGAGACCTGAAAGACATCTACCCTGACTCCCGGATCCCCAGGAGCATTCTGGATGCGAAGCTTGCGCTGGCGATCGCGCTGGCCGGCCAGCCGCGTGCGGCCGAGGCCATGGCCGAGGCGTGGCCGACCACGGGCACGAACGCAACGCCGTCGTCGCTCGAGGCCCGGCTGCAACGGCTTCGCTCCACGCTTGGCGACCTGCGGCCGATCTCGCCCGAGGCCCCCGAGACCTGGCCGATGGTCATGGGCGGCCCGACACGCGCGGGCCTGATGCCGCCCGTCGAGCCGACCCTGTTCGAGAACTCGCCCTGGCGCGCGGCCCTGCCGCACGAGGCGCCGGGGCCGCTCGACGATCTGTACGCATACCAGCAAGAGATACACACGTTACCCGTGATGCAGCCGGTAACGGACGGTCGCGTGATCGTGGTCAAGTGTGAGGACCGCCTCATGGCGCTGGACGCCGAGACGTTCGATCCGATCTGGCGCGCCGCGCCGCCCCTGCCGCGCACGGCCGAGTTGAGTCGCCGCCAGGTCGCCTTGCAGTGGGCGGGCGTGCCGGTCGAACCGGGGTCGGCGGCGGCGATGGAACGCAGCCGGCGGGCGGCCGCCCTGTATCTGGACTACGTGGACGGCTCGGTGACGCTGAGCCACGGACTCGCCCTGACGCTTTCTCGCAGTGCGGAGGCGAGTGCCTATCTCAGCGAAATCCTGGCGCGCCGCCCGGAGGCGAATCTCTTCATCGAGGACGGTCGGACCATCGCCAATCAACTGCTCGCCTACGATCTCCAGACCGGCAGGATCCGTTGGCGCAGCGGGGGCAGCGAGGCGGCGGCAGGAAAGGCGGCCGATCCGTCCGCCGGGCCCGGCGAGAGGCTGACCGGGCCGGTCGAGTTCCTCGCACCGCCGGTGCCGGTGGGCGAGGGGCTGCTGGTGCCGTACCGATCCGCCGGCGACCTGTACGCCGTCGTCCTCGATCCTTCCGACGGCAGCCCGAAGCGCCGCGTCTATCTTTGCGGTTTGGGCAGCGGCGTTGTGAACTCGTTCGAGGCGCTTCATCCCTGTGTGGCCGACGGCATCGCCTACATCCCGACGGGTCGCGGGATGCTCATCGCACTCGATACGGTGACCTGGTCGATCCGGTGGGCCGTGCGTTATGAGACGGGGGCCGGGCCGTCGCAGCGCCTCCCGCGCGCCGGCCTTTCGGCTCGCTCGGCTCAACGGGCTGCGGCTCAGGGCGGTTGGCTGTGCAGTCCGCCGATTGCGACGGCGGGACGCGTGCTTCTCGCGCCGGCGGATGCGGACTATCTGTACGCCTTTGATTGCGCGCGGGGCGGAGTGGCATGGCAGGTGGACCGCGGCGACAGCCTGTATCTGCTTGGGGCCGATGCGCGGCATGCATGGGTGGTGGGGCCGGGCGTAACGCAGATCGACCTGGAGACGGGCCGGCGAACCTGGCGGCAGGAGGTGGGGATTCCCACGGGTCGCGGGGCGATCAGCGGCGACCGGCTTTATCTGCCGACGGCGGAATACATAGCGGTCTACGACGCGGCGACGGGCCGGCCGATGGGCAGGCTTGGTCTGTCGCCGGGACACCCGGCCTTCGGGAATCTGCTGTGCTGGGACGGGGGGCTGTACACCTGCGATCCGGGCGAAATACGGCGTTTCCCCGACATGGTCCGTGCGTATGAGCGGGCGGTGGCCGCGCACCGGAAGGCGCCGTCCGAGTCTTCGTCGGCGATCCGGCTGGCGTGGCTCGAGATGCTGCGGGACCAGCCGGGTCGCGCGCTCGAGGCACTCGGGGGAGTCCGGATGGAGGGCGCACCGGAGGATCCCCGTGCGGCGCGCCTGGCGGACCACGTCGCGCACATTCGCGTGGAAGCCTTGTTGATGATCGCCGGCGCGCCTGCTACCCCGTCGGAAGAGGCCAACCGCCTCCTGTTGCAGGCGAAGCAGGTTGCTCGCCGGCCTGCCGATGCGGTCCGTACCGCCCTGGCCCTGGCGGAGCGATGGAACCGTGCCGGCCGGCCCGTGGAGGCCTACCGCGAGTATGCGGAGATCGCGCTCGCGCCGGCGGGCGGACCGTCGCGGGGCGGTCCCGCTTCACCGCAAGCTTCGCCGGGCGACCCTGCGGGTGCCCTTCGTGCGATCGCGCCGGGCGACGTCATGATCGACGCGGCGCCGGGCGTGCGGCAGCCGGCGCGGCTGGTCATCGCGGAGCGCCTCCACGCGATCGAGAAGACCCTGAGCGCCTCGCAACGGGCATCGCTTGCCTCGTGGCTTGAGCAGAAGCTGTATGCCGCGATCCAGGCGGCGGACGCCGTCGGACGAGAACGGCGGTCTGCAAAGGCCGCGGGAGGCACGGACCCGTTGGAGCAACTCTCGTACATGGCGGATGCGGGCTTGCTCGGCGACGTGGGCGCGCGGGCCGCGCTTCAGCTCGGCATCCGGGCGCAAGGCGACGAACGGTACGAAGAAGCCGAGTATTTCTATCGGGACGTCGTTCGTCGCCGGCAGCCGGCGGAGGCGGTCGCCGAGGCGCTGGCGCGGCTGGCGATGCTTCATCTGGGGTCGGATGAGCTGAGCATGCCTGCGACGGCCTTCGAGGAGATCAGTCGCCTGGAAAAGGAATTCGCCGCCACGGAGATACCGGCGGAGGTTCTCCGGGACGGCCTCGTTACCGTGCGCGCCGCGGACGCCGACGCGCCGACGTCCGGGCGCATCAGCGGGGCGGCGGTGGCGCGGCGGCTGCGGGCGAAGATCGACAAGGCCGTCGTGGCCCGGCATCAGGAGGCCATGGGCGCGCCTCGCCTGGGGCCGCCCGGCAAGGTCGCCTGGATCACCCGGCACATCGGCGCATCCCCGCTGCAATTGCGCGGGCCACGGCCGGAGAGCCTGGCCGAGACGATGCTGTTGCTCTCAAACTGGTCGGAGGTCCGGGCGCATCACGTCCGCGATGGCAAGTTGCTCTGGCCGGCGACGCTCCGCCTGATCGATCAGGCCGCGCCGCCAGTGGGCCTGGCTCCACCGCTCGCGCCGGCCGCCATCGCGCCGGCGGACTACGAACAGACGGCGCCGCGCCCCGGCGCGGTGTATGACGGGCAGGTAATGGTAGTGAACAGCGCGACGGGCCTGCACGCCATCGGGCTGGCGACCGGTCTGAGGCTCTGGTCGCGACCCTATCGTCCGGCCCCGGACAGCTATACGGCCTCGAACGCATTTCTCGCGGCGGACGGCGGCGAACTGCTGAGTCTGGATGCCGACGGTACGCTCACGATGTCGAGGATGATCGACGGCGAGGCGGTTCGATGGCAACGGGAGATGGTCAACCCGCCGGCGGGCGGCTGGGCGGCCGTCCGGATCAGCGGAGGTTTTGCGATCGCGGTGAGCCGGGCGCTGTCGCATGTCTGCGTGTTCCGACGGACGGACGGACGACATCTGGGCGACGTGCGCTTCGCGCAGCCCGACGGCAAGGATCGCCGGAAGGTCAGTCTCGTGCTGTTCGACGAGGTGGTCTGCGGACCGGCGGGACCGTCCGAGGTGGCGGCGTGCGAGCTGGCGACGCCGGGCGTCGAACGGTGGCGGTTGCGGTGCGAGCAGGATGGCAAACCGGTCGCGGTGACGGGGCTGTTCAAGCCACGGCCCGATCTGCTCGGGGTGGGCTGTGCGGCGGGGGCGGTCATGCTGGTGGACCCGTCGAACGGGAGGGTGGTGCTCAGCGCGAAGACGGGTCTGCCGGGCGCGGGCATCTTCGAGGGAGCCATCACCGACGATGTTCTCTGTCTGTATGCGGCCACGAGCGACGAGAAGGAGGCCTTCGAGATCATCGCGCTCGATGCGCGGGACGGGCATCTGCTCTGGCACCGCCGCCCGGAGGTGGGCGAGTACTGGTCGCAGCTTCATTACGCGTACCCGCTGGATAACAACCTGCTTTCGGCGGCGGCGAATGCGATTCCGGTCGCGCAACTCATCGCCCCCGGGGCAGGGCTTGCGGGCGGGCGAACAAGGCGGACCACGCCGCTGACCGAGCCGCAGGAGACGCCCGAGATCCGGTTGCGGCTTACGCTTCTCGACAAGCGCACGGGGCGGGAAATCGGCCGGCCGGAAGCGGTGGCGCTGCCGGCCGCGGAGACGATGGCGATGATTCACCATGTGCTGACATGGCCCGACCGCGTGATCGTCGTAGGGGACTCCACGTACGTCGCGTTTCGCCTGGACTCGGCGGCGGGGGGCGCCGCCGCGCGAGGCGACCATGCGCCGGCCGGCAAGGGTGGCTGATGCCGTTTTCGGTGGGACCGTTTCATGGGCGGTGCCGCACGGCGCGGCAGGGGTGCGGCCGGGGCGTCGGCCGCACTCGCAAGGGTGTTGCGCTGTTGCTGGTTGCGGCTTTCTGCGTCGCGGTTGGACGTACGCGCGGGGCGGTTGCCGCGGGGCCGTCGGAACTGCCGCCGCTCGTCACGCCCGAGACGGACAGGGCGATCCGCCGCGGGCTGGAGTACCTGGCGCGCACGCAGAGCCGTGACGGCGGATGGCGGCACGAAGGACAGATCGGCCGCTATCCGGTTGCGATGACGGCGCTGGCGGGCCTGGCGCTGCTCGCGAGCGGCAGTACCACGACGCAGGGGCCGTACGCGCCGAACGTGAGCCGTGCGGCGGCGTTCCTCGTCGCCTCATGCCAGCCGTCGGGACTGTTCTGCCGTCCGGAAGAGGAGGGCCGCTCGATGCACGGGCACGGCTTCGCGATGCTGTTTCTCGGCCAGGTGCTGGGCATGGAGGAAGATGCGGAGCGACAGGAGCGGATTCAGGCCGTCCTCCGCAAGGCCGTCACCCTGACAGGCAAGGCCCAGAGCACGCTCGGCGGCTGGTACTACACGCCGGACTCCCGCAGCGACGAGGGCTCCGTGACGGTGACGCAGCTTCAGGGCCTGCGATCGTGCCGCAACGCGGGCGTCGCCGTGCCGAAGGACGTGATCCGAAACGCCCTCGAGTACCTCAATAAGTCCATTCAGCCGGACGGCGGCATCGCCTACCGGGTGAGCCAGCCCGGCAGCCGGCCCCCGATCACGGCGGCGGCGGTGGTGTGCTGGTACAACGCGGGCATGTACGACGATCCGCGGGTCGCCAAGGCCCTGGCCTTCTGCAAGCAGACCATTCCGATCAGCGGCTCATCCTCCGGCCGGTTCCTCTGGGGCCACTACTTCTACGCCCACCTCTACATGTCGCAGAGCATGTGGCTCTCAGGCGAGGCGAACTGGAAGTCGTACTACCCCAAGATGCGCGACCAGTTGCTCTCGATGCAGGCGGACGACGGCTCGTGGGAGGGCGACGGCGTGGGCAAGGTCTACGGCACGGCCATCGCGACGTTCATCCTGCAGATCCCGTACAATTGCCTGCCGATCATGCAGCGGTAGGAAGGGCACGGAGCGACGGAGCGAAGGCGCGACGAAGCCACGGAGCGACGCAGCGACGAAGGAACGGCGCGGCGAAGCGACGCAGCAACCGAGGAGCGGAGCGATGGAAGCACAGCGCGGGCTTCGCCCGCAACCGAAGCGACGCAGCGACGGAGCGACGGAGGAGGCAGGATCCGCGCGACCTGCGCAGAAGGCAGAGGTTTGTAGCGTGGAGAGCGCTCATCCGCCACGGAGCCCCGTTTACGGGGCTTTCCCGGCGAAGCCGGGTTCGTAGGCCAGTCCTTTGAGGACTGGTCTGCGAGCACGTCGTCGTGTATCGTTGGTTGCGTATTCTGAGCCCGTTTCAACGGGCTTCTCGCTTCATGTGAGCGACCTCCCTGTCCGTCGCGCGAGGAGAACGCCCAGGCCCCGAAACGTCTATTCCGAGATCCACCTGCACCTGACCTGGCACACGAAACACGACGCGCCGGTCCTCGTCGATATCGTGGAGAATCGCACGCACCATTACCTCCGGCATCGCGCCCTGCAGACGCCGGGCGTCATCGTGCACGAGGTCGGCGGAACGGCGGATCACGTTCATCTGGCTGTCACGATCCCGCCGACCATCCTGATTGCCGACTGGATCGGCGCGTTGAAGGGATCGAGTTCTCACCCCATCAACCACGAGATCTGCAATCGAAAGGTGTTGGGGTGGCAGGACGGCTACGGCGTCGTTGGTTTCGGAACGAAGGACCTGCCGTGGGTCGTCGCCTCCATTCGCAACCAGAAGAAGCATCACGCCGAGGGACAGACGTTTGATCGGCTGGAGCGCACGGACCGGCCGGACGAATCCGGGTCGAGTCGCGATCGCCCGAGTGCAAGGCCGCCCAACAGGCCCGACGAGCATGCGTGCGGGGAATTCGGAGGGCACGGGAGCGAGGAGCAGCGGCATGGCGAACCGGACGATGAAGCCCGTTAAAACGGGCTCGGGAGCGCGGAGCGGGAAATGGGTGTGCGGTGCCGCCGCGAACCAGTCCTACAAGGACTGGCCTACGAACCGGCCTTCGGCCGGGAAGACCGCTGAAGCGGTCTGTTCTCTGCGTCGCCGCCCGTGTAGCCGTATGGCAACATGCTGAGTGGCAACGCCCGCTGCGGGCGCCGGGTTCTCTGCGTCGCCGTTTGTGTGGCCGTACGGCAACATGCTGAGTGGCGTTTTCGGTAAGGCAGTTTGGCATGCGGCGAGCAGCGCCGCGAAGGCTCAGTCGCCCCTACAGGGCTTTGCGCGTGTTGACGCCGGCAACCCAGGGCTTACGCCCTGGGCTACTCTCGGTCGCCCCTACGGGGCCGGAAACGAACGAAGCTTTCGAACCGCAAGCGGCACTGAGTGGCGACGCCCGGTGCGGACGCCGGGTTCTCTGCGTCGCCGTTTGTGTGGCCGTACGGCAAAATGCTGAGTGGC
>CAZZFA010000146.1:0-8064 GCA_964653435.1 uncultured Planctomycetales bacterium | reverse complement strand
ACCTTCAACCCGCAGATTAAGAGTCTGCTGCTCTGCCTAGTTGAGCTATCGGCGCAACGGCCCCTTCGGCCGTAGGTATGGGAATGTTAGCCGCTTCGGGGCGTGTTCGCAAGTGTCCGGGATGGTTGCAGCTGCCGCATACCCGGCGCCTCTTCTGTTGGGCGGGTTGCAACCTCCTGGGAGCGGCATGTTGGCAGCCTTCCGGCGGGTGGGGCGCCCGCCGGCCGTGCCGTCGCCGGGGGCAACGCCGGGGTCTTCGCGGCGGGGCCGCGCTTTACGCCCGGGGGGCGGCGGAGATAAAGTTGCCGCCACGAGGCCGGGAGAAACGACCTGATGCATAAGCCAACCGACGAAGCCGCGCTGCGGGATCTGGTTCGGCGCACCGTGGAGGGGACGCCGGTGCTGGACATCCATACTCACCTGTACCCGCCGGGTTTCGGCGGGCTTATGGCGTGGGGCATCGACGCGCTGCTGACGTATCACTACCTGATCGCGGAGCTCTTCCGGGTTGCGCCGATTCCCTGCGATCGTTTCTGGGCCATGACAAGGCGCGAGCAGGCCGACTGTATCTGGAAGCATCTTTTCCTTGATCGCTCGCCCGTTTCGGAGGCCTGCCGGGGGGTGTTGACCGTTCTGCACGCGCTGGGACTTGATGTGCGGCGGCGAGACCTGTCCGCCGTCCGCTCGCACTTCGCCTCCATTTCCGCCGAGGAGTACACGAACACGGTCTTCCGGCTGGCGAACGTCCGGGCGGTCATCATGACCAACGATCCGTTCGACGATGCGGAGCGCCCGGTGTGGCTGGCGGGCGGGGAGACCGACGCCCGTTTTCTGGCGGCGTTGCGAATCGACGTGTTGCTGAATCAGTGGGACCGCGCGATCCCCCGTCTGCGGGAGTGGGGTTACGAGGTCCGCGGCGATCTCGGCGATGCCGATGTGCGGGCCGTCCGCCGTTTTCTGGCGGATTGGATCGAGCGGATCTCGCCGCGGTACATGGCGGTCTCGCTCCCGCCGGACTTTGCGTTTCCGGAGGAGGGCCCGCGCGGCCGGCTGATGGAGCGGTGCATCCTGCCGGCGGCGCGGCAGGCGGGTATTCCGCTGGCGATGATGATCGGCGTGCGGCGTCAGGTGAACCCCGCGTTGCGGCTGGCCGGCGACGGCATGGGCCGCGCGAGCACGGAGCCGATCGAACGGCTGTGCACGGGCTTCCCGGAGAACCGGTTCCTCGTGACGATGCTTTCCCGCGAGAACCAGCACGAGTTGTGCGTGACGGCGAGGAAGCTTCCGAACCTTCTTGTGTTCGGCTGCTGGTGGTTCCTGAACAACCCGGGCTTCATCGAGGAGATGACCCGCGCGCGGCTCGAAATGCTGGGTCTCTCGTTCATCCCCCAGCACTCGGACGCGCGGGTGACGGACCAGCTTATCTACAAGTGGGCGCATTCGCGGGCCGTCATCGGCGAGGTACTGGCGGACAAGTACGTCGATCTGCTTCGCGCCGGCTGGGTGCCGGCCGAACCGGAGATCCGGCGCGACGTGGCCGATCTGTTCGGCGGGTTGTTCGAACGATTCTGCGGAAAGCGCGAGACAGGAGTGGAGGCATGAGAACGACGACGATAGTGGGAACGATGCTGTTCACGGGGCTGCTTGTTGCGGCGGCCGGTTGTGCGGAAAAGGCGGGCGGCGTCCGGACCGCCGGCTCGTGCGGCGCGGGGGCGCCCGGCGCAATGCTCAGGCATGTCGTGCTCTTCAAGTTCAAGGACGGCACGTCGGCCGAGCAGATCAAGGCCGTCGAGGACGCGTTCCGCGCGTTGCCGGGCAGGATCAAGGTCATCCACGATTTCGAGTGGGGCACGGACATCAGCCCCGAACACAAGAGCCAGGGCTTTACGCACTGCTTCCTGCTGACGTTCCGCACCGAGGCCGACCGCGACGCCTACCTGCCGCACCCGGCGCACAAGGAGTTCGGCAGGATGCTCGGTCCGGTGCTGGATAAGGTGCTTGTGATTGACTACTGGGCGAAGCGGTAACGCCGGCGGTTATCGCACTCCACGGATCACCGAACCGTGCTGGTTTCGGCCGACGTAGGACTTGCCGTCCGGGGCGACGACGCAGACATCGACCATCGCACCGCCCGGGGCGCCGGCCTGCGGCCAGCGGAGGCGGAGCGTCGAGCCTTCGAGCTTCCACGTCGCGTCGCTCGCCGCCGACCGGATCCGCCCTCCGGGCAGCAGTTCGAAGTAGTCTTCCGCGCCGAAGTTCACCGAGTGCCTCCAGATGCCGAGGATGTCCGCGGCTTGCGGGCGGCGTGGCGTGGCCGGCGACGCGGCGATCGGCTCGCCCGCGAGCGGCCAGCCGTCGTTTCCCCAGATCAGCGGGCGGATCTGCATGGTCGGCGTGCCCCCGGCTCTCGCGTCGTACATGTGGTGCACGATCCAGTCGCCGTGCTCGCCGAGCAGAATCCCATTGTGGCCGGGGCCGCGGCATTCGCCGTGACCGGCGAGGACGAGCGTGCCGCCGCCTTCGAGCAGGGGCCGGCCGGTGAAGTCCGTGTACGGGCCGGTGATCTCTTTCGAGCGGCCGACCATGATCTTGTAGTTGCTGCCGACGCCGCGGCAGCACTGATCGAACGAGACGAAGAGGTAGTAATGCCCGTTCTTGCGGATCAGGAAGGGCGCCTCGATCGGGCCGTTCGGCGGACGGGCGGCGAGCGGATAGACTCTGCCGTCCTTCGGCGACCACATGCCGGTGTGCGGGTCCAGCCGGATCATCTTGATGCCGGTCCAGAACGAGCCGAAGACGAGCCACGGCTGCCCGCGCTCGTCGAGGGCGAGGTTGGGGTCGATCGCGTTGTAGTCAACCTTGTCCGGGAACGATTCGAGGACCTTGCCGTGGTCCACCCACTTGTAGTTCGCGGATGCCGGATCGAGCGTGACATTGGTGGCCAAGCCGATGACGGATCGCTGGCTGCCCATCGTCGAGACGGCGTAGTAGAGGTGGAATTGCCCGTCATAGAAGGAGATGTCCGGCGCCCAGACGTCGCGCGCGTGCGGGATCTCGGCCTTTGCCCAGGCGGGGGTGTCCTCGGCGAAGACCCGCCCGGCCGTTTCCCAGTGGAGCATGTCCCTCGACCGGCGTATCGGCACGCCCCGCCCGGTGGAGCAGACGTAGTACGTGTCCTTTTCGCGGATGATCACCGGGTCATGGACGTGCTGCACGTCGCCCTGCTGCGCGAGCAGGGGCGGGGAACCTCCGACGAGCACCGCAACCAATAGATAGAGTCGATGGAGACGCATGGAATCATTCTGATTCGGCGCAGGGGCCCTGACAAGCGATGCTTTTCCTTCCTGCCCGGGCCGCTGGTATCGTATGTGATCCCAGCATGGCGGGCCGCCCCACGGTCGTTCTGGACAGCAACGTGCTTGAGGCCGCGATGCGGTCCCGACGCGGTGCGTCAATTGCGCTGCTTCGCGCCGTGGGTACCGGGCGTTTCGACGTCACGGTGTCCGTTCCGGTGGTCTTGGAGTATGAGGAGGTGTTGATGCGGCAAGCCGGCGCAGCGGGCCGGAGGCGGGCGGCGGTGCGGGATGTGATTGACTTTCTCTGCGCCGTGGGCAAGCAGCAATCGGTGTTCTTTCTTTGGCGTCCATGCCTTCCTGATCCCGATCAGGACATGCTCCTGGAACTCGCGGTGGCTGCAGGATGTGACGCTATCGTCACGCATAACCGCCGTGATTTCGGACCCGCACGGCAGTTCGGTGTTCACGGGCTGACGCCGGCGGAGTTTCGGAACGAGATCGGAGGTGTCTCGTGAGTGCGATGAGTTTGCGACGACTGGTTGCACAAGCAGCTTCGCGAATGTGCCAGGCGCGAAGGTGTTTCGATCAATCAGTTGATCAATTCGGCGGCGGCGGAGAAGCTGGCGGCTCTTATGACCGAAGAGTACCCGAAAGCGCGGGCAAAACGTGCGAGCCGGAAGAAGTCTGACGCGGCGCTGCGGGGCGTCCCCGATGTGGAGCCGGAACCGCTCGACCGGTTGCCGGACTAGCCTGTTCGACGCCGATGCCAGACAGCCAAGCAGGTGGACAGGATCGGCGGTTCGCGCATCCGCACGAGCAGGATCCGCCATGTTCGCATTCCCAAGGCGGCCTGTGGCCGCAACCGAACACCGGTGCGCCGACCCCCGTCATGCTGAGCGAAGCGAAGCATCTGGCTTGCCTGCGCGGGTCAGCCAGATTCTTCGTCGCTGCGCTCCTCAGAATGACGGGTCGCGCCACCGCCCCAACGCGATAACATGCGCGCAAGGCGTGCAAAAGCTGCGACGCAAGAGTCTATCCCTCAGAAGTTCGCAAGACGGCTCTCCGACGAAACTTTCGGAGCCCCGCCGGTGTCGAAAGACGGGCGAGGGCGGCGCGGGAGCCGAAAGGAGGCTTCTGGCGAACGGGCGGCGGCAAGGCTACACTCAAGGGCGCCGAAAGGCCGGCGCGAGCCTTGACGCGAGTCGGAGGCGCTGGTATACGCCTTTTATTCTCGGGAATCCACCAGTTAGGAGAAACGCAATGGGCCGTTCCGGAACAACCTTGTGCGCGATTCTTGCTGTAAGCCTGCTGCTCTCTTCGGCACCGTTCGCCGCGGCCCAGGCCCCGGAGGTGCCGCGCGAGAGCGTCCTCGATGCCATCCCCGCTGACGCCTGGGCGGCGGTGGTCGTCCGTGACCTCAAGGGCCTCGATGAGAAGATCGTCGGCATCGGCCAGGAGCTCGGCCTGCCCGTCGGCCCCGGCACGATGATCGGCGACCCCCTGATGATGCTCAAGGGCATGCTCGGTGCCAGCGAAGGGCTCGACGACAAGGGCTCCCTCGCGCTCGTCCTGCTCAAGACGGAGGAGTTCTCCTCGGAAGGGCTCCTCAAGAGCATCGTTCTGCTGGCGCCGTGTACGGATTCGAAGGCCTTTCTGGAGCAGTTCGCCACCTCCACGGCGCCTGCGGACGAAGAATCGTCCGCCAAGGAACCGGAGGGCGGTGCCCAGACGAAGCCGGCCGAGTTGCCGAAGGGCGCGATGAAGATCTCGCTGATGGGCAAGCCCAGCTACGGGCTTGCCAAGGGCCGGATCGCCGTGCTTGCCCCGGAGCCGGCGGCGCTCCGCGCGTACCTGAAGGGCCAGGGCTCCATTCGCACCGCCTTGTCGCCCGATCGCGTTCCTCTGGTCGAGAAGAAGCTCGATCTTTTCGTCTGGGCCAACATCGCCGGCGCCGGCCCCGCCCTCAAGGACACGATCAAGAGCAGCCTGATGGGCATCCTGCTGATGGCCTCCATGAGCGATCCGACCGTCGCCGATCAGGTGCAGCCCTTCGTTACGAAAGTCGAGACATTCCTCGATGAGGCGGCCAGTCTGCAGCTCGGCTTCTCGGTGGCCCGGACCGGCTTCGACCTCGACCTGTACATGCAGGCCAAGCCCGATACGGACCTCGCCAAGTCCATTGCGGCACGGCGAGCCAGCGAGGGCTCGTTGCTGATCAATCTGCCCGCCGAGAAGTTCATCCTGGCGCTGGGCGCCACGGCCGAGACGAAGCCCGAGGAAGTCAAGGAAGGCATGACGGCGATCAACAAGCTGCTCGACCGGCCGGCGGTGAAAGGCGCCTGCGACCCGGAAAAACTCGCCGAATTCAAGAAGGCGCTCGATCAATTCGCGCAACTCGGCGTTGGGAGCGGAGACGCCTCGCTGACGGTCTCGCGGCTGCCCGAGGGGGATGACGGAATGATCGGCCTGACCTTTGTCGGCCGGATGCCGCAAGGCGTGAAGAAGTGGCTCGACGGAGTCCGCAAGCTGATCGTGACCGGCCTTGCCATGGTGACCGACCAGGATGCGCGCAAGTTCCTCGACGCCGTCACGTACAAACCGGATGCGGAAAAAGTCGGCGACATCCCGATCGACCAGCTCTGCCTCGATCTCACGAAGATCAGCGCGATCGACGAAAACGACATTGCGGCGATCAAGAAGATCATCGGAAAGGAAGGCGTGGTCGTGCGACTGGCCGCGATCGACGACAAGCACGTGGCGATCCTCTTCGGCGGCGGAACCAAGCGCGTCGAAGAAGTGGCGGCGATCGTGAAGAAGGGCGGCGAGGCGCCGCTCGCCGCCGACGCCGGCATCAAGACGATCGCCCCTCATCTGCCCAAGGGCAAGCGATTCTTCGAGATGTATGTGTCCGTGGACACATTGCTGAATCTGATCAACGACGCAGCGACGGCCGCCGGGGAGAAACACAAGCCGATCCCCGTCGAGATTCCCGAGATCGGCGCCCCCCTGGCCATCGTGGGTACGGTCGGGCAGGATTCGCAACAGATCAACATCTATGTGCCGATGAAGCTCGTCAAGAGCGTCAAGGATGTGGCCACGGCGGCCGCGGCGGAGAGGATCATGCCCACCGAGCCCGCCGAGGCCCCGGAGAAAGAGGAAGCCCCGGAGAAGAAACCCGCGCCGCCGGATGAAACCGGCCTGAAGTGATCTCCCGCCGCAGGCCCGGGGGCCTGCGAGATCGGAAGGATCTGCACGGCCGGGGATGGCTGCCAAGCCGTCCCCGGCCGTTTTTTCCGCCACCGGGCGTGCCAGATCGCGAGCGAACACTCGGCGCCGCGAACGACTCGTCGCGCCGAAGCCAGGCGACCCGCATAGCGTCCCCACAGGCTCGCACCTGGTAGGCCGTGATGTTGCGTGCCCATTCGTCTTCAGCCGGCGCGCAGCGATTCCGGCCAATCGCCGCCTGCCGACGGTTCCTCTTCGATACCAGGTTTTCACCCGGTTACATGCGGCAGAGAGTTGGCCTACCATCGGGCGTGAGGTGAACCGAGAGCCGGCGCGAGCGCATCGTCTCGAACACCTGCGGCCGTCCTGAGACCGGACAGGACGCGCATGAGACGAAAGAAACGCGCGGGACGAAGGCGGCCGAACCCGGCGGTCAACCCGAACCGGAGCCGCAAAGGATGAGCGGAGGCAGACACGCAGCGATCCGGGATATCGTGAGGTGCGACGTGGCCATCAACAAGAATGCGATCCTCCGGCATTTCCTCGAATCACGTAACGGGCGAACCGGCGGCAGCCGCCTGCTGTATGACGCCGCCTCGTGCCTTATGGGCCGGATTCTCCGCGAACACGACTTCGAAGACCTTCGGGGGCTTCGGCGATACTGCGCAGACGCGAACCACCTTCGGCCGTGGCTGCCCACCCGGACCGACCGGGTCATCTTTGCCGAAGCGCTTTGCGAGGGCATCCGGGATTACGAAGTATCCGTGCGTCATCGGAAACACAAGTGGTCTCAGGCCGCCAGGGCCTTACCCTGCTGAGGTCGATCATGGTCGAGCAGTTGCCGGGTGGAGAGGTCGAGTTTCGGTTGTTTCGGCCCGCCGCAAGCCGTGTGTGCCTGGTCGGAGACTTCAACGGCTGGAACCAGGACGCTCTTGCGATGAAGCAGACCGCCGACGGATGGTGGATCTGCCGTCTCGGCTTGCCGCCGGGCATGTACCGGTTCGAGTACCTTGTCGACGGCGAGAGGTATCTTGACTACGCGGCCTTCGGACTGGACCGCGGGGAGACGGGGCGGTGGACCTCCGTCGTCCGGGTCAGCCCTCTACCGGCCGTCTCAGACCGCGAGGAGGAACCTGTTTCCGTTGGGCTGCCCGACGCCGCGATCGCGGCCTGCCCATGGACGCCGAACCGCGCAAATCCGCCGGCGTTTTCCGCGAGCGACAGAAACCGGGCAGCCCGGTCCGTTCCGGAACTCGTACGGCAGTAGTTCGAGCGATATCCCTTTGCCCGATGCTCCGGGCAAGGCAACCGCTGCGGGCGTAGCCGCCCTACGCAAGGCGCGGCCAACTTGCGCGGAGCGAGGCTGACGTACGCGGGGCGAGGCTGACGCACGCGGGGCGAGGCTGACGTACGCGGGAGAAGGCTAACTTACGCGGAGCGAGGCTGACTTATGCCGCTTTCGGTTCGAGAGTCTCGTTCTTCTTCAGTCCCCCAGCGCGGGCGTGGCCCGCAGCCCGACATGGCGGCGCCGGACGCACGTAGC
>CAZZFA010000145.1:0-8106 GCA_964653435.1 uncultured Planctomycetales bacterium | reverse complement strand
GTAGGGACGACTGAGATTCGTGCGCGCCACTCAACCGTCCCTACGGGACGGGTCCGCGGTCGGTGCCGCCGCCCCAGCGATAAATCGCTGGGCTATTCTCACACGCCCCTCCCGGGGCGTTGCCTTGGGCGCCCGGCGCACGGCCCTCCGCGGCGTTGCCCTGGGCGTTCGGCGCACGGCCCTGCGGGGCGTTGCCTTGGGCGCCCGACGCACGCCCCTCCGCGGCGTTGCCTGGGGCGCCCGGCGGACGGCGCTCCCGGGGGTGAGACTGAGAGCGCAAACGATGCGCGCCGCGTACAAACCAACGGGGTGCCCAGCCCTCGGGGGCGGGGAACGGCGATCGAATCCGCCTCCTGACCGCGAAACCACGGCGACCCCCGCTTTCGCGGGGGTGACGAGAGAACGGCGATCGAATCCGCCTCCTGACCGCGAAACCCCCCGCTTACGACACGTACTGATCCGGGAACTTCCACGGATCGCGGTACGTCGGCTTGAAGTACTTCATCGCCTCGGCATCGTCCGGGATCGTCTCGGTAGCCGGGTCGAAGCGGACCGACCGCCCGAGCTTCAACGACAGCAGCGACAGCGTGATCGCCATGTCGATCTTCGAGTGGTATCCGACGTTGCAGCTCGGCTGCGTCCGGCTGCGAATGCCGTCGAGCCACTCGCGATGATGCCCCACCGAATCCGGGATGACCCTGGGGATGTCGTCGAGGTTGAACTTGTGCAGGAAGCAGGCCTCGCGGACGACCTCGAGCACGCCGTAGTCGCCGACCAGCGTCCCGTTCACGCCGTGCAGATAAATGCCGCGGCGGCGATGGCAGCCCTGGTTGCCCTGCAGCGTATACGCGAAGCTGTTGATCAGCGAGGTGGTCCACGTCATCGTGAAGTTCGGGAACTGCCAGGTGACCTCGTGCGTGTCGTATGCATCGCCGTCGTCCTTGACGAGATAGCGCCCGCCGGAGCTGTACACCGTCGTGGGGTAGCCGAGCTCCAGGGCCCAGAAGGGCACGTCGATGATGTGCGGGGCCATGCCCGGGGTCCAGCCGCCGCTGTAGGCCATGAACGACGGGTGGTGGGCGGAGTCCTTGAAGAGCAATGCGTTGAACTCGCGATAAGGGCCGGGCCCGAGCCACATGTCCCAGTCGAGGCCCTCCGGCACGCGCGTGTCGGGGGCGTGACCGATCCCCTTCTCTCCGGCGTTGAAGATGTGAAACGTGCGGGCGAGGGAAATCTTGCCGAGCACGCCCGAGCGGACCACGTCGACGATGCGGCGGTAGTTCGCCGTGGCGTGGATCTGCGTGCCGATCTGCGTGATGACCTTGTGCTTCTCGACGGCGCGTTTGACGGCCAGCGTCTCGGCCGGATAGAGCGTCATTGGTTTTTCGAGGTAGAAGTCCTTCTTCGCCTCGGCGGCGTCGACGGCCATGCGGCAGTGCCAGTGCGGCGTCGTCGCGATGAGCACCGCGTCAACGTCCTTGCGGGCCAGCACCTCGCGATAATCGTTATAGGGCTTGGGGTCGTGACGGCCGCGGCCCTCGGGCTTGGTGGTCGCCTTCATGACCTTCTCAATCGTGCGGTCGCGGCGGGTCTTGTCCACCTCGCAGATGGCCACGATGGACGTGTCGGGCTGCTTGAGCAGTTCGTCGAGGTTGTAGTTGCCCTGGCCGTTCGCGCCGATCAGGCCGATGTTGATACGGTCGTTGGGTCCCGGTCGGCCGGGAGCAGCCAACACGCCCGACGGGATCACATACGGGGCCGCGAATCCGGCGGCCGCCGCCGTCGCCGTGCGGCTCAGAAATGCTCTTCGAGACATCGGGTTCGGCTTCTCGGCTTCAGACATCATGACTCTCCTGTTTCTCACGGAACCGGGGCTTACCGCCTGGGCGGCGCAGCCGCCTCGGCGTGGCCGCGCGGGGCCGCATTCTACCGGGACGTCGCCCGCGCCACCAGTGCCGTTTTCGGCAAGACAGTTTCGCATACGGCGAGCAGCGCCGCGAAGACTCCGTCGCCCCTACGGAGCTCGAAGTGAACGAAACTCTCGAACCGAAAGCGGCACCAGATAGCTTTGCGTGATTCTGTCCTGTGCAATGGATCAGAGCATCCACAGCCAGACGGTTGCTCGCCACCTCCGACCCTGGACAGAATCGTGCAAGGTCATTCGGGCGACGGCCCCCGGCCTGCCGATTGACGCGGCCGGGCACCACCGATACCATCGCGCCGGAGGTCGAAAGCGAAAGGGCGAGGGGCCGAAGCGGCTCCGAAAGCGGCGCCCATTGTCCCGCAACGAAGTCCGGCACGGGCCGCCCGTTCTTCCGCTTTCCCCGCTTTCGTGAAGGGAGTCCGAAGCGAAGTGTCCGCCGCGGGTTTCGCCCATCTGCACGTACACACGCACTACAGCCTGCTCGACGGGGCCACGCGGATCGCCGCGCTGGTCGCGAAGGCGAAAGAGCAGGGCAGCCCCGCCGTCGCCATCACCGACCACGGTAACATGTTCGGCGCGGTCGAGTTCTACACGGCCGCGGTCAAGGCCGGGATCAAACCGATCATCGGCTGCGAGGTCTACATCGCGCCGGGCGACCGCCGCAGCCGTGAGGCCTGCGGCATCAACGAGGCCAGCTACCACCTGCTGCTGCTCGCGCAGAACCGGACCGGCTATCACAACCTGCTCAAGCTCACGAGCCGCGCGTACCGCGAGGGTTTCTACTACCGTCCGCGCATCGATAAGGAACTGCTCCGCGAATACGCCGACGGCATCATCGCCACGAGCACCTGTCTCGGCGGCGAGGTCCCGCAGGCGTTCCTGACGCACAACCGCGCGGCGGCCGAGGACGCCGCCAGGACCTACCTCGAGATCTTCGGCCCGGACCGCTTCTTCATCGAGATCCAGGACCACGGCCTCAAGGAGCAGAGGGAGATCAACCCCGAGCTGGCCGAGATCGCGCAGCGCCTCGGCGTCGGCCTGATCGCCACGAACGACGTCCACTACCTCGACCACGACGACGCCGGTGCCCACGATGTCCTGTGCTGCATCAGCACCGGCAAGAAGCTCGAGGACAAGGAACGATTCCGGTTCGAGACGGACCAGTTCTACCTCAAGTCGCCCGAGGAGATGCAGGCGATCTTCGCCGACTATCCCGAGGCCCTGACCAACACGCTCCGCGTGGCCGAGCTGTGCGACCTCGAGCTCGACTTCAGCAAGGTCCACGCCCCGGTCTACACCCCGCCGGCGGGCCGCACGCCGGAAGACTATCTCCGCGAACTCGTCTACGAGGGGGCGAAGAGCCGGTATCCCGAAATCACCGACGAAATCCGCGAGCGGATCGAGTACGAACTCGGCGTGATCGCACGCAAGGGCTTCTCGAGCTACTTTCTCATCGTCTGGGACGTCGTTCAGTTCGCCCGCCGCGAGGGCATCCCGGTCGGCGCCCGCGGTTCGGCGTGCAGCTCCGTCGTCGGCCATTGCCTGGGCATCAGCGCCCCGGAGCCGATCCGCTACGGGCTGTACTTCGAGCGGTTCCTCGACCCCGACCGCGACGAACGCCCGGATATCGACCTCGATATCTGCCAGGAGCGCCGACAGGAGATCATCGAATACGTCCGCCGGAAATACGGCCACGTCGCGCAGATCATCACGTTCGGCACGCTCAAGGCCCGCGCCGCCGTCAAGGATGTCTCGCGCGTGATGGGCCTCGGATTCGACGAGGCGAACAAGCTCTCGCAGCTCATCCCGGCCGAGCTCAAGATGACCATCGACAAGGCCCTGGAGACCGAGCCGGAGCTCCGCCGTCGCTACGAACAGGAGGAGAAGGTCCGCCAGGTGATCGACGTGGCCAGGCGCCTGGAGGGCCTGGCCCGCCACGCGGGCGTGCACGCGGCCGGCGTCGTCATCGCGGAGCGCCCGCTGGACGACCTGATCCCGCTGTACAAGCCGCCGGACGAGGACCAGATCGTCACGCAGTTCGACGGCACGACGGTGGAGAAGGTCGGCCTGATGAAGATGGACTTCCTCGGGCTTGAGACCCTCACGATCCTGGAGCGGGCCCGGCAGCTCGTGAAGAAGCACCACGGCCGCGACCTCGATCTGCAACGGCTGGACCTCAGCGACCAGAAGGTTTACGAGCTCTTCACGCGGGGCGACACGAAGGGCGTCTTCCAGTTCGAGTCCGGGGGCATGCGCGACGTCCTGATGAAGATGCGCCCGAACCGGATCGAGGACCTCATCGCCGCCAACGCGCTGTTCCGGCCGGGGCCGATGGTCAACATCGAGGCCTACAACGCCCGCAAGCACGGGGAGCGCTGGACCACACCCCACCCGATCATGACCGAGGTGCTTGCCGAGACGTTCGGCATCATGGTGTACCAGGAGCAGGTCTCGCGCCTCGTGAACCGGCTGGGCAACATCGAGCTGAAGCGCGCCTTCCGCCTCGCCAAGGCGATCAGCAAGAAGAAGACGCAGATGATCGACGCCGAGCGCGAGCCATTCATCGCCGGCGCGATGGCGAACGGGGTGCCGCGGGAAAAGGCCGTCGAGATCTTCGAGGACATCCTGCGGTTCGGCGGCTACGCCTTCAACAAGGCCCACTCGACGGGCTACGCCCTCGTGGCGTTTCAGACCGCCTGGCTCAAGACGTACTACCCCGTCGAGTTCATGGCAGCCCTGCTCACCTGCGAAAAGAACGACACGAAGAAGCTTCCCGAGTACATCGAGGAATGCCGGCGGATGGGCATTCCGATCAAGCCGCCGGACATCAATACGTCGGAGCTGGACTTCACGATCGTCCGCGACGCCCGCGGCCAGCCGGCCATCCGGTTCGGCCTGGGGGCGATCAAGGGTGTGGGGGAGAAGGCGGTCGCTTCGATCCTGGGCGCGCGCCGCGCCGGGGGGCCGTTCCGCAGCCTGTTCGACTTCTGCGAGCGAGTCGACCTGCAGGTCGTGAACAAGGCCGTCTGCGAGGCCCTCATCAAATGCGGCGCCTTCGATTCAACCGGGGCGATGCGCAAGGGCCTCATGTCCGTGCTCGACCGCGCGATCCAGGCCGGCGCCGCCGCGCAGGCCGACCGCGCCTCGGGACAGTTGTCCTTCTTCGACGCCATGGGCGGCGGGGCCAGACCGCCCGAGCCGGTCGTCCCCAACGAGCAATGGTCCGAATCCGAGATGCTCGCCCACGAAAAGGCAACGCTCGGATTCTTCGTGACATCGCATCCGCTCGCGCAGCACGAGGAGCGTCTCGCCCGATACGCCACGGCCCGCACCGTGGACCTCGTTCGCTACCACGACAAGGACGAAGTCACGCTCGGCGGCATGATCACCCGGTTGCGAACCGTCGTCACGAAATCCGGCCGCAATGCCGGCGCCCGGATGGGCATCGTCGCCGTCGAGGATCTCGCCGGACAGGTCGAGGTCGTCGTGTTCCCGGCCGACCTCGATCGGCTCCGCCCGCTCATCGTCCCCGACCGCGTCGCGTTCTTCCGGGGCGAGGTGGATCGCCGCCGCGAGGAGCCGTCCCTCCGCGTCAGCGAGATCATCCCCATCGAAGAAGCCGACGAGCGGCTCTCCACCGCGCTATTGCTGCGGGTGCGATGCGCCACCACCAACGAAGCTCTTCTGGAGCAAATCCGCGAGGTTATCCGGGAACACCGGGGCGACCGGCCCGTCTATATCGAGATACTCACCCCGAACGCGCTCCGCATCACGATTCGATGCAACGGGCGTTCCGGCGTGACGCCAAGCCCGGCCTGCATCGGCGCCCTGACCGACCTGCTGGGGCCCGACGGCGTGGTGATCCTCGGTCCGGTCCGCGCGGCCATGCCCGCCGCCGCGCCGACCGCTGCGTTTGGCCCATCCGCGCCGGAGCCGGAGCACGAAACCCACGTAACCGAAGACGAGGAAGAATCGCTCGTGTAGAGCCTTCCGTCGCAGCTTTTGCGCGCCTTGCGCGCATGGATCGCGCTGCGGCGGTGGCGCGACCCGTCATTCGGAGGAGCGCAGCGACGAAGAATCCGGCGGATTGGCGCAGGCAAGCCAGATACTTCGCTTCGCTCAGCATGACGGCCGCCGGCGCGGCCGTGTTCGGTTGCGGCCGAAGGCCGCCTTGGGATACGGGCGAATGGAAACGTGGAACGGCCGCCGGCGAGGAATCCGGATTCAGCCGCCGGCGGCGGCCTCGCAGGACGCCGGCTGCGGCACCGGGTCCGGCCGACCCGCGACGCAGACGCGGTTGCGCCCCGCGCGCTTCGCGCGGTAGAGCGCCGCATCCGCCTCAAGCACGATCTGATCGGCCGCCATCGAGACATCCTCGCCGCCGGAACTGCTCCCCACGCCGAAGCTCGCCGTCACCACGAACGACGGATTCTGACTGTGCCAGCGGGACTCCGCGATCCGGGCACGGAGACGCTCGGCCAGCTCGGCTCCGCCGGCCTCATCCGTCTCCGGAAGAATGATCGCGAACTCCTCCCCCCCGTAGCGACAGGGCACATCCGAGGGCCGCACGCCGGACCGGAGCACCTCCGCCACACGCTCCAGCACGCGATCGCCGAACGGATGCCCGAACGTATCGTTGACGCGCTTGAAGTGGTCGATATCCACCATCACAAGGCTCACCGGCCCGCCGTACCGGCGGCAGCCGGAGAGGACTTCGTGCAGCCTCTGGTCGAAGTACACGCGGTTCCACAGGCCCGTCAGGCCGTCGATCTGTGCGCGCTGCTCCAGAAGCTTCTGGTAGCGGACCGTCCGCAAACCCGCCCGCACCCGCGCGCGGAGCTCCGCGAAATCGAACGGCTTGATTACGTAGTCCACCGCCCCCAGTTCAAGCCCCTTGACCCGCTCGGCGGGGTCCGACACACCCGTGAGGAAGATAATGGGGATCGGCGTCGTCGCCGGATCGTTCTTCAGCTCGCGGCAGACGTCGAAGCCGCCCAGCCCGGGCATCTCGACATCCAGCAGGATCAGGTCCGGGCGCAGCTGCCGGGCCGCTTCGATTCCGCTCGGCCCGTCCGCGGCGTCGAAGATCTCCACGTCCTCATCCTTCAGCCGCGCACGCAGCAACCGGTGGATGTCCTCGCTGTCGTCAATGACAAGGACGGATTGCGGCATACTGCTCCCGCGAAACTCGGCGCAGGCCCCCCGATTCGAGCCCGCCGACGCCCCGAACGACCGCCGAATGCGGGCTGCCCGGAACCCCGCGGCGGGGACACCTTCCCTGCCGACCGCTCGAGGCCCCTACAGTTTATTCGATCGGGTTATCCGGGCAGCGGCTTTACAGCGACTTCCCCACTCCGCATCGCCCGGTCCCATAAACGCTTCATCGTGGAATCCCGCACGCTTCGCCTGCGAACAAACCGCAATCCGTGTCGGCGCTTCGCGACAAAGATGGTTGCCGGCCCGCTTGGCATGCCCGGGCACACGCCCTATAATGCCGCCGCCGCGGCAGGATCCGCTCGCCTCATCAGGGAGACACGTGCCATGTATACGCGTCGGTCCGCATGGATGGGAGCGCTGACGGTATCGCTGTTGGCCTGCATGTACGGTTGTGACGGCCTGACTGTCTCATTGCCCGGGGGTTTCGTCGTCTCGGCAAATACCCTGACGGTGACGGTCACGAACACGACGGGCTTCTGGGTCGATCCCCGCCTGTATGCGGACGATGACGAGGACACATTCTTCGATTTCAACATCGTCACGGACGAGAATCACGTGGCGACCGGCCCGATCGCCCCCCGCAGCAGCCAGACGTTCATCCTGAGTTGCGACCGCGCCGGCACGATCAAGTCGGATCACGCCCTCTTTGAAATCCCCGGTGCCGAGGATGAGGAGAGCGACAACGATCCGAAGGTGACCGCGGAGGACGACTTCGACTGCGGCAGCGTGATCGAGTTCATCTTCTACGACACGGGCGACGCCTTTCGCACCCGCGTGGTCATTGACGGCCGCGTAGTCGAGGATTGACCCCCGAGCCCCGGGCTCACGCCGAGGCGCGCAGACCGCAAAGAAGTCGGATGCGGCGCCCCGGCCCCCAATCCCCAAGGCGGCCTTCGGCCGCAACCGAACGCGGCCGTGCCGGCGGCCGTCATGCTGAGCGAAGGTAGAGTCGAGACGTGGCGCGG
>CAZZFA010000144.1:0-8395 GCA_964653435.1 uncultured Planctomycetales bacterium | reverse complement strand
TTTCGGCATGGTTGGGCAATTCGGTTCGGGTGGCCGAGAAGCATTACCTGCGGATCACCCCGACAGACTTCGCCAAGGCGGCAAGCGAACCGTGGCAATCGGTTCATAGTGAGGCGGCGGCACCCCCTGAGACTGAGGGCGCACAGGTGGCACGAAATCCGGCGCGCCACATATCGGAAATGGGCGGTATTTTACGGAAATTGCCTAATCCAACTAGTCCGCAATGCGTTTCATTGCAACAGGTTGCAAATGAATCCGACCTATTGCACACCCCCCAAGTTGCGGGCTTCACACTCCATTCCAGCCGGCGGGAGGGTGGTTTATTCCGCCGAGAAGAGACGGTAATGATTTGCTACCGCATAACCTCCAAACTCTCACCACGAAAACCCGCCGCAGGCTGCTTTCGCCACTATTCTACAGTACCAGCCGCCATCATGTCAACCAACCGGGATCGCGTTCCGGGGCGTAGCGGAAAGCCAGGCCGGCAGAGATCGAGTTCCGTAGGTGCTGGCCAAGGCCGGCGTGTTCGTCGCGGATACTGTCGATGGCGCGACTTACCGCCATCGAGACCGCCTTGCGGACTTTCTCGATGTCGGTTCGTTCTCGCCTCTTACCGCCAAGGCCCGTCGCCCTGGCGATCTCCGCCCCAAAGGCGTCCATCTCCAATTGGAGCTTGCCGACCTGGCCGAGGTCGTTTCTGCCCTCGGCCTCGGCCAAATCCTCCTGCAGTTCTGCGTACCGTTGCTTGTAACTGGCCATCGCCCGGTCGTCAAGTAATCGCCCTGACGTTCCGGTGGTGACTCGTGGATCGATGCCGGCCACAGCCGCCAGCAGCGAGGCGGCGGGGACGATGCGACCGGGGGCGGCCACAAGCCGTGCAAGGTATGCTAGGCCGCGAGCGTCCTGCATAAGGATCATGCTGCGCTCGTACTTGATCACCCAAATCTGCCCCAGGCGTCGAAAAACGCTGGGCGACTGGTCGAGTTCCCGCATCGCTGCTTCAATATCCGCAGTCGGCACTGCCGGTTTTGGCCTGGCGAGCGTCTCCGCAGTCATGCGGTAGACACGGGTCACCGGCGCTCGCCGCCGAAAGACTCGGCCGCAACTGGAACAATCGAACTCGTCTCCGTCCTTCCACGCCTCCCGAAGCTCGCTGGCAGGCATTAGATTCTGACACCGCTCGCACTCGACCATCTCCTGGGCGAGCAGCACTTCGTGCTCGACAAGGAGATCGAAGATCGCGACCACCTGATTGGTGTCGCAGGCCAACTTGCAGGAGAAGTCCGCCGGGCGAAGGGGCGCACCCGTGAAGATGGTTGCGAGCAACTCGTCGACCTGCTCCACGACGGGCTGCAAGTCCCGGTTCTCACGAGCAATGGCTTCGGATTCGTGAAAGTACATAGCGCACCGTTTCCTCGTCGTTCGGCGTCGGGAAGTTGACCCTGTTCCTGAACCCCACCACGATCACATGAACCTCGGAATCCAGCGCGATGGCAGCGCCGTTGGTGGGCGTCCAGTAGAAGTTGCCGAGATGCCCGACGCCTGACTTGCGAACCGCCGTCAGCGCCGCGTCGATGGCCGCTTCGCCCAGCAGCGGATCGGCCGGTGAGGCGCTCTTGCCCTCGAAGTGACGCCCCTGCAGCGTGCGGTAGTTGATGCCATGCGACCGCGTTTCGCCAGCGCCCGATTCCTCAAGTGCGTGAAGCTTGGTGATCGGCGGACGCAGATCGAGCAGCGAGAACAGGGAGCGATCCAGCCAGCCTTCGATCAGCTCGAAGAACTCGTCGGCCACGTCGGCGTAGTCGAAGCCCCGGGGCAACTGGGAGATCTGTAGAAACGCGTTGTTGGCGGCCAAGTCCCATTCAAATGCGACAAGGCTCCGTGTGACCCGATGCACGAAAGCCCGCAGCTCGATGTCCTCACCCTCGTCGGTCTTGCCGGTGTCGTCGTAGTCGGGATTGCGCTCCCACCAGTCGCGCCGCTTTACTGCCGTGATTCGCAGGCGCTTCGGGTCGTGGAAAATGGACGACACCTTCATTTTGTCGGGCAGGACAAGCGGCAGGCTGGCGTTCAGGAGTTTTCCCAGGCGGTGCTGCTTGAGCAAATTGGCCACCCAAGCTGCGTTGCGCCACTCGGCGATCGGCGACTGCGGACCCTTGTAGAGGTAAACGTGCTGCTTACCCCACGGGACCACGTTGTCGAGGAACTGCACGATCTGCGACATTGCCAGTGATCCCTCTTCGAGGGCCTCTTCGATGCGCTCTCGAAGCACTTCCTTCGTTCCCGATTTGGGCAGACCAGCACCGGCGAGGAACTCGCCGATTTGGTCCTTCTTCAGAGCTAGCAGGTCCGTTACGATGAGCGCCTGCTCGTCTTCAGTGAACGCGGCCGGCGCCAGGGTCTTGATACTCATGGTGTATCCTTTCGTATGAGGAAGTGGGAGTAAGTTTGCGGTTTGCACCCCAGCGCACTTCCGGCACGATGTCGGGTGGCGAGGTTGCCAAGACGTACTTGATTGTGTGCGCGTTCAGCTTACACTACACACTCGGTCCAAAAAAAGACCCTTCTCAGTCGAACAACGTCGCTTCTTTTTTCGGAAGCAACAGCCTCATGTCCTCCAAACGAATCCGCATGGCTTCGGGCGAAACCTGGAACAGCTCGGCCAGCGGCCGGCTGGCATGCTCCAACAACATCGCATCGGTGCCGTTCTCGCCCGGCTTGACGCTGCCGCGGCGCAGCACCTCGGCCGTCAGGATCGTTTGCTGGTTCGCTCGCAGATCGCTGAGGTAGATCGGCTCCATGTTGCCTCGCCACTCGTGCCAGGCCCGCTTCACCATGTCGCGGGGCATAAGCAGGCAGGCCGCAAACCGATTTGCCTGAATCTCGACCGGGCTGCGATCGGTGGATCGGCAGACATAACCGGGCCGCTCGGCGCCGTCGGGCAGCAGCGACCGTTGGCCGACGCGACGCTGGTAGTATTGTCGGTGTAGGCGCCAATGACCGGCCTCGTGGGCGAGCGTGAAATGATAGCGCCCGCGCTTGGCCGGCTGTTCTTCCGGGTCCAGCCCGACGTCCACGCCAACGAGCTTCTCGTCTACCCACAGCGCGCCGTGGATTTCTCCGACCTTGAACAGCTCCTGGAAGTCCTTGAATTCCACGGTCAGACGCAGGTAGACCTCGACTATGTCGTCAATCGGGATCGGCGGTGCGGTCACCACGCCGTGGCTGTTGCCGAATTCGGCCAGCAGGAGGGCGGCCTCGGCCTCGATATGCTCGGGAGGCAGGTAGGGCACCTTCGACTTGGAATACGTTGATCGCTTTGCCACGGCATCACCCTCCTTCTTCCTTCATCTTCCTTGCCGTCTGGCGGAGGATGCGCCACTGTTCCGCGGTCAGGCCGCTGGCTTCCCGTAGCAGTTCGGGGGCCTCGGTCGGTTGTTGCTGAATGATCTCCGGCAGGTCCTCGGGCACACGGCCTGCCATCGCGATCCACTCGTCCGGGTTCTCGCCCAATAGTTCGGCCATCCGTTTCACGCGGTCAGCCGTCGGCGGCAGCAGTTTCCCCTGTTCGACCTGGGATAGGTAAGTTGGACTGACGCCCACCAGCTTGGCGAACTGACGGAGGCTGTACCTGCCCTCGCGCTTCTCGCGTAGGAACTGGCCGAAGTGCGTAGGTTTCTTCTTGCTCATACTACAGCGCCCCCTTGAACGCTCTGTCCAGAACAGAGGGCAGCATCGAATCAAGTTCCGTTTCCATTTCTTGTTCAACAGCGAGCATTTCGCGCACCTTGCCTTGCAGTCGGTCAAACCAGACCTGACGCTCGAACGCAGGCACAGGGACCTCAATTTTCATCAGCTTCTCAAGCCCCAGGGTGCGGTTGCGACCGGCGCCACCTGGAGAAGCCTCCCCGATCTTCTCGAGGCCTTCCGGCGTGAGCAGATAGAAGCAGAGAAACCCCGCTGTGGCGACACCTGGCCGCGGCACGCAGGTGATGAAGCGGTGGGAACCGACCCGCCCTGCATCCTCCGGTTGGGCAACGGCAATCGCGCCTTCCCACGCGAAAACATTGTTGAAGACCAGGTCGCCCGGTTCAATCTGGTAGAGCTTCTTCGTTCCAACGGCGAGGAAGTCAAGCGCGGGCTTGTGGAAGGTTCCCTTTCCAAATGAGCGAATGCCCAATTCCGGATACTCGCCGTCCATACAGACATCAACGTGCCGACGCACAAGTGGGGCGACCTCTGCAAGAGGCATTCGAGGTGATTCACTGGTGATGCGGTCGAAGGCACTGCGGAGCATCGCCGCAGCTTCGGCAGCAATATCACTATTGGCCTGCTTGGCCTCTTCGATCTTGCCCGCCACGGCATCGATTTTTGCCACGATCCGATCTTGTTCAGACCGGTTCGGCAGCGCGATCCGCATGTGCAAGAACCGATCCTCCTTGAGCCGAACACGATTTGTAGTCCCTTCACTTGCCGCCCGACACTGTTGGACAAACCACTCCGTCCGGCTGAGCCAGCCGAGAAACTTGGGCGAGAGCCTGGACTGCTCAATAGTGAACGAGGGGAAATCGTTAGTGGCAATCGCGCCGTCCAGTTCATCAGGAACCAAACCAAAAGCCCCATTTCTGGCATCAATCCGTGACAGGATGAATTGACCCGACCGAACCACAAAACGACAAGTTCCTGCAATCTCCAAGCCCGTAGTCTCACCTCGCGATATTACCCCTTTGCCCCGCAACCTGATGGTTAGTTGCCGATATCTCGCTGTCGGCTCAATCGGGGTCGTCTCCCAGTTGCGAGTGAGGACTTCACCCAGTGAAACTGACGACCATCCATTGTTTACTAGCACGGTGTCATCTCCCAAATCACTCTCTCGCGCCGTTTCCTAGAATTGCCTTGATCTCATCCACGATCAGACGGACTCTTTCATTCTTTCCGGCAATCTTCTCCGCCAATTGCTCTGGTGGTAGGTGCGTAAGCGCCTCAGCACTGTGTGGATTCTTGATGTCGAGGTTACAACCGGTGGCCAATACGACGTCAGCGGCGACCTTCCAAGCGTGAGCGTTTGCGGGCCGTCGGGAAAGCCGGAACCACTTCAAGAGGTCAGCCAGTTCCTCGTACTGTAGCGGGGCGGTCTTGGTGTACTTCTTGCGCCCTTCGGGCAACGGCTGTTCGTAATACCAAATCGTCCCAGTCGGGCCGGAGCGGTCGAAGAACAGGATGTTCGTCGGAATCGGTGTGTACGGCTCGAACACGCCCGGCGGCAGACGTACCACCGTGTGAAGATTGAACTTCGTCAGCAGTTCCTCCTTGATGCGGGCGCAAATCCCATCGCCGAACAAAACGCCGTTAGGCACGACGACCGCTGCGCGGCCGGGCTTTGGCCCCCGCCGCAGCTTCCGCATGATCAACTGGAGGAACAACAGTGCGGTCTCGGTGGTCCGCTTATCTGCGGGAAAGTTGTTGAGAATGCCGCGTTCTTCCTCGCCGCCGAAAGGCGGGTTGGTCAGGATAATATCCACGCGGTCGCGGTCGCCAATCTCGTGGAGCGGGAACCGTAGGCTGTTGCCCGGATCGATCTGCGGGGCTTCGAGGCCGTGGAGCAGCAGGTTCATTTGGCATAGCAGATAGGGTAGAGGCTTCGCCTCGCCGCCAATGATCGACTGTTCCTGCAAGACCTTGCGCTGCTGGACGGTCTTGGCCTGCTTGGACAGGTGGTTGAATGCTTCGACCAGGAACCCGCCGCTGCCGCAGGCGGGGTCCAAAACGGTCTCTCCAAGTTGCGGATCGATGGCTTCGACCATGAAACGGACGACCGGCCGTGGCGTGTAGAACTCGCCATTCTCGCCGGCGGCGTCGCGCATTTCGCGGAGCATCGACTCGTACAGATGGCCCAGCGTGAACAACTCGTCCTGGGCCAGGAAATGGATATTGTTCACCTGATTGATGACGTCGCGGAGCAGGTAGCCCGACTGCACGCGGTTGACCACGCCGCCGAAGACGGTGCCGATCACTTGGCGTCGGCTGCCGCGGCCGTTCTGAAGGCCGCTGAGGTACTTCAGCAGGCCGAGGCCCTTTGTGCCGTCGGGACGGATCGTTTCTTCATTGTTGATAAAGGCGATCAACTCCGGGCCGGTGATCCCGTTCTCCTGCGCCGCCCAGTCGCGCCAGCGGTAGGGCGACTCGATGGCGGGGCGATAACGCTCCCGCCGCATCTTGGCCTTCGATTCCTCGATCTGCTCCATGTCGTCGAGGAACTTTAGGAACATGACCCAGGTGAGCAAGGGCAAGCGGTCCAGGTCGGTGGACAGGCCCTTGTCTTTCCGCATGATCTTGCGGCACGACTTGATCACGTTGCCCAAGCGTTCGGCCGTCGTGGCCGGCTGCTTGGTTTTACTGGATGATTGGGCTCTCGCTGTCTTTTTGGCCATGACTTCCTATCATGCTGCTTGGTAAAGGATGGTCTGCAATTGCCGCACGGCCTCGACGAGCCGATCCTCACCGCCAAACTTGACGGCGATCTCCATGACATTTCCGTGCTGGCAAATAGGCGGCAGTTCCAGCACGTCCGGGACGACGAACTGCGCCGTGCCGTGCTCGGTGTACTTGTCCAGAAGCTCTTCGAGGATCTGCCGGGCCTCGGGGCCATATTGGTCGAAGAAGTCCCGTCGCTCCGTGCGGAGCCGCTGTGCCCGTTCCCGCCGTGTCCGCAGCGGGGCATTGAACGCCAGGTGGCAAAGCAGGTCCAGCGGATCGGCGTCCGGCTGGTTTGCGGTCTCTGCCAGATGGTCGAAATCGATGCCCCGCTCCTCGAACCGATCGATGATGCCTCGGCGGCAATCCGGGTCGGACCACTGCTCCCGGAGTTCGACCGCGTTGCGGAAGAGCGTGCGGACTTTGTCGGCCGTGTAGTCGGTGAACTGCACCACGCGCAACTGGTTGCCGTCGGGGTCGAGTTCGTAAACGAGGTGGGCGGCAATCTCGACCTGCCCGCCGTCGAAGTAGAACTTCCGCCGTGGGCCATCGTCTTCGTCCGGCGGCAACTCCTCGGGGCCCTCGCCCTCGGGTTCCGGCGTGATGACCGTTTCCTCCTCGGTCGGTTCGCCTTCCTCGTCGATGGTCTGCTCGGTCTCGATAGAAGGCTCGCCGTCGAAGTCAGGGTCGGCGAACAGCCGAGTGGCGGAGCCTGTGTAGTCGAGGATGCTGAAGAACAGCTTGCCGTAGTCGTCGCGGACGCGGGTTCCACGGCCGATGATCTGCTTGAACTCGGTCATCGAATTGATGACCCGCACCAGCACGATGTTCTGCACGGTCGGCGCATCGACGCCCGTGGTGAGCAACTGCGACGTGGTGAGGATGACCGGAGTGCGCCGCTCCAGGTCCTGAAAATTGTTCAGGTGACCGCGGCCAACATCGCCTTCGTCGGAGGTGACGCGGCAGACGTAATCGGGGTGCTGTCGGACCAGGTCGGCGTTGAGATTATTCAGCGCCCGCCGCATCTCCTCGGCATGTTCCTGATCGACGCAGAACACGATGGTCTTGGCGAAACGATCGGTGCGACGGAGGAAGTCGG
The DNA here is from genome assembly GCA_964653435.1 of uncultured Planctomycetales bacterium. Taxonomy (GTDB): domain Bacteria; phylum Planctomycetota; class Phycisphaerae; order UBA1845; family PWPN01; genus CAZMVY01. Next base: position 822 of record CAZZFA010000144.1, on the reverse strand, counting down.
TCAGGTGCCGAGCAACAGCCTCAGTGCGGGCACGCAGGGCGACGATCCGCTCGAACTCGCCCGTGTGGTATTCCTCGTCAGGGATTTCGCGCCCAAAGCGGTCCAAGTCGCCTTGGCTGGGTCGCCAGCCGGCGGCGTCCCAGGTGGTCACCACGCGGTGGACGCGGTACGGCGCCAGGAAGCCGTCGTCGATGCCCTGGCGCAGGCTGTAGGTGTAGACCGGATCGCCGAAGTAGTTGTAGGTGTCGGCGTTGTCCTGCCGGCGCGGCGTGGCCGTCATGCCGATCTGGAAGGCCGGCTCGAAGTATTCGAGGATTTCCCGCCAATTGCTGTCGTCTCGGGCACTGCCGCGATGGCACTCGTCCACAATCACCAGGTCGAAGAAGTCCGGGGCGTATTCCCGGTAGAGGCCCGGGCGGTTCACGTCGCGGGCGATGGACTGGTAGATGGCAAAGTACATCTCCCGGCTTTTCACGGCGTGGCCGTTGGCGATTTTCCACCGGGCGTCGCCGAACGGGGCGAATATCTTGGCCATCGGGTCGTCGACCAGGATGTTCCGGTCGGCCAGATACAGAATCCGGGGTCGGCGGTATTCGCCCATGGGATTCCATCGCGACGACCACAGCTTCCAGCAGATCTGGAATGCGACGACCGTCTTCCCGGTGCCGGTGGCCATCGTCAGCAAGATGCGACGGCGCCCCTGGCCCACGGCCTGGATGGCCCGATTGATGGCGATTTCCTGGTAGTAGCGGGGAGTCTTCCCGCTGAGGTGATAGGCCGGCGTCAACAGCCGTTCAGCCGCTTCGGGCGACAGGGATTCGC
>CAZZFA010000143.1:0-8878 GCA_964653435.1 uncultured Planctomycetales bacterium | reverse complement strand
TTGCCTGCGCCAATCAGCCAGATTCTTCGTCGCTGCGCTCCTCAGAATGACGGGTCGCGCCACCGCCCCATCGGGATAACATGCGCGCAAGGCGTGCAAAAGCTGCGACGCAAGACTCTATACCTGACGCTGTTCGGGGTGCCGGCGTTGCCGGTCTTGCGCGGCAAGCCGCTGCGTTTACGCAGGGGCGATGAGCTTCGCTGCGGGGAATGCGAGTACAACCTCACAGGGCTGCCGGGAGCCGGTGTCCTGAGTGCGGCGGGCTTTTTGAGGAAGTCGGGGTGAAGAAAGGTTTGCCCGTTTTGTCGGAAGGATCGCGAGGGCCTGTAAGCGTCAGCATACCGGCGATAGTTTCGACAATCGTAGCGATCTGGCTCTTGCTGACGCCTGCGTTTCCAGGGCTTGTTCCTTTTGTGTGCCCGCGGGGACGGCGTTGCGTCTACGAGCTGTCAATGCCAAGCAAGCGGCGGCGGGCCGGCCGGGCGTGATCGAGGCGCCCAGCCGAAGGCGGCAGAGCCACATCCGTGGCTACGGGCGGAGACCGCGTCACGGGATCACGGCTCCAGCGGCCGGATGCCATCGCGATCCGTCCGGAATCGCACGCCGCGGATGTTGCTGCCCGGGCCTTCTTCGTAGTACACACAGTAGATGCTGCCGTCGGGCAATTCGCACATGCTCGGGTACGCGCCGCCGACGGTGTCGATCTGCACGGGGTCCTTCCACGTCTTTCCGTCATCGAGGCTGTAGTGCAGGCTCGTGCCGGGCAGGCGATGGCCCAGCAGCAGGACGCCGGAGCGCGTCTTGAGCATGTACGGCGCGTGGCCTTCGAACCCGATTCGCCGGGGCTCATCCCAGGTCCTGCCGCCGTCGTGCGACCAGGAGTACGCCATCGCCGGCCGCATTACCATGAGGAGGTTGCCCTTCGTAACCTCGCACACGTCCGGTTCGGCGTCCAGGTAGATGTCCGAATCCCTGCCGATGACGATCGGCTCCGACCACGTCTTGCCGTTGTCTTCGGACATCGCGAATCCGGCGTACATCTTGCCGCGAACGCGGTCCTCTCCCGGGTGGAAGTAGACGGCCAGCGCCAGGCGCCCGTCGCACAGTACGCGGATCGGCGAGCTGCACACCCACTTGTCGAAGAGGACCTGTTCGGGGCCCCACGTCCTGCCGCCGTCGCGCGAGCGGACCATCGCCGAGTGCACGAACTGGTAGCCGCGCGTGGCGTCGGGGCGGTGGGAGAAGTAGTTGCACAGCAGATCGCCGTTGGGCAGTTCGCAGATGGATGGGTCGCGGTCGTCGAGCGGCGTGTCCACGACCACCTCGGCCTTCGACCACGTCTTGCCGTCGTCGACGCTGCGGACCAGGCAGATCCGCCCGGCCTTCGCGCAATTGTCCGGCAGCTTGCGGCCCGGGGCCCACTTCGGCAGCGAGACATGGGCGAACCCTGCGTAGAAGACGCAGAGCAGCTCGCCCTTCTTCGTGCGGATGATGTCGGGGAAGGCCTCGTAACCGCCCGCCCCGGCGTCCGAGCAGACGACGACGTGCTTGAAGGCCGGCGCCGTAGTCGGGTTCGGCGAGCTGGCTGCGTCTAACAACATCAACAAGGCTAACGATTGTGCGATGCAGGTCATCAAGCGGGCCTCCGTGGGAATGCGATCGATGCCCGGTCTGGTTTCCGGTGCGAGGCTCAACGGCCCGAGTGAAAGTCTGCTTCCGAACAGGCGTAGAAATCGATGCGTTCCTGTGCCGGCAGCTCCCGCGACTGATAGTAGTGCAGCAGGCGCACGTAGTGTACCTCCTGCATCATTTCGTCGCCGGGAAACTCCTTGCGCACCTCATCCCGGAGGAGGTTCTTCTGGGTCTGCGTAAGTTCCTTTATCATGTGCGGCTCCTACAACTCGGGTGGCGCGGCAATCTCGATGCTTGCGTAGCCCAGCAGCGCATTGACCAGGTTGATCTCCCGGCGCGTGTTCACCTTCACCAGGTGCCGGAAGTTCCAGCTTGCCAGGTACGGAAGGCCGTTCGCGGAGGCGATGGCCACGTGACGGGCGTCCGAGAGGTATCGCTCCGGAAAGACGCCGCGACCCACGTATTCCATCGCCAGTGCCTCCGCCTCCTCGCTCAACGAAAGCACGTCGAAGCCACGTACCGGGCTCTCGATCTTTGCCCGCCGATCCGGGTCGGGCGTATCGTGGATCTCCCGAAGCACCACGACCGAAACCGGCGGACGGTATGCTGTCAGCCGCTCCGTCCAGAACTGCTGAGTCAGTTCCTGACGGTATCGCGTCCGTTCGTCATGATAGGCGCTCGGAACGGTAGTATCGAGATACACAGTCGCGGCCTCTCCATTGCTCAGACCATTATACATCGCTCGCCGGCGAGCCGCGTCGTCACACGTTGAACTTGATCAGGATGCAGTCGCCGTCCTGAACGACGTAGTTCTTGCCCTCGAGGCGGACCTTGCCGGCGGCCTTGGCCGCCTTCATGTCGCCGGCGGCGCGGAGGTCCTCGAAGGCCACCGTCTCGGCGCGGATGAAGCCCCGCGCGAGGTCCGAGTGAATCTCGCCGGCGGCGTCCACCGCGACCGTGCCCCGGCGGATGGACCAGGCCCGGACCTCGTCCGGCCCGTACGTCAGGAAGGAGATCATCCCCATCGCGTCGTAGCACGCGCGGATCAGCCGGTCGCGCGCCGGCTCCGTCACGCCCAGGTCATCGAGGAACGCCTTACGATCCTCGGGTGGGAGCTGCGCGATCTCCGCCTCCGTGTTGGCGCACAACCCGACCATCGCGCTCGCCTTCGGATAGTCGAAGAGCGGGGGGTTGGCGGCATCGCGGTCGTTCACGTTGACGACGACAACAAGCGGCATCTGCGTAAGGAACCGGAAACCCCTGACGAGCTTGCGGTCGTCGTCGCTCGTGACGACGTCGGAGAGGGGCTTCTCATTTTCGAGTGCCTCGCGGCATCGCTGCATGAGGGCGAGTTCGTGCTTCTCCTGCTCGTGCGTACGGGTGGGTTTCGTGAGGGCCTTCTCCAGCTTCTCGATGCGGTTCGCGACCGTCTCGAGGTCGGCGAAGATCAACTCCGCGTGCAGCTCCTCCAGGTCGGCCCGCGGGTCGACGCGGTCGCGGTAGGCCGCCACGTTCGGATTGTCGAACGCGCGGACCACGGCCACCAGTCCGTCGCAGATCTTGAGGCTCGGGATGTGCCGGCGAAACTCCGCCTGTTGCTGGGCCGTCACCTGGCTGAAACCCGGGACGTCGACGACCTCAATCGTCGCGGGTGTGTACTTCTTGGGCTTGTACAGTTCGGCCAGGAAGTCGAGCCGCGGGTCGGGCACCTTCACGACCGCCACCCGCTCCTGCACGCCGTGTGTGGGATCTTCAAACTGGCCCGTCACCGCGCGAAACAGGGTGGTCTTTCCGGATTGCGGCGGACCGACGAAAGCGACCTTCATGGGCGGCATCCTCCTGGGTGTCGGGCTGATTGTAGGTTCGCTGGCCGAACGGTCAAGCAAGCGACGCCCGACGGGTGCCGGACGCGGCGGTGTTGTCGTTCTTGGCCTGCCGCAGCAAGAAAAAGGGCCGCCCGCATCGGACGGCCCCGTGAGATTGCTTCGTGCTCAGCGCGACGCGGTCAATCGCGACGCCGGGTCCATTGCAGTGCGAAGAGGCCGAGCGTGCACATCATGGCCGTCTCGACCATCCCCGCGCCGCACATGGGCGCGACGACCGGAGGCGGCGGGTTGTTGTCGCCGTTGTTCGGCGGGGGGTTATTGCCGTCGTCGGGCGGAGGATTGCTGCCGCCGTCAGACGCCGTGGCGACGGTGATGGTCACCGACTTGGCGTCGGTGCCGCCACGGCCGTCGGCCACGGTGAGAATCGCCGTATAGGTGCCTGCCGCCGAATAGGTGTGCGACGCCGTCGGGCCGCTTGCGGACTGGCTGTCACCGAAGTCCCACGTGAATGTCAGCGGATCGCCGTCCGGGTCCGAGGAGCCTGTCGAGTCGAAACTCACCGCGAGCGGCGCGCTGCCGCTCACAGGGCTGGCCGTCAGCACAGCCGTCGGCGGCTTGTTGGTGGGCGGCGTCGTTGTGACCGTCACCGAGGCGCTCTTCGTGGCGGTCTCGCCGCGCCCGTCGCTGACGGTGAGCACGACCGTGTAGCTGCCTGCGGCGGCGTACTTGTGCGCGGCAGTCTTGCCGCTTGCGGACTGGCCATCGCCGAAGGTCCAGGCGTATGTCAGCGTGTCGCCGTCGGGATCGGACGAGCCGCTCGCGTCAAAGTGGATGGTCAGCGGGTCATTGGCATCTGCCACCGCGGAGAACAATGCAACGGGTGGATGATTCGTGGGTGTGCCGCCGCCGCCGCCGCTCGCCACGATACGGACGGTCAGGGAGTTGTCCATGATGGTGGCGGCCCGGGTGACCGTGGTGGCCGGCGCAGGATCCAGCACATTCGCGCCGAGGTTGTTCGTGGTAATCGTGTAGGTGCCCGGGGTCGAGGGAGTCTGGAGCGTGCCCGTGGCGATGACCATCGGCGTGCCGAGCCCTTTTCCCCTCTTGATGCTGGCGGGGTTGAACGTGTTCTGGGCCCCTCCGATACTGGAAATGCCGCCGTTGGAAGCGGGCGTACCGCCTGAGGCAAACAGCGGAAAGGCGCTCTGGAAGTCGGGGTCCAGCGTCAAGGCTTCCTGTGGGATTCCGAAGCTGATTGAGAGATCCAGGTTGACCAGGGCCAGCCCGTCCGTGTCAGGGTTGTTCGGGTCGGCGGGATCTACCTTGGCCGTGACCGTAATACCTACGGTCGCCCCCGGGGCGACCGTAATGTCGCGGACCGTGCCCTGGCCCGTGAATAGCACGTCGTAGGTCACAGTGGCCGCGTGAAGGCCCGCTCCGATACCGAGGACTACACCCGCAATCAGGACGATCGTGCGCATCATGAGGATTCTCCCGCTCCGTAGCGAAACGCGGAGCTTTGATTCAGGCCCGGAACACACCCAATCTGATTCTAGGCGGTACCACTTCCCCAGGGAAGAACCTCCGCCCCAAGTCTGATTTCGGACGGGCAGGAGGTCTGCTACACATCAACGCGTTTTTTCAGCGTATTGGCCGCATAATTCGCGGGCGCGCGGTAGCGCGGGCCGCGCCGAACGCCGGCCCGGTGGTCCGGTAACGGCTCTTCGCCATGCGGGGTGGGCGATCCGCGACGCACGCCGTCGGCCGAGCGACGCTGTCTCAACAGACCTGACGAGCCTTGCGCAAGTACAATGCCGGCTTGGAGTTCGGACGTGTTTGCGTGTCTCGGTGCTTCCCTTCGGGGCCGGCGGCGTTCCTGGGTTCTCGTTCGGCTGAAGGTCGCGGGGTTACTGGCCGGAAGGTGGCTGGGCGCTTGCTGGCGCTGCGCGTTCGGTTTGGCGCTTGCTGGCGCTGCGCGTTCGGTGGGGCGCTTGCTTGCGCTGCGCGTTCAACTTGGCGCTTGCTGGCGCTGCGCGTTCGGTTTGGGGACCTGAACGGCTCTTGTCGGCTCGCGCCCGGAATCGGTCGGATGCCGACTTGGTTCTTCCGGGCGATGGGATGTGTCGATTCTGCTTGCTTCCGGCAGTTGTTATAGTAGATGCGGTTCGCACGTCCGGGAGTGCGTCATGGACAGGTTCCCAACGGATTCCAGGGAGACTCGCCATCTGCTCGAGCAGGTTCATGCGGGGGATACCGCGGCGTTGGGTCGGCTTCTGGCCCGGCACCGGGCCTACCTGCGGCAGATGGTGGAACTGCGGCTCGACCCCAAGCTGCGTCAGCGCGTAGATCCATCGGATGTGGTTCAGGAGGCGCAACTGGAGGCAGCGCGACGGGTGGCCGCCTATCTCGCCGGGCCCCCGATGGCGTTTCGCCTGTGGTTACGTCGGATCGCGTACGATCGTCTGCTGATGATGCGGCGGAAGCACGTCGAGGCCGGGCGGCGCGCCGTGACGCGGGAGCTGCCGCTGCCGGATCGCTCCACGGTTCACCTCGCCCGGCAGTTGCTCGCCGACGTTTCGACACCGAGTCAGCACGTCGTTCGAGGTGAGCTCGCCCGCCGGGTCCGGCAGGCGATGTCACAGCTTTCGGAGGCGGATTGCGAGATCCTCCTCATGCGGAACTTTGAGGGGCTTACGAACCAGGAGGCGGCACAGGTACTCAATATCGATCCCTCGGCGGCGAACAAGCGATATGGCCGGGCGCTGCTCCGGCTTCGCACCGTGCTGCTTCAGGGCGGTCTGACGGAGTCCGCGTCATGAAAGACATCCCCGCCGATAAGGATCTGTCGATCGAGTCGCTGTTGGGTCAGGCGGCGGACGAGTTCACGCGGCGCTGCGCGAGCGGTGAGCAACCCGACATCGAGGAATACGCAGCCCGATATCCGCAGATCGCGGCGGTCATCCGCGAGGTGTTTCCCGCGTTGCAGGTGATGCCCGCCCCGGCGGTTACGGGTGCCGAGTTGGAAGAGCTCTCAGCGGCAGGGCAGCCCGTCGCCGGCATCCTGGGCGACTACCGTCTCATCCGCGAGGTGGGCCGCGGCGGCATGGGCGTTGTCTATGAGGCCGAGCAGATCTCGCTGGGTCGGCGCGTCGCGCTGAAGGTACTTTCGTTCGCGGCGGTCCTCGACTCCAAGCAGCTTCAGCGGTTCAAGAACGAGGCTCAGGCGGCCGCGCAACTGCATCACACGAACATCGTTCCGGTCTTCTCCGTGGGCTGCGAGCGGGGCGTGCACTACTACGCGATGCAGTACATCGAGGGACACCCGCTCTCGGCCGTCATCCGCGAGCTGCGGCAGGCCGGGGGGCTCGATCTGCCGGGGGCGCACGCGCCATCCGGCAGGGGCTCCGTGAAAGGCAGAGACGCGGATATCACGACGCGCAGGCTCGCAGATCGCAGCGGGCCCGCGCCGGTGGATCCGGGGCCCTCCGATGCCGGTTCGGGTTCGTCGGCCGCGGCGGGTCTTCTCGCGCCGGAGGCCGCGAGCGGGCTGCTCGACGCGATCACGGGCGAGGGTTCGACGCGCGGCCGGGCGTACTTCCGTTCCGTCGTCACGCTGGCCGTTCAGGCCGCCGAGGCCCTGCAGCACGCCCACGAGCGCGGCGTGATTCATCGCGACATCAAACCATCGAACCTCCTGCTGGATACGGACGGTCGGCTGTGGGTGACGGATTTCGGCCTGGCCATTATGCAGACCGACCCCGGGCTCACGCTCACGGGCGATCTGCTGGGAACCATTCGCTACATGAGTCCGGAGCAGGCGCTCGCCAAGCGGGTTCCGGTGGACCATCGCACGGACATCTACTCGTTCGGGGTCACCCTCTACGAACTGCTCACGCTGGAGCCGGCCTACCCGGGCCGCGACCGGCAGGAACTGCTGCGACAGATCGCTTTCGAAGAGCCGCGGTCGCTACGGCAACTGAACCGCGCGATCCCGAGGGAGCTCGAGACGATCGTCGGCAAGGCAATGGCCAAGAACCCGGGCGAGCGTTACGGCACGGCTCAGGAGCTGGCCGATGATCTCCGTCGGTTTCTGGAGGATAAGCCCATCCTGGCCAAGCCGCCCACGCTGGCGGAGCGTGCGGCGAAGTGGTCGCGGCGGCACCGGTCGGCCGTTGCGGCAGGCATCATCCTGCTGGCGCTGAGCGTGGTGGGTCTGTCCGCCAGCACCGTCATGATCGCGCGGGAGCGGGCAAAGGCCATGCGCGAGCGGGACGCCGCGCAAGAGCAGAAACGACAGGCCGAACAGAACCTGCAGAAGGCGCACGAGGTGGTGTCACGGATGCTGGCGGACGTGTCGGCAGTTGACCCGGCCCTGACGTCCGCCGCGGAGAGGCTTCAACTGAACATTCTGCAGGAAGCGCTTGTGGCGGCCCAGACACTGGCCGACAGGAGTCCGGAACCGGCTGCCCGTCGGAACCTGGCCGCCGCACAGATGCAGCTTGCCCACACGTATGCTCAGTTGGGGCAGGGCGATTCGGCGGAACAGGCCTATCGCGAGGCGGCCGGCGTCCTGGAGAAGCTGCGAAACGACGCTCCCGGCGTGTCCGACTACACGACGGAACTGGCCCAGGCGGATTTGTGCCTCGGCATCATCTTGTGGGAGAAGCGGCGCTACGCGGAGGCGGAAACGCTGGCTCGCCAGGCCGGCGCGTTGGCGACGGCGCTCGTGAACGAGTCCGCGCAATCGCAGCCGTATCGCCTGCAACTTGCCGGAAGTCTCGACCTGTTGGGGCGGGTATTGCGGGATACCGGCCGATTCGCCGAGGCGGAGACATCGTTTCGGGAGTCCATGCGCCTGCGGCGGGCGATCGTCGGCGAGCTCTCGCAGTCCGTTCAGCGGCGTCAGCAGAGTTTCGAGTTGGCGTGCACCCAGCGGAACCTGGCGGACCTGCTGCTCAAGACCGGCCGGCGCGACGAGGCGGAGAACACCAGCCGCGAATCGATTACCACGCTCGAACATCTGACAAACTGGTTCCCGGACGTTGACCTCTATGCCAAGGAACTCGCCCGCACGCGTCGCTGGTGGGACGAGGTCCTTCGGCTGGCCGATCCGCGCGCCGTCTCCGGCGCGAACGGGTCGGCGCCTCCTGCGCCGGTCGGCGTGGCCACCGGGTTCAAGCAGATGGTGGCCCGAACGCTGCGGATTCTCAACGACGCGCTGGAGGGAGAGGCCGACCCACAGACGGCGGACGCGGCGTATCGCGAGGCGGTGGGCCTGGTCGAACAGATGGCGCGGCAATCCCCGGCCGACGTCGAGTATCGTGAGGCCCTCTTCGACCTCCACCGGGCGCAGGCCGCGCGAAAGAGGGAGTTGTGGCTGCTGGATGAGGCGGAGGCGGCCTTCCAGAAGGCGATCGACA
>CAZZFA010000142.1:0-9029 GCA_964653435.1 uncultured Planctomycetales bacterium | reverse complement strand
TTCTCGCATGGCGGGCCGCTCGGGCCTGTCCCGTTTTCCGCCCCCCCCGGCCGCCTCCCCACCCCATCACGCCCGCTGCCCCGACTTTCATCGAAGGCTCCGTCCGTCACCCCCCGGCCCTTCAGCGAGTCGAGGATCCTCGACGCCTGCTCGAACGAAAGCGCCCGGATCGACCCCGCCGGCGTCATCGCGCGAATCGCATCGACATCCAGCCCCCGCGCCCGCCCAGCCAGCACAATCGCCCGCCGCTGAGCGGCCGTTGAAGTCCCGTTAATCGCGCTTTCAACCGGCATTTTTCGCCCCCTCAGCCCGCCATCGCGGCGACGCGCTCGTGCGTCTCGGCCAGCCTGCGCATAAAAAGGGACTCGTCGCAGCCGCCTGGCACGGCCTGCTGCCTGAAAGCCTTTCTGAGCATGGATGCGGTCACGATCCCATCCCCGTTGCGTGCGATCCGAGCCGCCATCACGAAGCAGCGCTGGGCGGCGCGTAGGCAACCAAGACCCTCGCTGCATGCCAAACTCTGAAGGAACGCCGCCGCGTCCGGAGCCAACCGGACGCGATCGGCGCGAAACACCTGTCGGACTTCATCCAAAGTGAAAAGCGGCCTCGGCTTTCCGCTCTCGCTCGTCAGGTGGGTCAGATCCAGAAGCCAGCCAATCCTGCTCGTAAATTGGTCGCTCCACACGGACCCCTTGGACATTCGCGTCCGCACGACCTGCTGTTTGATCACGTCCGTTCCGATGAACACCATCGGTACGCCGCACGTGTCGAAGAAATCGCGGACAACCTCGTGCAGTTCCCGGCGCGCCAGGTGCCACTCGTCGTAAATCCAGAGCCTGTGTGAATTACGGTACTTTTCGCCCAGCGCATCCATCGTCGCCGATGCGCTGCGCCCCGCCTCGACGCGCCCGGCCTCCGCACTGTGCCGCGCGAACGACGCGGGCGTGTCCGTCGATCGAATCCGCACACAGATGGCCGTAAGGTCTTCCGCACAGTATGCCTGGGCGGCCACCGTTTTGCCGATTCCGCTCGGACCGACCACGGCGACCATGCAACCCTGGCTCTTCGCGAAGTCGCATCCCGTCCGAACGGCGCGGACTATCGCGGTATCGCAGATCCCCACGGGCTTCAGGGCCGCGATTCGCTTCTGTGTATTCTCGTACCATTCCCGAATCTTCCGCACCGCGTTGTCTTCCCCGGGGATGTGCCCGCCGCGAAAGAGGACCGATAGCGTGGACGCGCTCACGCCCGATTGTCTCTCGAGCGCATCGAGGCTCAGTTCCTTCCGCTGTCGTAGCTCCTGCGCTGGACGCAGAATCTGCGCCTTCAACGCATCGGGAATCGGCCCTGTCTCAGGAAGCCTGGGCAGCGTCATGAGCCTCGCCTCCCGTTCGAGGGCGTTTCGCACCTCATCGTCGCCGACGCCGCCCGACAGATCGGGTTGCGATTCGTCAACCGGCCCGCGCTGCTCTTGGGCATCCATCTCTCAACCTGCCTGCAACGTTGCCTCGCCATCCGTGGCTCCGTTCCAGAATTCGCTCGACCGGTCCGCGTCGGAGGCATCCTCGTCCCCGACGTCGCCGAGCGCTACCGCCAAGAACTCGTCAATCATGGAAGGTCCTGCGTCCTGTTTCGGGCGGCCATGCTCGCCACCATCACCGATCAGGGCCTGCATTTCTGAGGGCGTGAACCCGGCCGTCGGCGCCGCCTGCCCGCACAGCCCCCTCGCCCGGTCGCGGGTCTCTTCCTTGCCGATCGTGCCATCCGCCGCCACGATCGCCTCCACCACCGGCGTCCGGATCGGCGATCGGTTCGCCGCGCCGGGATCCGCCGGCGGCCCCGCCTCTGCGGCCGGACGCCGCGCGGCCGCCGCCTGGACGCGCAACACCCGCGTGATCGCGTCATCGAGAGCGACGACGCCCTGGGCCGTCGCCTCGCGGACGATCCGCCTGGCCCGCGCCTGCGCCGCACAGGCCCGCCGCACATCCTCGCGCGTGCCCGCCACGTAGTTCTGCCGGGCCTTGTAGAGCGGCGCGCCGTTCATGTCGCAAACCCAGATGTAGCCGATGTCGTCGGCGTCATACCGCACGCAAACCATCTTGCCCTGCTGCTCAAACGTGCGGCCGGCGTCGTCGGTATAAAACAGACCGTCCCATAGCACGCCCTTCGCAGTCACCCGCCGTGGCCCGCCCATCGGCAAAAGCAGGACGTTCAACGCCCGCTCCGGCACCGTCCGGAAGGCGATCCGCGTCGCCTCGAACCGCTCCCGCGGCTTCTCCCCCTTCATGTGTTGCGCATCGCTTGGCCGGTCCGCGTCGGCCGCGACGAACTCCCGGAACCGGCGTTCGACCTCCTCGCGCGTCGGGCATACAGCGGCGTTCTGACGGCATCGCTGCGCGATCTCCTGCGGCTTTGTCCGCGGCGAGCCGCCGCAGTAGCTATCGAACGACGTGCAGAAATGCAGGTGGATCGTCTTGGCCTTGCTTTCGACGGCGCCCTTCTGCCATGGGCTATGCCCGCGGCACAGGTGAACCTCAATCCCGACGTCTTCGCAGAACCGAAGGATCGCCCGGCTCGTCATGTCGAGCCCTCGATCCATCGTCAGGTGGAGCGGCGCTCCGTACTGGCGGATTCCCCGCCGCAGCGCAATCGCGATCGTGTCCGACGACGGATTCATGCCAACGGCCCACCCCGTGATCAGATTCGAGGCGCGATCGACACAAACGGTGGCCCACGGCCGGACCGTTCTCCGTCCCTCTCGCACGAAGAAATCGAGGCGGAGGTGGTCAACCTCCCAATGCTCATTGCCGCGCAATTGCCCGGTGTCCCGGACGATCTTCGGCAGGTGGATCTGGTTCCACCGCCGCTCGCCCAACCGCGCCCGGTCGCGGATCGGCGGAGGCAACTCCTCATTAACCCTCCGCGCCACCGACCGATACGACGGCCAGGCCCAGCCCTGCCTCTCCGCCTCTTCCATCACGAGCCGATAGCAGTGGCGGGCGCTCCGCTGCTGCTCCGTGAGGTAGAGCCGCTTGAAGAGCTCCCATGCCTCCGCTGACATCCCCCCCGGGCCCTTTTTCCGGCCCCGCCCATCCAGCAGCGCTGATGCGAGCCGGCCGCTCGCAAGATACTTCCGCCGCCGGCACATGTACGTCGAGTAGCCGGGAACGTCGCCGAGCACCGCCGGCGCCATTTCCTCCAAGCCGCGGCGCACCAGGCCCACGACACCCTCGCGACTCGACCCTTGCCTCGCCACGAATCGCTCGACGCTCTCGATCAGCCTGGCCCAGCCGAGCGCCCGGGCCTTCCGGGCCGGCGACTCCGCTTCGAGCGCCTCATCGACAACGCCGCCTCTCGCCGCCAGTCGCGCCGCAACCCGCGGATGCCGCGGGTCGAATACCTTCGTGCCGTCGGGAAGCCGCCAGGCGTGTCCCAACGGAGCGAGCCTCGCGAAGAGCCAGCGTTCGGTTCGCTCTGGAAGTTGCAGCGCGCCCGCAGCGACAGCGTCCGGCGGGATCGCCGCCCGCGTCGCCTCGATGCCGTTCGCTATGATTCGCGCCGCAGTCATACCGCGATAATCCGGCGCCATCCTTGACGCCTCGCCGAACCGCTTCAGGTCACGCTGCTGCACCCGTTCGCGCAGGCCGACGACCGCCTCGGTATCTTCCCGCCCGGTCGGATGCAGGCACAGAAAACCTTGCCGCAAACCTCGCGTATCGGGACCACCGGGGCTGACCTGCCGCGCAAGAAACGTCGTGCCTCTGAAGCGTCCGCCGGAACGATGGTTTGGAATCCGCGAGAGTCAACATCGTGCGCTCTCCTGTGAAACCTCCGACGCCAACTGCCGCAGCTCAGCAGCCTCCCCCTTGCCCGGAACGACCAGCTCAAGGAGCGGAACCGCGAGGGCCTTCGCTATACGCTTCGCCATCTTCAGGCTGATCGCGCGCCCGTTGTGGACGCACCAGACCAAACGGAGAGAGCACCCCGCGGCCTTCGCGAGCTCCTCACGCGTAAGCAACCGCTGCCGGCGGGCCGCCCCCACGCGCGCCCCATCCAACAAGACGAGCTCTGATCTCCGCATGCACCACCTCATAACGCCAGCCTAATCACTTGGCTGCTTGATGTCAAGCACACATCTAGCGAAAATCTCGCAAACATTCTATTTGCCATATCCCGCCGTTCCCACTATACTTACAGCCTGGGTACGGATTGGCGCCGCAACATGAGCAACCCGGACGAATTCAAGGCGTTCGGTCGCTGGGTGAAGGCCCGCCGCCAAGCGCTGCGCCTTACCCTCAGGGACGTAGCCGCGCTTTCGCGCGAGGTCTCCCTGAGCAAGTCCGGTCAGGTCAGCGACGGCTACCTCGCCCAGATCGAGGGCGGAGGGCGCCACAAAGTGAACCCCGAAAAGCTCATCACCCTCGCTGCCGTCTTGGGCGTGCCGACCGCCGAGCTGCTTGATGTGGTTCCATCCGAGATGAAGACGGGCGGGCTCTTGCTATACCAGGCGCAGCTGGATGCAACCCGCGAGTTTGGCGGAAGGCGTATTCCGCTCCACGAAATACAGCAGATAAACTGCGCGCTCGATGCCGCCGCGAAGAAGACCGCAAGAGGCGTGCGCTTGCGATTCGGCAAGGACTGGCGGACCGATCGTGAACTTGTCCGCACCTTCCTCGTGACCGTAGCCGCGCCCCCGTACCTGGAAGCCGAAGGGCGAGAGATTCCCCGCGTTTTCTGGGAGGATTCCGCACCTTATGTGCGAACGTGGGTTGCCGATCAGCCCCGACGCTTCTGGTTGTATCTCGATGAGCCGTTCCTGCAGTGGTTCATGTACGACCGACGCGCCGCCGCCGGAGCGCTGGCCTCTATCTCGCATTGGAAGATAGATCTGAGGCGAACGATCGCCTCCTGCCACTTCCGAGTGAAGGAACAGGATGAACGTTTCGGCTTTGACGACGTGGCGGCCGACCTGGTCGAAACCGTGCGATGGCTTCAGACCGCGGCGATCCTCGCGCGGTCGGCACCGGAGTCACTCGGACCGCTTCCGCCTCTCATCGATCCCGTGCAGGAGGGCTTGGCTATGTACATGCGAACCCTGTGCAGGCGATCGCTCGCCCTCCGCTTTCGCGCCCCGACGACTTACGGGTTCGCCGCGATCGCGGCCGCCGCCGACATGCTGGGAAAACTCGGCATCAGACGCCCCGAGAAGATCCGCCTCTCGGGCCACGATGCGACGGTAGCATTTTTCAGCCGAGTGATCGGCACGGATACCAGCCCACGGCCCCCGCGACGCAAGCCGAGCCAGTGATGATCCCGCCCGTTTTCGACGCAAGCCCGATGTTAACTTAGGAAGTCTGGCCGATGACCGACGCCATATGTCGGCATTGCCGCGCCTTGCCGGCTTGCCGCACCTTTGCCGGAGGGTCGCTTCCCAAGCCATGCACCTAACACGCAACGCCGCCACCACTTGCAGCAAACAGCGACGATCGCCCGCGTGCCGAATACCTGGAACGAAAGGCCCTCGAAACCCCGAAAACGCCCGTTTCAGCGTCGTGTTCTTGCCATTGACCCGACCGGCTGCCCCCGTTTTTGACCCCGAAAACGCGGTTTTCTATCTCATCAGCGGCAAACCACGCAGCACCCGGCCCACAACCGTAAGCGTCCGTACCTAAGCCTGTTACGCGAAAAACTCACTCATCCCACCCCCGACCAGGCCGCCGCCCTCCACCCCCCCAACCGACGCACGTAACCCGCCCCCGCACCTTTCCTTACGACAAATCACGCGAAATCCCGCTTTTCGCCGCTTTTCCTCGGCCTTCCTCACTTTTTGGCAAACACCAGCTGTGCCGAGAACGCCTGCCCGAAGTGTTGTCGTAGCGGTTCCTGTCCGGTTACGCCGGCGCGGGCAAGGCGGCGCCGAGCGCGTCGAGATGTCTTCGGTGTCGCTCTGCGATGCGAGTGACGAGTTCACGGGCCGCGGGATCCTTGATGCGTTCGGCGGCGGCCTCGGACGCGCGGAGGATGCGGCGCTCATCCTGCACGATTCGCGGCAGGAGGTAGTACAGGTCCACGTAGTGGATACTGGCCGTTCGCGGATCGGGAAGCGCAGATACGGGCGAGCCCCCGCGCTCAACGACGGCCTCGACGAGCCAGTCCGCATGCTCCGTCTCTTCGGCGATGATATGCCGCAGGGTGTCGGCCAGGGCCGCGTCGGCGGGCGAGACGAACGGCGACGTTTCCATCACGCGGAGCAGCAGGCTTCGTTTGTGGGCGGCGAGCAGTTCGTTCAGCACGTCGATGGTGGACGGGTTGTCGGCCATGACTCCTTCTCGCTCAACATACCTTCGGCCGGTTCGCGTCGGTCATATGGTCAGGGGCCGGCTCGACCGGTTCCGGCGCCGGCGGCTGAGGACGACAGGTTCGCCCGGGCCGGCTCCGGGGCCGCGTCCCAGCCGCGCGGAAGACGGTCCGAAGCGGCGAACGGGTCGTTCGGCGAGGCGCCCACCGCCATGTGCAGCGCGGACTCTGCCGGCCTCGCCGCCCCGGCGGCCGCCGGGACCGACGTGTGAAACAGATCCGAGGCGTAATGGTCGGCCAGCGTCTTGACCGGCCGTACCCCGATCGTGCCAAGAAACAGGAGCAGGACCGCGCAGGCATTGACCATGATCACCCCGCCGAGCGGGGCGGCAGACAAGGGCTCCCCGGCCGACCGTGGCCGGCCGCGGAGGAACATCGCCACCACGACGCGGACGTAGTAGTACAGGCTGAAGAGCGTGTTCAGCACGAGGACGATGACAAGGCCCCAGAGCCACGGCCGGCCTGCCGCAGCTTCGCCGAGTGCGTAGAGGAGCCACCACTTGGCAATAAAACCGCCCAGCGGCGGCAGGCCGACCAGGGAGAAGAGGCAGACGGCCATCGGTACGGCTACCCAGGGGGTGCGCCGGCCGAGATCGGCAAACGCCGAGAGCGATTCCGAGCCTGTCTGCCACGAGACGATGGCGGTCGCCCCGAATGCGCCCAGGTTCATGAAGAGGTAGGTGAATACATAGACGGCCAGGGCGCTCATGGCAGGGTTCGCCCCGGCCGCGGACGATCCGGCCTCCGCCGGCACGAGGATCGCACCGGCCATCAACATGTACCCGGCATGCGCGATGGAAGAGTACGCGAGGAGCCGCTTGACGTTGTCCTGACGGTAGGCGGCGAAGTTGCCGATCGTGCATGTCAGCGACGCGAAGATGCCGATCGCGACGGCCATCGGGCCCCAGATCGCCTCGATCTGATCCGGTGCGACCGGCGCCGTGAGTGCGGAGACCAGTCGAAGGAACAGGCCCAGGCCGGCGGCCTTGCTCGCGACGCTCAACCATGTGGTGACCTCGATCGGGGCGCCCTCGAAGACGTCCGGGCACCAGAAGTGGAAAGGCACGGCGGCGATCTTGAAGCCGATCCCGACGCAGAGGGCGAAGAGACCGACGCCGAGGACGCCCCGGCCCGCCCCGGACTCGCCCGCGCGATCCGCGATTCGCGCGGCGATCGTCGGGACATCCAGCGTGCCATAGTACCCGTACAGGAGCGAGACGCCGTACAGCATGATCGCGGCCGTGACCGCCCCGAAGACGACGTACTTGAGCGAGGCCTCGGCGCTGAGCCGGTCGCGCTTGTTGAACCCGGCGATGGCGTAGCTCGGCAGCGAGGCGAGTTCGATCGCCAGGATGATCATCAGCAGGTTGAGCGTGCTGACCATCAGGATCATGCCCAGGGCGCTGCCGAGCAGGAGCGTGAAGAACTCCGGGGCATTCGGCGCGGACAGCCTGTGGAGTGCGGTCTCTCCGAGACCGCCGCGACCTCCGGATACGCCGTACTGAAGACCGCGTGCCCGCCGGCGGACCTCCTCGCCGATCACCCATAGCCCCGTGACCAGTGCGAGGAAGAGCAGGAGGAACAGCTTGAAGAACACGGCGAAGTTGTCTGCGATGAGCATGGGCGGCGCGGCCGCCGGGGCCAGACCGGCCTGCGGGTGCGAGAAGACATCCGCGCTGATGGCGCCCGCAAGCAGGAGTGCGGCGAGCACGCCGAGCAGGGTAATCGCCGCCGTCGTGTAGGGGTTTCGCCCCGCGAAGAGGGAAACGATCAGCACCGCGACGATCGTGCCGACCAGGGCCAGCTCCGGCGAGACTCGCCAGAGCTGATCGAGCGGCGGTGTCCAGAATTGGGCGAGCGGGTAGGTCATTTGAGAATATGCGTCACGAGATTGTTGAGCGTTCCGTTCATGAAGTTGAAGAGGGATTGCGTCGGCAGGACGCCCAGGATAACCGCCAGCGCGGCCAGGGGCGTCAGGATGAAGACCTCCCGGCCGTCCGCATCGGGCAGGTCCGCGAGTTCTTTTCGCTGCGGCCCCAGGTAGACGCGCTGCATCATCCAGAGGATGTAGCCGGCCGTCAGGATGATGCCGAAGGCGGCGATGACGGCCATCGGCTTCGCCCAGGTCATCCACGGGTGGGCGGCCGCGGCGTCGAACGTGCCGAAGAAGACCCACACTTCGCCGATAAAGCCGCACAGACCGGGCAGCCCCAGCGAGGCGAAGAAGCCCAGCGTGGCGAGCGACCCGTAGACGGGCATCGTCAGCCAGAGCCCGCCGAGCTTGTCGATCTGCCGCGTGTGGGCCCGGTCATAGATCACGCCGACCAGGAAAAAGCACATCGGGCTGGAGATGCCGTGCGCGATCATCTGGAACATCGCGCCCTGCACGCCGGCGTCGGTCATGACGGCAATGCCGAGCAGGACGTAGCCCATGTGGCTGACGGAGCTGTAGGCGACGAGCTTCTTGAAGTCCTTCTGCGCCATCGCACACAGCGCGCCGTACAGGATGCTGATCACGCCGAGGGCGGCGAGGACGAAGGCCACGGTGGGATGGTTCGCCGCGGAGGGCAGAATCGGATAGCTGATGCGGAGGATGCCGTAGCCGCCCATTTTCAGGAGGATGCCGGCGAGGATCATGCTGATCGGCGTGGGGGCCTCGACGTGGGCGTCGG
>CAZZFA010000141.1:0-9037 GCA_964653435.1 uncultured Planctomycetales bacterium | reverse complement strand
TTTGCGCGTGCACGGATCTGCGCAAATCGGACGCCGGATTCTTCGGCCCCCAAGGGGGCCTCAGAATGACGCGACGCAGGCTACGTGCGTCCGGCGCCGCCATGTTGGGCTGCGGGCTACGCCCGCGCCGGGGGGGCTGGAAACGAACGAAACTCTCGAACCGAAAGCGGCGCTAGGCGGGCGTCAGGTGTTCCCGCAGGTATTCCAGGCACCGCGACTTGTCGATGCGGATCTGATGGCCGGTGTCGCGGTCGCGGACGGTGACCGTGCCGTCTTCCTTCGTCTGCCCGTCGATCGTGAAGCAGAACGGCGTGCCGGCCTCGTCCATGCGGGCGTAGCGCTTTCCGATCGAGGCCTTTGCGTCGTACTGGGCCGGGTAGACCTTGCGGATCTCCTCGTAGATCGGCCGGGCGAGCTCCGGCAGCCCATCCTTATTCACGAGCGGGAAGACGGCCGCCTTGATCGGCGCGAGGCGGGGGTGGAACTTCATCAGCTCGGGGCTCGGCCGGCTCTCATCCACCGTGTACGCCTCGCAGATGAAGGCGAGCGTAGCGCGGTCGGCCCCGGCGGACGGCTCGATCACGTGCGGAATGAACCGTTCCTTCCGTTCGTCGTCGAAGTAGGAGAGGTCCTTGCCGCTGCCCTTGTATTTGGGTTTGCCGTCCGGGCCGACGTCGAGCACCAGCTTGCCGTCCTTGTTGACGAGCTTGCCCTCCATGTGGCTGCGGAGGTCGAAGTCGCCGCGATGGGCCACGCCCTCCAGCTCGCCGAAGTCGCCCGCCGCCAGGAACGGAAACGCGTACTCGATGTCCGACGTCCCGCAACTGTAGTGCGAGAGCTCCTCCTTCTCGTGCTCGCGGAGGCGGAGCTTCTCGCTCCGCAGGCCGAGACCGACGTACCACCGGTACCGCAGGTCGCGCCAGTACTCGTACCACTTGTTCGATTCGCTCGGGTGGCAGAAGAACTCGATCTCCATCTGCTCGAACTCCCGCGAGCGGAACGTGAAGTTTCGCGGCGTGATCTCATTGCGGAAGCTCTTGCCGATCTGGGCGATCCCGAACGGCACCTTGATCCGCGTCGTGTCGCAGACGTTCTTGAAGTTCACGAAGATGCCCTGCGCCGTCTCGGGGCGGAGGAAGCTCTTGCTGTCTTCATCCTTCATCGCCCCGATGTACGTCTCGAACATCAGGTTGAACTCGCGGGGCGCCGTGAAGGTACCCTGCGCATCACAGTTCGGGCAGCGGACGAGTGCGGTGCTGTCATTGTGGCGACGACGGAAATCCACGATCGGCTCGGCCTTCCATTCGTCGAGAAGGCGGCCGCCGGACATCTTCTTCGCGATCTTCGTCGCCCGTGCCTTGAGCTCGGTCAGGGCGTCATCGCCGCTGCCGATCGTCGCGAAGTACCCGAGCGACTTCGAGGCCGGGTCGCTCTCGGGTCCCGATCGTACATGCCAGACGCAAAGTTGATCGTGGCGGAACCGGGCCTTGCACTCCTGGCAATCCACCATCCAATCACAGAACAGGTCATAGTGCCCGCTGACCTTCCACACCTGCGGGTGCATGATGATCGAGCAGTCGAGGCCGACCATGTCCTCGCGGTTGCGGACCATGTCCGTCCACCAGGCCTCCTTGACGTTCCGCTTGAGCTCCACGCCCAGCGGGCCGTAGTCCCAGAACCCGTTGATCCCGCCGTAGATCTCGCTGCTCTGGAAGATGAAGCCTCGCCGTTTGCACAGGGCAACAATCCGATCCATCACGTCCGTTGTGGGCTGGTTGCTCATAGGTCCTGTTGGTCCGTCTGGGCCCTTTGTGCGGCCTCTCCGAGGCCGGCTCTTGGTGTGCGGTCTCTCTGAAACCGCAACTCCAGATCAGAAGTCCTCGATCCGCGCGAACTTCGCAGTCTGTTTCGTCACCGGACGGCACCGGCCAAGGCAGCTACCGCCGGTCCGCCGCTGTCTCGGACGCCATCGAAGCGCTGAGAGTCGGCATCATACGGGCAGATGGCGATGTTGCAAGGAGTTGTGCGCGACGGATTCCCGCCGAAACGCCGGACCTTGTCTACGCCGGTCAACATCCGTTACCACCGGCACAGTCCACGCCGCTTACCTCCCGGGTATCACGCGCGTAACCATCTTATTGACAAGCAGATATGTGCATCGCGAAGCTGAATCTCCGGCCGGATCGCCGGGGCGGCGGTCTTGCTCATAGCGCTGGCGGGTAATCGTGACTTCCCCGCCCATGGAGGCGGGAGGGGAACATGGAGCAGACCCGGATCTACTGGTTCTTCCGTCGCAAGGCCCGGATCGTCGTCCTGACACTGCTGACCTACGCCGCGTTGTGCTGAGTGCAGGGCCTTCGGGCGGCTTGCAGACCGTCTCTGCCTACGCCTGCTCGTCGGGGAGACTGCCTCGGCGTCGCCTGGGCACACTGATTGCCGGCCCTGCCCGCGTCGCCGATGCGTCCGGCGCATTCTTCTCCGAACACTGCGGGCAAAGCCCCACGATCTGAAACCGATGCGAGAGTGCGCGAAACCCCTGCCTCCTCGCCAGGAGCCCGGCCAGACGGGCGACCTGCGAGCTGTCGAACTCGATGATGCGGCCGCAATTCCGGCAGACCATGTGGTCGTGCGGCTTGTGCCCGTAGGTGTGCTCGTAACGGGCGTGTTTCTCGCCGAATCGTTCCCGTTTGATGATGCCGCAATCCGCCAGCAGCGGCAGCGTGCGGTAGATGGTGGCCCGGGCTACGCGACTGCCGGCCGCCCGAAGATCAATGAGCAACTGTTCGGCCTCGAAATGCCGCTCGTTCGACATGACCCCGCGCAGGATGGCCCGCCGTTCCCGCGTGTATTTCAGCCCGCGGCCGGACAGATATGCCCGGAAGACGCCTTCCGCGGCCGGCAGGTCGTCCTGATCGGGGGACATCGTCATCGGCGCCTCCCTCTGGTGCCATCTGGCAGCTTACCCGCCGCCGGGCGTCGCTCCAAGACCCTCGCGGGGTGAATCCCGGCGCCGGCACGGGCGTCGATTGACCCGACATGGGCCGAACGACTAGCATGGACCAAGACAGGCCCAGAGGCCGGCCGGAATCGCCAGCCCGGGGTATCCTATGCCCAAGTCCGCAACCGACCACCTGCGGGGGACCTGCCTTCAGGCAAGTATGCGAGGGTGAAAGCCATGAGTCGAACCCGTGTGCCCGTCGTCGCAGTCCTGTGCGCCGGCCTCGCGACGGCCCTGGCCGCCGGCCCGATCGAGGCTGCGGTAACCGTGAGCTTCCAGGACGGCGTCAACGGATACGCCGGTACCGTCGATACGATGATCCGACAGGCCGCGCCCGCCACGGCCTACGCGGCCGACACGTCGGTCGGCTGGGACACCGACGACCCTTCCGGGACCGGCCTCTACAACTACGTGCTGATCCGCTTCGACGGCATTATCGGCTCCGGGGCCGGGCAGATCCCGGCGGGCTCGGCGATCGCCTCCGCAACGCTCTCTTACTACGTCTTCAATACCGGCAACAGCGGCAACGTCAACGAAGTTGTCGTCGACTGGGCCGAAGACGTCACCTACAACACGTTCGGCGGCGACGCCGGTGTGCAGGCCGACGAGTACGGCGCCGCACGCGGCAGCGCCACGGGCGGGGCAGGAACCAACAGCGTGGACGTGACCGCCAGCCTCGCGGCGTGGGTCAACAACCCCTCGGCCAACCGCGGATGGATCATCCGCCCCACCGGCACCGACGGCGTCGACTTCTACACCTGCGAATACGCCACCATCTCCCAGCGCCCGAAGCTCACCGTCACCTACACGCCGCTCACCAGCGTCAGCATCGCCCCGGGGCAGATCGACACCGTCGTCGGCAAGGCGGACGTGCCGATCACCGTCGCCATCCCGGCCGGTAGCAACGCCTCGGGGCCCGTGACCGTCACGCTGACGACGAACAACGCGGCCGTGGCGGTGCCCGTCGGCGCCGTCGGCGGCTCGCTTGTGCTCACCTTCCCGCAGGGCGGCGCCGTGGTGCAAAGCGCGAGCATCGACATCGGCAGCGCCGGTTCGGCCGCGATCGTCACCACCAACGACGCGGGCCTGATCGACGCGACGCTGCCGGTCCACGTCGCCGCCGGCGCGGTCGCGTTTGATCCGCCGTTCCTGGCGATGCCGACAGGCTCGATCCCCGTGCGGGTGTCGCTCAGCCCCGGCAGCAACGAGACGCGGTCCGTTCAGGTTACCCTGACGAGCAACGACCCCGCCGTGGCCGTGCCCGTCGGCGGCTCGGGCGGCGCGCTCGTGCTCACCTTCGCGGCGGGCGGCGCAACGCAGCAGACCGTCACCGTGCAGACGCTCACGGCGGGCGACACGGCGATCGTCACCACGAACGACGGGGGCCTGACCGATGCCTCTCTGAATGTCCACGCGATCGTCGGCTTCCACTTCACGCTGACGGCCGACCCGCGGAGCGTCGTTTCGGAGTGGCAGATCGTGCTGGCGGGCATGAAGGCGAAGCTCGGCGGCATCGGCGCGTTCCACATCACCGCCGGCGACCTCGACCCGCCGGCCCCGCTCCGCTCCGCGATCGACACGCAGTTCGGCGCGTCGGCGATCTGGTATCCCGGCATCGGCAACCACGAGGCTGAAACGCCCGCCGACATGACATGGCTTCGCGCCGAGTACACCACGGGTAACGGCCTGCGCACGCCGCTGAAGTACTTCACCAACCAGGACGGCCCGGCGGGCACCGTGGAGACCACGTACTCCTGGGACTACGGCAACGCCCACTTCGTCATGCTCAACGAGTACTGGAACGGCGGGACGGCGGCCGGCAGCGACGTGGCGACGGACGGCGACATCGTGCCGGCGCTGTACGACTGGCTCGCCGCCGACCTGGCCGCCACGAGGCAGCCGGCGGTCTTCGTCATCGGCCACGAGCCGGCGTTTCCGTTCAACCGCCACGTCGGCGACAGCCTCGACAAGTACCCCGCGCACCGCGACGCGTTCTGGGCGCTGCTGGAAAACAGCGGCGTGAACGCCTATCTCGTCGGGCACACGCACACATACTCGAAGTATCAGAAGACACCGGGCAGCACGTGGCAGATCGACGCCGGGACCGCCGGCAACGACGACCCGCCGCGGACCTTCGTCAACATCCTCGTCAGCGCCACCGCCGTGGAGTACTATGTCTGGAACAACGCGAGCGGCGCCTTTCAACTGGCCGAAAGCTGGTCCGCGCCGGTCGGCGCGCCGCGCATCCAGTTAAACAAGACGTCGATGACGGCCGGCGCCCGTCAGCTCTCCAGCCCACCGGACGACACGTTCACCGTCCGCAACAGCGGCAAGGGCACGCTCCGCTACGAGGTCAGCGACGATGCGAACTGGCTCGGCGTCGACTGGCTCAGCGTCGCGCCGCCGGAGGGCACGTCGGACGGCGAGACGGATACGATCACCGTTCACTACGATACGGCCGCGCTGCCGCCCGGGCAGCGGACGGCGAAGATCACCGTGAAGGACAAGGACGGCGTGGCCGCCCAGGCGCAGATCGCGGTGACGCTGACCGTCACGGCGTTCCCGGCGGACTTCGACCAGGACGGCGACGTCGACCCCATCGACTTCAGTTGGTTCCAGACGTGTTTCGCCGGCCCGAACCGGCCGTACCGCTACACCAACTGCGGCGTGACCGACCTCGATGCCGACCTCGACGTGGACCTGGCGGACTTCTCGTTATTCCAGAACTGTTTCAACGGCCCGAACCGCCCGCCGAAGTGCCCGTGATCAGGTCGCTGGAACCGTGGTTGTAACTGCGTTCGCCGCCGGCGGCGTTTTGACTGGCGGCGATCGGACCGGCAAGAGCGCGGCGTCACGGATTATCGGTGGCGTTCGTGGGCGTCAGCGGCGCAAGGCCGCCCATTTGAGGAAGGCGCGGAACTCGTCGGGGTCCATCTGCCCGCTGCGCCGATCGACCACCGAGCCGTCCGGGCGAAGGACGAGGTAGGTGGGCACGACCGTCACGCCCCAGCGATCGGCGAGGGACGTGTTGAGTATGTAATCCAGCCGCACGCACTGATACTCGTTGAGCGCCTTGACCACGTCGTTGTTGGCAAAGACGGTGTTGTCCGCCTCGATGCAGGTCGCGTCGGTCCATGTGCGGAACTGGACGAGGACGAGCTGGTTGAAGCGGCCCGCCCGCTGCAAGGCCGGCTCCAGGCGGTTCTGCCATTGCACGCCGCCGCAACCCGTCGCGAGCGGTGCCACCAGGCCCGCGAGCACCCACAGGCCGCCACGCCGCCACGGCCGACCGGACAGACTTGTGCGAGTCGTCATATCGACGGTATTGTGCCCGCGTCCGGACCAAAAGCAAGCCCGTACGGCAAGCGGGACGACGGAAACGCCAGAAACGTCTCGCGACAACCGGCGTCGGCGTTCTCCGCAGACGTTCGGCGTGCCGCGCTGCGAGGATCGTTCCGATGAACTCACCCCTGAGCGGGCCGGAGATCTCAACCACGCGGCCGCGCGCGCTGCGTTTTGACCGGGCCGAGGCAGCCGGCGCGCTCGGCGACCTCGGCACGTTCATCCCGCTGCTGGTCGGCATGGTCAACCGCTGTGGCCTGCAACTGGGTCCGGCCCTGTTCTGCGCGGGCCTGATGAACGTCATCACCGGTCTGGCGTTCGGCATCCCCATGCCGGTGCAGCCGATGAAGGCGATCGCGACTGTAGCGATCGCCGAGGGCCTCACCGAGCCGCAGATCCTCGCCGCCGGCATCGTCACGGGGGCCGTGATCCTCGTGCTGGCGCTGACCGGGCTGGTGGACCGGCTCACTCGCGTCCTGCCACGGAGCGTGGTCCGCGGGCTGCAACTGGCCCTGGGGCTCAAACTCCTGACCGAAGGCTTCCGCATGATCGCGAACAGCGGTCGCGTCATCGGCTGGGACAGCATCGCCATGGGCATCGGATGCGCCGTCCTCGTCCTGCTGCTGTACTTCTCGACGCGGGTGCCCGGCGCCTTGGCCGTCTTTGCCGTCGGGCTCGCCGCAATGGCCGCCGCGCACCCGACGCTCGTCGCCGAGATGCGCCCGGGCATGACCTGGGCGATGCCGCGGTTGGGCAACGCCCATGACTGGCTCGTCGGTCTGTCTCGCGGCGCCGTGCCGCAGATCCCGCTGACACTGCTGAACTCGGTCATCGCCGTCTGTGCGCTGTCGGCGGACCTGTTTCCCCATCGGCCGGCGGCACCGCGACGGGTTGCGATCTCGGTGGCGCTGATGAATCTGGTGTTCTGCCCGCTCGGCTCGATGCCGATGTGCCACGGTGCGGGCGGGCTGGCGGGGCAATACCGTTTCGGCGCGCGGACCGGCGGCAGCGTCGTCCTGCTTGGTGCGGCCAAGATGATCCTGGCACTCGTGTTCGGCGGGTCGCTGCTGGTCGCGCTGCGGGCGTATCCGCAATCCGTGCTGGGGGTTCTCCTGCTCTTCGGCGGGCTGGAGCTGGCCCTCGTCTGTCGCGACCAACGAACGCGGATCGAGTTCTTCGTGATGATCCTTACCGCGGGCGCGTGTCTTGCCGTCAACACGGCCGTCGGCTTCGTCGTCGGCTGGGCGATGGCCGTCCTGCTGATCCGCGGAGTGGTCCGGATCGAACCGCCCGGGGCGTCACCCTCGGCATGAGCCCGTGACGCAGGGCTTCGCCGGGGCACCGTCGGAACATGCGGATTGGGCAGGCGGGCGGCACTGACGTATGATAACACGTCGTGGAGGACTCAACCGCCGGCCATGCGCGTCATTCATGGGCTTGAGAACATCGGAACCGACCTTCGCGGATGCATCCTGAGCATCGGCAACTTCGACGGCGTGCATCTGGGTCACCAGGCGCTCCTTCGCCGTGGCGCGGAACTCGCCAGGGAGGCGTCGGGGGCGCTCGTCGCCATGACGTTCGACCCCCATCCGCTGGCGACCATCCGACCCGAGCACATACCGCCGACGCTGACCCCGACCAGTGAGAAGCTCGCCCGCCTTGCGGATGCCGGGGCCGACGCCGTCGTCATCGTCCACGCCGACCACGGATTTCTCTCGCTGGCCGCCGACGATTTCGTGCAGCAGGTCATCGTCGCGCGGTGCCGGGCCGCCGGCGTCGTCGAGGGGCCGTCGTTCACATACGGGCGCGGCCGTGGCGGAGATGTCGCCGCCCTCCGCGCCGCCGGCGCGAGGTACGGGTTCCGGGTGGACATCGCCGGACCGCTGGAGGTGGACATCGCCCCCGGACGCCGCGAGGTCGTCTCGAGCTCGCTCATCCGGCGGGCCATCGCGGACGGCGACATGGCACTCGCCACGCGCGCCCTCGGCCGGCCCTATGCGCTGATCGCGCCGGTCGTGCGGGGGCGCGAGCGCGGCCGCGAGCTGGGCTTTCCGACGGCCAATCTGGCGGTATCCGGACAGCTTCTGCCCGCGGAGGGGGTCTATGCGGGCACGGCGACGGTCTCGCAGAGGCGCTACCCGGCGGCGATCAGCATCGGGCGAGCCCCGACGTTCGAGGGCGCGGACCTGCTCGTCGAGGCGTATCTCGTCGGGTTCGACGGCGACGTCTACGGCCGCACGATGCGGGTGGAGATCGAGGCGCGGCTGCGAGCTCAGCAGAAGTTCGCCTCCGTGGAGGAGCTGCGGGCCCAGATGGCCCGCGACGTCGCGGCGGTCCGCGAACGCCACCAATGCCGTTCACCACGGAGACCATAGAGACCACAGAGATGATGGATGACTTGAACAAGATTACGGAAGAGATCATCGGGGCGCCATCGCTGCGCACCGTGAGCTTGGACCGGGTCGACTGGAATCGACCTAGTGCCGTTTTCGGTAAGACAGTTTCGCATGCGGCGAGCAGCGCCGCGAAGGCTCAGTCGCCCCTACACTGTTATCGCCTGGATTCTTGTCGGCCGGCGGCGAATTCCGGGCCAGGGGCGGTACGTCATTCTGAGGGAGCGGAGCGACCGAAGAATCTGGCCGGAGCTTTGCGGGGGCTTTGCGCGTGCAAGGATCTGCGCAAATCGGACGCCGGATT
>CAZZFA010000140.1:0-9173 GCA_964653435.1 uncultured Planctomycetales bacterium | reverse complement strand
GACCAGTTCTACCAGATGGCCGACCTGCAGACGGCCAAGGAAGTCGCCGAGAGCGTTGCCCAGCAGCGGCGGGAGCAGTCGCTGGTCCGGCTGGCGCGGCCGCGCACGCTGGAGGATCTCTTCACGCAGCGCGAGGCCGGCAGGATTCCGACGCTGAACCTCATCCTTCGCGCGGACGTACAGGGCTCGGTGGACGTGCTGAAGAAGGCGCTGTCGGAGATTCCGAGCGACCAGGTCAAGCTCGTGGTTCTCCATGCGGCGGTCGGCAGCATCACCGAAAGCGATATCGTGCTGGCCGATGCATCGAAGGCGCTCGTCGTCGGTTTCCATGTCGTGCCCGAGCCCGGCGCCGCCCGCCTGGCGGAGCAGAAGGGCGTCGAGATCAAACTGTATCGGGTGATCTACAATCTCACGGACGACATCCGCAAGGCGCTGGAGGGGCTCCTGGAGCCGGAGCGCAAGGAGGAGTTCCAGGGGCGGGCCGAAGTGCGGCA
This sequence comes from uncultured Planctomycetales bacterium, assembly GCA_964653435.1. Taxonomy (GTDB): domain Bacteria; phylum Planctomycetota; class Phycisphaerae; order UBA1845; family PWPN01; genus CAZMVY01. Next base: position 8,679 of record CAZZFA010000140.1, on the reverse strand, counting down.
GGTCTTCAGCGTTTCGCGCATCGGGAAGGTGGCCGGCTGTTACGTCACCGAGGGAACGATCTACCGGTCGAGCTATGCGCGGGTTTTGCGCGACGGCCGGATCATTCTCCCGACCGCGGAGGACGCGGAGCGCGGCCGTCACCGTTCGCTCGTATCGCTGCGGCGATTCAAGGACGACGCCCACGAAGTGCGGGCGGGTCTGGAGTGCGGCCTGAAGATCGAGGATTACGACGACATCCAGGTGGGCGACGTGGTAGAGGCCTACAAGGTCGTGGAGGTGGCCCGGAAGCTGTAAGTCGGCATGGCGGACTGCGGACGGCGAAGCAGGTTCCGGAAACGCACCTGGCCGCCCGGCAGGAGCCGCGCTGGTGCGGGGGAGGGATGGCGGGGTAACGATCGGATGGTGGTCGGCGTCCTGACGGTGCGGTTGGCGATATACGAGGCGGAGTCCCTCAAGGACAAGCGTCGGGTCATCAAGAGCGTGAAGGACCGCCTTGCCCACCGGTTCAACGTCTCGGTCGCCGAGGTGGACGAGCTGGATTCGTGGCAGCGGGCGGAGCTCGGCGTGGCGATGGTGGCCAATGACGGGCGTTTTGTGGAGAGCTGCCTGCACAAGATCGTCGACGTGCTCCGCGGCGAGCGGTCGGCGAGCCTCGTGGAGTACCACGTGGAACTGCTGTGAGAACGGGTTGAGTCGATGAAACCGTACCGGGCCGAAAAGGTGGCCAGCGAGATTCGCGAGGTGGTCGGGGGCGCGATCATCACGCGCCTCTCGGACCCGCGGATTTCGCGATTCACCAGCGTGACGCGCGTGACCGTCAGCGCGGATCTTGCGTTCGCCGACGTCTACGTCAGCGTGATGGGCACCCCGGTCGAGGAACGCAAGACGCTCGCGGGGCTGCTGCACGCGCGAGGGCATCTGCAGGGAATGGTCGCCCGGCGGCTGCGGATCCGGCAGTGCCCGGAGATCCGCCTGCATCTCGACGAGTCCATCAAGCGCGGGGCCGAAACGATCCGGATCATTGACGAAACAATGGGCCGAAAGCCCGGGTCGCAGGAGCCGGCCCCCGCGGACAGCGGAGACGACGCATGAAGCACGGCGCGGAGTATGCCAAACGGATCCGGCACCTCTACCACCAGCTGCGCCGACAGTACGGCAAGCCGCCGCCGCCCGACCACACCGAACCGATCGACCAGTTGATTCTCGGAATCCTCTCGCGCGATACGACGGAAGCGAAGGCCCAGGCCGCCTTCCGACGCCTCCGCGAGAGCCTTGTCGATCACAACGAGTTGCGCGTTACTCCCGCCGTCGAACTGGCCGAGACGCTCGGCCCCGATCTGCCCGATGCGGCAACGCGGGCGCAGAACCTGGTCGATGCCCTGAACGCCATCTACGACCGCCACAACGTCGTCGATCTGTCGTTCCTGCGGGACAAGCCCGTTCGCGATGCGCGCGAGTACCTCCGGGCATTGCCCGGGGTGGACGAGTTCACGGCCGCACGCGTCGTTCTGTACAGCCTCGGCGGACATGCGGTTCCGGTCGATCAGAGCATGGTGTGGGTGCTTCGCAAGGAGAACCTGGTGCCGCCGGAGGCAACCCTGCCGGAGGTGCAGGCGTTTCTGGAACGTCATATCTCCGCGCAGGAGGCGGCCGAGTTCGCCGCGCTGATGCACCGGTATGCGGCCGGCCGCCTCCCGAAGACGATGCCGCTGCCCGCGGGGGCCGGGCCTTCGGCCGGCTCCGGCGGGAAGAAGGCCGCGCAGGCGCGGCCCGGGGGGGACGGCCGGGCGGCCGTCGCGGGCGGCAAGGGCGAAAAGAAGACGGCCGTTCGCAGCAGGCCGGCCGGCAGGACCGCATCGTCGTCTGCCGCGGCCGGCAAGTCGGCCCGGAGCAAGGCTCGGCCGAACGCCTCCGCCTCGCGGAAAAAGACCGATGCGGCGCGGCGAGGCCGCAGGCCGTAGGCCCGGCGAGGCGCTCGCCGTTGCCGACAGCCGCCCGGGCGCGTCTTCCGGCGAAGCGTGCATGAAGGAGTTCAACGATTGACAGCGAATCAGGAACGAATACTGACGGTCGGCATTCCGAAAGGCAGCCTCGCCGATTCCACGCGGGATCTTTTCCAGCGGGCCGGCTTCGAGCTGAACATTTCGAATCGCGGATACTATCCGACGATTGACGACCCGGAGATGCGCTGCGTCATGTTTCGGGCGCAGGAGATGAGCCGGTATGTGGAAGACGGTGTCGTGGACGTCGGTCTGACCGGTCATGACTGGATCCTCGAGAACGCCAGCGACGTCGTGGAGGTGTGCGAGCTGGTGTACTCGAAGGCGACATCGCGGCCGGTCCGCTGGGTGCTGGCCGTCCCGAACGAATCGAAGGTCCAGAAGCCGGAGGACCTCGAGGGCGGCATCGTCGCCACCGAACTGGTGAACGCCACCCGGCGGTTCTTCGAGTCGCGCGGCATCCACGTCCGTGTCGAGTTCAGTTGGGGCGCGACGGAGGTGAAGGCCCGTCTCCTGAACGGTATCGTGGACGCGACCGAAACGGGCTCGTCGCTGGCGGCCAACAATCTCCGCGTTATCGCGGAGATCCTTTCGAGCACGCCCCGGCTGATCGCCAACAAGCAGGCGTTTGCCGACCCCTGGAAACGCGAAAAGATCGAATCGCTCGCGATCCTTCTCCGGGGCGCGATCGAGGCGCGGGCGAAGGTGGGCATGAAGCTCAACGTGGCCAAGGCCGACCTGCCGAAGATTCTCGAAATCCTGCCCGCCGAGAAATCCCCGACCGTCTCGCCGCTGGCGGACGGCAAGTTCGTGGCCGTCGAGGTCATTATCGAAGAACGCGTCGAGCGGGCGCTTCTGCCGAAGCTCCAGCGGGCGGGGGCCTCGGGCATCATCGTCTACCCGCTGAACAAGGTTATACCGTGAGGAAAGGCGAAACGGGAAAGCCGAAGGCGGCCACAATGGCAAAGCAAAACCGTGGAACGTCGGCAATACGACCGCGGCGCAACGGCACGCCTCGCGCTTCGCTGTTCCGCGTTCTCGCTTTTTCGCTCCTGCCGTTTCTCTCCGTGTCGGGATGCCAGCGCCCGAACGCAACCGGCACCTTGCCGCAGCCGCAGGTTCCGCCGGGCGTCGATGTCCGCAAGCTCCACCTCACGCTCGATCAGATTCCGGACGATCCGAAGGCCCCGGTCGCGGCGGACCTGAGTACCCGGCCGGCGATCCCCCAGCCGGCGCTGCGGCGGCTGACCGACGCGCAGGCGCTGTTCGCGGATCAACGATACGCGGAGGCGGCCCTCGAGCTGGAAAGGGCTCTCCGGTACGACCAGAAGCAATACGAGGTGCAGCGCTTGCTGTGCCTGGCGTGCTACCTGTCGGGCAGCGAGGCGAAGGCGCGGCTGCGGGCCGGCGAGACCGTGCGTCTGAACCCGCAGGATGAGGCGGCGTGGTTCGTGCTCGGGCGTGCTGCCTTCAAGAGCGGCGAGCGCGACGAGGCCCTGCGCTGTTTCCGCACCGCGCTGAAGTGCCCCCCGAACCCGTCGGAGCCGGAGTATCGGGCGCTGGTGCACCTGCACCTCGGCCTGCTGCTCGATGACATGGGCTATGCGCGGGCCGCGGTCGACCAGTTCGCCGCGTTCGATAAGGCCTTCGCGCGGCTGAGCGAGAAGCAGCGGGCACATCCCGAGCTTGCGGCGTTTGAGAAGGCCGGCCGCCGGGCCCTGGCGCTGCGCCGGGGGCGGGCGCTCGCCCGCCTGGGAGATTACAAGGCCGCGGCGCTTGTCCTGGCGGCCCCGGCGGCCGAGGCGCCGGCGGATGCGGCCTTGCAGGCGGAGTACGCGGAAATCCTCGTGCGCGCCGGCCGGGCCAGGGACGCCATCGAAACGGTTCGCGCGCACGTGCGGCGACAGGCGGCCTCCAGACCGAGCGTCGAGCTGCTGATGTCCGTGCGCCGCTGGGCGGGCGAGGCGAACCGGATCCCGGACGATCTCCAGGGGCTTGTCGAGGCCTATCCGGACCGGATCGATCTGGCACTGCTGCTGGCCCATGAACTGATGAACGCCGGGCGGCTCGATGCGGCCGCCGTCGTGCTCCGATCGGTCCAGCAGCGGCACCCCGCCGAGGAGGAGCCGGCATGGCTGCTGGCCGATATCCTTCGCCGGCAGCAGCGATGGTCGGATTGGATCGTCGCGATGGCCGCTCTCGTGGCGGCTCGCCAGGAGCAGTACGTGAAGGTTCAGCAGAGCGTCGAGGACCTTGCGATCCCGGCGGCGGCCGCGCGGGCGGTGTTGACGAGGACGGCCGAGTCGGCGGCGGGCAAGCCGAATGAGTGGGCGGTCCTGTACGTAGTCGGCGTGATTGCGGGGAAGGTCGGCGACGAGGCGGCAGCGGAGCGGTTTCTGCGTCGGTCGGTCGAGCTCGAACCGGCCCGCATACCCGCGGCGATGGCGCTCGGCGACGTGCTGGCGAGGCAGTTCCGCTGGCAGGACGTGATTGCCGTGGGCGAGGCGTCCATCCGGGCGGGCGCGAAGGCGGCGTCGCTCGAATGGCTCGTCGGGTACGGCTATGACGGGCTCGACGACTGGGATCAGGCCCTCAAGCACTATCAGGCCGCCCGCGATCTGAACCCCAAGGACCGGCAGACGCTGCGGTCGCTTGCGATGCTGTACGAGCGGATGAACGACGCGCGGAAGTCGCAGGCCGCCTGGAGGGATCTGTTGACCGTCGACTCCCGGAACGCGGAGGCCCGCGAGCGGCTGCTGCGCGGCTACGTGGCGAGGGACGAGGCGGCGGCCGCCGCCTCGCAGTTGGTGGAGCTGAAGGATCAGCAGGGCGCTTCTTCGCCCGTATATCGGCGGTGCGAGGCGCTCCTCAGAATGTTGCGGACCCGCAACGAAGGCGGCATGCGCGAATACCGGGAGCAACTGGGCGAGATCGTCAAGTCCGATCCGGCGGACGTTCGCACGCGCGAGGAATACGCCGGCCTCCTGTTCAATGCCGGGAAATACCGCGAAGCGGCCGAGCAGGCCGACGAGATTCTCAAGCGGAATCAGGATTCATCGGCGGCGTGGGAATTGCGGGCGCTGCTGGCGGTCCGCGCCCTGCGGTACGAGGAGGCCGAGGCGGCGTTCGGGGAATTGCTGCGAAGGTATCCGAATCGCGAGGCCTGGCACCGCGGACTGGCCGAGGTCTACCTGATTCAACTGAAGTACGACTCGGCGGCCAACGAGTTGCGAAAGCTCGCGGGCCTGCCCTCCGCCCGCGAGCGGCGGTCCGCCTATCGCGCGAACCTGCTCGGGGTGTACCAGGCCGCCGGGCGGATCGACGAGATGACCCGGCTGGCCGAACAGTGGCTGGCGGATGCCCCGGACGATGCGAGCACGCGGCTGCTCGTTCTGGCCGCCGACGAGGCGGCGAAGAACTACGCGCGGATGGCCGAGCGATGCCGTGCCTGGCTCCGGGATGATCGGCAGAACCGGCGGCAGTGGCGCAAGCGCCTCGTCGACGCCCTGAACGGCCTGAAGCGGTACGCGGAGTCCGAGGCCCTGGTGACCGAATGGCTTGCCGAGGACCCCAATGACGGGCCGACGATCGGCTGGCTGGCCGAGGTGCTCGCCGCGTCGGGGCGCCACCGGGACGCGATCGAGTGGCTCCGCAGCGCGGTCGTCGCCGATCCGTCCCAGAGCCTCGCGTATCAGAGCCTTCTGTACAGGGTTCAGATCGAGGCGGATGATTACGACGGTGCCATTGCCTCGCTCCGGCAGATCGGGGCGCAGAATCGCAACCCGGTCCTGGAGGGCGAGATCGCCCGCATTCTGATCCAGGCGAAGCGCTACGGCGAGGCGGAGGATCTGCTCAACAAGCTGATCGATCGTACGGAGGACGACGTGGCCAGGGCGGGCTTCCTTCGGACGCTGGCGTTCTGCTACCAGAAGCAGAAACGCTTCGATCTCGCCGAGCAGCGGATGCTGGAGGCGCTGAAGCTCGCCCCGAACGACGTCGGGATCAACAATGATCTCGGCTATACCTGGGCGGATGCCGGCCGCAACCTCGACGAGGCGGAGAAGATGCTCCGGTACGTGGTCGGCGAGAGCCCGCGGGAAGCGGCCTACCTGGACAGCCTCGGCTGGGTATACTACAAGAAAGGCGATTTCCGCAGCGCCCTGACGTGGCTTTCGCGGGCCGCCGCGCAGTCCGACGGACGGGATCCGTTGATCTACGATCATCTTGCCGATGCGTACTGGCGGCTCGGTCGGAAGGAGGACGCCCGGCGGTGCTGGGAGCAGGCGATTCAGATTGCCGCCGAGCGGGCGGAACGCGGCAGGGACGATCAGGAGGCGGAGGCCGTGGCGAAGGCTCGGGAGAAGCTCGCGGCGTTGTCACGCGGCGATGCGCCCGGGGTGGCCCGGACGGCCGGCGAGGAACCGGCGGCCGAGAAGCCGTCGCCGCACAGGACTACGGACAAGCCCGCCGCCGCAGGCTCGGCGCGGTAGAGGAGTGGCGTCAAGATGGCCGGTCATTCACATTGGGCGCGGATCAAACACAAGAAGGGCGTATTGGATGCGCGCCGGGGACGCTTGTGGAGCAAACTGGCGCGCAACGTCATCGTGGCGGCCCGCGTAGGGGGGGGCGACCCGGCGGACAACCTGGCGCTCCGCTACGCCATCGACAAGGCCAAGGCCGCGAACATGCCCAAAGACACCATCGAGAACGCGATCAAGAAGGGCACCGGCCAGATCGAGGGTGTCGTGTACGAGCCGGTCACCTACGAAGGGTTCGGACCCGGCGGGGTGGCGATCCTGTGCGAGTGCCTCACGGACAACCGCAATCGCACCGCGCCGGAGCTCAAGAAGCTCTTCGAGCGGCACGGCGGAAACCTTGGCAAGACGGGCAGCGTCTCCCGCATATTCGTGTTGACCGGTGTCATCACGGTTTCCGCCGAGAAGGTGAGCGAGGATCAGATCGTGGCGGTGGCCCTGGAGAGCGGCGCGACGGACTACCAGCGGGCGGGCGACCTGTGGGAGATCACCTGCGAGCCGTCCGCATTCGAGCCGCTGCGAAAGGCCCTGGCTGACGCAGGCATCCCTGTGGAATCGGCCGAGCTGTCGAGGGTGCCCACCAGTACCGTAACTCTCGATGCCGAAACAGGTAAGAAGGTTCTGGCCCTCATGGAAAGCCTCGAGGACCATGACGATGTCCAGAACGCCTATGCCAATTTCGAGTTGCCCGAGGAACTGATGAGCGGCGCAAGCCAGGGCAACCCATCCTGACCGGACGCGCCGCCGTGGCGGGGTAGACGCGCGGTCACCGCCGGGCAGCCGCGATAAGGATTTTCCGGAAGGCCATTGAAGCATCGGCGCGATGCGCCCATAATAAGGCGGCTCGAACAGATCGGAAGGCGTCGGCGGACACGTCCAGACGACAGTCGTTGGAGGCGGGATGGCAGTCCACGTGTCGAATCACTTGGCCGCTTGGGGCGAGCCGACGATTGCCACCAAGGCGATCTGGAAGCAGGCCGAGTCCGACCTCCAGATCCCCCTAGGATCGGGCAAGTCCGACCCGGTCGTGTGGGAACACGCCGTGCGCGTGGTCGGCCTGGCCCTTCAGATGCTTACCCTGCCCGATCTGGCGGGCCAGCGGATCGACCGCAGCGCGCTGGTGGCGGCGGCGCTCTATCATGATGCGGCCTGGGCCTTTCAGGCCCGCAAGCAGCAGATCCCCCGGGCCGAGGTCCTTACCCGTCCCACGAGCGATGCGCAGCGCGAGCTTTCCGCCACGCTCCTGGAACAGGCGGCATCCGGGTTGCTGCCCGAGGCGACGCTTCGCACGGCGGCTCGCGCGATCCGCGAGGCCGGGCGCCGCACGACGCAACTGGGCGAGGCGTGCGTCCTGGCGGAGGCGGACAACCTCGACGAGATCGGACCCCAGGCCGTCTGGCTCATGATCCGGCGCTACACCAACGACGCACGCGGAATCGACGCCGTTCTGGATGCCTGGCGGCGTCAGCGGGAGTATCGCTACTGGGAAGCGCGGCTGCGGGAGTGTTTCCGTTACGACGTGACCCGCCGGCTTGCCCGGCAGCGGCTGGAGGCGGTCGAGCGGATGATGTCCGACCTCGCCCGGGCGCACCACCTTGAGGATGTCGCTGAGTTCCTGACCGGCGCCGATATGAGCCGCCGCCCGGCGAACCAGCCGTCGGCCTGATCGCGCTCTGCTGCGATTCCATGCCGCCCTCGCGCCGCCGGCCCGCGGGCGGGACAGCCTTGCCGCGAGCGCCGCCGGGACTCCATGCGGCTGTCGCGGCTCCGTGGCGGTGACGAAGGAGATGTCGCCGCCGGGACGGATTCCTGCGGCTTGCCGCCGCGATCTCAAGGTCGCCGATTCATGCTGCTCATGCCAGCGGCGCGTTCGCGCGGGGAGGATTGACGGGTGCATGGCCGTACTTGCGGTGCGTGTATGGCGAAGGCGTGGGAAGCCTGGCTCAAGCCGGCCCGGCAGATCGCGAAGGCAAGAGCGGGATGATCGCCCGGTCCCAGCGATTGAATGCGTAGAGTCTTGCGTCGCGCCGTTTGTGCGCCTTGCGAGCGGCGCGCCTTGTGCGCGGTGCATCTTGCGCGCGGCGTGTTTTGCGCGCATGGATCGCGCTGCGGCGGTGGCGCTACCCGTCATTCTGAGGAGCGC
>CAZZFA010000139.1:0-9391 GCA_964653435.1 uncultured Planctomycetales bacterium | reverse complement strand
TACCTCTCTTTCTTCAGATCCCGCACCGCGCCGCTTGGCATAGCATGGCCTCCGTGTGTCACGGACGCATCCTGCCAGAATCGGCCGTCAAATTGAAGATGGGGTTCGCCGGACGGATACCAAGAAAAACGCAGGGGCGAGAATCTCCAAACGGGCGTTAAGCTGCGCCGATTCGGAGGGCGGCGCAGGTTCGTGCCGCTGAGGTGTCACGCTTTCTGGCCTGTTATGTTGCGGATGCGGAAGCGATCACCTGTTCGGGCGTCAGCGCCGTGACGTTCGGGTATCGGGCAAAGTCGGCGGGATTGAGCGTGAGCAGGTGGGTCATTCGGTAAACGATCATCACCGCCACAAGTTTGGCGTCGTGGACCTGCACGCCTCTGACGCCGTGAACGAGAACCAGATCCTTCCAGCAAGCGTATGTCTCGACTGAATCGGGCAAGATGGCGGCGATCCGTTCGATCGTGCGGAGACGCCGGCGGGTCTCGTCCAACGTCAGGCCGAGCCCCCCTCGCGATTCGAGGGGTCTGGTGCAGACGTTCCAGAACTCACGGACATTCTGGAATGTCGTGACGACGAGGTGCCCCTGCGTCTTTAGAAGGCGCACAGCCCGGCGGATCTCGCCATGCATCGCAGCTTCGCGGTTGACCAGCCGCAGGAGTATGCCCGTGTCGAGCAAGTATCGCATCAGTCGTGGTCAGAGTAGAGGTCTTCGCGGGTGTACGTGAGCGGGACCCGCGGGAGTTTGCGTGAGTCGCCGGCGAAGAGTTCGTCGAGGGCGGCGTCGAAGTCCCGGGCGGCATCCTCCGCCGATCCATTGCCCGGTACAGCCGACACCGGTGCGCCCTCAGCGACTCTACGAAGGTACTCCTCCAGGGAAAGGCCGCATGCCTGGGCCTGCGCCGTCAGTGCCCGGGCCGTCTGGTCCGCAATCTCGATCGTGACAACCATCGACTCGCCTCCGGGCTGGGTACTCGACGTTCGACTGCGCCCGCCCTCGTCATTGGTATTATACGCGATGCCGCCACGGGCAATCCAGTCAATGCGGCAGGTCTCTACGGCCTTCGGCTACGTTCGAGGCTGCCCCACAGCGGGTCGGGAGCGGTGGTCGGGGTCGGAGACCCCTGCTACCGGGTCAGCATTTCGGAGGACGGTTCGGACCGTTGAAACAGCCCTGGAATCGGGCAAAGTCGGCGAGGTCCACATCCGCATCCCCGTCGAGATCCGACGGACCGCACTCCGGATAGCGGGCCGGCCTGTTGGGACCATTGAAACACATCTGGATGAAGGAATAATCGCCCAGGTCGACGTCGCCGTCGCGCTCGAAATCGGCCGGCGAGCAGCCGGTCGGACCGATCAGCCCGCCGGGCGGCGTGTTGTTGCACAAATCGCAGGCATCGCCCAGGCCGTCGCCGTCCGTATCCGCCTGGTCCGGATTCGCCACGGTGGGACAGTTGTCGCACACGTCGCCTGCCCCATCATGGTCGGCATCCGCTTGCCCGGGATTCCACAGCCACGGACAGTTATCGCACGGATCACCCAGGCCATCCTGGTCGGCGTCCTCCTGACCGGGATTCGCCGCCGCCGGGCAATTGTCGCAGACGTCGCCGATGCCGTCTTGATCGATGTCCGCCTGGCCGGTGTTGGGTATCCGGGGGCAGTTGTCGCAGGCATCGCCAACGCCGTCATCGTCGGCGTCGGCCTGGTCGGGATTGGACACGTCAGGGCAGTTGTCGAAGCGCACTTCGTACAGGTAGATGCCGTACGGCTCCCAGGTGGATGCAACCATGTACATCCTCTGCCCGCCGTGTGAGAGAAGGGCATCGGTCGTATACGTGCCGTAGTAGGTCCATTCGTGCCCTCCGTCCGTGCGGTTCGCCATCAACAATCGCTCCGGGCTCCAGGGGCCGGTCAGCCGGTCCGCCGTGTAATACCATGCCCCGCCGCCTGTAGCCGCCGAGCACGGCCTGCCCGTGATCAGGAGAAACTTCCGGAGGAACGGGTTGTAGATCACGGAGAACTCGCCGATGGTGATGAGCGGGCCCTGCTGGTCCCGCGGCACGGAATCGTAGTTCTTGGCGAGGCTCCAGTCGGGGTCCTTTGGTGGAATCAGCCACGGGGCGGAGCGGATGACCATCTCATCCATGGTGGGCGCCGACCAGCTCCCGTCGCCGAGATAGTAAGTCCACGGCACGGTGCTGCTCGGGTTCAGGAATTCCCCGATGGGAGTGCGTGCGAGCTTCACGCCGCCGAAACGGCCTGAGGGGCTTCCGACCATGTAGACGTATCCGCCCTCGCGATCCACCCAGAAGGAGGCCATTCCGAAATGAAAATGCGTGCTCGGCGCTCCTTGCCCCGTCCACCGATAGACGTCCGTCTTGTACGGACGGAACAGCCTCGCCTGCTCGTCGTACTTCGCGAGCCAGGAGTTGTAGATGTGGTGGTCGTGCCCGTCGACCTCATACACCTCCATGAACTGGACGAACATGCCGGCGGAGGTCGGACCGTTCACGGTGAACGTGGCGTTCGGAATCGGATAATTCGGGCGCGGGGATAGCGCGTTCGCGGGAAAGGTGCTGCAATTCAGGTAGCCGGCCACCAGGATCCCGTCGGCGGGCGACATGTCGACCGAGTAGGGGACGAGGAACCTGTCCCATGGTTGTCCGGCGATCCAGGTATCCCCGAGAACGAACCAGAGCTTACCCTGGTAAAGGGTCATGGGGCCCAGATCGGCTCCCAGGACCCCGAGGAAGCCGTTGTTGAACACGGTGATCCCCGCATCCACATCCCAGGTGTGCGTGCTTCCGATGAACTTGCCGATCCGCCGCGTCGTAACCTCCTCGTCCGCCAGGACGGTCGAGGAGATCGGCCACAACAACGGCAGAAGGAGCGCAACTGATGCACGAGCCATCGCGATTCACCTTCTCCTTTCGCAGTCATTGCGACAACTTCATATCCCATCCGCGTGATCCGCCGGTAGTCCGCGTTATCGCGAAGAAGAGGCGCCTGAAGGATTCCACGAGCATACGCCGCCTCGCGTCTTTGCGTATTCAACCCTACCCTTGGCACCGCACAACGTAGAGACACGCCCTCGCACCGCAGCGCCGCATCGGCCACCGCCGGCGATGCGGCCCCGCGAACCCCGGCGATACGCCGCTACCGCAGACACCTGGGCGGACGGTTCGGACCGTTGAAACAGCCCTGGAACCGGGCAAAGTCGGCGAGGTCCACATCTGCATCCCCGTCGAGGTCCGACGGACCGCACTCCGAGTAGCGAGCCGGCCCGTTGGGACCGTTGAAACACATCTGGAAAAAGGAGAAATCGCCCAGATCGACGTCGCCGTCATGATCGAAATCGCCCGGCGCGCAGCCGGTCGCACCGATCAGCCCACCGGGCGGCGTGTTGTTGCACAAATCGCAGGCATCGCCCAGACCGTCGCCGTCCGTATCCGCCTGGTCCGGATTCGCCACGGTGGGACAGTTGTCGCACGCGTCGCCCACGCCGTCGGCATCGGCGTCCTCCTGGCCGGGGTTCGTCACGGTTGGGCAGTTGTCGCACGCATCGCCCAGGCTGTCGCCGTCGCTGTTGATCTGCTCGGGGTTGGACACCGTGGGGCAGTTGTCGATCGCGTCCGGCACCCCGTCGCCGTCGGCATCCGGCGGCGGCTCGGGCACGGCAACCCCCGACAGCGCGACCGTGACGAGCGGCTCGTCCGGATCATTGCTGGTGATCCGCACCTCGGCGGCGGCCGTGCCGTCGCGATTCGGCGCAAACCGCACGTTGAGCACGCCCTGCTGGCCCGCGGGAATGTTGGCCGATGCCCCGCCGACGATCTGGAACTGCGACGCATCCGTCCCCGCGAGACCGGCCGTGTACGCCAGGAGATCCGTGCCGGTGTTCCGGATGGTGATCGACTCTGCCGCGCTGGTATGGCCCGTATACGTCTCCGGGAACGAAATCGCCGCCGGCGTCACATCGATATCCGGAGTCCCCGTATTCAGCCGCCACAGCTCCAGCAGGCACAGATCGCCCCCGCGAGGGTCGGAACTGCCGCTCATGGCCACCGCAATCTGCTGCACCTCGATATAACCGCTGGTCACCTCGATCACGGGACTGTTGATGATCGGACGGAAGACGGGGTCCGTGAACGTGCCGCTGTCGTGGCCGCCCCCGTCGGCAGGCGGCGGAACCTTGTCCTTGAACCCCACGCGCCAGAACTCCGGCGGCTTCGTCGGGTTGTACACGTGCTCATGGTTTACCATGTTCACCCACGGGCCGACTCCGCCATTGCGGACGCGTATGTTGGAAATATGCAGGTTGGCTGCCGCGTCGCCGCCCGCCGCCACGAACCGGTACTTCCCATTCAGAACATTCGCCCGGAACGTAAGGCTGCCGAGCGTCCCCCGCACGCCGATGTTCTCGGCGTAAAGCTGATCGCCGTTGAGCACGCTGCTGTGGTCGCTGGGCGGCGTTTCCAGACCGCTCAGGTCCGTGTAGCCGTAGCCGCGCGATGCATCGTACTGAAGCGAGGCCGTGCTGCCGGCATCCTGCCGCAACTTGATATAGCTCACCGAAGGATCGCTGTACGTCGGCTGCGTGTAATCCGTCGCACCGAAGGCGAACGCCTTCACGAGCGTTGCGCTCTCGTACGCCGGGATCACGCGGAAGCCGAGATGGTTCGCCACGGCCCGTTCGCAGATCGACGGATAGCACGTCGTGTAATTCACGATCTGAGGCGACTGGCCCGGGTAGCGCATGACCAGCGTGGTCGAGCCCCCGCTGTCGCAGTTGATCCCGTTCCAGACGCCGAACTCCAGGAGCAGGTCCGCCGCCTCCGGCCCCGTCACGCCGTAGGAATAGCTGGTGCGCCCGTCGATCGTCGCCAGCACCAGGGTGCGGCCGTCCTGGCTGACGCCCACCACGGTTCGCGGCTGCAGGCTCATCGCCTCCGGCGTGATCAGGCTGCCCGTGTTGGTGCCATTCGTGACGAGCAGGCTACCCGTCGCGCCCGATGAAGCGTCATACCCGACGCTCGAAATCCCCTGCCGGTCGCGCGGGTACGTGGTCGTGTTGAATGCGCGGATGTAGCCCGCCGTCGCCGAGCCGTCCTCGCGGATCAGCAATGCCGGGTCCGGCGGCGTGGGGGGTTGCGTCGGCGAGTTCACCACCCAGCCGTCCGACATCGCCAGCCCGATCAGCGTGCGCGAATCGCCCTCGCTGCCAAGGCCGCCGGCCCAGAAGTTCGCGTTGATCGCCCCATCCAGGCCCCACTGGTTCACGAACGTCGTCGTACGGGCCAGGCTGGCGCTGGATCGAAACGTCGGATCGCGTGGCGTGACGAAGAACTCGATTCTTGGGTCATTCAGGTCGAAGATCACAATGTAGATGTTGTTCAGCCGCGGCGAGGTAACCGAGCGGTGAATCTGCGTGATGCCCACGCCCGGAAACGGGGTCGTGACCACATCGGCAGCCCTCGCTCCCGGGGCGATCGACAGTGCCGCGACGAAAACCGCCACCCAAGGCCTGACCCAGGCCGCGCATAACCGCCCGTGGACCCCGATCATGGACGAAACCTCCGAGTGCCGAAGATTCGCAGCCCCCTTGAGGGGCCTGCCGCCCCGCCGCCGTCCGCCCTTTTCAGTATACCGCGGACCCGCCCCCGCTTCTACGGGAAACCTCCCGCGCCGTGCGGACGGACGAGACGAATCGCCGACACCGCCGACAAACAGGCCGCACGACGACGATTCGCCGTGCGGCCGCGATATTCACAACCCCGGGGCGGAATCCCGGTACGCTAACACTTCGGCGGCCGATTCGGCCCGTTGAAACACTTCTGGAAGCTCAGGAAGTCCGAGACGTCCACGTCCATATCTCCGTCGAGGTCCGCGTCCTTGCAGTCGGACCCCTCCATCCTGTACGGCCGGTTCGGGCCGTTGAAACAATCCTGGAAGTGCTGGAAGTCCGAGACATCCACGTCGCTGTCCCCGTCGAAATCGCCGGGCGCAACTGCGTCGATACTCGTCTGCCCGCCGGTCACAACCAGCGGCCCTCCATTGAAGCTCGTATAGCCGGTAAACATCTGACGACCCGACGCGTCCGCCGGTGCCGTCGCATCGTACTCGAAGACGCGCGGGGCGCCGTCGAAACATAGCGGCCACTTGATCGTCTTGCTCCCGTTATCCCACACACCCGAGAGGTTTATGTTGGTCACCGTCCAGCCCGCCGGCGGACCTTCCTCCGTCGCATAGACCGAACTGCCGGGATCGGGCGCCACGGCGACGGAAACATGCACCGCCGCCCCGGGCTTGTAGAATGACGGCTGAATGCTGCGCGTGACCGTACCCCCCTGCAGAAGCCCCAGATCCAGTGCAACGGGCGATTGATCGCTCAAGACAACAGCCCCGCCGGTGGGTCCCGCCCCGCACACATCCGGCTTCCAGCACAACGGGCAGGCCGTCGTCTCGTCATAATGGTAGCCGCCGTTGCACCCGACCAACCACAGGAATCCCGCGCGGGTCACATAGTCGATCGGGATCGGATTCGGCCCCTCGGGCCACGGCTCTCCGATCTGCCAGTAGTGGGCGTATGAGGTGATCTCGGTAAGGCCCTCGCCGCCGCCGGCGAACCGCCAGTTGAAGTTGGTATCAGCCGGGTGCATCGAGCACCGGCAGACGCTCGTAACGCCGTTGATCGGCTGCGGCGACCCGTCGCAGCTCAGGGTCCCGTCGAACACGCCGCAATCCGTCGCGTCGCCCGGCGGCGTGACGCGGTAAAGCAGCGTCACCGGCTGGCTGCCGAACAGGTACCAGTTGACCGACGCGGGTCCGAGCACCCCGCCGTTGTCGATCGTGTTCGCATCGACCGTCCAGCCCGCCGGAAAAACGTCCTGCACGGCGAAGTTGATGGTGTTGATGTTCGGCGTCACCGTGAGCTGCACCCACATGGGATGCCCCGAGACGTAGCACTGCATGGGGATGCTCAGGTTCGGCGCAGGCGGGTTCGCCTGCGGATCATCGCCGAAGAACGCGCGCGTGGCCGTGCAGGGGCCGCAGTTCCCGTCGTCGTCGACCTTGATCGCCACGACGTCTTTCGTGCAGGAGCAGTTCTCGGAAATCGTGCATCGGATCGTCGCCTGCCTGGGGTCGCATCCGTCGTCGTGGGCCGCCGTTACCGTGACGTCATGGCCCTGAAACGTATCCCACTCCGTCGCGAGGATCACCACTTGCTGCGTCTGCACCGCAAAGACGGACGGGTCGCCGACGATCGCCACGTCCACCGTCACGTCCGACGGCGGACGCTTGTTGAGCTTCACATGGAAGGCCGCCGCTCCGGCCTCCGGTACGTCGATCGAGTCCTTATCCGTCACAATCGCCAGCGGCACATCGTCGTCGATCTCGCTCACGTACATGATCTTGCTCGCAAGCCCCGACCCCGACAGTTGGATCGCCGCAAGCCCGTTGACCTGGTCAGGATCGTCTGCGGCGCAGAGCGTGACCGTCTGCTCGACATTCCAGTTCGACGTCGTGAAGTTGAGATCGCAGCCTCCACAGCAGGAGATATTGCCGTCTCCGGCGATCCACCTTACGGAAACCGTCACGGCCGCATCCGGCGGACCACTGAGCTTCACCCCGAACGTGGCCTGGCCGTTCTCGGGAACCCCAAGCGTCTCGACGCTCGTCACGATCGTCGGCGGCGGCGACTCCTCCTGGTGCCGCGATAAGGCCGGCTGGTTCGTCGGATCACCGGTGTACAGCAGCGTCGGCGGCGTCGAGCCGAAGAGGAACAGCTCAATCCGGTAGTCGTACGGGCCACACGGCCCCGACCCCGCGATGTCCACCGACTGCGTGTCGCTTTCGAGCACCCCCGTGATGTTGTGCGGTGGCGTCGTGAGAATCACCGTCCACGCCGACGTTCCGCTGGCCCTGCGCGAAACCCTCTCGTAGATACGCAGCGTCCCGTACCCGCCTACCACGTCCGGGTCCCAGTTCAGCCGCGCCGACTCCGGGCAACCGTCACCGTCGGCGTCCACCGGGCTGGTCCAATACGATGTGTAGATAGTTGCACCCGTCTGACCGGATGCGGTCATGGGCACGGCCAGCGCCACACCTAAAGGAAGCAGGACCGCACCCGCGCGAATCCACAACCTTCCGACGCTCGCGGAACCTGACGCGTGGCCACTCATCGATTCATCCTCCTCAAAACGGATCGGCCCTTTCCCGCAGCGGACCCCGTGCGGTCCCCGGCCCCCGGCGTTAACGTGCCGCAGGGCGGCCTGCGCCTCCTCCACGGCATCGGGCCCCCGCGCCCCTCGAAGCGAAGACAAACGGGCGAACAGCGGCTCGACGCAGGGGTAGTCACCCGGTGGCTGGTTGTAAATCATCGTACCAATTCCAAGGGGTTAAGGCAACCGAAAATGTCTGTTTGGAGACTGGACGCAATGGCCCCACAGGCAAACGCCGCCGCCCGCCCCGGCGACAGCCATTACCCGCCCGTCCGGAACGGGGAGCCGGCTGCCTCAGCCCTGTGAGCGGTCGGGGTATTTGTCCGGCGGCACCGCACCGCGGATAATGGGCCACCGAACCGGCCGCACCCGGCTCAGTTGCCACAGGAGGCGTCAGTGGATCTGACCGATAACGTCGTCGTCGTCACCGGGGCGGCTCGCCGGGTCGGGCGAGAAATCGCCCTGTACCTGGCCCGGCAAGGCTGCCACATCGTGGTCCATTATCGGCGGTCGTCAGCCGAGGCGGAAGCCCTCGCCCAAGCCATCCACGCCCTGGGGCGGCGATGTTCCATCGTTGCCGGCGATCTTGCCGACAACGGCTTGCCCGCCCGGATCGTGGCGCACGCCCTCGCCGAACACGGCCGGCTCAACGCGATCGTCAACAATGCCGCCGTCTTTACCCCCAGCCCGATCGACACGCTTACGCCCGAGCAGTTCGCTTATGCGCTCCAGATCAACCTCATCGCCCCGGTGATGCTGGCTGCCGCCGCCTGGCCCCACTTCAGGCAGGCCGGCGCCGGCAAGGTCGTCAACATCGTGGACATCTACGCCGACCGGCCGAGACCCGACCATATCGCGTACTGTGCGGCGAAGGCCGGCCTCGCCAACGCCACCCGGTCGCTCGCGCGCGCGATGGCCCCGATCGTCCAGGTGAACGCCGTCGCCCCGGGCGTCGCGCTTTTCCCGGAGGACCTCGACCCGGCCGCGCAGGAGCGGATCCTCGCGAAAGTGCCGCTGGCCCGGCCGGGCTCTCCGGCGGACATCGCCACGGCTGTGCGATTTCTGCTCGCCGATGCCGATTACATGACCGGGCAGATCATCACGGTAGACGGCGGGCGGAGCATCACATGGTAGGATTCGGCAGAGGACGGGGGCAGGGGATGGGGGTTGGG
>CAZZFA010000138.1:0-9825 GCA_964653435.1 uncultured Planctomycetales bacterium | reverse complement strand
CTGGGGTGCTCGGCGGGCGATGCTCCGGGGCGTCGGCTGGGGTGCTCGGCGGGCGATGCTCCGGGGCGTCGGCTGGGGTGCTCGGCGGGCGCTGCTCCGGGGCGTCGGCCTGGGGTCCTCGGCGGGCAGACGGGGCTCAACCTGGCGTCCGAGCTGCACAAGGCGGGCGTGCTCGAGAAGTACGGCGTGCAGATCATCGGCGTGCAGGCCGACGCCATCGAGCGGGGCGAGGACCGGCTCGCCTTCAAGCAGACGATGAGCAAGCTGGGGATCGACATGCCCCGGAGCACGATCTGCTACACGGTCGAGGAGGCCGAGAAGGTCGCGGCGGAGCTGGGCTATCCCGTCGTGATCCGGCCGGCGTACACGCTCGGCGGCACCGGCGGCGGCCTGGTCTACAACGTGGAGGAGCTGCGCGTCGTGGCGAGCCGGGGAATCGCCGCCAGCCTGATCGGCCAGATCCTCGTCGAGGAGTCGGTGCTGGGCTGGGAGGAACTCGAACTGGAGGTCGTCCGCGACGCGAAGAACCAGATGATCACCGTGTGCTTCATCGAAAACGTGGACGCCATGGGCGTGCACACGGGCGACTCGTACTGCACGGCCCCGATGCTCACGATCGCCCCCGAGCTTCAGAAGCGACTCCAGAAGCACTCGTACGACATCGTCGAGGCCATCCAGGTCATCGGGGGGACGAACATCCAGTTCGCGCACGATCCGAAGACGGACCGCGTCGTGGTCATCGAGATCAACCCGCGGACGTCGCGTTCGTCGGCGCTCGCCTCGAAGGCCACCGGCTTTCCGATCGCCCTGGTGTCCTCGAAGCTCGCCGCCGGGCTGACGCTGGACGAGATCCCCTACTGGCGCGACGGCACGCTCGAGAAGTACACGCCCTCCGGCGACTACGTCGTGGTGAAGTTCGCCCGGTGGGCCTTCGAGAAGTTCCGCGACGCCGAGGACAGGCTCGGCACGCAGATGCGGGCCGTCGGCGAGGTGATGAGCATCGGCAAGACGTACAAGGAGGCCTTTCAGAAAGCCATCCGCTCGCTCGAGAAGGACCGGTACGGCCTGGGCTTCGCGAAGGACTTTCACCGGAAGTCCCTCGACGAACTGCTGAAGATGCTGCGCGAGCCCTCCAGCGAACGCCAGTTCATCATGTATGAGGCGATCCGCAAGGGCGCCACCGCCGCACAGGAGAATCGCAGTTGCATCCCCGCGCCCGGCGGATACCCTGTGCAGGCAAGTACCGCATACGCGTCCGGCCCCTGCCGGCACGACGCCGGGGCTGGACGATACCGTACGATCGGCGCGAGGCGTCGCACACGGCGCCGCGCCGCAAGGAGTGCAGAACAATGGAATTGAGTCGACGAGACCTGTTGAGCGCGGGCGTCGCGGCGGCGGTCGGCGCCGCCGTGCGGCCGCGGACATCGGCGGCGGCCGTGGTGCCGCAGAGCTCCCGGTTCGCCCCCGGACGGATCGGCCCGCAGATCAAGCTGAGCTGCTGCGCCTACTCCTATCGCCAGTACCTGCCCCGGGGCGAGAAGAAGGGCGAAATCAGCCTCTATGACTGGCTCGACCTCGCCGCCAGTTGGCCGCTCGACGGCGTGGAACTGACGTCGTACTACTTCGACTCCGAAGAGAAAGCCTACCTCAACTCACTCAAGGCCCGCGCGTTCAAACTCGGCCTGGGCGTCTCCGGCACGTCGGTCGGCAATTCGTTCTGCTTCCCCCCCGGCAGGCAGCGCGACGAGCAGATCGCTCTGGTGAAGCGATGGATCGACAACTCGGTCCAGCTCGGCTCGCCGGTCATGCGGGTTTTCGCCGGCGGACGGCCGAACATGGGCACGCGCGAGGAGATGTTCACCTGGGTGACCGACTGCCTGAAGATCTGCTGCGACTACGCGGGCCCGCGCGGCGTGTTCCTGGCACTGGAGAACCACGGCCATCTCACCGAGACCGCCGACGACATCCTCAAGATCATCGAGAAGGTCGATAACGAGTGGCTGGGCGTGAACCTCGACACGGGGAACTTTCAGCAGAAGGACCCCTACAACGCCATCGCGAAGGTCGCGCCGAAGGCCCTCACGTCGCACGTGAAGGTTCAGCTTCTCGGCTCCGACGGCAAGGCGAAGGAAAACGCCGACTACGCCCGCATCGTCCGAATCCTCCGCGAGGCCAACTACCGCGGCTACATCGCCCTGGAGTATGAGGACAAGGAAGACCCGAAGATCGGCGTCCCCAGGCAACTGAAGAAGATCCGCCAGGCGATCGACGCCGCGGAGGCGGCGAGCCCGGCAACCTGACGCGGCACTCCCGCCGCGATCCGCCCGCACCGTCCGGGCGCCGGAGGAAACCCGGCCATTGAATCAGTCCGGCCGGCTCGTCGGCGTCGATGCCGGCCGGCTGGACGGAACGGTCCATGTCCAGGCCGGTGCGACTCTCGGCGCCGGGGCAGGCGGCGCGGCCGGCTGCGTCTCCGCCGCCGGTTTCGTCTCCGCCGCACTCTCAACCGGCAGCGGCGGGGGTGCGGGTGCGGCAGTCGGTTGAGCCGGCGCGGAGATGGGCGGCAGATCCGAGACGGGTTGCGGCGGCGCGGGAGCTTGCTCCTCGCGCTTCTCCGCGGGCTGCGCCACGGGCGGTTGCCCCGGCGGCGGAACGATCCGCCCGATGTGATCCGTCAGTCGCTCCTTCGCGGCCAGGTAGACGACGAGAGCGTCCTTGTCTACGCCCTCCATGGACGCCGCGCGCCGGTAGCATTCCAGGGCATGCTCCCGGTCGCCCATCAGTTCATACGTGACGCCGAGCGCGAAGACCGTCTCGTGTTCCCTGGGCTTCTTCGCAAGTTCCGCCTGGAACCGCGCGATCGCCGTCGGGTAGTCGTCCGCACGCAACGCGCGGATGCCCGCCTCGCCGTCCTTGCCCTTGCCGACGAGGTCGTACCGGCACTCGATGCGCACCGGCACCAGCATCCCGACAAACTCCCGCACCGCCCGTTCCACCAGCTCGCCGATGAAGTGATCGACCGGATCCAGGTCCGCCTCGCTCATCGAGCTGCCGAACAGGAAGTGCGGGGAGGCCTTGTCGCTCTTCTGATACGGCGGCGGCGAGTACTGCGCGATCGCCCGCCCCGTCACCGCGTCCATCAGCGCAAACGAACACTGGACGGTCAGGTGCCGGCTGATCTCCTCCACGTCCTTCGTCTTGAGGCTCAGCCCGCCGCCCGCCGCCGTCGTCTCCTCCCGATACACCGGACCCGGAACCGGGCGCGGCACATACACATACCTCGGATCCCGCACGTAGTGCGGATTGCGCCAGTATCGCGGGTCACGGGCGGGCCGCACCTCGCGATACACCCGGGGCTCCCTGCGCCGCACGTCGCGCGTCTCCTGCATGCCGCGCATCATCCCGCCCATGAGTGAAACCCAGTCGATGGTCGACTTCCTGCCCTTCTGAACGTCTACGCGAATCGTGATCTTGCTCGTGATGAGCCCCTGTACGGCCAGCAGTTTCCCGGCCCGCGCCGCCGTCGGCCCGTCCACAAGGCCCGCCAGGTTGAGATCCCGCTCCGCCAGGATCCGCTGGGTCTCCCGACGCTTGGCGACGACCAGACCGCCACCACTGCCTTGCAGCATCGCCTCGATCATGTCCGCCGCGACGGTGGACCATTTCTGCTCGCGATCATCCCCGCTCGCGCCGACGGTCTGGACGGCCGAGTCGATCACGGCCACCGCCTTGAGCCCCTCCGGTAACGGCTGTTTCGGCCCGACCCAGTAGGAAATGTTCGCCGCGTAGCGCTCCTTGCCGACGCAGGCCGTGCCGGACATCACCAGCGCGAGAATCGCAGCCGCAAGTCCCCACGGGCTCGCCGATTGCGCGAACGTTCGCTCTTGCCGAATCATGTCTGCCTCACAGCATCCGACACGTTCCACCCGCAAAGGTTGGACGAACCCCTCGGGGACGCGCCTTCATTCGCCGTGGAAAGCGTCCGGAATCATCAGGCGGGCGGCCGGACACGGCACTATTGTTGAGCAGGCTCCGGGGCCGGTCAAACGCCGTGCCCGCGGCTCAGCCATCCGGGACCCGGCCTGCGCTTCGGGTTTGCGCGTGGCGTGGCCTGTTCGTCGCGGCTATGCTACCGGCGGCGATGCCGAAGATGCCGTCTTCATCCGCTCATGGGAATCCGCGGCGGCGACGGCCGCGCGCTCGCAAGCAGACCACCCCGGCGCAGCACGGAGGACGCCGCGATGCCGCGACAACCGCTCAGCCGCCTGCACCCGCGATTCCGAATCGCACCGCCCGTCGATCGCTTTCGTTCCTTCGTCTCTGGGCCGACCCCGTGCCCCGGGCCGCGCGGGCCGTCGCTTTCCTCCTTGGCGCGGCCGTTGCCCTTGGCATACCGGCCTACATGCGGATTATCGAGTCGATCTTCGGACCTTCCGCGATCATCCGACCCGCCGTAATCGGCGTCTTCCTCGCGTGCGGGGCGGTGGGACCCTGGTCCGCCCGGCGCGCGGCGATAGCCCTCGTTCGCATCTGGGCGGAGCGGATCCGAGGCGCGTTCCCCGCTGCGAAAGGAATCGCAACCATGCGCGCCGGCTCCGACGGACGTGCCCCCGACGGGCTCGCGTGGTTGCTTCAGTCCGTCCTGGGGCTGCTGTCGGGCACACTGATGCTCGCCGGCCTGATCATCGCCGTCGCCGTCCGCTATCTGTGGTCGGTCCTGTCGGCGAAGTTCTTCTGGACCCCGGCGGCCGAATCGCTTTGCCTGTGCACCATGACGGCGGCAATCGTGGGTCTTGTCGGAATGACGGCCGGGCTTCAGGTGGCGGCGCTTTACTCGGTCGCCTCCCGCGGCCAGGCGGCGTCCGCGCACGTCGCCCATGGGAACGGGCAGGACGTACAGATCACGCCGAGCCTGCTGCTCGGCGTCGCGGGCGGATTGACAATCCACGCTGTCACCGGCCCCCCGGGCCTGTCCGCGGAGCAGTGGGTGTTGCTCTCCGCCGTTCCCTTCTTTGCCATCGCCCTGTTGGCCGTCTTCGCCGCCCGGTCGGCCGAACGCGACACCGGGCAGAGTCAGGCTCGATCGGACCACCTCCCCCCGGCACAAGCGGAATGGACGCCTGACGGCGAGCCGCGGCGGCTGATGCTCACCGCAGTGGCGGCGTGGGGCGCTGCGGCGGCGCTTTGGGGCTGCCCGCCTTGGCCTGCGGGCTGCTCCGTCGCCGCCGGGCAGGTCTTCGGGACAGGAGGCGCCATGTTCGCGGCCATGGCAATCGGGGCGTGGATCGCCGGTCGGGCGCGGTCTCGACGAAGCTATTCCATGGGCGGATACGGCATGGCCCTGTGGGCGGGAGGCATCGCCATCATGGCCGTCGTCGCGATGGTTCCCGACGCCGCCGATGCGCGCGAGTCCACGTTTGTCCGGCTCGTGCCGGTGCTGCTTGGCTCGGCCTGTATGGGCCATGCGCTGTCCTACGGCAGAAGATCGTACGTCGTCCGACGCGACAACGAGCGGCAGGCACTGGCGCACTGGTGCGCGGGGGTCCTGGGCGGCGCGGCAGCCGGACTTGTTGCGGCCCAGTACCTTGACCGGGGCCGTACTTCGGGCGCTATGGCGGTCGCCGCCGCCTGTCTGATCCTTCTGATATTTGGCGGTCTGCTCGTCATTCACGAGCACTCGGGCACTCGACAGGTCCGCCGACAGCGCATCGCGGTTATCTTTCTGTCGCTCGGCGTGGCGGTAGTGGCCCTGCCCGCCGCAGCCAGACGGGCTTCCGCCGGGGCGGGCGGCGGACCCGCCGGGTTGATCGCCACCCGGTCGCGAGGAGCCGTGCTCCCGGAGTGCGGTTTTCGCTGGGCGGAACCCGGGGCGCAGATCGCAAGCCTCGGCGACATTCCGATCGCCACGGCCTCCGCCGTGTGGCGGATCGACCACGTCCTCTGGAACCCGGATGCCCTCGCCCCGGATCGATCGGCCGCCTTCGATGCCGACGCCTCGTTGAACGGCCCGCCCCGGGTGTACATCTGTGCGGACACATGGTGGCGACGCAACCGGTCGCGGTACGACCTCATTGTGCAGACGGCGGACGGCCTGCCTCCTGCGGACATGCCGTCGCGCCTCAGTTGGGAATGGTTCGAAGGATTACGCAGACGCCTGCTGCCCAGGGGCGCCGTGCTTGTGGAACTGCCTGTCGAGCATCTTGATACGCGGAGCGCCTGCTCCGTGGTACGGACGTTCGGCGCGGTATTCGCATCGTACGATCGATGGTTCCTGGTTGCCGGCCCGAAGGAGGCCCCCCGCGCCTATGTGCTGGCAACGGCCGAATCGCCCGGCCGGCCGGCCGCCCGCGAAGCACAGCCCCCTCAATCGCCCCCCGGAGCACCGATCGCCTGGCGACGCCGGCCGATGAACCACGCCCCCTCGCTTCGGGCTCCGCTCAACATGCTGCGAAGGCCCGCGTTTGGCGCCCTGGCGGAACCGCGAACGGCACGCACGGATGCCGTCGAACGCCTGTGGACCGCCATCCGCTGATGGCTGTAGTAGTCATAAAGGTCGTCGCCGACGGTATCCCGGCGCTCCTGTGAGTTCTGCAGCAGATCCAGGGCGGGAGGTTTCGTACGGGCGGCAGGGCACGTCTTTGACGGGCGGCGTGCCCGTCCCCCGAGCGGCAGTGCGTGGACGTGCGTCATTGCTGCTCAGGGATTGTTTGCCGGGCAGCCGGGTGCCTGCTAGAATATGCCCATTGAGGTGCGGTCAGTCTGCCGACCAAGGACCGTGGGCGGCCGTGCAGGTGCGCCCCGGGTGTCTCCTGCCCCACAGACCGGCCCTCCGTAACACATGACGAGGACTCTTGATGCGCATTGCCCTGGTCAATCCCATTGCGCGGCGTACACAGGGATATCACACGATCGGCAGCCGGATTCCGCAACTCGGGTTGCAGGTCCTGGCTCAACTGGTGCCGCCGGAGCACCATGTGGACCTGATCGACGAGGTCTTCGGGTTCGACGCCTCCGACCGGTGTCTGCGCCGCGGGCACTACGACCTCGTTTGCGTCACCGCCTACAGCAGCGGCGCCACGCGGGCGTACGAGATCGCCGAGCAGTGCCGCCGCGAGGGGATCCCGACGATCATGGGCGGGCCGCACGCCTCGGCCGTGCCGGAGGAGGCGGCGCGGTACTTCGACGCCGTCGCCGTGGGGGAATGCGACGAAATCTGGCCGGGCATCATCGAGGACGCCGCGTCCGGCCGCCTGCAAAAGCGGTATGACGGCCGGTTGGCCTCGCTCGAGGCAGGGGGCGGACGGGCGAGGCAGTCGCTGCAGCCGATCAACGGCTCGTATGACGTGGCGGCGATCCAGACCTCGCGCGGATGCCCGGTCGGCTGCGAGTACTGCGGCGTGACGCTCTTCAACGGGGCGTCCATCCGCCGGCGCAACATCGACGAGATCATCGAGGAGTGGAACACAACGCCGAAGCCGTTCATTTTCGTCGTGGACGACAACTTCTTCGGCGTCGGCGAGAAGCACGCCGTGTGGGCCAAGGAACTGCTCCGGCAGATCATCCGGCGCGGGAAGAAGAAGCTCTGGTTCAGCCAGACGACGATCAACATGGGCGACGACGCGGAGGGGCTGCGCCTGGCCTACAAGGCAGGCTGCCGCGGAATGCTCATCGGCTTCGAGACGCTCAACCCCGAGTCCCTCAAGGACTACCACAAGGGCATCAACCGCAAGAACGTCGGGCGCTACAAGGAACTCGTCGCCGGGTTCCACAAGGCGGGGATCAGCGTATTCGGCGCCTTCATCATCGGCGCCGACCAGGACACGGAGGACACCGTCGCCGACACGGCGCTGGGCGCGGTGCAACTGGGGATCGACACGATTCAGATCACGAACCTCACGCCGCTGCCGGGCACGAAACTCTACGCCCGGTGGATGAAGGAAGGCCGCATCTTCGCGACGAACTATCCGCGCGACTGGGAACGCTACACATTCGTCGAGACGGTCTACCACCCGAGGCAGATCACCGCGCAGAGGCTCGACGAGATGATCTACGAGTTGCGCCACACGGCGGCCACGGTCCCGTGGGTCTGGCGCCGCACCCTTCGGACGCTGTGGCGGACACGAAGCCTGACCACGGCCCTCTTTATCCACGGGATGAACAAGGGCTGGAAGCGGATGGCGCAGGTTCAGGTCCCCAAGGACCGTGAGCGTTTCGGCTATATCCCCGCCATGAACAGGCGGCTGAGCAAGATCCGCGCGGCGTTCACCTGCTCGCCGCAGCCGGCGTAGGACTCGGGTCCCCGGTTGCGCGGCTCGGGTTCCGACGCCGACCGCACGCCACGGAACGCGAAGCGCAAGCGAGCGCCCCGCCAGACCGCCTCCGCCACGTTCGTTCGCCAACTCGGCCTCGGCGCACGCCACGGAACGCGAAGCGCAAGCGAGCGCCCCGCCAGACCGCCTCCGCCACGTTCGTTCGCCAACTCGGCCTCGGCGCACGCCACGGAACGCGAAGCGCAAGCGAGCGCCCCGCCAGACCGCCTCCGCCACGTTCGTTCGCCAACTCGACCTCGGCGCACGCCACGGAACGCGAAGCGCAAGCGAGCGCCCCGCCCGGCGCGCAGAGCGACGGATCCCGGTTACAGCTCGGATCCCGCACAGGATAGCGATCGCGGGCGGTGGCTCAGGCGCAGCGCCCGGCGGCGCTCACGAGGGCGGAGAACAGGGCGCGATGGGGTTCGTGGTCGGTCAGGGTTTCCGGATGCCACTGCACCCCCAGCACGAAGCGGCGGGACGGGTCCTCCACCGCCTCCACGAGACCGTCCGGGGACCAGGCCACCGGCCGCAACCCCCGGCCGATCTCGAGCAGCGCCTGGTGGTGCGAGCTGTTCACATCGAGCGACTGCCGCCCGACAATCCGGCAGAGCCGGCTGTCCGCCTCGATCGCCACATCATGGTGCAGAAACCCGTCCGCGGGTCTGTGCTGAACCGACGGCACCGCGACGACCTCCTCCGGCACGTGCTGATACAACGTGCCGCCGCGATGCACGTTGAGCTCCTGAATCCCCAGGCAGATCGCCAGGACCGGCAGGTCGCACTCATCCATCAGCCGGAGGCATTCAAAGTCCACGAACTCCCGCCGCTCATGCATGGGCACGGTTTGCGGGTGCTTCGGCCGACCGTATCGGGCGGGGTTGATGTCCGGGCCGCCGGTCACGAGCAACCCGTCCAGCTCGCTGACGATCTCCTCGACCTCCTCGCGCGTCGTCACCGGCGGGATGAGCACCGGCCGCCCCCCCGCCGTCCGGACGGCATCCACGTACGTCCGCGGGAGTACAACGGAGTGTTCCGTACCCCTGGAGTTCACGATGAAGCCACAGGTGATCCCGATCTTCGGGCGCATCGCTCTATTGAACAGCCCGGCGAAACGGTGTGCAAGGTGCTCCTCGCCGATGGGTGCATGGCCGTACGTGCGGCGCGTGTATGGCGAAGGTGTGGGAAGCTTGGCGGAAGCCCGCCCCGCAGATCGCAAAGGCAAGAGCGAGATGAGCGCCCGGTCTGACCGCTTGAAGGCGTAGCGTCTTGCGTCGCAGCTTTTGCGCGCCTAAATGGCTTTGCGTGATTCTGTCCTACGCAACGGACCAGAGAATCCACAGCCAGACGGTTGCTCGTCACCTCCGACCCTGGACAGAATCGTGCAAGGTCATTTAGCGCGCGACGTGCATTGCGCGGGGCGTCCCTGCGCGCAGCGCGCCTGGCGTGCGGCGCGCATTGCGCGGGGCGTCCCTGCGCGCAGCGCGCCTGGCGTGCGGCGCGCCTTGCGCGGAGC
>CAZZFA010000137.1:0-10054 GCA_964653435.1 uncultured Planctomycetales bacterium | reverse complement strand
GAGAGGCTCTCGACGCGATTGCGCATCTGGATCCGCTGGCGGCGATTCAGCCGGCAGAAGCGGAAGAGGGTGTTCGTAAGCCGCTCCACGATCTTGTCAAAGGGCGTGCCTCGGCGATGCAGCACGTAGAGGCCGCAATCGTCGTGGTCGCTGACGTTGGCCTGGATGAACGAACCGAATCCGCTCAGGTCCGACGTCACGGACGGGATGCCCAGCGCGGTGCATTCGGCCGGGGTATAACCCCACGGCTCGTAGTACGAGGGGAATACGCCGAGGTGGCAGCCGCGAACGAACTGGTCGTAGTCCATGCGGAACAGCGGACTGGCAGGCGTGATGAAGTCCGGGTGATACACGATCTTGACGCGGTCCTCGGGGCTGTTGAACAGGCCGAGCCGGCGGATGTGGCAGATCACCGGGTCGAAGGCATCATCCTGGAGATTGTGCGTCACGACGATCGGAAGATGCGTCCTCCGGCAGGATTGCATGATGCGTTTGAGCTGGACGATGTCGTCGGGCATGAGGAGTTCCTCGCGATCGGGCAGGCGGCCCGTGGATGCGATCCCGCGAAGGCGCCGGCCCATGTCCTCCTTGAGCTGGTCGCAATGCCGCTGAAGCTCCTCGAAGGCGAACCGCGAACTGAGGACCTCCCCGTTCAGGCCGTGGGTCGCCGCCTTCGTGACGAGGAAGGCCACAACGGTTGTGGCGCTCTGCGCCGCCTTGAGGCGCTGGTTCAGCCGGCCCAGCGCCTCCAGGTACACATCCATGCCCTTGTTGCGGTACTCGTAACGGCCCGCAAGGAACAGATACACCGTGTGATCCAGGTCGAACGCGTAGGAGCCGAAGAAGTGGCCCATCACGAAGTCGTGCAGTCGCTCCTTGTAGTGGCGGTGCAGGTTCTGAAACTCGTGAAGCGCCTCGAACCGCTGCACGCGCAGACCGTTCGGTGTGATGAGGTCCGGCTTGCGCGCCAGGAGCTTCGTTGCCTCCGACGCCGTCACATCGGAAACGGTAGTGAACATATCCGCCGACGCCGCCGACGCCCGTTCGATGCAGTAGAGATGGTAGATACCGCGGCGCCCGGATTCCGCGTCCGCGTTCATGTTCTCGAGCACATCGTAGAAGTCGTCACGGTCGGCGCAATATGCCCGTCCGATCACGGTCGCGTGTGTGGTAAAGACCGTCGCGACGGGCAGGCCCCGCTTCTTCATCATCGGAATCGCCAGCCCCGTCATCCACTCGTGGAAGTGCGCCACCATCGGCACCGACGCGGGAAGCTGCCTGCGGTACTCCTCCAGCAGCCGTTCCACCAGCGCCGCGAAGAGCAGCACGTGCTCGCTGAGGGTATCCCCCGGCGGCAGCGCGATGTTGTGGTCCAGCCACAGGCGGTACTTCAGCGCCATGAGCTGGTCGTAGTGGGCAGCATAATCGAGCAGGATGACCCGCGGATAGCCGGTAACAAGCCACCGCCCGTAGTGGCACTGAATGCCCGCGGATCGCAGCGCGGCGAGCACGGCGCCCGTGAAGCCGTCCGGCTCCAGCCGCTCGAACTCCGCCTCGGTCCGCTGGGCATCATACGGGCCGACAAGATGGTACCGCTCGCCCCATTCCGCGAGCATATCGGGGGCCTTGGAGCGCACGACGGTGTAGATCCCGCCGACCTGCGCACAGACCTCCCAGGCCACCTCGAACAGATGGGCCGATGCTTCCTCGTCTGCGGACAAGAACATGGCTCTACCGATCCTCGTGCCGACGACACGCCGACGACGGCCGCTCCCTCGCGACCCGGACGACTGAATCCCTCCCACCAACGTGGGGAAAGGAGTTTACGCGGCGCCCGGCGGGTTGTCCAGCGGGTTCCCCGATCTGATGCACCACGGCACGGGGCCCGGAGGCCCGCGAGGCCTGTGCCGGCAGGCATCTCACCGGTACGGAGCCTCGCGCGTCGAACCCGCTTCGTCTTCCGCCCATCGTATCAAGGCGCGACGGCGACGCGACTCATCCGCCGCATCCGCCAACCGGTGCGGCCGGCTGCGAGCCGGTTACATCACGGAGCGTCGTTGGCCAGCCGGATGTTGTCCAGATAGCAGACGACCTTTTCGCGCGCATTGCTCACGAAGCCGAGCCACATCAGCGTCTTGAACTCCCTGCTGCCATTCGGCAGATTTGTGAAGCGTTGCGGCCCGCCCCCCGGAAGCGTCACGGCCAGGTCCCACGTTCCGCTCGAGGCATCACCAAGCCCGGCCGTCACCTCGATGTGCACCCACCGGCCCGGCGGCAGCTCGATCTGTTCCTTGCCGGCGGCGATCAGCTTGCCGTTCTGCACCGAGAGGCTCGGGCCGACGTGATACGGGCTCGCGTCATCGCGCCATTCGTTGCAGAAAAACGCGCCCTTCTCGATGCGAATGTCGAAGCTGCAACGCGTCACGCCGCCGGTGTGATACGGCGCAAGGACGAAATGGGGGTTGAAATCCGCCCGCAGGCCCGGGGCATCCACGATCTTGAGGCTGTGTTTGCCTGCGGCGGCCGTCTCGTCCGTAACCGCAATCGAATCGCCTTTGTTCTCCGTGTAGACCCGGGCACAATCGGGCGGCGAGCCCACGGGCAGATTCTCGAAACCCTCATTCACCGTCAGCGGCGGGGGCGGCGGCGCCGGCGGCGCGAACTCCACAGGCGGGTACTTCGTTGCCGTCGCCAATGCGATCCACGCATCCTGCCCGTACACCCCAGCCTTCGCGAAGTCGAACGGCACGAAGCCGATCTTCGCCGCGGGGGAATCCGCCTTCAGACGGAAATCGCACCCGACGGCATCGATGAACATCGGATCCGCGACGATCGAGCCGCGATCCTTGCCGCTCTTCTGCCAGTCGGCCAGGCTCATCCCCTGGAACGTCACGGGGCGGCCGGAGGTATCCCAATACAGGTTGTCCCGGAGCACGAACCTGTCGTCGTTCCACTGACCGTTGTAGAGCGTGCCGCGGTCCCAGACGACGATGTTCTTCTCGAACGTGAAGGAGATGTGCGGCTCTCCGCGCGTCCGCTGAAGCTGCGACTCCGTGGCAAACGCGAAGATGTTGTTGCGAACGATGTTCTCGCGCCCGTAGTGCTGATGATAACCTCCGGTCTTCGTGTTGTAGACGAGGTTGTTCTCGAGCGTGATGTACGAGCTGCCCTCGTCGTTGTAGAGGCCCCACCCGCCGTAGCTGTACGAGTAGATGTCGTGGGCCACGTTGTGGCTCACCGTCGTGCCCGGTGAGATCCCGAGCGTGTAGACGGCGCCCATGTCGCTCAGCACGCCCCAGCCGAGGTGGTGGATGTGGTTCAGGTCGATCGTGTTCCGCTGCGCCAGGCTCGTTCCGTAGCCCCACGTCCAGCCCACGGAAACGCCCGTGTACCGGAAATCGCCGATGTCGTTGTGCGTGATGCGGTTGTCGCCGCTCTGCCCGATCCAGACCCCCACGGCCCCCGCGAAGATGTGGCCGCCGGACTGAATGATGTTGTTGTCCACGACGATGCCGCCGGTTCGCTGCGGACCCTCGGGGCGGATGGCCATCTCGCCGATCCGGACGCCGCCCGCGCCGAGGTCGTGGATGTGGCTATGTACCAGCCGGCAATCGCGGCAGCCCTCACGGAACCACACGCCGTACGTGCCGACGTGGGCGACTTCGCAATCCTGGATGTCGATGTGCCGGGCGCCGTCGGCCAGGATGACGGCCGGTATGTTGCACGCGGCCTGCGGCCCGCCGTCGCCTTCCTTCGGCAGGACATACCCGCTGTAACAAAAGCTCAGGCCGCGCAGTGTGATGTTCTCGACAAGCCGCCCCTTTGCCGGCTCGCCGCTGAAGCGCACGAACTCGCTCGCGACGGGCGCGATCACCTCGGCGCGGGCCATGTCCTCGCCGGGCAGCGGGATGTAGCTCAACGTGCCATCGCGATCGAGGAACCACTCGCCCGGCGCATCCAGCGCCTCCTTGACGTTCTCGATGTGATATCGCTGGGAAGGGCCCCAGTTGAAAAACGGCCAGTGTGCCTTCCCCGTCAGGATGACAGTGTCCGTCTTCGGGTCGAATGAAACGATATGGTGCTGCGAAGTCTCCCACGAGTGGTACACGACGACCACGGCATCGCCCAGGTCCGGCCAGGCCTTGATGTCGCCCGGCCGCGCCACGAACGCGCGAGCGGACAGGTCCGCGGGCTTGCCGGTAACCGGGTCGATCCCGTGCTCGACCTTCCGGGCCATGTAGTGGTAGAACCGGTTCGGGCTGCGTGCCCGCACGGCCCGTCGCCCGTTCACGAAGAGCTGCTCAAAGTACCACGTCCCCGCCTTGACCTCGGGGACCTGCGTCGTCCACACGCCCTTCGCGCCGGGCTGAAAGCCCCGAATCACCCGCCCGCCGTTGAAGACGGGCCTGGCCCCTTCCACCGCCTCGTAGATTACCGGGCACATGTCCGTGCCGCCGTCCTGCGGCTCGAACACCACCGGCCCGGTTACAAAGTAGGTCCCGCCGGCGATCCGCACCCGCACGGGCTCCGTAAGCGGCCCCTTCGCCTTGAGCTTCCGCACGGCGTCCCGCGCGCCGACCAACGTCGCGAGCGGCCCGTCGGTCTTCGCATCATTCGGCCGCGCCAGCAAGCCCGACCAGGCATCGTTGCCCTCGGGCGAAACGTAGACCGTCTCGGCCCGGACGGCCGCGCCCGTCAGAACGACGCCGGCAAACACGCACAACACACCGGTCATTTTCCGTATTCGTTCTTGCATCGCGACTTCCTTTCGAATCTTGGCTTGTCGTTCAGCGTGCGAAACATCCGCCACGCCCCGCCGCTCGCCCGTCACGACCGACGTGCTCAATGCAACGCCGCCCGGCCGAAGGGACACGCACGATCCGCTCACTCCTCCCGCTCTTCCACCTCGTGCTCGAACCGCTCCAGCGGGCAGCCGGCGCACCGCGCCTTCGGCCGGCAGTGGTCCTTGCCGACGGCCACCAGCAGGGCGTGGTATTCGTTGTACAGCTTCGCGTCCGCCGGAAGATTCGACTCGAACAGCTCCTTGATCTGCTCGTAATCCGCATCGTCGTCGATCAGCCGGTGCCGCCGGAGGATGCGATACGTGTATGCGTCCACAACGAACGTCGGCTTGCCCCCCGCGTACAGGAGAATCGAGTCCGCCGTTTCACGCCCGATGCCGGAAACGCCCAGAAGTTCCTCCCGAAGCGTCTCGGTGCGGGTGGCGAACATGCGGTCCAGATCGCCGTCATACCGGCTCCACAACCACGCGACGAACGCCTTGAGCCGCTTCGTCTTGACGTTGAAATACCCCGCCGGCCGGATCAGCTCGGCCAGGTCCGCCGGCGCGATGTCCCGAAGCCGCGCCCAGTCGAGGCAACCCGCCCGGCGAAGGTTCGCAATCGCCCGTTCGACGTTTTTCCACGACGTGTTCTGCGTCAGGATCGCCCCGATGACCACCTCGGTCGGCGTCTCACCCGGCCACCAGTGCTGCGGCCCGAGCCGCTTGTGCATCGCATCGAAGAACTTCCTGAGGGTTTCGCCCGTTCGAGTCCCCACGACACCGCGCCTCGCGCATGCCGAAGACGGAACGAGGAGCGCCGAACGGGGCGCGTCCCGTCCGCCGACGTTCGCCGCCGGCGGCGACCCATTCCTCATTCCGTGTTCGTCGTTCCTTACCGGCAGGCGCCCGGCGATCCGCAGCCCGGCGCGATTGAAACTGCCGGAACAGCGTGGATAATCATGGGCCGATGGCGTCGCGTCAATCGTCATGGAAGTTCGCGGACGTGCTCAGCCCCCAGGGACGGGGGTACTTCCACCGTACCCAGCGCCCGCTGCATTGCCTGGTGTTCGTGCTGCCCTGGCTGATCGTCTTCGAAGCGGGCATGGTCTGGCGCCGACACGCGGAGCCCGGCCGCCTGCTGCCGTCGCTCGTCGCCTCGAAGGTCATCGAGCGCTTCGTCGAGCTTCTCGGCGCCAGCGGCATCTTCTTCCCCGGCCTGCTGCTCGTGGCGATCCTGCTCGGCTGGCACCTCGTCGCGCGGCACCCGTGGACCATCGACAAGCCCACGCTGGCCGGCATGCTCGGCGAGAGCGTCATCTGGGCTGTTCCGCTCTACGTCTTCAACTCCGTCCTGCAGCAGGCCCGCCAGGGCACGCTGGAGGCCCGCTGGATCGACGACGTCATCCTCAGCATCGGCGCGGGCATCTACGAGGAGCTGGTCTTCCGCCTTATCGCGATCACGCTCCTGAGCCTCATCCTGATCGACGTCTTCTCGCTGAACAAGAACGCGACGATCGTGTTCATCTTCTTTGCCTCCGCCGCCCTCTTCGCCGCGCACCATCACGAGCCGTTCGGCAGCGAGCCCTTCGACACCGTGAAGTTCCTCTTCCGCACCGGAGCCGGGCTCTACCTCACCGGCATCTTCGTCTTCCGCGGTTTCGGCATCGCCGCCGGCGCGCACGCCGTTTACGACATCCTCGTCGTCACGGTCGCCGCGATGCGGTCCGCCGGCCCGCTGATCAGTTGAGTTCGCCCTCCGGCCCGGCCACGACTCTCCCGGGCAACGCCGGCCCCTGCAAAAAAGGGCGGGGGCAGCCCTTGCCCGGCGTACGGACGCGGGGTATTATCCGGCGGCGCGGTCCCCGAACCCGTCGTGGGCGGGAACTCTGCTTGAACTGGATTCAGAAAGGATAGCCCTTTGCCAGACAACTTTGCCGACCGACTCCTGGCCGCGGTTCGAGCCAAACGGACGCCCGCATGCGTCGGAATCGACCCGGTCTATGCCCGCCTGCCGGCCGCCATCGCCGAGCAGCGCGACATGAACGACGAGATGGACGCCGAGGCCGCCCTGGATGCGACGCTGGAGTTCTGCCGGCAGATCATCCGCATCGTGGCCCCGTACGTACCCGTCGTGAAGATCAACTCGGCTTACTTCGAGCGCTACTACTGGGAAGGCGTCGAAGGCTACTACGAGCTCGTGCAGGAGGCCGCCGAGCGCGACCTGATCGTCATCGGCGACTGCAAGCGTGCGGACATCGGCCATTCCGCCGAGATGTACGCGCGGGCGCACCTGGCCGACCCGGACTTCAGCAACCTCGACGACTTCGTCGGCCCGGACGCCGTGACCGTCAACCCGTACTTCGGCCTCGACGGGGTGAAGCCCTTCATCGACGTCGCCCGCGAGGACGGCAAGGGCGTGTTCGTCCTCGTGCGCACGAGCAACGAGTCCGGCGCGGCCATCCAGGACCTCGTCGGCCCCGACGGGATGCGTTTCTGCGAAGCCATCGCCAAGCAGGTGGCCGAATGGGCCCGCGGCGAAGGTCTGGTCGGCACGGCCGGGTACAGTTGCGTGGGCGCGGTCGTCGGCGTCCGGGATCGCGAGACGGCGATCAAGCTTCGCGCGCTGCTGCCGCAGTCGATTTTCCTCGTGCCGGGCTACGGTGCCCAGGGCGCGGGGGCCGCGGACGTCGGCGCGTGCTTCCGGTCCGACGGCACCGGGGCGATCGTCACGGCATCCCGCTCGATCATCTATGCGTACGAAGACACGAAGTATCTCGAGATGTACGCCTCCGAGTGGGAGAAGTGCGTCGAACATGCCTGCAAGGACTTCGTCGCCGAGCTGGCCAGGGTCGTCCCGGTGACGTAACGTTCGTAAGCCACGGGTCGCAAGCGAAGGGGGGGCCGCAGCGCCGGCACGCATCGCGCTTCAGAGGCGCGCGTGGGTCCGCCCCTCTGTCCGCTCAAACATCCGCAAGAAGCCCGGCGCACCCGGGTGCGCCCCGCGACCGGGTTCCTCACCCGTTGAAGTACAGATAGGCGATGAGGATTACGGTCAGCACGACGGCCGAGCCGGCAATGTCGCGCCAGTCGTAGCTGCGCCGTGATTCCGCGCGGTGTTCCGCCGTAATCGTGCCGTAGGTAAGCCCTTTGATTCTCTCGTAGTCGGGAGCGCGGCCCAGGCAGCTCACGGCGACCATCACGAGAGAGCTGACCAGGAAGATGATCACGCTGTAGTACTGGAAGTACATCCGGTTGACCGCCCACAGAAAAGAGCCTTCGACGTACCCCGCAAAGCCGTTCAGCTTCAGGGCCAAAGGGGTATCGACCACGAGCCGGAAAACGCCCAGGGCAAACCCGACGAGCAGGGCCGAGAGGCACCCCGCCGCGTTCATCCGCTTGAAAAACACGCCGAGGAAGAACACGGCGAAGATCGGCGGGGCAAGATAGCCCTGAACGCTCTGCAGATAGTAGTAGAGACCCTGCTGTCCCCGCACGACGGGGATCCAGATCAGGGCGATGAGGGTCATGGCCGTGGTGGCGATCCGTCCGGTCCATACGAGCTCCGGCTGGGAGGCGTTCGGGCGGATCTTGCCGTAAAAGTCGATCGTGAACAGGGTGGAGGAGGCGTTGAAGGCCCCGGCCAGCGAGCTCATGAGGGCGGCCAGCAACCCGGCGACCACGATCCCGCGCACGCCGGGCGGAAGGACCGCCTGCACGATCAGCGGGAATGCCGCCTGCGCCTTCGCCTCGCTCAGGCGACCGTTCTCGAAGAGCGCCTGTTGGAGGGCCGGCACCTTGCCGCCGGCGGCCAGAGCGAAACAGATCATGCCGGGGACGATGAAAAGGAACACGGGCAGGAGCTTCAGAATGCCCGCGAAGATCGCGCCGCGCCGCGCCTCGGTGGCGTTGGGCGCCGCCAGGGCGCGCTGCACGATGTACTGGTCGGTGCACCAGTACCATAATCCGATGATCGGCGCGCAGAACAGCATGCCGAGCCAGGGGAAGTTGCCGTTGAAGTACCAGGCCTGGCGGACGATCTGGCCGGCGGCGTTCCTCACCTCGACCGGCGACCAGGTGCCCTCGACCCCGGCGGGTACGAGCGGCTTCCAGAGATTGAACATGTCCGAGCCGCAGATCGCACGGAGTTCCTGCCACCCCCCGACCGCCTTCAGCCCGAAGAGGGTCACAAGCGCCGAGCCGAAGATGAAGATGAAGGTCTGCAGCGCCTCCGTGTAGGCCACGGCCCGCATGCCGCCCAGAACGGTATACAGACCGGTCAGGGCCACCACCAGGAAGGAGCCGATCCAGAAGCTGTCCAACTCCGTCGCCCCGAGGCGGATTCGCAACCCGGGCATGAGCGTTCCGAAGACGATGCCCCCGGCATAGATGCCGACGGCAATCTTGGTCAGGATGTAGGCGAACAGCGAGATGAGCGACAGCAACCAGCGGGCCTTGGGCGAGAACCGCCGCTCGAGAAACTCCGGCGTGGTGAACACCTTCGACCGCGCGTAGAACGGAACAAAGACCCATCCCAGGACCAGCAGGCACCAGGCGTGCAACTCGTAATGAGCCAGGGCCACGCCGCTGGTCGCGCCGGCACCCGCCAGACCGACCAGGTGCTCCGAGCCGATGTTCGAGGCGAAAATCGAGGCACCGATCACGAACCACCCGAGGTGCCGGCCGGCCAGGAAGTAATCGTCCGCCGTGTTCTTGCGGTGGAGGATGACCCACCACGCCACGCCCAGCAGGATACCGAAATACAGACCGATCACGATCCAGTCGATCACTGCCATGCCAATCACCTTCCGGCCGCGCCGCGACGGGACAGGTCAAACCCCGCAGAGTAAAGCGGCCCGCGCATCCGTTTGCAAGGTGCCCGGCCGCCCTTGGGGCATGGCCGTGGTTGCAGACGGTGGGCAGCGGGCATTCACCCGGCCCCGGCTCAAGCCCGCTGGGCGGCAGGCGTGGAAGGGAATGAAGCCCGTGCCTCCACCGGCCGAAGGCGGCGGCCAAGGGCCGGTCGGCTGAAGCGATGCCCCGTCGTCAACTTCCAGGCATGAAGCCGAAGGCGGCGGCCAAAGGCCGGTCGGCTGAACCAGCCGATGGTGACGTGGCCCGGCAAGGACTGCTGAAGGCGGCCTTGTCTGCGCGGCACACCGTCGGCTTCGGCGGGCACGGGTTTGCCACCGCCTTCAGGCTTGGCAGCCGGTTGAAAGGTGCTCGGGACATTCTTCGACGAGCATCTGGCCTTGCCACCGCCTTCAGGCTTGG
>CAZZFA010000136.1:6593-10273 GCA_964653435.1 uncultured Planctomycetales bacterium | reverse complement strand
GCCCGGAATTCCGCGCCGGCCGACAAGAATCCAGGCGATAACAGTGTAGGGGCGACTGGGCCCTCGCGCCGCTGCTCGCCGCGTGCGAAACTGTCTTACCGAAGACGGCACTAATGCGTAAGGGCGTATGCGAGAATGTTCGCGTTTACCGCGGAGGCGTTGAGGATTTCGCTGCCGCCGCAACAACAGCATCCCTTACCGGCGTTGACCGTGTCGTTGAGGCCGAGCTGACTGTAGATCAGCACGAGCTTGCCGTTGATTTCCATGCCCTCCAGGTGCCCCGACGGTCCCTTCTTGACCTCCAGGCGCTCGATGTCGAAGACCGTGTGGAAAACCGGGTGCGACAACGCGAGCCGCTTGATCCTGCGCTCGGGGAAGAGCCGGCGGATCTCCTCGCGGAAGCAGCGATCCCAGTCGGGGCTGCTGCACCCCGCCGAGGCCAGCAGGAATCCCCCGCGCTGCAGGTAGTTCCGCAGGTTCTTCCGCTGATCCTCGGTCAACTCGAATCGGCCCTCGCCGGTCATCACGGCGAACGGAAAATCGTAGAGCTGAACCGAGTCGAGCCGCACGCGATGAAAGTGCTCATCCGTGCGGATGCCCGTCTCAGACGCCAGGATCCGGAGGAAGCTGTCGGCGAAACACACGCTCGTCTTGTTGCGGTCGTACGTGAGGTTGGCGCAGCGGACTCGCCCCTCCTCCTGCTCGCGGCTCGCGTCCGGGGCGCTCGTCGGCCCTGCCCCCGCCAGGACCACGAGCATGGCCGGCCAGACGGCAAACGTTGATCGTCTCCATCGCGGTCCGTTCATCGGCCGTCCTCCGCAAGCCGCCGGAAGTACGCCTCCGTCAGGTCTCTGTAACGCCCCGGCATCCGCTCACCTTGGATCGCTCCCGCGTCGATCTCCACGGGTTCGTCCGGCCGTATGGTCTCCATGTTCGTGCCTTCGCGCGGGCGGGGCGACTCGACTGGCGGCGGCGCGTTGTGTGGCGGACCAGCGGCTGACGCGGCCGCCCCGGTCCGCTTGGCGGCCACCGGGGACTCCTCGTCGCGAGACGCCGTCACGGGATTCGGGGCGTCCGGCGTTGTGCCGCGCCTCGTCTTGCGGAGGGCCGTGTCGTCGGGCGCTGCGGTCGCGCGGCGGTCCGACGCCGGTCGTTCGTCGCCTGTCGCCCGCGATCCGCGGACCGCCCCGATTACGCGGATGTCCGCCTCGATCCGATCGCGCGACGGAACGCCGTCCGCGTCCGTGACCGTGGCGGCGAGGTGTCCGTCCTGCTCCAGCACGAACGTCGCACGCACCTCGCCGGTCGTTGCGCCGGCTGGTTCGTCGGCTGGAGATGTGCTTGGGGCCCCTGTCCGCACAAGCGGTGCGGCCGTCAGGGATCGTCCGTCGGCAAAGCGTACTTCGCTCTGTCTGAGCGGCCGGTCCGACGTGAGCGTCAGCGTGACAAGTGTGCCCCGTTCCTCGCGGATGCCGTTGCGATCGAGGGGCGCTTCGTACGACGCACGGCCCGAGGCAGCCGGCGGGGCATATCGAACCCTCACGGCGGCGATCCTCGGAATGGTCGCGAGGCGCAGGTGCTGCCGTTTGCTGTAGCCCTGCGGGGTGTGCACGCGGAAGACCAGATCTTCGCGCACGGCATCGAGTCGGGCGAACCATTGGCTCTCCGATCGGCGGAGGAGCTCGATGCGCCCGGGGACCGTGGCCGCGCCGTCGGACTCCGGCACCAGCCACACCTGATCCGGCGCCTCGCCGGTCAGATCGACGATCACCTTTACATCGTCACCGCGGGCGATGCGCCCGTCCGCTGCACTGGATTCGCACCGTACGGTGAACTGCGTGCGGCAGAACGGCGGGTGGTCGCCGCCCGGGTCGTAGAATCGCGGCGCGATGGCGCACCATACACCCGGCCACAGCGCGCCCGTCGTCGCGGTGATCACGACCACGGCGGCCAATTCGAGGCCACGTCGGCGAACGCCCCGTCGATCGACGCACGCGCCGACGGCGACGCCTTCCGCCACATGCC
Organism: uncultured Planctomycetales bacterium; assembly: GCA_964653435.1. GTDB lineage: Bacteria > Planctomycetota > Phycisphaerae > UBA1845 > PWPN01 > CAZMVY01. Next base: position 8,248 of record CAZZFA010000136.1, on the reverse strand, counting down.
GCGATTGCTCGATCTGCGCCTGCATAAGCGGCAAGCTTGCCGTCCCTACGCGCCCCGCAGCGATCGCGTGCGTAAACTGCACGGCGTTTACAAGGGCGTTGTGAGCGATGCCCCGTCCGCGTTCAAGCAGAATCGCGAAGGCCTCCGACGGCCGGCGGCGGGCACGCATGCCCGACAGCACTCCGGCGGCGATCACCGCACCCCATCCCAGCAGCCAGACGATTGCGGCCGTTCGCCGGAGGACCGCCGGCAATGGAACGAGCAGGTCGGCGGTGCCGACCGCCAGAGCGACGAGCAGAACGTACGCCGCGCCTTGCAGCCATGCCGACCACCGCTCGATGCGGCCGGCACGTCGCGCGGTTTCTTCGATCCGGTGTTGTAGGATAGCTGTGGCCACGTTGGCGTCCGGGCAACCTTTCCGCAAAGCATTATACCGCGGCTGTCACAATGTCCCTGGCGTAGCGCAACTGGCGATCCTGTCGGGAGTTGGGCATCTCGTGTCGCGCAGGGTCCTGCCAGATTGACCGCCGCTTCTGGGGAATCACTCGCGATGGTCTTCGTCGTAACATATTCTGGCGCAGAGAATTGCGCGCGTTGTTCTCCGCTGGCATGCTCGTTGCTCTTCTGTCGGGATGGTCGTGACGAAGCAAGACGCTGGTTCGGATATATGGTACGGAGGTGTCTCATGTTGCCGGTTCGCTTGGGTCGAGGTGCGGATCTTCTGGACGATCCGATGGGATGGCCGATGGGCGCGGGCCTGGTAGATCGTGTGCATCGGGATTTCGATCGACTTGTTGACCGGGTCTTGGGCGAGCCTTGGGCCGGGGGGTTGGTCCCGTATAACGTGGATGTCCGCGAGGACGACAGCCACTACTACGTGGAAGCGGAGATGCCGGGCCTCACGAAGGATGATATCGAGATCACGCTGGAAGACGGCGTTCTGACGATCTCGGGCGAGAAGAAGACGTCGTCCGAGCAGAAGAGCGGGCACTATCACATTCGGGAGCGGCAGTACGGCCGGTTCTCGCGTCAGTTCTCGCTGCCCAGCGCCGTCGACGAGAACAAGGTTGATGCGCTGCTCAAGGACGGCGTGCTCCGGATCACACTGGACAAACGCGAGGACGTGAAGCCGCGGAAGATCACGGTAAGCGGCGGATGAGGCCGCACGGCGCGAGACGGCACGGATGCGTGGTCGCGCTGGCGCGGTTGGCGGGGCCGCCATGCGTCGGCGTACCATCCCGCCGGCCGTATGCGGAGAGGCGGGTAAGTTGACCGTAAACGGCGACACGGACAGCGGTTGTGGTCCGCCCCGCCGTTGAAATGCGAGGGCCCGGTTGCGATTCAAGTCGCTGCCGGGCCCGTCTGCTGCGCGTCGGCGGCCACGATCGCTGCGTTTCGCTTCCACATGGAAAGCGTGGCCCGTTTCAGCGCCCGCCCGCGCAGGAGTCGGGCATAGTCATCCGCCGGCCGTCGGCCGACCTCCTATGGCGCGGCACCCGTTCGGCAACGCGAGCCTCTCGCGCTACGGCTGGGATAAGAACGAATGGCGGAATAATCGGGAAAAATCGGATCACGGGCCTTGACAGTCGGTAATACCCGTGGTAAATTGCCGAGTGGCAATTGTGGATTCTGGGCGGACGAGCAGAAGTGTTCGC
>CAZZFA010000136.1:0-6493 GCA_964653435.1 uncultured Planctomycetales bacterium | reverse complement strand
TTCCGTTCGCTTCCGTTCGCTTCCGTTCGCTTCCGTTCGCTTCCGTTCGCTTCCGTTCGCTTCCGCTCGCGGATGGTGCGCGCGGCGCCTTCGTTCCGCGCGAAGGGTTCATGTGGCCAGGAGGAAACACAATGAAAGGAAACATGCGCGCCATCGCGATGAGCGTGCTGGTGCTGCCGTTCGTGTGTGACCGTGCGCAAGCTCAGACGCGTCCTGTCCGAGGCGACCTGTCCGCAGTGTCCAAGCGGGTCCACGAAATGAGCGAAGCGGAGCTGGGGCGATACATCGTCTGGTTGCACCAAGCCAAGCCGACGCCGGCGGAACGCGTGGCCGAGGCGGCGATGAACTCCGTCGGCCAGGCCTACCGTGACAACGCAGCCATGTTCAGCCACGCGGAAAGCGACTGCACCACGTTCGTGGAGCACGTGTTGGCGATGGCACTGGCAGACTCACGGGAATCGTACATCCGCCTCGTCGCGCGACTCCGCTACGCCAACGGGGAGATCCCGTTCCAACGCGACGCGTTCAGCATCGTTGACCACCGCCTGATGCCGAACAACCGGGCCGACGAGCTTCAATCGCTGCGAAACCGCAATCTGTTCACACTCGCCCAATGGGTACCGGCGAACCAGTGGTGCCTTGAGGATGTTACGAAGACGTTGGGCGCTGCCGCGATCAAGCCGTGGATCCCATTCCGCCACACCGCACGCGTGAAGCCGTACCTCGCCAAGCAGGGACTGCAGGTCGATTCACCCGACATCAGAGTGACCGACGCCTTCATCCCGCGGGAGGCGATCCCGGCGATCGCGCCCGATCTGCGTTCTGGGGATGTGGTGCTGATCATCGTAGGCCGCTGGGACAGGCGTGATTGCGACCATATGGGGATCATCGTGGCGAATTCCGCTACGGGCGGCAGTGGTCCGACGGCGTCACCCTTCATCATACACGCCGCGCCGCCGAAGGTGCACATGGAGCGGTTGTCTGAGTTCCTGAATCGATTCCCGCTTGTTCAGGGTTTCAAGTTCCTGCGACTGAGGGGCGACGCGGAGGAGGCTGCCGTCCGCGAGGACGCCGTCATGGCAACGCGGATGAACGTTCCGCCGGCAGACTGAGAGATCAAGGCATCGGTCCCGAGACCGAGCCTTGCGCTTCGAGGCCGGGGCTTATGAACGAAGACAGCCAACCGAGGTCTTTCGTGGGGAGACAAACATGTTGCGTCTGGCAATAGCGTTGATCGTTGTCGCAGCCGGTGCCGCCATCGTCCAATTCGCCGCTTCGAGTGCGCCGCCGGTCTCCTCGTCGGCGGACTGCACCGGCACCCCGCTGTACGAGTTGTCTGCTGCACAGCTCGACCAGCACCTTCGGTTTCTGGCGAGCGCCGAGCCCGATCCGGCGGTCCGCCTGTGCCGGCTCGCGGAACAGAACAGACGCCAGCCCTATCAAGCCAACGCCCTCGGCGAGGGGCCGTACGACGCAGCCGACCCGCGGCCCCTCTACGCACTGCGGTACGGCGACACGGCCAGTTTCGTGGAACAACTGCTGGCGATGTCCGTCACATCCGATTTCGAGAGTTTCTTCCTGGTGCTTCAGCGCCTGCGCTACAGAGACGGTCAGGTTTCGACAGCGACGCGCAACCACAATCTTCTGGCTGACTGGCCCGGCAACAACGCGTGGCTCCTCGACGACATTACGGAACGACTTGCCGGCGGAACAGCTTGGATCCCGGTTCACCAAGTCGTGCGCCGGCAGGCCTTCCTGCGGGAACGATACGGCATCACTGCCGAGATGCCGGACGAGAAGTTCGTGGGCTCCTGCATCCCGCGCGTGTACCTCTACAAGGTCCTTCCGGAACTCCGGGCGGGCGATGTGGTTCTGTTCATTACCGGCAACAGCACCGAGCAGTTCTGCACGGAGATGGGCATCGTCCTCATGGAGCCGTCCGACACACAGCGTCCTCTGCGGCTGATCCAGTCAAGGCCGTCGGGGGTGGAAAAGACGATCTTTCGCAAGACGGTCTGGCTCCGAAAGGAGATCATGGGCTTTAAGTTCTTGCGTCTGCGGGCGGATGCGGCCGAGGCCGCGGCCGGGGCTGCCGCCGAGATGCGCGGGCGGCTATCCATTCCGTGAGTGCGAGTGGTCCGCGCGGAGACATCGCGGGCAAGGTGTGGCCCGTTCCTGTACACGGTCGTAATGCTCGTGGCTACGAGGACTCAAGACTATGATGGCTACAGACAGGCACTTCCAGATGGTTGCGCGTATCGTTCGGATGATGCTTCCGCTGCTCGCGGCGACCGGGGCGAGCCCCGCTCTGGCCGGTTACTACTGCAGCCTCGTTGGCGTCTCCGGTGACCTATGTCCCGGGTGCACCGGACTGGTGACGGTAACGGGTACCGCGCAGCACTGTCCTGGTTATCCCCTGGGCACACCAACGCCACCGCCCGGGGGGGGGTCATGTCATTTGCTCCAAGTGACGAACGCGGTGATCGAGGGCGAGCTGCTCCCTGGGCAGCAGTTCCAGTCTGATTGTGATCCCGATTTCCATCCATCCGTTGGTGACGAATGTCCCTACACGAGCCTGTGCCTCGTCTTCGACCCCGGGGATTCGAAGACCTTTATAGTCAGGGCGGTGGCACCGGGAGCGTGGGGCGCATGCGTTCGCTCCGGGTTGTACTTTGGAGACGGCACGAGTGATTCGTGCCCGTGCGGGCCCGAGTGCGGCATAAACGACGGATGGATCGACTGCCAAGACGCCCTCGTAAAGCGTCCCCTGAACCCCGTGCGCCTGAGCGGTCAGACGCTCACGCCCTGTAACGAAATCACCGCCTACGTCTACCCGATGGAGGACCGGAGGCTCACGTGGGGGATCGTCGAAAACGCCCCGGGTATCGAGGTCGATTACGAGAGGTCGGACTGTGAACAGGTTCGCGCGTACCAGTACTGCCGGATCCGGATCTCCGACCCCAAGAAAGCGAAATCCGGGACGTACACCATAAGGGCATGTTGCCGCCAGAGCGCATGTACGGGGGAGAAACCGATCGATTGCTCGGACCTTTGCCCCGCCTGTTCGGAGAAGACGTTCGAGGTCGAAGTGGACGGCGATCAGGACTCCCCCAAACCGCCTCGTGCGTGCCCGCGATCAGGAGGCGGTTCCTGCCAGCGTTCCGGCGATCCCGGTAGCGCCGTGCCCGCCGTCGAGAGCATGCGGTTCGACATGCTCCTGGGTAATACGTCGCGGGGCCAATCGGCCGGGCGATTGTTTATAAAGGAAAACGCTCCGAGAGACCATCTCGTTTCGGCCGCCAGTATCCACATCGCCGTGTCCGACGAGGTGACTGTCAGGAGAGTGCCTGGGAGCAACACGCGCCAAGTCAAGGCGCCGGCGTGTCTCGCCGTGATCGTTGACGACGATCCGAGCGATGGCTTTGAGGTCCGGTTCTACGACAACGTCCAGGCCGGCAGCCCCGATCAGGAAACGGGGCTTTACAGCCCCGGCACACCATTCCGCAAGTGGACATTCGAGGCTCCGGGCGGAGGCGTGGTCATGCGCGTGAAAGGGTACGCGGGGACTGGCGGCGACCCCGAAGTTATCTACGACTACGAGTACAGCACTACGCCCATGGGCTGGAGACTCAAGGAGAAGGACGGGACTGGTGCGGTCGTCCGCACCACCTGGGTCGCCGACGATGGCACGCCGAACCGCACCGAGACCTACGAAATCACCGACGCTGGCGACGTGACAGCGTACAAACAGGAGACCCTCTACGCGGCGAACTCCGTGAGCGAGCGCCGCGTCTACACCGCTGCAGATACCTACCTGTCCACGCTGTACACATATGGCCCGGACGGACGCGTTCAGTCGATCAGGATGCCTGACGGATCCTGGATCTACTACGAGTATTACGCGTCGGGCATCCTGGAGGGCATGACATACAGGGAGTATCATTCCTGGGGCGACGTGGCCTTGACCGGGAACCCGCCAAGTGCGCCAGACCCTGATTCAGTTCGCGTGATCGAGTACAGCTACGCGCCCGTGGACGTGAACGACACCGGCACGCGGTATGCCTCGCGGCCCCGGACCATCACCGAGTCGATCCTGGGACACGTGGTTTCGAAGACGTACTACGCTTACTACCCCGACAGCATCTATGAAGTCGAGGTAGAAGAACGTGACGCCGCACCAACCGCCGAGGGCAACCGCTACGGCGCGGCCGACAACCTGCGGACCACGACCTTCCGCTACCCATTCACGTGTGCCAGCAGCGGTCCTTCCCCTGAGTCCGGGCAGGTCTACATGATTGAGTACCCGGACGGGCGCGTGGACGTGTACGAGTACGCAAAGGGCACATATACCCAGGGGGGAGGCGGAAACTCCACGCCTGGGAAGTTCGACGCCAACAGCGGCCCCGACATGCAGATAACGATCACCCACGCCGTCAAGGCGGGTTCTTCCTGGACCTTCGTCCCAGGCAAGAGCACAAAAGAGCGGATTGTTACCGATAGCACCGGAAACAAGCTTCTTGAAGAGACCGCTTACGTCTCGTACCCGAACTGGGACGCACCGGAAAACGGCATCACATGGACTTGGACGACCTACGCGTACGACGCCCGGGGGCGTCGCGAGCACACATTCCATGACAATGGCACACAGGAAGACGCCACATGGAGCCCCTGTTGCGGCCTCAGCGACGAGACCGACGCGACCGGCGTCATCACGACCTATGTGGAGCGCTACCCCCTCGGCTGGCTCAAGACCAAGCGCCGGGAGGCGCTCGCCGCTGTCACCGTGGACTCGGTTGCCTATCCTGCCGTACCCGCCTTGACGACTGCGTACACGTACGATGCGATGGGCCGGACCCTCACCGAGACTGTCAGCGGGGGCGAACTGAGCCTGACGAGCGAAACGAGGTATGACTTGGCCGGGCGCGTAACCTACCGGAAAGACGCGGCTGGCCTGGAGACCACATATCTCTACGAGACCGCCCCCGGGGGTGGACAGAAAGTGACCGTCATCCGCCCGGGCGGCGCCACCGAGGTTACCGAGTACTTCCGTGACGGCCGCGTGATGAGCGTCACGGGCTCAGGCGTTGTGGCGCGGTACTACGAGTACGGGGTTAACGCCGACGGCACGCAATGGACCCGCGTTCGCACCGGACAGGATACGGACAACGCCCCGTATGTGAAGACGACGACCGATCCCCTCGGCCGGACGAAGACGGAGGAGAAGCCCGGCTACGGCGCGACGACCGTCACGACGACGTACGAGTATTGGACGGACAACACCGTGATCTCCGGCAGCGCCCGCCACGCCAAGGGCCAGCTTATGCGGACCACCACGACGGTCGGGGGCACCCAAGTGACGGCACCGATGGTGTATGAGTACGACGAAATGGGCAACGTCTATCGAACAGGCATGGACCTGCCGCCGGTCGCCACGCCCAACCCAGCGCTCGACACGGGCGAGACCTCGACCGACCGGATCACCGAGACCGAGACCTGGTACGACGGCAGTGAATGGCCCACGTACTGGCTGGTCACAGCCAGCCGCGTCTATGTGGACGGCAGTGCCACGCCCGTGACGCAGAGCGTCCGTAAGCGGCGGCTGACGAACTTGATCGCGGTCGGTGTGGCCGAGCAGAGCGTCTCCCTGGATCTCTACGGGAACCCGACCACCACGACCGTCACGATCGACCGAACCACGGGGCAGCAGTATGTGAAACAGACGGTCGATGCTCCCGATTCCGACACGGACGCCAAGACGATCACCCGGGCGGGGCTGGTGCAATCGAGCATGAGTCAGACCGGCCTGTTGACGAAGTACGCCTACGACGCCCTCGGTCGTCGCACGGCCGTAACCGACCCACGCGGGAACACCACTACCACCGGTTATTATCCCACGGTCTCCGGCCGTGACGGCCAGACCGGTCTGCCGGGCCAGGTTGCGCGCGTGACGGACGCGGGCACCCGAGTCATAACCTACGGCTACGATACGACCACCGGGCGTCTGAAATCCATCGCCGACGCCGCGGACAAGCGGCAGTACTTCGACTACTACGCCGACGGCTCGCTGAAACGCATGTGGGGCCAGACGACGTACCCCGTCGAGTACCTATACGACGCGCTTGGCCGCAAGACCGAGATGCACACCTGGCGGACCACGGACGAGATCTGGACGGGGCCCGACTGGCCGCAGAACCCTCCGGAGCCGGATGTGACGAAATGGGTGTACGATCCGTCCAGCGGCCTTCTGACCGAGAAGCGTTACGCAGACTACAATCCGCAGACCGGCGGACCGAAGGTCTCGTACACGTATTCGGCCGAGGGCAAGATGCTCACGCGGACGTGGGCGCGGGGCGTGACGACGACGTATTCGTACGACCCGGCGACGGGCGAGATGACGGGGATCGACTATTCCGATTCGACACCGGATGTCACATTCGTGTACGACCGGCTCGGGCGACGCAAGACGGTCACGGACGCCGTCACGGGGCCGACC
>CAZZFA010000135.1:0-10364 GCA_964653435.1 uncultured Planctomycetales bacterium | reverse complement strand
CCATAAAGCTTTTCCCCTCCGGAAAGCACCGGGCCGTCTTCGGACGCCCGGTGTTTTCTTTTTACGCATCGCCGTCTGCCCGTGCGGGCAGGTCGGTCCGGTTTCCCTCCGTTGGGGCGGGCCGGGGCGGTATGCGTTGACCCCGATCCCTTGCCGGTGCCGCAGGTGCATTCTCACAGGCACTTGGGGAGCCGATTCGGCCCGTTGAAACACCCCTGGAACTTGCTGAAGTCCGCCACGTCCACATCGGCGTCACGGTCCAGGTCCGCGTCGACGCAACCGTCCATGGCGTACGGCCGGTTCGGCCCGTTGAAACAGGCTTGCAAGTGTGCAAAGTCCGTCAGGTCCACGTCGCCGTCGTCGTCGAAGTCCGCGGCCACGCTGGCCCACCTCAGCAGCGTGACGGTTCCGGATTGGCCTGCGACGAGGATTTCCTCGCCCAGGCGGTCCGGCAGCAGGTCTCCAGCGACGACGGCATGAAGGGGTCCGGTCGGATCTTGCCAGATCACCTGCCCGTGCCAGAGCGATCGGGCAAGGCGGCGCACCAGATATACGGAGCCGCTTGCATCGACGCCGAGGATCTCACGGCCGGCGGCGCCGGGCAGGACATCGCCGATCGCAATGTCATACATGCTCCTGTACCCCGGCGGTGCGTTACCGGTGAACAGGACCTCGAGCTGATGGCCGGTCGAGCCCGCGGCGTACGACAGGGTGATGCGGTCGTTGTAGCGCGTGCCGTAGATGATCTCGTTGCCGGGGATGTCGGGTTCGACGTCGGCGATTCTGGCGACCCAGCCCGCGTTCTCCATGTCGTCCCACAGCGTGCGTCGGGGCCAGTAACCCGTCGGATTGCCCGTGGGCGGGTAGATTTCGTAGGCGGGTCCCATCTCGGTAACGGCGACAAACTCCGCACCGGGATGCAGCGGGTCGAACTCGCCGACGGCACAATCCATCACGACATGCTCGCTGTAGACGATTTCCTCGGCCCATGTTCCGCCGGACTCGCGGAAAACGCCGATCGTGCCGCGGTCCATCACGCCTTCCAGACTGTGCAGGATTTCCTCGCCGGGATGGTCAGGGTCGATGTCGCCGACGCGCGAACCCCAGCCGGCGCCGGTAGAACCCACGGTGAAGAGTATTTCGTAGGACCAGCCGGCACCACGACGAAGGACGGTGAGGTGCTTGCCGCCGTCGATAACGATCTCGTTGCCCGGGAAGCCGGAATGCACGTCGCCGATGCAGATCGTGGGCCGATCGATCATGCCTCCGATCGGCGTCAGACCTTTGTGAATCTGTGTGCCGGTCCAGCCGGTCGAATGCCGGGTCAGTTCGACCACCGATCCGTCGGCCAGCAGGCATGCCGCCTCGTTGCCCGCCGAGGCCGGATCGAACTCGCCCCAGGCCAGTGCGTAAATGGTGCTCGGGGCGTGATAGACGGTTTCCGCGACGAAGGCGGGTTCGCCGGCCCCGCCGGCCGCCGGCGCCAACATCGCCAAACCAACGAGCGCTGCACCCAGAAGCGTTCCGCCGGACATGGCTTCCTCTCCGCGAAGAATATGGAGGTGCGGTTCGAACGCAGCCGCACTCCTATCCTGAGACTACAGAATCCGGCCGGCTGATGCAAGGAGCAGAGACCTTGAGCCGCCGGGCCTCTACGCCGCGGACGTGCTCCGGCGGCAGGTGCGGTAGCATGGGACGGGGCGCCGCGGATACGCCGGCGGCGTGCGGTCCCGTCGTCCCGGTCGGGCCTGCCGGAATCGGCGTTTGCCCGCCTGCGCGGAAGCGGCTCGCATGCTACACGACTTCGCCTTCGAGGACCTCGGCTTCCCTGGCGAACGTGAAGACCTCGCCCGCTGCGTCGATACGGATCGTATCGCCCTCGGCGAATTCGCCGGACAGGATACGGCGGGCCAGCGGATTCTCGATCTCCTGCTGAATGAGCCGCTTGAGCGGGCGGGCGCCGAAGACCGGATCGTAGCCGTCGATTGCCAGCTTTTTCTTCGCGGCGTCGGTCAGCTCGATGCGAATCTTCCGATCGGCCAGCCGTTTCTGGAGGTAACGCAACTGGATTTCGACGATCCGCTCGAGGTCCTGCCGCGTGAGCCGGTGGAAGATGATCGTCTCGTCGATGCGATTGAGGAACTCCGGGCGGAAGTGCCGCTTGAGCTCTTCCTTCACCTGCAGCTCGATCTCGACGTCCTGGCCGCCGGTCTCCGACAGCCTCTGAATGTGCTGGCTGCCGATGTTGCTCGTCATCACGACGATGGTGTTCTTGAAGTCCACGACGCGCCCGTGGCCGTCGGTGAGCCGGCCTTCGTCCAGCACCTGGAGCAGGACGTTGAAGACGTCGCGGTGCGCCTTCTCGATTTCGTCGAAGAGGATGACGCAGTACGGACGGCGATGGACCGCCTCGGTGAGCATCCCGCCCTCCTCATATCCGACATAGCCGGGCGGGGCGCCGATGAGCCGGGCCACGGAGTGCGGCTCCATGAACTCGCTCATATCGATGCGGACGACCGCTCCCTCGTCATCGAAAAGAAACTCCGCGAGGGCCTTGCAGAGCTCGGTCTTGCCCACGCCGGTGGGCCCCAGGAACAGGAACGACCCGATGGGTCGGTTCGGATCGCCCAGGCCGGCGCGGCTGCGGCGGACGGCGTCGGAAACCGCGCGAACGCCCTCGTCCTGTCCGACCACCCGCTGGCTGAGCCGCTCCTCCATGTGCAGAAGCTTCTCTTTCTCGCCTTCCATCATGCGGGCGACGGGGATACCCGTCCATTTGCTCACGACCTCGGCGATCTCCTCTGCGGTCACCTCCTCGTGGACGAGGCCCTTTCCGTCGGCCTGAAGCTCCGCAAGCTGCTTCTCCAGCGCGGCGATCTCCTTCTGCAGGCTGGTGATTTCCCCGTAGCGCAGTCGTGCGGCACGCTCCAGTTCGCCGCGCCGCTGGGCCTCCTCCAGTTCGGCCTCCGCCCGCTGGATCTGTTCCTTCTTCTGTTTGATGGCCTTCAGCACGCCCACCTCGTTCTGCCACCGGGCGGTGAGTGCGCCGTCCTGCTCGCGGAGTTCGGCAAGCTGCTTCTCCACGCGTTCGAGTTGCTGCTTCGAGCCGGGATCCTTCTCCTTCTTCAGAGCCTCCCGCTCGATTTCGAGTTGCATGATACGGCGACGGATTTCATCGAGCTCGGACGGCATCGAGTCGTTCTCGATCCGCACGCGCGACGCGGCTTCGTCCACGAGGTCGATGGCCTTGTCCGGCAGGAAGCGGTCGGTGATGTACCGGTGGCTGAGCGTCGCGGCGGCGACGAGCGCGGAGTCCTGAATCCGCACGCCGTGGTGGGCGTCGTAGCGCGGTTTCAGGCCCCGGAGGATTGCAATGGTGTCCTCGACGCTCGGCTCGGCCACGTAGATGGGCTGAAATCTCCGCTCCAGGGCGGCGTCCTTCTCGACGTGTTTACGGTATTCGTCGAGCGTGGTCGCGCCGATGCAGCGAAGCTCGCCGCGGGCCAGCGGCGGTTTGAGGAGATTGCCCGCGTCGACGGCGCCCTCGGCGCGGCCGGCGCCCACCACCGTATGCAATTCGTCGATGAACAGGATGACCTGGCCCTCGCTCTCGATCACTTCGCGGATCACGGCCTTGAGCCGATCCTCGAACTCGCCCCGGTACTTCGCCCCGGCGATCAGGGCGCCCATGTCCAGCGCTACGATTCGCTTGCCTTCGAGCACGCCGGGCACGTCGCCGTTCACAATCCGCAGCGCGAGTCCCTCGACGATCGCCGTCTTTCCCACGCCCGGCTCGCCGATCAGTACCGGATTGTTCTTCGTGCGGCGGCTGAGTACCTGCATGCAACGTCGGATCTCCTCATCACGTCCGATCACCGGATCCAGCTTGCCCTTGCGCGCCATCTCGACCAGGTCACGGCCGTACCGCTGCAGCGCCTGATAGGTCTCCTCCGGATTCTCCGACGTGACGCTTTGCCCGCCGCGGATGTTCTTCATCGCGGAAAGGATGGCGTCTCGGGTGGCGCCGGCCACGGTGAGCACCTCCTTCGCGTCCGACTTCACATCGGCCAGCGCGACGAGCAGGTGCTCCGTTGAAATATACTGGTCCTTCAGGCGGTCCGCCTCCTTCTGTGCCCGCCGCAGGACTTCCTGCGTCGCCGGGTCCATCCCGAGCTGGCCCCCGTGGGCCTTGGGGCGGCGAGCGAGCTCCGCCGCAATGAGCTGGCGGAGGCGCGGAACCTTGACGCCCACATTCTCCAGGAGCGGGACGATGATGCCTCCGTCGGACTCGGTCACAAGTGCATCGAGCAGGTGAAGGGGTTCGAGGTTCGGATGGCCGGCGGCTTGGGCGCGCTCCTGCGCGGTGGCCAGAGCCTCCTGGGCCTTGACGGTCAGTTTGTTGGATGGCAACGCCACGGTTCGATCTCCATTCTCCGCGTCTGCGGGAAGCCGTGCGCGTCGCGATCCGATTCTCTGATCGCGGCGTTCGACACGGCGATTCGGGGTCTACACTGCGTATGTCACTCTCACGGATCCGTTGGCAAGTCGCGTACCGCGCAGCGTGCCGCTCTAACTCATTGCCGCAGGCCAAGTTGCGTCGATTACGTCTCCGGCGATCTGTGCCAATTCGGCAGGCAACGGCCCGGGTTGGCAACACAACCGCAGGGCGGATCGAGCTTGCCTCGTTCCGGGCGGGCCGCTCGACCGCGCGGTCTCGGAGAGATCGCACTCCACGCCGTAATCGAGTCGGGCTCATCCCGGACCGACCGGGCGAGCGGGCGACGCGTGGGTGTTCGCTCGGGAGGGAGGGAGCTGAGGCGGCGACGGCAGGTCTGAACGCATCCGCGTTATCCTGTATAATGCCCCGGCTATATGAGACGGATGCGCTTATTGACGCCGGGACCCACGCCCGTGCCTCAGGAGATTCTCGCGGAGCTGGCTCGTCCCATGGTCCATCACCGCACGGACGAGTATCGCCGTATCCTGCGGGAAGTGACCGAGGGTTTGCAGTACCTCTTCCAGACGAAGGCGACGTGCCTGACCGTGACCGGCAGCGGGACGGCCGCCATGGAGGCGGCGATCGTATCGACATGTGCGCCGGGGCGAAAGGCCCTCGTGGTCCGCAACGGCAAGTTCGCGGAGCGCTGGGCCGACGTGTGCCGGGCGTTCAGGATCGATCACGTCACCTGCGATATGGAGTGGGGAACCGCGCCCGGCGCGGAGCGGATCGCCGAGCACCTGGCGGCCGATCCGTCGATCGGCTACGTGATTGTGGTCCATTGCGAGACATCGACGGGTACGGCGTGCGACCTGGAGGCGATTGCCGGGGTCACACGCGAGCATAATGCGTTGCTGATTGTGGATGCGGTGGCATCGGCCGGTGCGCTGCCGTTGCGCATGGACGCCTGGGGGGTGGATGTGGTGGCCACGGGTTCTCAAAAGGCGTTGATGCTCCCGCCCGGGCTGGGATTCGTGGCCGTGAACGATCGGGCGTGGGCGGCTGCCGAATCGTTCAGCAGCCCGGCCTACTACAATTGCCTGAAGGCGTATCGCAAGGCGCTCGCGGCGGATTTCGACGCGCCGTATACGCCGGCGATTCCTCTGGTCGTGGCGGCGCGTAAGTCGCTTGCGTCCATTCGCGAAGAGGGGATCGAGAACATCTGGGCCAAATCGAGCCGGCTGGCCCGGGCGACGCGTGCCGCGGGCGAGGCGATCGGCCTGACCGTCTTCTCGCGGCGGCCGAGCGATTCGGTGACGGCCCTGTGCGTGCCCGAGGGAATCGATGACAAGGTGCTTCGCGCGCGGCTGCGCAACGAGCACGGCGTGATGATCGCCGGCGGCCAGGGCAAGCTGCAGGGCAGAATCGTCCGCATCGGGCACATGGGCCATGTGGATGCCGTGGACACGCTCGGAACGCTGGCGGCCATGGAGCTGGTGCTGGCGTCGATGGGCCATGCATTTACGCTCGGGGCGGGCGTGACGGCAGCCATGCGGGCGCTGTAATCTGCCGTGAGGAATAGCAGAGTAACGGATCGCCGTCAGAGACGGCTCCCACACGGATGCGCAGGCATGATGATCCGTGAGCCGGTGCAGGCGGGGCGCTTCTACGCGGCTACTGCGGAACAGTGCCGCGACGATCTGCGGGCGTGTCTGCCCCGTCGCGACGAACTGGGACCGCTTCCCGCCGTCGTTCACGGGGGAATCGTTCCGCACGCGGGGTGGATGTGCAGCGGTGCCGTGGCCGCCAGGACGTTTGCGGCAATCGCCGAGCGGCGCACGCCGGCTACCGTCGTCGTATTCGGCGCCGTCCACTGGCCGATGCGGAGCGATGCGGCGGTGTTTGGCCGCGGGGCGTGGGCCTCGCCACTCGGCACGATCGGTATCGATGAACGACTGGCGGAGCGTGTGCTGGGGATTTGCCCGCTGGTGCGGGATGAGCCGTATGCCCATGAGCGCGAGCATTCGATCGAGGTCCAGGTTCCCTTCGTCCAGCATTTCTTCCCGCAGGCGAGGCTGTTGCCGATCATGGTACTTCCGGGGCCGCACGCCCATGAGATCGGGCGGGCCGTGGCGCGGGCCGCGAAGGACTCGGATACGGATGCCGTCTTCCTCGGCTCGACCGACCTGACGCACTACGGGCCGGGCTACGGGATGCTCTCCCACGGCATCGGCCTGCCGGGGCTGCGCTGGGCGAAGGAGTACAACGATCAACGGATGATCGACCTGATCGTTGCCATGAAGGAGGAAGCGGTCGTTGCCGAGGCCCGGGCGCATCAGAACGCGTGCGGTGCCGGGGCGGTCGCGGCGGCCATCGCGGCCTGCAGGGAATGCGGGGCCACGACGGCGCGGGTGCTCGAACACACTACCAGTGCCGAGGTTCTGGGCGAATTGCGGATGGGCTCGCCGGTCGATGCGGTGGGCTATGCGGCGATTGTCTTCGGCAGCGACCATTCGGTGAACCGCCGAAGCGGCAAGGAGGCGAGCCGACGCAGCGACGAAGGAAGGAACGCGTGATCGGATGAACCAGGCGGGCGCGAAGGTCTGGCTGAACGGGGAACTGGTCGACTGGGATGCGGCGCGGATCAGCGCGATGGATGCGGGGTTTCTGCACGGCGTAGGTCTGTTTGAAACGCTGCGGGCCTACGGGGGGCGGATCTTTCGAGTCGAAGCGCATTACGAACGGCTGCGGCGTTCCGCCACGTCGCTGCGCCTGCCGCTGCTGCCGGATGCGGAGCAGTTCCGCCGGGCGCTGGAGGAGGTGCTGGCGGCGAATGGGCTCTCGGACGCCCGGCTGCGGTTGACGGTTACGCCGGGGCGTACGCAGCGCCCGGATGATTCGGGGATGCCGGTAACGCCGACCATTCTGGCGACGGCGACGGCCGTGTCCGCCTACCCGCGGGAGTTCTACGAGAAGGGGATGACCGTGCTCGTCTCGGCCTACCGCCAGTCGAAGGCGGATCCACTCGCCGGCCATAAGACCACGTCCTACTGGCCGCGTCTGACGGCCCTTCGAGAGGCGCACGAGGCGGGCTGCGGCGAAGCCCTCTGGTTTACGCCGGACAACCTTCTCGCCGAGGCGTGCATGAGCAATGTCTTTGTCGTGCGGGACGGGGTCATACAGACGCCGCCGGTGGACACGCCGGTGTTGCCGGGCATCGTGCGCGGCCTGATCCTGGAACTGGCCGCGGGAGATGGCCGCGCGGTCCGCGAGGCTCGCCTGACGATCAACGATCTGCTGGATGCCGACGAGGTGTTCCTGACCAACTCCGTCATGGAGGTGATGCCGGTGTGCCGGGTCGAGCGCAAGCCGATCGGGCAGGAGAAGCCCGGCCCGGTGACGGCGTGGGTGACCGAGGAGTATCGGAAGATCGTCAGGGCGTGCTGACCTGAAGGCAACGACTCGGCGTCCCGATTTCCCTGTCGCCCCGAAACACGGAGAAAGAGGGTGAAGAATCGCGGAGCCCGTTGTTTTTCATCGCCGTCGGGTCGGGCCCGCCGAGTGCACGTGCGCAGGACGCCGGTAACGGCGACGTGAACCCGAGGGGCGCCCGGTGTTATACCCCGGCCGCCCTCGCGCTTGCCCGAAGCGGGCCTTCCGCCCCAGCCTGGCACGGGGCTGCTGGCTCCGTCGTCATCCCAGCCCCTCGCCCCGGGGTGGGCGGGATTCAAGGATGAACTGCCCGGGGGGGCTGACTCGCGCCAATCAGACGGATCGGCACGTGATGACGCCCCAGGACTTTCAACCCGGGGCGCTTGCCAGGGCGGCCTTCGGCCGCAACCGAGCACGGGCACGCCGGCCCCCGTCATGCGGAGCGAAGCGAAGCATCCGGCTTGCCTGCGCCAATCCGCCGGATTCTTCGTCGCGGCGCTGCTCAGAATGACGGGTGGCGCTACCGCCGCAGGGCGATCCATGCGCGCAAGAGCGGCGACGGAAGACTCTATTGCGAGCACTGACACGGGGCGGGAATCAGGCAGATGAACTCGCACGTCTCCTCGCTGGTGTTGCAGAACTGGTGCCTCTCATTCGGGGGCACGAAGATCACGTCGCCGGCCTTGAACGGCCGGTCGCCGGCGGGGGTCTTCGCGGTGCCGCTGCCGCGCCAGACGAGGATC
This sequence comes from uncultured Planctomycetales bacterium, assembly GCA_964653435.1. Lineage (GTDB taxonomy): Bacteria > Planctomycetota > Phycisphaerae > UBA1845 > PWPN01 > CAZMVY01. Next base: position 1,751 of record CAZZFA010000135.1, on the reverse strand, counting down.
TCGTGTTCGTAGTTGTGTTCGTGGTGCGGCGTGCAGCCGCCGGGTTCGATCTCGAAGTGGCGCATGTGGAAGATGTTGGCGCCGTCGGCCGGGCCGATCAGCACGCGCATCCGCGCGCCGATGGCCCCTTCCATGCACACGGTTTCCTGGCGATGAGCCTTGATCGGTTGAATTCGCATACGCGCTCCTTCCTGTCTGTGCGGATTATACCACGGTGTCGGCGGCCGCTCACGCAGGCCTCGCCGTTTGCGGCCCTTGCGGTACAATAGCACCACGCCTCAGCAAACGTAGCCGGACATCAGGGAGGTCGGCAGGATCATGTATGAACCGATTGTGAACCGTCGTGCGTTTCTGGGCGCGGCCCTGGCCGGTTTGGGGGCAGCGCAACGCGTCGGCGCCGCCGATCGCGACGCGGCCGCCGATGGTGCCGCTACCGGGTCGAGACCGGCGGCGGTCGCGTACGATGACCAGAGCCACACGGATCGGCTGTTCCGCGATGTTGCGCGTCGCTCGGAGTGCCGGGCAGGAACGCCGGAGGAGGTGAGGGCGTGGCAGGCCGGGTGGCGCCCGCGTTTGCGCGAGTTGCTCGGGCTTGCCGCAATGGACCGCGAAGTGCGGTTCGAGGGCCGGGCCGAGCGCGCGGAGCGCGTCCGTCAGGACGGATACACACGCGAGAAGTGGTATCTGTGGACCGAGCCGGAAGTGCCGCTGCCGATCTGGCTCCTCATCCCGGACAAGCCGGCGGCGCGGCCGTATCCGCTCGTGCTCACCCCACACGGCCACAACGCGCCGGAACTTTACTTGGGCCTCGCGGATGACGACAAGCAGCGGAAAGCGATCGCGGAGGGTGATCGGGACATCGCCGTGCAGGCCGTGCGCGAGGGCTACCTGTGCGTGCTGCCGACGGCCCGCGGCTTCGGCGAGACCATGCGTCCGGAGGACCGCAAGGCGAACAAGATCAGTTCCTGCCGCACCGGGTTGATGCATGCGATGCTGTTCGGCCGCACAATGATCGGCTATCGCGTGTGGGACATCTCGCGCATCCTCGACTGGATCACGACGCAACACGAGATCGATCCACGGCGCATCGCCATCACCGGCAACAGCGGCGGCGGCACGACGAGCGTGTTCGCCCCTGCCTGCGACGAGCGGATCACCGTGGCCGTGCCGAGCTGCTCCTTCTGCACGTTCGCGGCCTCGATCGGCTCGATTCATCACTGCGAGTGCAACTATGTGCCCGGTCTGCTTCGCGAGGCGGAAATGTACGATGTGGCGGGGCTTATCGCTCCGCGGCCCTTCCGTGCGATCGCCGGCAGGGGCGATCCGATCTTTCCGATCGCGGCGGTGCGGCAGGCATACGAGAAGCTCCAGGCGATCTACCGGGCGGCGGGGGCCGAGGACCGCTGCGAGCTGTACGTCGGCGAGGGCGGGCACCGTTACTACAAGGCAGGAGCATGGCCGTTCATCAAGAGGTGGTTCGAGCGGCTCGGCGCGTGATCATGTCGCGTTCGGGTCGCCGTCCGGCTGAGTGTGGCCATTCTTCCGGGTAAGGCCCCGAAATGTCATCCTGAGCGAAGCGAAGAATCCGGTCCAAACCGTGGGTACGCACACAGGAGCGAAGCGAGGAAGCGCGCGCCGACCAGCCCGCGTTATCCGCTTCGCTTCGCCTGGGCTCGCAGGCCGCTGCGGCCGGATCCTTCGGTGTGCCGTGAAAAGGCGTGAGTCTTCAGTGGGTGCGAAACCCACCTGGC
>CAZZFA010000134.1:0-10510 GCA_964653435.1 uncultured Planctomycetales bacterium | reverse complement strand
CATCTGGAGCGCCGGGTGTTCGACCGGCGAGGAACCGTACACGATCGCCATCGTGACCGCCGAGAGCCTGCCCGATCCCGATTCGTGGGATGTCCGCATCCTCGCGACCGATCTCTCGACGCGCGTCCTTGCGCAGGCGCGACAGGGTCTCTACGGCGCGGATCGCCTCAAGGATGTGCCGGGCCTGCTCGTGAGCCGGTACTTCACCTGCGTCGAGACGCGCCCGCGGCGGCTCTACCGGGTAAACGACCACCTCCGCGGCCGTGTGACCTTCGCCCGTCTGAACCTCCTCGGGCCGTGGCCGATGCGCGGACCCTTCGACGTGATCTTCTGCCGGAACGTGATGATCTACTTCGACAAGCCGACGCAGGCCCGCCTCGTCGAGCGGTTCTGGGAACTGCTGGCGCCCGACGGCGTGCTCTTCGTCGGACACTCGGAAAGCCTCGCCGGTGTGAAACACCGGTTCGAATACGTACAGCCGACCGTGTATCGAAAGGGAACGGCGAACCCGGAATGATGAGCAACCCGCCGCACGATACCGCATCGACGAACCCGCGAAGGCCGACCGGCGGCGCGGCGACCGCGTTGCGCGCCGCCGCCTCGCGGCGCGAGGCGGCGACATTCTCGCCCATCGTTCCGCGGAAACCAGGGGGAAGCCCGTGCGACACGTGGTAGGCGTCGCGGATATGAAGGTCGCCCGGGGGCCGGACGAGATGATCGTCACGCATGCCCTGGGCAGTTGCCTCGGGATCGCAATCCACGATCCCGTGGCACAGGTGGGAGGTATGCTCCACGTCATGCTGCCGAACGCCAGCGTCAGCCCCGACAAGGCGGAGAAGAACCCGTTCATGTTCGTCGACACGGGCACGCCCGCGTTCTTCAAGGCCGCCTACGCCGCCGGCGCCGTCAAAGAACGGCTTACCGTCAAGGTGGCCGGGGGCGCGGCCCTCGGCAACGGCGAGGACTTCTTCGCCATCGGAAAACGAAATATCGTCGTCCTCCGGAAGCTGTTCTGGAAGAACGGGATCCTCATCGCCGCGCAGGACGTAGGCGGCAATATCTCCAGAACCATGCACCTGGACGTCGGCACCGGACGGGTCTGGCTGCAGTCCGCTGGACGGGAGTGGGACCTATGATTGCGACCGTTGTCCGAGTCGCGGAAATCGACACGCTCGCCCCTCTGCCCGCGTCGCTCACGCGGCTGGCCGCCGTGGTCGGCAGCGCCGACAGCAGCGCGAACGATGTCGCCGCTGTGATCGAACTCGATCAGGCCCTGACGGCCAATACGATCCGCCTGGCCAACTCGGCCTGGAGCGGCTCGCCGAAGCGGATCGACACGGTTCGCGAGGCCGTGCTGCGGCTGGGTGCCGGCCGGATTCTCGAACTCGCGGTGGGCGAGCGGGTGGCCTCCGCCCTGTCCCGCCCGTGCCCCGGCTATGAGCTGGGCGAGTACGAGCTGTGGCGCCACAGTGTCGCCGCCGCCCTGGCCACGGAGCACCTGGGGCGATTCGCACCCCGGCGGGTGCCGGGCGTGACATTCACGGCGGCGCTGCTGCACGACATCGGAAAGCTGCTGCTCGCGCGGCACCTCGATCGCGAGACCGTCGCCCGGATTCGCGAGACCGCGGCCAGCGGCGGCAGGACATACCTCGAAGCGGAGCGCAGCGTGCTCGGCACCGACCATGCCGAGGTGGGCGGCGCCGTGGCGCGCCACTGGGAGTTCCCGCCGCCGATCGTCGCCGCGATCGAACGGCATCACGACCCCGACGCCGAGCCGGACCCGGTGCTCGACGCCGTGCACATCGCCAACGCCGTCGCGAAGCTCGCCGGCATCGGCCTGGGCAGCGAGCAGATGAACATGGCCGCCAGCTCGCAGGCCGCCGGGCGCCTCGGGCTGTCGGCGTCCGGGCTGGAGTCCCTGTGCGCGGCCGTGCTGGATGAACTGAACCGGACGGAAGAACTCTGGGGGATCAAGGCACATGGCACTGAACGTACTCATCGTGGATGACAGCGCGACGATGCGCCACATGGTCGCCCGGACGCTCCAAATGAGCGGCCTGGCCCTGGGCAACGTCGCCGAGGCGACGAACGGCCGCGAAGGGCTGGACGTTCTCGAGCGGGAATGGATCGACGTCATCTTCGTCGATATCAACATGCCCGTCATGGGTGGCATCGAGATGATCGACGCGGTCCGCCGCAAGCCCGAGCTGGCCAACCTGCCCATCGTCGTGATCTCGACCGAGTCCAGCCAGACCCGCATCGAGGAAGTCCGCCGCCGCGGCGTCCGGTTCGTCCACAAGCCCTTTACGCCGGAATGTGTTCGTGAAGTGATTCAGGATCTTACAGGCGTCTGCCATCATGCAACCCACTGAACAGACTATAGCCCGCGTGGCCCGCGAAGTGCTCGAAACCATGGCGTTCGCGCTGGTCCTGCCCGACGAGCCCGCGCCGCCGGACGACGGCCCCGTCGTCCGCGCCCGCGTGGACTTCGAAGGCCCCTTCTGCGGCTCCGTCTCGCTGACCGTGCCGGAGGCCCTCGTGCCCGAGCTGGCCGCCAACATGCTCGGCGAGGACGACCCCGCCGCCCCCTCGCCGCAACAGCAGCAGGACGCCCTCGGCGAACTCGCGAACGTCATGTGCGGAAACCTCGTCCAGGCCCTCGCCGGCCCCGAGCCGATCTTCCGCCTGGATGCCCCCCAGGTCCTGACCGCCGCTGCACCCGCACCGGAACCCGACGGCCGGGCGACCTCCGCCCGCGTAGCCCTCGAAAACGGCTGGGCGGAACTCTCGCTCTTGCGAAAGGAGGACCCGACGTGATCCGCGTTCTCATCGTCGATGATTCCGCCGTCGTCCGTAAGATCCTCACCGATCAGCTTCAGCGCGCCGACGACATCGAAGTCGTCGGCACGGCGCCGGACCCGTATGTCGCGCGCGACAAGATCGTCCAACTGAAGCCCGACGTCGTCACCCTCGACATCGAAATGCCGCGGATGGACGGCCTCACCTTCCTCGCCCGGCTGATGAAGCACTATCCGCTCCCCGTGATCGTGGTCAGCTCGCTCACCCCGGCCGGCAGCGAGGCCGCGATGCGCGCCCTCGAGCTCGGCGCCGTCGACGTGATCAGCAAGCCCGGCGCGGCCTACAGCGTCGGCGATGTCGCCGTCCAGTTGATCGACCGCATCCGCGCCGCCGCGCTGGCCCGCGTTCGCCGGCCCGCCGAAGCAACCGCCCCGCGATCCGCCGCGGGCACGCTGAGCGCAATCCACGCAACCGACAAGATTCTGGCCATCGGAGCGTCCACCGGCGGCACGGAGGCGATCCGCGAGGTCCTCGAGGCCCTCCCGGCGACGACACCCGCGACGGTCATCGTTCAGCACATGCCCGAGCAGTTCACGGCCGCCTTCGCCCGACGGCTCAATGACCTCTGCGCGATGGAGGTCCGCGAGGCCGCCGGAGGCGAACTCCTGCGACCGGGCCTCGCCCTGATCGCCCCCGGCAACCATCACCTGCTCATTACCCGTCAGGGCGCGCAATACTTCGCCCAGGTCAAGGACGGCCCCCGCGTTCACCACCAGCGACCGGCCGTGGACGTGTTATTCAATTCCGTCGCCAAGTACGCCGGCGTCAACGCCGTCGGCGTACTCCTGACCGGCATGGGCGCCGACGGCGCAGCCGGGCTTCTGGCCATGCGACAGGCCGGCGCCCGGACGATCGCGCAGGATCAGGCGACCTGCGTCGTCTACGGGATGCCCAAGGCGGCCGTGCAACTCGGTGCCGCCGAGGCCGTTTTGCCCCTCGGACGCATCCCCAACGGCATCCTCGAGGCGTTCCGCACCGCAAATCCCGTGACGCGAGGGCCGGGCGGCCCACCCGCCAGACCGGAGGGCAGGATGCCCGTTCCTCTTGCCCCGCCGCCCGTCGCATCGCCGTCCGGATAGGAGCGGGCTTCGGCCCGGATTGCCATGTCCACCAATACGCTCCAACGCGAACTGAAAATCCTCACCGACGCGACCCGGATGCGGGCGTTTCTGCGCCTCCACGCGGATGAGAACTACGCCGCCGTCGGCGAAGGCGATCTTGTCCACGCAATGGAAGCCGCCAACGTGCGGATCACCCCGGCAGCCCGGGACCGCATTCGCGAGTTCGTCGCCGCCGCGAAATCCGGCAAGCTCGCGGCCGGCGAGTTCGTCATGGCGGAAGGCGTGAACCCAACCGATCCCCGGGACGCCCAGTTCACCTTTGCGGACACACCGGCCGAAGGCAAACCGCCGGACCTTGACCCCGACGGCGAGGAAGACGCCGCCGCCGGAGCGGATCGCATCGACTTCTTCCAGTTGACGCACATCCGCACGGCCCAGGCAGGGCAGGTCCTCGGTTCCCTGACCCCGCCGGCACCGGGTATGCCGGGTACGGACGTGTTCGGCAAACCCGTCCCACCGCATCGGACACCCGCGGAAATCGTGCTGGGCGAAAACGTGGAACTCGCCGCCGACGGCCGCACCGTCCGGGCGACGGCGAGCGGCGTCGTCTGCCTGTCGCGGGGGCGGCTCTCCGTGCAGCCGGTCGTCGAGATCAAAGGGGACGTCGACTTCGAGTCGGGGTCGATCGACGCCCCCACGAACGTGATCGTCCGCGGAGACATCCTGGATTCCTTCCACGTCCGCAGCGCCGGAGACATTGCGGTGAACGGCTCGATCGGAGCCTGCGAAGTGACGGCGGGCCGCGACATCCAGGTCCGCGGCGGAATCGCCGGAAAGGACAAGGCCCGCGTCGAGGCCGGGGGGCGGATCGTCGCCCGGTTCTGCAACGCATGCGTGATTCAGGCGGGGGGCGATCTCGTCATCGCGAAGGAAGCCCTGAACTGCCGACTGCATGCGCTCGGCCGGCTGTGCATGCCGCGCGGATCGCTGATCGGCGGCTATGCCTATGCACGCTGCGGAGGCGAAGTGCGGATTCTGGGAAGCGACGGCGGCGTCCGGACGGAATTCGCGATGGGCACCGACCCGGAGACGTTGAGCCGGTGTGAGCAGATCGACGCGGAAGCGGCCAGGCAATCCCAGGCGGCCGCAAAGATTCGCGAAACCGTCGCCCCCCTGATGAGCCAACTGAAACGACTGCTGCCCGCCCAGCGGGAGCGGGCGACCGAACTGCTGTATCAGGCCGACGGGATCGACGCGCAGGTGCAGAGCCTCCTCAAAGAGAAAGAGGAACTGCTTCGCAAGACCACGCCCGAGACACCCCCGTTTCTGCGGGTCTCCTCGCTGCTGCTGCCGGGCGCAACGATCATCGTCGGCGATCTGATGACCATCTTTGAGAAGCCGCAGAAAGGCCCCGTGCGGATCATGCGGCGCAAGGTCGATGGAATCGACCAGTTGGTGTCCGTTAGCGAGCTGACCGGAAACGTCATTGCTCTGCACAGTCGCAGCTCGCGCCGCACGGGCGAGACATGATCGGACGCTCGGAGGCAACCCCGTTCCGATAAACAACGCGATCACCGCTGGTCATCGTCCGAAGCCGCGGCCGCAGGCCGGAGCCTGATGCAGACCGCATCCGAAATAGCCGATGTTCCTCATCAGAGGCGACAGGCGCTTCGCCGCATGTGCGCGCATCCCGCTTCGCCAGGCTGTCGGAAACCCCCTTCGGCCGTGCCGCCGTCGCGGCCCGGGAAAAACGACGGATGTAGAGTCTTCCGTCGAGGCTTTTGCGCGCCTTACGCGCCTGTATCGCGCTGCGACGGTAGCGCCACCCGTCATTCTGAGGAGCGCAGCGACGAAGAATCTGGCTGGTTGGCGCAGAGAAGCCAGATGCTTCGCTTCGCTCAGCATGACGGGAGCCGGCGCGCCCGTGTTCGGTTGCGGCTGAAGGCCGTTTTGGGACTGAGGTTCCCGGGAGCCGCAACGCCCGCGCCCGGAGCGGAGTCCTGGAGTGCCTATGACGCACACACACGACGACCGGCAACGGACCGAATCCGGCGGGCCTGGCGAGCCCGCCGTCCGCGACCGCCCGAGCTTGCTTTCGCCCGGCGAGCCGCCCCCGCAACTACTGCCCGGCGCGGCGGTGGCGTGCAACGCCGTCGCTCTATTCCTCGCTATCGCGGTTCTGGTCGGGTGGGTCACACACACCCGCTTCCTCAGTCCGCTTGGATCGGACCACATTCCGATGGCGCCGACCACGGCCGTGCTGTTCCTCCTGCTCAGCACGGTCGGCATCCTGCAGCGTTACCGGCCGACGAAGACGGCGACCGTCCGGTTCACGCTCGCGGCGGTCCTCATCACGATCGTCCTGTGCGTACTGACGCTGGTGTCACGATGGCGAACGATCGGAAGTCCGATCGATCGGTGGCTTGCGCCGGACGCCGGTACGCTCAACGGCGTCCCGATCGGGCGCATGGCGCCGCTGAACGCCCTGGTCTTTCCGTGCGTCGCCCTGACCGTCCTCCTTCGGTCGCAACCTCTTGCATCCCGATCCCGCTGCGCGCAGTGGGCCCCCGTCCTGGCAATCCTCGGGTTTGCGATCTGTTTCGTGGTCCTGCTCAGCTACGCAGCGTGCACGCCCTTGTTCTACGGCACGGATACGATTCCGATGGCCTTCTGGACGGCCGTCGCCTTTGTCTTTCTGAACCTCGGCGTTCTGTTCGCCTGCGACCCCCGGGCGCGGCTGCTCTCGGTGCTGCGCGCGGCGGCGGATGACTCGTGCTCCGCGAGCGGGTTCGCACGAAGTCCCCTGGCCGTCTTCGCTCTTCTCTTCCTGGCGATCTCCTCCATCGGCTTCATCTATGTCCGGCACCAGATCGCCGACGCAAGGCAAGTGGAGCAGGACGCCATCTCGGCGATCGCCGATCTGAAAGTCCGTTCGCTCGTCCGCTGGCGGAACGAACGCATGAACGGCGCGAACGAAATCATCGCCGTGCCGTCTCTCGCGCAGCACGTGCGCGAGTTTCTGGCCGCTGGCGACTCGCGGCAGCCGCTTGCCGTCTGGCTCGAGTCGATCCGCAAGCACAACCAGTGCTCCGGCGTTCTGCTTCTCGATGCGCACCTGCACGTCCGACTGGCCGCGCCGAAGGACGAAACCGCACTCGGTCCCGTGGCGCGGGATGCCGCCGCCAAAGCCCTGCGCACACGCCAGGTGGTCATGTCCGATCTCCACCGCAGTCTCTGTCCCGGTTGTGAGGACACCCATCTCGACCTCGCGGTGCCCCTCATGAGCCCGTTGGCCTCCGACACGGAAAACGCAACCGGCGCCGAACCTGTTGCGGCCCTCCTCCTGAAGATCGACCCGGACGAGCAGATCTTCCCCGAGATCCGGAATTGGCCGACGCCAAGCCCGACCGCCGAAACACTGCTCATCCGACGGGAAGGCAACGACGTGGTATTCCTCAATGAACTGCGGCATCAGACCGGAACAACGCTGACGCTCCGTGCTCGAATCGACCGGCCCGGGAGCCTGCCGGCCGCCATGGCCGCACAGGGAATGCGGGGGTGCGTCGAGGGAAGAGACTATCGCGGCGTCCCCGTGCTGGCCGTCGTCCGCCCCGTCCCCGACACGCCCTGGTTCGTAGTGGCCAAGGCGGACCTCGCGGAGTTCTACGCCCCGCTGCGGGCAGATGCGCACAAGATCCTGGCCGCCCTGTTCGTGCTCATCGTCGCTGCCGCCCTGGCCGTGGGCCTGGGGCAACGCCACCGCGACCAGCGATGGCTCCGGAGACAACTCGCGGCGGAGCGCGAGCGAATCCAGGCGATGGCGGCGATGCGGCAGGCCCAGGAGCGGTATCGCCTCCTGTTCGAGAGCGCCCCGGACGCCATCATGACCCTGACCCCCCCGGACTGGAGGTTCACCTCCGCCAACCCCGCCGCCCTCAGGATGTTCGGCGTGCCAAACGAGGCCGAGATCACGTCGCTGCCTCCCTGGACACTGGCGCCGGCGACGCAGCCGGACGGGTGCCCCTCCGAGGCGAAAGCCAGGGCGATGATCGAGACCGCCATGCGGGATGGCTCCTGTGCCTTCGAGTGGACGCACAAAGGGGTGGACGGGCGCGAGTTTCCCAGTCGCATCCTGCTTACTCGCATGGAGCTGGACGGCCGGCCGTTCCTCCAGGCATTGGTCCGTGATGTCACCGAGCAGAAAAAAACACAGGACGACCTGCTCGCCAGCGAACTCCGTATGCGCGCCATCGCGGACTCGGCTCAGGATGCCATCCTCATGATGGACCCGCAGGGACACATATCCTACTGGAATCCGGCCGCGACACGCATCCTGGGGTACGCGGCAGACGAGGCGATCGGGCGGAACCTGCACGACCTGCTTGTCCCGGAACGATACATCGAGGCACACCGCAGGGCGTTCCCGGAGTTCACGCGGACAGGCAGAGGCGCCGCGGTGGGCAAGACCGTCGAACTGTACGCCCGCTGTCGCGACGGCCGTGAGATCCCGATCGCGCTGTCTCTCTCGGCCGTACAGATCGCCGGACGATGGCATGCCGTGGGCGTTCTCCGCGATGTCTCCGATCAGAAGCGGGCGGAGGAAGAGCTGCGGCAGACAAATGCCCAACTGGAGAAAGCAACGGAACGAGCGACCCGGATGGCCGTCGAGGCGGAAATGGCGAACGTGGCCAAGAGCCAGTTCCTGGCCAACATGAGCCACGAGATCCGCACGCCCATGACGGCCATCCTGGGATACGCCGACCTCATCCTCGAGTCGCTGGACACCTGTGCCGCCTGCCCCATCGAGGCCGCCCGGGAAGCGCAGGCCGCCAACCGCCGGCACATGGAGGTGATCCAGCGCAACGGCCGCCACCTGCTCTCGCTGCTCAACGACATCCTCGACCTGTCCAAGATCGAAGCCGGCAAGATGGCCGTCGAGTCCATCGCCTGCTCGCCGCATGAAATCATGGCCCAGATCATCTCGCTGGCCTCTCCGCTCGCCCAGGGCAAGGGCCTCCGGTTCGACGTCGAGTTCGTCGGACCGATCCCGGAAACCATCCGCACCGATCCGCTGCGCCTCCGCCAGATCATCTTCAACCTCATCGGCAACGCCATCAAGTTCACCGAACGCGGCGGCGTCACGCTCCAGGTGTGCCTCGCGGATGCCGCCGACGGCCCCCGCCTCCAGTTCGACGTGATCGACACCGGCATCGGCATGACCCCGGAGCAGGCGACACGGGTTTTTCAGCCGTTCAGCCAGGCCGACGACTCGATGACGCGACAGTTCGGCGGCACGGGACTCGGCCTGAGCATCAGCAGACGTCTGGCGAAAATGCTCGGCGGCGACGTGATCCTCGTCGAAAGCCGGCCGGGGCAGGGAACGCGCTTCCGCGCGACGGTCTCCGTCGGACCGCTGGACGGCGTCCGCATGATCGAGCAGCATGCCAACGGAGATGCGCTCGCCGTGCGCCGCGAAGGCAAGCCCCCGTCGTCGCCGGCCACTCGCGAGAAGGTGCTGGAAGGGTTGCGCATCCTCCTCGTCGAAGACGGCGAGGACAACCGGCGGCTGATCGCGCACCTTCTCGAAAAGGCAGGTGCGATCCTTGAGCTGGCCGAGAACGGGCGGATCGGCCTTGAAAAGGCGCTGGAAGCCTCCCGGAGCAACTCGCCGTTCGACGTGATCCTGACGGACATGCAGATGCCCGAGATGGACGGGTATGAGCTGACCCAGCGGCTCCGCGCCGCCGGCTGGCGCGGGCCGATTATCGCCCTGACCGCGCATGCAATGGCACAGGACCGCCAGCGGTGCCTGGATGTCGGCTGCGATGACTACGCCGTCAAGCCCGTCGATCGCAAGGCCCTGCTGGATACCATCCGCAGGCAGGTCGATCGAGCCTCCGGCCCTGCACCGCCGGCCCCGGACGTCCCGCCGGCGGTCGAACCCTTGCCGAGCGAATTCGCGGCCGACACCGACATGGCCGAGATCATCGAGCAGTTCCTGCACGAGCTGCCCGCGCGGATCGAGGCGATGGGACAGGCGCTGATGGCACAGGACTTCGAGACCCTCGCCAGGACCGCCCATCAGCTCAAAGGCGCCGCCGGCGGATACGGATACCCGCTCATTACACAGGCGGCCAGGGAGCTGGAAACCGGCGCGAAGGCCCGGGAGGCCGTCGCCGTGCTCCGCGAGCAGGTGGAGGCGCTCCGGCTGCTGTGCGAACGCGCGCGGGCCGGGGCCTCGTGCGGGTCAGCCGGGACGAACGCGTGAGCGAAAAAAGAACCCGCCGGACGTTCCAGCACGCCCGGCGGGTGTCGTTCTCTTTGAACCGAATACACGGACGAACGGCAAGTCTTGCAGCGGCCGACGCACGGGTGATTGATCACCAAGGCGGGTTGACAGCACATCAACCATGCGATCAAGCCCTCGGCCATTAGTACGGGTCAGCTCAAGCGATCACTCGCCGTACACCTCCCGCCTATCGACCTGGTAGTCTACCAGGGGCCTTCACGCACCCGAAGGTGCACCCGAGACCTTATCTTGAGGGGGGTTTCACGCTTAGATGCATTCAGCGTTTCTCCTTTCCCAGCAT
>CAZZFA010000133.1:10570-10808 GCA_964653435.1 uncultured Planctomycetales bacterium | reverse complement strand
CGCTCCGGCGTCGGTATGTACTCGTCCACCGCCTTCATCAGCGCCAGCACCTGGTTCTTCCCTATCTCGTCGTTCGTCCCTTCCAGCGCCGCTCGGCCCGAACCACGAATGATCGGGATCTCGTCCCCAGGAAACTCGTACTTCGTCAGCAACTCCCGAAGCTCAAGCTCCACCAAGTCCAGCAATTCCGGGTCGTCCACCAAGTCCACCTTGTTCATGAACACCACCATCGCCGGAA
>CAZZFA010000133.1:0-10560 GCA_964653435.1 uncultured Planctomycetales bacterium | reverse complement strand
GTTCACCTGGCGCGCCAACAATATGTGCTCGCGCGTCTGAGCCATCGGACCGTCGTCCGCCCCCACCACCAGGATCGCGCCGTCCATCTGCGCCGCGCCCGTGATCATGTTCTTGATGTAGTCCGCGTGGCCCGGGCAGTCCACGTGCGCGTAGTGCCGCTTGTCGGTCTCGTACTCCACGTGCGACGTGGCAATCGTCAGAATCTTCGTGGGGTCGCGGCGGCCTTCCTTCTCGGACGCCTTCGCGACCTCGTCGTAACTCTTGAACCGGGCCAGACCCTTCTTGGCCTGCACCGCGGTCATCGCGGCGGTGAGCGTCGTCTTCCCATGGTCCACGTGACCGATGGTCCCGACGTTGACGTGTGGCTTGGTTCTCTTGAAGGTGTCCTTGGCCATGACCGTTACTCCTCCACTCTTTCTTGTGGAACCGCCTCTGCGGCCCAACCCGTTTGCTGCGAACCTGCAACTGTACGCTCGCATCCCCCGCACGCGCGGGGGTGCCGGCTCGGACCCGTTTCCGCCCGGCCATCCTCGAAAAACACTCGCCGCGAACCGGCCCGCCGCTCCACAGCAAAGCTGCTGACGGGAATCGGACCCGTGACCTCGTCCTTACCAAGGACGCGCTCTACCAGCTGAGCTACAGCAGCATCCGCGCGCACCGATACGCTGCGAATGACTCACCGTTTCGTCTTGTGCGGCCGTCGCTCCGACGAGGGCGCTTCGCCGCCTCAGACCAAGCGGGCTCGCACTCCGCTCGCCCAGCGCAGCCGGTAGACACTGCGACCCTGGCCAGAGTCTCGTTAGTATAAGTATTTGCGGCCGCTTGTCAAACCGCGCACCCCGCCTCTTGCCGCACGCCGTCGCCGCGATCCCAATCCGACCGTCCCGCGAACAACCCCCTTTCCGCCCCCGACGCGATTCTTCAACGACGCAGCCCACGTAACTCGTTATTTCACAACCTGTTACGCGCTATGGCCCTCCAGCCGTGGCTGCCGCCCGCCTGCCGTCTCCCACGGGATCGTTGCGCCCCGGCGGCGGCCGCACGAACCCGCCGCAGCATGGGAATCCGCCGACCCGTGCGCAAGACGGCCGGGCCACTTCTCAACGATAGAACACGCGCAGCACGACTACCGCGGCCCCTGCCGCCGCGCCGAGCAATGCAAGAACCAGCGTAATGACGAACAGCCAGGTGAATCGCCGCTGCTGCTGCCGTATCAGGTCCGCCAGACGGCCCTCTCGTTCCCGTGCCTCGCTCTGCAGTGCCCGGAGCGAATCGGCCTGCGCTTCTCCCGCGCGCCGCAGCGTGCCCACCGCCTCGCCGAGAGACGAGAGCGTATGGTTGAGCTGCACATGCGTCTCGTTAGCCATTTCGAGTTGTCGCGTCACGCCGGTAAGGGCCTCGCCCTGCGCCTTGGTCGCGCCCGGCAGTTCTCGGATGCTCTCGGCAAGCTGCTGCGTCCGGGAATTCGTCATCTCCAGGTGCGAGGCAATGGCCTCCAGGGTCTGCGCCTGTTGTCGCGATGCCGTCGGCAGATCGGACAGCACGCGGGCCAGGCGATCGAGCGACGACGCGATCCGCTCGGTGCGTTCGCTCTGTTCGCCCATGTGCTTCTGCATGGCGTCGATCAGATCCGTCACCCGCTGGTAGCCCTCCTGGAGCTGCTGCAGGGCCTGGTCCCGCCGCGTCCACCGGCTGATGGACTTGCCCGTCGAAACGGGCGCGCCATCGTCCTCGTCGGCGACCGAGGCGGCGCCCTCCGCAAGCAACCCGTCCTCGCCGACCGGTCCAAGCCCGCGGCTGCCACGGCGGCCCGGCCGGAACATCTCGGAAAGCCGACCCCAGAAACTGCCTGCACTCATGGAAATCCCTCGTGGGCACATCTCGCGTGCCCGACAGCAGGGGCATTCTATCGCCCGCCCCGCAGGAATGGTAGCAGGAGGCTCCAGGCCCCGATTCAAAAACGGCCTGCAGAACCCGACCGCCGACCGTGACGCTGTGCTCCTTGCCGATGCACCGTATCGGTTTGCCTGGAAGTCGGGCTCCGGAAAGCCCTCCGAAAGCGGCCTTCGGCCGCAACCGAACGCGGGCGCCCCAGCCCCGTCATGCTGAGCGAAGCGAAGCATCCAGCTTCTCTGCGCCACTCAGCCAGATTCTTCGTCGCTGCGCTCCTCAGAATGACGGGGGGCGCTGCCGCCGCAGCGCGGTGCATACGCGCGAGGCGTGCAAAAGCCGCGACGGAAGACTCTACACGGCCTGCGCGGCGAGGAACTTCTCGTTGCTGGGAAACTTCTCGAGGGCTTCGGTGAGCATGAGCATCTCCCGGTCGATGGCCATACCGTTGAGCCTCCGCCGGATGCGCACGGCCTGCTTCAGCTCCTCCGGCCGAAGCAGCAGCTCCTCCTTGCGCGTCCCGGACTGGTGCAGGTCCATCGCCGGCCAGATCCGCTTGTTTGCCAGGTCGCGGCAGAGCATGATCTCCATGTTCCCCGTGCCCTTGAACTCGTTGAAGATCAACTCGTCCATGCGGCTGCCCGTGTCGATCAGGGCCGTCGCCATGATCGTCAGCGAGCCGCCGTTCTCGATTTTCCGGGCGGCGCCGAACATCGCCTTGGGTTCCTGCATCGCGCGGATGTCCAGGCCGCCCGTCATCGTCCGCCCGCTCGAGCCCACGAATGCGTTGAACGCCCGTCCGAGCCGCGTCAGCGAATCGAGCAGGATCAGCACGTCCTTGCCGCACTCGACCATCCGCTTGGCCTTCTCGATCATCAGCCGCGCGATTCGGACGTGGTTCAGCACATCCTTGTCGTTGCTCGAGGCGACGGTCTCGCCATGGACGGTCCGCCGCATGTGCGTGACTTCCTCCGGACGCTCGTCGATCAACAGCACCATCATGTAGATCTCGGGGTGGTTCGCCGCGATGCCCGCCGCCATCTGCTGGAGAAGGATCGTCTTTCCGGTCCGCGGAGGCGCGGCGATGAGCCCCCGCTGACCCTTGCCGATCGGCGTCATCAGGTCGATCACCCGCATCGTCGTCGGCCCCCCGGGGGTCTCGAAGCGGATCCGTTCGTGCGGATCGACCACCGTCAAATCGCCGAAGGGCTTGAGCTCCCCGTACGCCCCCGGATCCAGATCATTGATCGAACGGACTTCCGCCACATGCACCGGGCCGTGTCGCTTCCGCGGCCCGGCGACGGCGACAATCCTCTCGCCCCCGCGCAGGCCGTAGCGGCCGATCACATCCCGGCCGACCAGGGGGTCGGCTGCCTGGACGGCATAGTTGCGCTCAGCGGACCGAAGAAACCCTTCGCCCCGCTCGGTGATTTCCAGCGTACCAACAACTTCCTGCATAGACACGACTTCTGCATTCCCTTTCGCACGGCGTGCCGAACCAGACCGGAAGTGCATTTCCCAGACCGGGCCCGACATCCCCGAGACAAAATGATGGCGCTTGGCGCTCGGATGGAACTATGGACCCTTTCGAGTATACACACGCGCGATGCACGAGGGAAGAGCGCCGAATTATTTCCGCGTGCCCGGCCGCCCCCAGGGTCTGGACAAGCCTCGTACGCGATGACGTTTGACGACCCAGACCCCCCAAAGGCGGCCTTCGGCCGCAACCGAACACGGGCACACCAGCCCCCGTCGTGCCGAGCGAAGCACCTGGCTTGCCTGCGCCAATCCGCCAGATTCTTCGACGCTGCGCTCGTCAGAATGGCGGGCAGCGCTACCGCCGCAGCGCGATACAGGCGCGCAAGAGCTGCGACGGACGACTCTACACCCTCGCGTCCGCGAATCGGAATCGTGAACCTACCTTCACTGAAGGTGGGCTACCCGGGTGGACCCGGATACCCAGGTCCTTCGTATAGCGCGGCTCAGTGTGGTAGATGTCCGCGGCGAGGGACAACGAACGACCGAGACAGGCGGCCGCCTTGCGACACCACCCTCGAATGGTAGAATCCCTCACGTTGCGGCGCCTTGGCTGTCGGGTCCGCGCCGGCGCCGCGAGCCTCAAGGAGATGATATCATGAAGACGTGGCACGGCACCGGTTGGCTTTCGGCATTGACATTCGCATCGGCATCCATCCTGCTCTGCTCCTGCGCGAGCACCCCGGATGCGAGACAAGGCATGATGATGCAGAAAGGCAAGTGCGAGATGGGCATCAAGAAGGAACCGTTCGGCACGACCAGAGACGGCACGCCCGTTGACCTGTACACCCTGACGAACGCCAACGGCATGTCCGCCGACATCACGAACTACGGCGGAATCGTCGTGCGGCTCTACGCGCCGGATCGCCACGGCAAGCTGGCCGACGTCGTCCTCGGCTATGACAAGCTCGCCGACTACATCAAGGCCACGCCGTACTTCGGCGCGATCGTCGGCCGCTATGGCAACCGCATCGCCAAAGGCCGCTTCACGCTCGACGGCGTCGAGTACAAGCTCGCGACGAACAACATGGGCAACCACCTGCACGGCGGCCTCAAGGGCTTCGACAAGGTCGTGTGGGAGGCGCAGCCGTTCCAGGGCAACGACGCCGTCGGGCTGAAACTGACGTACCTCAGCAAGGATGGCGAAGAAGGCTACCCGGGCAACCTTCGGTGCACGGTCCGTTACTCGCTGACGAACGACAATGAGCTGCGGATCGACTACGAAGCAACGACGGACAAGGCCACGCCCGTAAACCTGACGAACCACAGCTACTTCAATCTCGCCGGTGCCGGCAACGGCGACATCCTGGGCCACGAGCTGATGCTCAACGCGGACCGCTTCGTCCCGGTTGACGCCACCCTGATCCCCACGGGCGAACTTCGGCCCGTCAAGGGCACGCCGATGGACTTCACGACACCGACCGCGATCGGCGCCCGCGTGAACCAGAACTACGAGCAGCTCAAGCTCGGCAAGGGCTACGATCACTGCTGGGTGCTGAACAAGAACGATGCCGAGATGTCGCTTGCCGCGAGGGTCTACGAACCGACCACCGGCCGCGTGATGGAGGTCCTCACGACCGAGCCGGCGATCCAGTTCTATTGCGGCAACTTCCTCGACGGCAGCAACGTCGGCAAGGGCGGCAAGGTCTACAGATTCCGCTACGGGTTCTGTCTCGAAACCGAGCATTACCCGGATTCGCCGAACCATCCGCAGTTCCCCTCGACGATCCTGCGGCCGGGCCAGACGTACAAGACGACGACGATCTACCGATTCGCCGCGAGGTAAGAAGGGTCTCGAGACCCCGATTCCACCATGGTCTCGAGGCCCTGCCTCGACCATGGTCTCCGGAGCGCCACCCCTTTTCCGCGAATCGTCTCCCTGGGCCGCCACGTCGGGCTTCGGGGCCGAATAATTTCCGGCCTTGCCGGGATCCGGTACATCGTGAATGCGCCGGCGGCCCGCAGTGCCGGCGCCACGGAGGCGAACACCTGCATGCGGGGGCAATACGGGGCTTGTCTCGCCGGACCGCATTTGCTAGCTTTGCAGTAGCGGCCGGCGCTGCAACTCCAGGGGGCGGAATGAACGAGCAACGACGGGTTTCACCGGATCGCACCGCGAAACGCCGCGTGATGCTCATCCTCTTCTGTGCGCTCGCCGGCGCCGTCGCGCCGGCACGGTGGCCGTGCCCGCTCCCGTCGGCGCAGGCGGCACCGCCCAGCTACAGCCGCCTCAGCGCCCACCTTATCCTGAACTACACCGCCGGGGCCCGGCAGATCGTCGCCGCTCACCCACGTGTGCTCAAGATCCTCGACACGCATTCCTCAATGCTCGCCGCCGCCCGCGAGTTCAAGAGCGGCACGCCCAACGGCATACTGGTCCTCCGCATCTACACCAGCCGCCGCTACACACTCGCGAACGATCCGGCCGCCAGCGCGCAAGACTTCTGGAACGCCGTACTCGCGCCGGCGATCAACTCCCTCTCGCCGTCCGACCGGGCGCTCATCGACTACGTCGAAGGCCCGAACGAAGGCGACAGCACGCCGACCTGGGCGTCGATTCAGGAAGCGCAGTGGTTCAACTCGTTCTGGCTGACCCTCGCCCCGCTGATCGGCAACGCCGGCTTCAAACCGTGCGCGTTCAGCATCGCCGTCGGCAATCCGCCGGGCGACACGAACTACGTTCACCAGGTGCTCGACACGATCGTCCCCGCCCTGCGGCTCTGCAAGAGCTACGGCGGCGGCTGGTCGTATCACAGCTACACGCTGCTCTACACGAAAGATGCAGGTGTCGAGATCTGGTACTCGCTTCGCTACCGTCAGTACTACAACTACTTCGCGCAGTACTACCCGGATCTCAGCGATCTGCCGCTCATTCTGACCGAAGGCGGCGTGGACGGACAGGCCGCGCCCGGCGGCCCCGGCTGGAAGGCATACGACGCGGCGCGGTATCAGGACTGGCTCGCCTGGTTCGACCAGCAACTCATGCAGGACCCGTACGTCGTGGGCTGCACGCTGTTTCAGAGCGGCGATACGCAGAACTGGTTCTCGTTCGACCTGGAGCCGATCGCACCCTGGCTGGCCGGTCATCTGGCGACGACGCCTCCGCCGGGCCCGCCGGCGCCGCCGGTCAACCTCACCGCAACCGCCTTCGGGCCGACCTCGGTCTACCTCAACTGGTCCGCCACCGCCGACACCGATCGCTACAACGTCAAGCGGTCTGCCACGACCGGCGGGCCGTATGTCACGATCGCAAGCCCGACCGCCAACAGTTACACGGACACCTCGTTGACCACCGGCGCAACGTATTACTACGTCGTCTCCGCGCTGAACGCGGCCGGGGAAAGCGCCAACTCCGCCCAGGCCGGCGCAACGCTCCTCGGCGGGTACGCGGTCAACTCCGGCGGCGGCCTCGCCGGGTCGTTCGCCCCCGACGCCTGCTATGCCGGCGGGAACGCCTACTCGACGACCGCCGCGATCGACCTCGGCGGCCTGACCGATCCGGCGCCGGAGGCCGTCTACCGCAGTGAACGCTGGGCAAGCCCCTCGTTCACGTACACGTTCGCCGGCCTGGCCGCCGGTGCGCCCTACAACGTCCGGCTCCACTTCGCCGAGATCTACTTCACCGGCGCCGGGCAGCGCCGCTTCCACGTGGCCATCAACGGCACGCCGGTCCTCAGCGAGTTCGACATCGTTGCGGCCGCCGGCGCTGCAAACAAAGGCGTCATCCGCTCGTTCACCGCGGACGCCGACAGCAGCGGTCAGATCATCATCCAGTTCTCCGCCGGCTCCGCCGACAACCCCAAGTCAAGCGGCATCGAGGTGCAACCGCTCCCGCCGCGCGCACCGGCGGGACTGACCGCCACCCCGGGCAATGCGCGGGTCGTGCTCAACTGGACCGCGCCGGCCGGCGCGCTCCGCTATAACCTCAAACGCGGTACGACCGAGGGCGGCCCCTACGCCACTATCGCTGCCAACCTGACGGCGACCACCTGGACCGACACAACGGCCCTCAACGGCAGGACGTACTACTACGTGGTAACCGCGAGCAACCCGGCCGGGGAGAGTCCCAACTCGAACGAAGCTGTCGCCACCCCGGTCTCTCCCCCGTCCGCACCGACGGGGCTGGCCGCCTCACCGGGCGACCGGACAGTAGCGCTCACCTGGAACGCCGTGAGCGGCGCGAGCGGCTACAACGTGAAACGCGCCACGACAAGCGGCGGACCGTACGCCGTCGTCGCGCCCGGCGTGACCGCCACGACTCACCTGGACACGGCCCTGACCAATGGCACGCGCTACTACTACGTCGTCTCCGCCTTCAACTACGGCGGCGAGAGCGCCAACTCGCTCCCGGTCAGCGCCGTACCCTACGCGCCGCCGCCCCCCGGCGACCTCGATCGCGACAACGACGTGGATCTTTCCGACTTCTCCTTCCTCCAATACTGTTTCAACGGCCCCAACCGAGCGCCGCGTCTGACGGGCTGCGAGGTGGCCGACCTCGATCGGGACGCGGACGTGGATCTCGGGGACTTTGCGATCTTCCAGGCCTGTTTCAACGGACCGAACCAGCGGCCGAAGTGCGAGTGAAACGCCATGGGCAACCGCCGCGCACATACGTTTCCGGCTTCCGCGGAATGCTACGACCGCCAGGTCAACTGGACGGCCCGCCTTGGCCGCGAGATCCCCTTTCTCGTGCAGGTCTTCGGGCCGCCGGGGCGACTGGGCCTGCTCGACGCAGGTTGCGGCTCCGGGCGCCACGCCGCCGCCCTCGCGGATCGCGGGTATCGCGTCACGGCCGCCGATGCAAGCGCAGACATGGTCCGATACGCGCAGCGCGTCGCCCGCGAGCAGGACGTGCGCGTTCGCGTCGTGCGTGCGTCCTTCGCACAGCTCCCGCAGAAGGCGGGCGGGCCGTTTGACGGCATCCTGTGCATCGGCAACTCGCTGCCGCTGGCCGGCTCCGAGCCGGGCGTCCGATCAGCGGTCAGAAACTTCGCCCGCCTGTTGCGGCCCGGCGGACATCTGCTGATCCAGGTAATCAACTTCGCCCGGATGCGGGACGAGCTTCGACGCGGCGGGTACGTTCGGGGACCGCACGTGCTGCGCATCCACGGACGCGAATACGTATCGTTCAAGGTGTTTCACGCAGCCGGCCGCCAGGTAACCCTGACGGGCGTCACGCTCTGGAAGGAAGCCGGGGCATGGAAGCAGGAGGTCTTCCGCGGACGCCTCTACCCGATTGACGCCGCGCCGCTCTGCCGGTGGCTCCGCGCGGCCGGCTTCCGCATCCTCAAGCAGCTCGGAAGCTATGCGGGCGAACCGTATGCCGCCGCCGCCAGCCCCGACCTGATCCTCGTCTGCAGACGCATGGACACTCGCCGAGCGTCCCGCAGCTCCTGATCGCCGGGCCGGTTCCCGGCACCGCCGCCGGCCGGTTCATGACCTCGCTGCCGGGGCGGCGGATCGTTGGGTACTCGGCGAGCCGGTCGCGGTCGGCGTCAGTCGGATATCCGGCAGTCCCGCCGGCACGTTGAACGCCTGGCTCAGCACGCCCGGCTTCTGCGGCGTCCCGATCCAGCGATCAAGCGCCGCCTGCATCCGCTCCATGCGACCGGTCTCGGGCCCCTTCATCTGCTCGGTAACCGATTGCTTCTGCGGGTCCGTGGCCGTCGCCTTTGCCAAGGCCCGCTCCGTTGCGTCGATGAGCAGCGCGAGCCGCTGGAGATCCGCCCGGGATTGCTCCCGCGAGCCTCCCGTGACGGCGGAAAGCTCCTTGTAGTTCAACACGGCCACGGTCAACAGTTCCGCCAGCCGCCGCACGGCGAGCCGGAGTGTCTCGGCGGGAATCTGGGCACGGCGGGCCGTACAGGTCTCGGCAAGGAGCTCGTCCGCCGTGATGTCGCCCATGCAACCGCGAAGATCGCGTTTCTGATACGCCGCGACCCGGCTGCCAAGCACGGCCAGCACGGCCTTCGTCGCATCCTCGGGCTTTCCGCAGGCGTAGAGGGCCTTGTACATCGCGCTCAGGACTACGTCGTTCGCCTCCTTGCCCGCCGTGGCCGCCAGCGCATCGAAAACCCGCTGCATCTCCGACGCCGGTATCCGCTCGCGTATACGGAACAGGCACGTCGCCGCGCGCTCCCGCACGAACTCGGCCCTGCTCTTGAGTCCCTCCAGTGCGGCCGGCATCGCACTCGGCCGGCCCATGTCTGCGAGAATGCCGAGCAACATCCCGCATACCAGCGCGCCGGAACCCTGGCCGTTGGCCGGGTCGCCGATGAGCTTCGCACATGCCTCCGCGGAAAGATCGGCGAACGCCTGTTTGAACGGCTCGGTGGCGCCGGTGGCACGGAACTCGCCCAGGAGGGCCCCCCGGAACGCCGCCAGGTCCGCCGACGGCTTCATCGCCGCCTCAATCCGCCCCGTAATCCACTGTGCGATGGTGCGCCGGTCCGCGTCCGTGGGGGTACGGGTACGAATCGCCGCCAGCTCGTTCGCCGGCGCCGGCGCCTGCGCAACCGCGAGTGGGGCGAGTACGAACGCACTACACAGGGCCAGAGCCGATCTTCGCAAGTCAATCATGAACCACTCCATCGTGCGGGGCCGGCCTGGGCCGCCCGCGGGCCATCCGCCGCCACGGGGACCGCAACCGGAACCTGAACCGTATCGGCGCTGCGCCGTGCTGTCAACCGGCCGTCATTTTGGAGTCTCCCCCGAAATGGCTGAGGGCGAGCAGTCACCGTCCGACCGCGCGGCCGGTCAGTGAGCCAGTGGTCCCGACGGATGGGAGGACCCCGGCGGACGTGGCAGGCCGGCACTCGCGGCCTTTGTACCACCCGGCACCCACTCGTTCCGCCTCGACCCTGACCCCCTGTTGTGGGCCAAGGATTGGAGGTTGGGGATCAGGGGTTGGGGTCGGGGGCTGCGGATCAGGGATTGGGGACCGGGGCTTGGGGGTTGGGAACCGGGGGTTGGGGATTGGAGCCTTGCGTCGCAGCTTTTGCGCGCCTTGCGCATGACGCGCCTTGCGCGCGGCGTGCCATACCCGTGGCACGCCTTGCGCGTTTGTAGCGCGCTGCGACGGTAGTGCCACCCGTCATTCTGAGGAGCGCAGCGACGAAGAATCTGGCTGATTG
>CAZZFA010000132.1:0-10966 GCA_964653435.1 uncultured Planctomycetales bacterium | reverse complement strand
ACCGCCGCAGCGCGATAACATGCGCGCAAGGCGCGCAAAAGCTGCGACGGAAGACTCTGACCCCGCCCGCGGCCGATCGCCCGGTTTACTCGACGACTTCCTTGCCGGGCGAGACCATCCGCGGCTCGGATTCGTGTCTCTGCTCCGTCTCCTGAACCGTCGTGACCTTCTCATGGCAGCCGGCGGTCGCCGTCAGCAGGGCCGCCGGCGCGACGAGGGTCGCCAGGAAGAGTATCGCTCGCAGCATCACAAGCTCCTTCACGCGCCTGCCCACGGGGCCGCCTTGCGTGCCCGCGGGCTTCACAGCCGGGTCTTCGATATCCGTACCCGGGGCGTTACCTCGATGCGGATTCGACTCGCGTCTGCTGGCTGATCACCTGCCAGACCTGCATGCCGGGGATGGCCACCGTTACCTTCGCCGTCTCCCCGTCGTATTCGGTCTTCTCGATGCTCGCACCGACCAGGATCGCGTCCATATAGGAGCGGATTTCATCGTGTTGGGCGATGAAGTCCTTGACGGTGGTCTGCGAGGAGAGGCTCAGTCCGTACACCTTCTCCGCGAGCTTCCGCTTGGCGTCCAGTTCGGCGGCCCGCGCCGCCATCAGCCGGCCCTGTGCCGTGCCGCCCTTGCCTTCGGGCGGAACGGCCTCGCCGGTCGCCTCGATCGTTCGCGCGGCCCACGGCGGGAGCTGCACCCGGGTGCCCTGCGTGCGCGCATAGGCGTCGATGTACTTCTGCGGGGGGATGCCCATTCCCGTGGCCTGGAACGTCTTGCTCTTGATCGACTTCGTCACCTCGCTCACGTCCGTGCCCTTGATGTCGTCGCCGTGGATGTGCCGCGTGTGCAGCTCCCTGATGAGCGTCACGACGGATTCGGCGGGCACCGCTACAGTCACCTCGACGATCGGCTCATCATGATGCCAGTAGACCTGCACGATCTCCGCACCGACGACGACGCCGTTCGCCTGCGCCCTGATCTCGTCGGACTGGGCCACGAAATCCCGCACGGTCGTGTCCGAGGTGATCCGAAGCCCGTTGATGCGCTCCAGGAGCTTGCGCTTCGCATCGAGTTCGGCGGCCTGTTTGGCCATGAGCCGCGCCTGCGGGCCGATCTTCAGCCAGAGGTCGGGAAGGGGCGGGTCGGGCGGCATCGGCGGTGCCTTGAGCTGCTCCGCGACGCCCTCCGGCAGGTCGGGCGGAAGGTCCGGGCGGGGCGCGCCCATGCCCACCACCTTGATGACCTTCCTGTCAATCCGACGTTCCATATCGGCGAAGTCGGAGCCTTTGATCTTGTGCCCCTTGTAGAAGCGCGTATGCACCTCCTTGAGCGTCTCGATCACCTTCTGCACGGTTACCTCGGCGGGCACCTCGCACGACCCGTCGGCGAACCACCTGGGCTCGCCGAGCCGTACGCCGCGGATGAATTCGTCCATTGCCCCGCGGATGCTGTCGTTTTCGGCGACGAAGTCCCGCACGTAGGTATCCGACGTGATCTGAAGACCCTTGACGCACTCGGCCAGTTTGCGGTAGGCGTCGGCCTCTGCTGCACGCCTGGCCAGCGCCTTCTTCTGGGCGTCGGCGGTGTTTACCTGTGCGGCTGCCGGGCCGACGACGGCCAGTGTCAGCAGCCCGATGAGCGTCAGATCCAACCGTCTCATGCGAACCTCCTTCGGTCCCATCGGACCGGAACGCAGCGCAGATTCTCTCTGCCAATACAGGGTAGACACCCCCGCCGCCCCCGGGGTTAGCCGCCTTTTCGGATGCGGTCCTTATGTTCGGCCACGCGCTGTTTGGCGGCCACATACATCGCCATCTCCTTTTCATCCACCTTCGGCATGGCGGCGGCCTGTCGGTAGTACTTCAACGCGTTGTCCCAATCCCTTTTCAACTCGCAGGTTACCCCCGCACAGAAAGCGGAGCGATGATCCTCCGGGTTCTCCGCCAAGGCGGCCTTGAACTGTTCGAGCGCCGCATCGTATTCGTCCGCCCTCAGCAGCCGCACGCCCATGGCCGAGGCCTTGCTCTTGCCGGATTGCAGGTAGTACTTGTACTCCGCCTCGCACGGGACGAAGGTGCTGACGAATTCCCGCACGCCCCGCTCGACCAGTTCGCCGATCATTGCGTCCACGGAATCGAGGGAGGCCTCGCTGTGGCTGCTGCCGAAGACGGGGCCCGGCGAGGCCTTGTCGTGCTTCTGAAACGCCTTGGGCGAGTACTGGACGATCGCCTGACTCGTGCCCGCGTCCATCAGGGCGAACGAGCACTGGACGGTCAGGTTTCGGCTGACTTCGTCGGCCTCCCGGGCGTGGGCGGTCCCGCCGCCGGCACCCCAGTGGTATCCTCCCGCAGCGGCGAGGCTGGTGATGTCCACCGTGGATTTCTTGCCCTTCTTCACCTCGACGCGGATGTTGAGTTTGCTTGTGATCAGGCCCTGCACCCCGAGCAGTTGCCCCGCCCTGGCGGCGGTGCCGGCGTCTACCAGCCCGGCCGCCTTGAGATCCTTTTCCGCCAGCACTTTCGCGGTGTCGCGACGCTTGGCGACCTGCAACCCCGTCTTGTACTTCGCGGCGGAGTCCTGAATCATCTGCTCCATCATGTCGGCGGCGATTGTGGACCACTTCCTGGCGCGATCGCTGTCCTCGCTCCCGTCCATCTGCGCACCGGCATCGAGTACCGCAACAGTCTTGAGGTCCTCGGGCAGTTTCTGCGTCGGCTCAAGGACGTAGGAGATCGTCACGTTGTGCGTCTCCTTGCCGCCACCGCACCCGGCCACCAGGGCCGCAATGCATCCCGCGACAGCGATCGGAAGGACCTGATGGACTCGGCGCATCGGCTGCTCCTTTTCAGAGAAATGCTGGTTACATCCGTTCAACCTATGCCCGGATCGGCCATATCGGGCCGCAACGGCCCTCGACCGCCGGCCGCTCCGCCGGTACCTCGCAGCCCCGGAAGCGGCTCTATCGCCGCCGGCCGGCCGGATTCTACCGGCGGCGGGCTCTCTACGGCAAGACACATTCCGCGCGAGACCCGCAATACGCCGGCCGCCGCGTTGCCGCCCGGCGGGATGGCTGGTAGAGTACCGCCGGGAAGCGCCGCGCACAGGCGCCCTGAAATGAGCCGCGAACGACCCCGCACATGCAGAGGTGGAACATGATTCTCAGAAACGTTGCGATCTTCGGGCTGATGACCTTGGCCGTCGGCATAGGCTCCGGTTGTGCCAAGTTGACCTACGAGCGATGGCAGACGCTCACCACCGAGTCGTCCAGGATGGAGGTGGAGACCGTCCTCGGTACGCCCGACCGATTCGGCTATCAGAAGCCCGATCGCTGGATGTACCACAACCCGGACGAGCAGATCACGTGCACCGTCGAGTTCGCCGGCGGCGGGGACAAGCTGACCTACTCCCAGTGGGTCGATCCGAAGCACGGCCGGCACGAGATCGGCAAGCCCGAGATCGAGGGTTCGAGCCTCATCGAGCGACAGACCAAGACCACGAACATCAAGAAACCGTAATTGCCGCCCCCGGCCGGCGCGGGGTTTGCATGTCGGGCGGCGGAGCGTGACGAAACGCGACGGGCGCTTGCCCGGCAGTGCCCGGAAGGTTCCCCCGGCCGGTGCGGCGCATGCCACGTTTCCCGGGGGAAGCCGGGCGAGTTGTTCGATTTCGGGCCCACACTGTTCCGCCTGCCCGACGGCGTGCGGACGTGACCGGATCGGGGATCGTGAGCCTGTTTCCGGCGAAGACGATCGCCCCGACGATCGTACGGCGTCATTTCTGCGCTGTCGCTCTTCGCAGACGCGAGCGAGAGGTCGCGGCCCTGCGCGATTACTTCAGAAACAGCTCTACCACGGGCACAACGACGTTCGGCTGACGGACGGGCAGGTCGAGCGTGATTCCTTCGACCGGGCTGTTCGCGGATATCCATGCCCCGCCTTCGGCGCGGCTGAACTTCACTTCGCTGGCGTCGTTGAGCAGTTGGGCATACGCTACCTTGTCGCCGATGCCGTCGAAGTGAAGCTTGCCCATCGGCCACACGAGCACGTGCAGGTAGAGTCGCCGCGTCTTCGGGTTCCAGGTGAGCAGGCAGTTGTCCGGCTTTCTGAACTCCTCCGGCGCGGCGGTGCAGCCGTAGATCGAACGGCCGTGCAGTCTCATCCACTCGCCTATGGCGGCGAGGCGTTCCAAGGCGCGGTCGTCGAACGTGCCGCGGGCCGTGGGGCCGACGTTCAGGAGCAGGTTGCCGCCCTTGCTGACCGTTTCGATGAGCATGACGATGAGCTGTTGCGGGCTTTTCCACGTGGCCTCGTCGCGGTGATAGCCCCACGAGCCGCTGAACGTCTGACAGGTCTCCCAGGGGACGCGCCGGCCGTCCATGCTGACCCATGCGCGGGGCATGAACTGCTCCGGTGTGCGGAAGTCCCATCCGTCGGGCCGGTCGAGCAGGTCGAGCCGGTCGTTGATGAGGCAGTTCGGCTGCAGCTCGCGGATCAGCTTGAGCAGTCGTTCCGATTGCCAGTCCTTGCGGCCCTTGCCGTCGTCGCCGGGGAACGAGAAATCGAGGAACAGGCAGTCGATCGGGCCGAACTGCGTGAGCAACTCGCGCAACTGGTTCTCCACGTAATCCACGTACCGCTTCATGTCGCGGGACTTGTTCTTCTCGCGTTCCTCCTTGTTGTCGCGCATGGGATGACAGCTATCGACGGTGTAGTCCGGGTGGTGCCAGTCGAGGAGGGAATAGTAGAAGCCGACGCGCAGCCCCTCGGCGCGGAAGGCCTCAACCATCGGCCGGATGAGGTCCTTGCCGTACGGCGTGTTCGTGACTTTGTAGTCGGTGAACTTTGAGTCCCAGAGGCAGAACCCCTCATGATGTTTCGTGGTGATGACGAAGTAGCGCATGCCGGCCTGCTTCGCGGTCCGCGCCCACTCCCTGGGGTTATAGAGATCGGGGTCGAAGTGCTCGAAGTACTTCCGATAAACGTCGTTCGGTATCTTCTCGTAGTTCTTCACCCACTCGTGCCGGGCGGCCAGGGAATAGGTTCCCCAGTGGATGAACATGCCGAAGCGGGCGTCAAGCCACCACTGCATCCGCTCGTCGGCAAGTTTGGGCGACTCCTTTGTCACATCGGCTCCCTGCGCCACGGCCGAGAGGGTCAACGCGATGAGCCAGTATTGTCTGCACGTCGTCATGATCCGGTCCCTTCATTCCTTTCGTTCGTTGAAAACGCCGGCGGGCAGCCTTGGAGGCGCCGCACTCCACATCCACCCGATGCGAATCATCGGGGCGCAACAACCGCGAATCAAGAGCGGCGTCTCCCGCGGCGGCTACTGCTTCTCGGGCTTCTCGAACTCGGCCGCCATTTTCACGGGCAGACGGAAGACGTCGCCGTTTTTGTTGCAGAAGTAGAGCCGCGAGTCCGAGGGGCGTCGGCCGTGGCCGTCGGCCCAGAAGCCGTAGAAATCCGGGTGCGCATTCACGGGCCGGCGGACATACGTGTGGTTGTACTCGCTGTTCTTCGTCATCTCACGCACCATCGTCCAGCTCCTGCCCTGATCGCGGCTCACCCACATGGCCACCTCGCCGCCGGGGTTGAACGGCTGCGGGCCGGTCTGGGTCGGGCCGATGATGCGCCAGAGGTCCGGCGCCTCGACGTAGATCGATCCCGTGTCGTAGTTGTTGTCGGAGATGATGTCGCCGCCGTGGATTTCCCACGTTGTCCCGGTCCAGTGTGCGGTGGTCCAGGTGCGGGGCATGTTCCTGGGGCCGGACTCGTAGCCCCTGCTCGTGGTGTAGAGAATGACCGGGCGCGCGGCAGGGTCGCTGGTGATGTCCTGGATGTACACGAGGAGTTTTTCGCTTTCGTAGTCGTGCACAAGGGCGGGGTTCACCACGTCCCGCAGCGGAAGAGAGAGCACGCGGCCGTCGACCGTCTTCCAGGTACGGCCGAAGTCGTCGGATTCCATGTAGTAGAGGTTGGTGCGGTAGTTGAGGCCCTTGCCGTTGGGGTGGTACATGAAGCTCGTGCCGATCCGGCCGTGGCCCATCCGTCCGCTCACCTGATAGTGGCCCTCGTGGATGCCCGAGAGCAGGCGGCGCTCGGACCAGCTCATGCCGTCGGGGCTGGTCATCATGCAGATCGTCCGTCCGGGGTTGTAGAAGGTGTGCAGGAAGAGAAAGCCCTCCCCCGGCATGTACGACGGTTGCGGGTAGGA
The DNA here is from genome assembly GCA_964653435.1 of uncultured Planctomycetales bacterium. Taxonomy (GTDB): domain Bacteria; phylum Planctomycetota; class Phycisphaerae; order UBA1845; family PWPN01; genus CAZMVY01. The sequence continues at coordinate 4,755 of CAZZFA010000132.1, read as the reverse complement.
GAAGTTGCCCGTCCAGACGAGCTCGAATGCATCGATGGAGTAGGGCCGGGTACTTCGCGAGATGTACGAGGGCCGGCTGCGCCCGTGGCTGCTGGAGAAGATCCAGATGTAGCCCTTGTCGTCGATGTTGAGGACGGGGTTGTCGTGGGCGTCGCTGGTGTTCTTGTCGAGCAGCAGCGTGGGGCGCGGGACCATTCCTGTGCGGTGATCGTAATACGAGACCATGTGAACGAGATGCGTATGGCTGTCCCGGGTCGTGCCGCCGTAGGTGAAGAACGTCTTGTTGACCCTGGCGGCATACCAGGCGAAGGGGATGTGGTTCGCGCAGTATGTGCCCAGGCCGCCGCTGTACTTGTACACATACTCGTCGTGGGACGGCTGGTTCATGTACCAGATGCCGCGGTAGCCGTCTTCCTTCGCGTTGATCAGGACGCCGGCCGCTCGCTCTGTCGTTGGTGCCGCATTGACGGGGGCCGAGGTGATCGGGTTCGGTCGAGCTGCTTTCGCGCCGGACGAATCGGCCTTGAGAAGGCCCGAAGCCGCCCATCCCGCCACGGCCATCGCACCGGTCGCAATCGCTGCAGCCAGACGTGTGCTCATTGTCTTCATGTTTCTCATCCGGGCCGCAGGCTGCGCCGGGGCCGAGGCCTCGCGGCCGGTCGAATCAGGGTCTCCCGGACGAATAACGCCGCCGGCGGGGTCGCCTCCCCGGCTTGCAGGCGGTATCCTACACGCCTTACGTCGCGGGCGTCGGTCGGAGTATGTGTCCATGATCGTCCGATGGTCAAGTGTGCTGCTTGTGCTCATCGCATCCGGCGGCTGCTCTGCCGCCGATCGCTACGACGTGCTCATCCGCAACGGGATGATCTACGACGGCTCCGGCGCGGAGCCCGTTCGCGGTGCGGTTGGCATCCGGGGTGACAGGATTGCGGCCGTCGGGGAGTTGGCGGGTGCGCGGGGACGGGTGGAGATCGACGCAGGCGGGTCGGCCGTGGCGCCGGGGTTCATCAATATGCTCAGTTGGGCGAACGAATCGCTCATTCATGACGGGCGGTCGCAGAGCGACATCCGGCAGGGCGTCACGCTCGAGGTGCTCGGCGAGGGGTCGTCGATGGGGCCGTGGAACGAGGCGATGAAGTGGGCGCAGCGCGAGTCGCAGGGCGACATCAAGTACAAGATCGAGTGGACCACGCTGGGCGAGTACCTGAGGTGGCTCGAGCGGCGCGGGATCTCCACGAACGTGGCGTCGTTCGTGGGGACGGCGACCGTGCGGATGCACGAGCTGGGCAGTGTCGACCGCAAGCCCACCGCCGCCGAACTTGAGCGCATGTGCGCGCTGGTCCGGCAGGCGATGGAGGAAGGGGCGGTGGGCGTGTCGTCGGCGCTGATTTACCCGCCGGGGGCGTTCGCCGACACGGACGAGCTCGTGGCTCTGGCGAAGGTGGCCGCGGAATATGACGGGATGTACATCTCACATATCCGCGGCGAGGGCGAACACCTGCTCGAGGCGCTCGACGAGTTCCTTACGATCGTGCGGCGCGCCGGGGTGCGGGGGGAGATCTATCACCTCAAGGCGGGTTGGGGCGCGTGGGACAAGTTCGACGAGGTGCTGCGGCGGATCGAGGCGGCGCGGGCCGAGGGCCTGCATGTGACGGCGGACATGTACCCATACGAGGCCAGCGCGACGAGTCTGAGCACGGTCCTGCCGTTATGGGCACAGGACGGCGGGCGGCGCGCATGCCTCGAGCGGCTGAGGGATCCGGCCACGCGCGAGCGCATCCGGAAGGAGATCGAGATCAACGCAGGCGGCACGCGGATGATGCTCAACTCGTTCGGCCGCGAGGCGTGCCGGCCGCTGGTCGGAAAGACGCTGGCGGAGGTGGCGGCGATGCGCGGCAAGTCGCCGGAGGATACGGCGATCGACCTGCTGATCGAGAACGGCCACGTCGGCATCGTCAATTTCGGGATCTCCGAGGAGAACATCCGCAAGGGGCTCCGGCGGCCGTGGGTCAGCATCTGCTCGGACGCCGCCTCGGTGGCGGCGGAGGGCATCTTTCTGAAACGAACGCCGCACCCGCGGACGTACGGCTCGTTCGCCCGCTTTCTGGGCAAGTACGTGCGGGAGGAGAAGGTGGCGACGCTGCCGGAGGCGATCCGTCGGCTGACGTCGTTGCCGGCGGAGAACCTGAAGATCGAGCGGCGGGGACGGCTGGCGACCGGCTACTTCGCGGACGTGGTCATCTTCGACCCGGCGACAATCCAGGATCACGCGACGTTCACGCAACCGCATCAATATGCCACCGGCGTGCGACACGTGTTCGTGAACGGCGTGCCGGTGCTCCGCAACGGCGAGCACACGGGGGCGAAGCCCGGCCGCGCGGTCTACGGCCCGGGTCGGCGATCGCGATCGTCAGCCGGATGAACGTGCGGGGGTTTACTCCGCCCGCGCCGTGCCGTAGAAAAGCCCTGCGCAGATTATCCGTTGTTCAGGAGTGGCGATATGAAACGTGCGCGGTGTGAGTGCTTTGCGGGATTCCTTGCCGTATGGTTCGCGATGATCGGGGGCGTCGCCGCGCCGGCGGCGGAAGCGCCGCCGGGTGTCGGCGGAGAGTATCGCGCCGATGTCTCGTTTCCCGAGTTCATGCCGATGTGGCGGGAGGGCTGGTCGTGGAAGGACGAAAACGGTGAACGCGTCCGGTACGCGTACGACGGCATGCCGCTCGGCGGCTACGTCTTTGCCTGCTTCCGCAACAGCGGCCGGGACGCCCTGGCCGTGAGCGATGTCCTGCTCGAGGGCGTGAGCCTCGCGCAGGCTGTCGCGCCGGAGCATAAGCCCTCCGGCAAGCGCGACGACAAGTACGCCTCGAGCCTTCGGTTCTCGGAGCTGCCCGGGGAGCAGATCGGCAAGCTCACGGCCGCAGGCGAGCCGGTGTGGTGGAAGGTTGAGCCGATGGTCGTTCCGCCGGGCGGGTACGGACAGGTGACGATCCGGCTGCGCCGTCAGCCCACGACAGGCACGCTTACCGTGGCTGTGCCCACGCTGGCCGACCCGGATGGCAGGGTTACGATTCGCGTCGGCGAGAGACGGCCGCAGTTCTTCAGTATCAACTTCAGCCCCGATTTTACCGCCGTCCATGCGTATCTGCGTCACCCGAGCGGCAAGGGGCTCGCGCCACGGCGCATCCTGGTGGACGGCCGGGACGTGACGGACCGATGCACGATCGTCGCCGACGAGGCCGTCGATACCGTGCCCGTGATCATCCGGCCCGCGTCGGCGTTCAAGGAGGGCACATGGTATTCGTTTGAGGCCGTCTACGCGGACGGTGCCGCCGCGCGGGTCTGCATCGGGGCCTGGCAACCGGGCTTCGTGTACGGCATATGGGGCTACTCGAAGGTGGGCAAGACCGACGACGACAACCGCCGGTTCTTCCTGGAGGACATGCGGCTTCACAACATCAACACGCTGATGTACTCCATTCCCGGTGAGGTCCGAAAGTTCCTGCGGACGAAGGAGGGGCAGGAGTACTCGAAGCGGACGGGCATCCGCGCGATGACGAACGCGCCGGGCGAGGCCGTCAATCCGCCGTTCTACTACCTGCCCGACGAGCCGGATGCGAACGACTTCGCGACCAGGGGGCTTGATCCATACAAGCGTGTGGGCAGTCTGGCGCAGTGGCTCATCGCGCGGGCAAACGCCTTCCGGAGAGAAGAACCCGGTACGCCGGTGCTGCTCACGACGGACAACACATTCAAGCCGGAGAACTGGTACACCTATGCGCAGCTACCGGATCTGCCTTGCGCGGACCCCTACTACCAGGAGTCGGTGCAGAGCGTATGGGCCTGCGACCCGGGAAACCTCGGGGCGTATGTGAAGCCGACGTATGTGTACGGCGTGGGGACGATCTACCAGTCGGCGGCCGCGCCCAAGCCCATGCACCTCATCCTGCACACCTGCCGCATGGACCTGAAGGACTTTCCGTATCGCGCGCCGACGCCGGAGGAAAAGCGCGTGGAGGTCTACTACGCGCTCGCGGCGGGGGCCAAGGCGTTGTCGTACTGGTGGTACACGCCGTTCGGTGAGTATTACGGGTGCGGCGGCAGCGACCGGGCGTCGAAGGTTCTGTGGAAGGAGCTTGGTTTGCTCGGGGCGGAAGTGCGTTCGGCGGAGACGGTGCTCCTGCGGAGTTGCCCGGCCGCCGTTCCGGTGAAGGCCCCGCGGACGCTGTGGGTGCGTTCGTTGCTGGCGGGGGATGACGCGATGGCGCTGCTTATCGTCAACGACAACTTCGCCTCGGACCGGCTGGGGACGGTGGTTCGGCCGATGGAGAAGGCGAGCGTGAAGGTGCGGCCGCCGTCGTGGCTCGCGTGCGGCGACGTCTTCGAAATGACGTGCGAAGGGACGCGCGACGTGAAATGGCAGGCGGAACGGGGCGCGCTAACACTGGACCTTGGCACGGTTCAGTTGACGCGGTTCGTGTTGATCTCAAGGGATTCCGCGTTGCGCGGGCAGGTGCAGAGGGTCTACGACACGCGCTTTGCCGCCAACGTGAAGGCGCTGTTGAGCGGGGCGACGGGCAAACAGGGCCGGTCGGACGAAACAGGCGGCTGAGTCATACGCCCGATCTCAGTCGTCCCTCCGGGACTCCCGGATGCGGCCGGCCCGCGTACCCAGCGATGAATCGCTGGGCTATTGTCGAATGTCCCTCCGGGACAAGGCGTTGCCGACAAGACGTTGGCGTCGATCCGAATCGCAAC
>CAZZFA010000131.1:0-11317 GCA_964653435.1 uncultured Planctomycetales bacterium | reverse complement strand
ACCGGCCTGCCTTTGGCCGCCGCCTTCGGCCGGTGGAGGCACCGGCTCCCTCCTCTTCCACGCTTGCCGTCCAGCGGGCTTGAGGCGGGCCTGGTGAATACCCGCCGCCCACCGTCTGCAACTACGGCCATGCACCGAAGGCGGTCGATCGCTTTGCCCTCCGCTATCGCGGTGTGTATAATCCACACACATGAGCAGTCGCGAGGTGATTGCCCGGCTGAAAAAGGACGGCTGGGTGCTTGTTCGGACCAGAGGCAGCCATTGGCAGTTCCGGCACCCCGAGCGACCGGGTCTGGTGACCGTGCCGCATCCGAGGCGGGACTTTCCGATCGGTACCCTCAAGGCGATCTTCAAACAGGCGGGCTGGGAACGCGGGGGATGATATGAACTATCCAATCGTCATTCACAAGGACAAGGATTCCGATTACGGCGTGATCGTGCCCGACCTGCCGGGGTGTTTCTCGGCTGGGCGGACGCTCGATGAGGCGATCGCCATGGCCCGGGAGGCCATCGAGCTTCACCTGCAAGGTCTGATTGAAGCCGGCGAGAGCGTCCCGAAGCCCCGCTCGATCGAATCTCACAAGGGAAGGCGTGAGTACAGAGGCGGAACGTGGGCCGTCGTTTCGATCGATCCGTCCAGTTTGCGCATCAACGCGAAGCGGATCAACATCACGATGCCCGAGCGCGTGCTCGATGCGGTGGACCGTTACGCCCGCCAGAAGGGCGAAACGCGATCCGGCCTGCTTGTTCGGGCGGTCCGGACGTACATCGACAGCCAGCGGCCGGAGCGCGGGGCGCCACGTCGACCCGGGCGCACCATCCGGCGGTCAAAGACGAAGCGGACGCACGTGTAAGCCGGGCGCCGGGGCCGGGCAGTGTGCGATGTCGCGGTAACACCGGAAACCGGAGAATGAAGCAACGGGGCGACGGGAAGCCGGGTGGATGACGTATGCTGCAAACGGCGTACATTGCCGTGCTGCTCGCGTCGATGGCGGCCGACGGCCGCCACGTCTCGACGCGTCCGATGGAGAAGCGAACGATGAGCGAATTCACGTATGATCACGGCGGAATCATTCGCGGGCCGCGCGATCGCAAGCGGATCGCGCCGATCTTCACGGGCGGGGACTTCGGCGAGGGCACCGAGACCATCCTCGACGCCCTCAAGAGCCGCAGGATCAGGGGGTCGTTCTTCGTCACGGGCGATTTCCTCCGCAAGGCGGAGCATCAGCCGCTTCTCCGGCGGATCGTCGCCGAAGGGCACTACCTCGGCCCGCATTCCGACAAGCACCCGCTCTACTGCCCGTGGGAGGACCGCGAAAAGACGCTCATCAGCGAGGAGGCATTCCGCGCCGATCTGGAGAAGAACCTCGCCGACCTCTCGAAGTACGGCCCGAAACGCGAGCAGATGCGGTTCTTCATTCCGCCGTACGAATGGTACAACGACCGGATCGCCGCCTGGGCGAAGAAGATGGGCCTCGTGCTCTTCAACTTCACGCCGGGCTCGCGCTCGAACGCCGACTGGGCCCCCGACGACCACAAGAGCTTCATGCCCTCGCGGAAGATCTACGAGAGCATCCTGACCTTCGAGGCCACCCAGCCCGACGGCCTCAACGGCTTCCTGCTCCTGCTGCACATGGGCGCCGGGCCCGGGCGGACGGACAAGATGCACGTGCTCGTCGGAAAGCTGTTTGACGAACTGGCCCGGCGCGGCTACGAATTCGTCCGGGTGGATGAGATGCTTGCGGCGGCGCTGAAGGACGGTTCGGCCGCCGCGCCCGCAAGCAGCCGGGGCGCGACACAGGACTGAAAGACCGAACCGCTGTGCCGGATGCCGTTTTCGGCCGGATTGTCATGGGGCTCGCAGGCGACCGCGTGGGCTTCCGTCGCCCGTCCCGGGCTGGGAACTGAGCGGACTTTCCGGGCGAAGACGGCATCGGATCGGAGATTTCTGCGATGAAGGACCGAACAGACCGGCCGGTGGATCTGACGCGACGTGGTTTCCTGTACGCCGCCGGCACCGCCATCGCGGGCGCGGGGATCGGCGCCAGGACATTTGCGCAGACATCACAGCAGGCGAAATCGATGAACATCATCGAGTTCGAGGAGACGCTGGCGAAGATGCGTTTTGAGCACTATCGCCACCCGCCGGTCGATATCCTCAAGACCGGCTTCCGCCCCGTAGGCGGGATGGTCGCCGACTTCGCCGTCGCCGAGCTCAACGGTCGATATCACTTCTTCTACATCGAGCGGCGGCTTCAGGAGGGCACGCCCTTCTACCCCGGCCACGAGATCTACTTCGGCCACGCGTCGACGGCGAACTACTTCGACTGGGAGGTACACGACCCGGTCCTGCTCGTCCGCCCGGGCACGTGGGAAGAGGCCCACGTCTGGGCCCCCTGCATCCTGCGGCGCGGCGACGAGTTCATCATGGCCTACACCGGGCTCAACCGTTATCTGTCGCAGGACATCGGCTTGGCCTCCAGCCGCGACCTCTTCGATTGGCACCGCTGGGAGAGCAACCCGATCTCGCCGTGCAAGGACAGGCCGTGGGCCTTCTGGCATGTGGACCGCATCTCGAGCTGCCGCGACCCCAGCCTTCTGGAGTATGACGGCCGTGTCTACATGATCTACACGGCCAATACAAAGGAGGGCGCCACATGCATCGCCATGGCGAGCACGAAGGATCTTCACGCGTGGGACGACCACGGACCGATCATCGTGGGGCCGGCCGGCGGCTACGAGCCCAGGCTGGAGGGCGGCCACGGACAGGGCAGTTTCGAGTCCGCCAATCTCATCCGCAGGCGCGGCAAGTGGCATCTGCTCGTCAAAGCGGCAGTCCGGAAGAACCCGATTCGAAACTGGATCTTTACGAACGATCGTCTCGATTCGTTCGACTTCGCCAAGGGACGCGAGTTCTGGCGGGGCGCTCTGGGAATCGAGTTTGTCAAGGAACGCGGCGACCGCATGCTGCTGGCGACGTTCACAGGCGGCTACATCCGTTTCGGCGAGGTGGACTGGGCGCAGCCGGAGCCGACGGCGCGGTTCCTCACGACGAAAGACGAGCTGGCGGCGTGGCAGGCGTAGATCGCGTCGTGGCGCAGGCATCGTCGCGTGCCGCGGCTCTGGTGGCGTGGCTGTTACCGCTGTCGACCGCGATCGCCGCAGGGCCGCCCGCAAGCCGGCCCGCGAACGTGGCGGTTCTGTCGCACCTCAACCTGCCGACCCCGGCGTTCCGTGCGGCGGTGGACCGCGGCGAGTTTCAGGAGGCCTGTCGCCTCCTGGCCGACCACTTTGCCTCGCGTCCACGACTGAGCTTTGCCCCCGAACTCTTCTCGCAGACCTTCGACAACGCGCAGGCGGGGGCCTCGTACCTGAGAGACAAGGCCGAATTCGCCCTGCACAACAGGTTCGCGTTTCTGTTCGAGTACGTCGAGACGGGGCCGGACTTCGACTGGAACGGCCGCTTCGGCCGGGGCGATCCCGAAATCACATGGTGGATTAACCGGTTCTATTACCTGTCCTGCCTGGAGCAGGAGTACGACCGCACGGGCCGGAAGGAGTATCCGCGCCACGGCGTCGAGCTGATTCTCGACTGGATTCGCAAGAATCCCATCGAGCGCGCCGGGGTCTCGTGGGCCTCATGGCGGACGCTCGACCTGGGTCTGCGCCTCGCCGAGTGGTCGCGGTTCATCGATCACTTCGCCGCCGAACGGATCATCCGGCCGGATGAGCTGACGATCATGCTGGCGTCCCTGCGGGAGCAGACGGAATACCTGATTGCCCACAGCGGACCGCAGCGCTTCAACTGGGGATTCATGGAGCAGTGCGGCATCGGCATCGTCGCGCTGGTCTTCCCGGAGTTCCGCGAGGCCGATCGCTGGCTCGCCGGCGTGCTCGACGTGTACAAGGGCGACACCGCCTTTCAGATCTACCCGGACGGCTCGCAGGAAGAGTTGACCACGCACTACGGCCTGACCGTCGTCCACTCGCTCGCGCGGGTGATCGACCTGGCGCGCCAGCGGAATCGGCCGGTGCCCGCGGCGTTGACCGACGGGCTGCGGCGGGCGGCGACGTACTCGGCACTTACGCTCAAGCCCGACCGCTCGCTGGTGATGTTGAGCGACGGCGACGCGGTCGACGTCACACCGTTCCTCGGCTACGTGGCGCGGACGTTCGATCTGCCGGAGGCCCGATACGTGCTCACGTGCGGCCGCGAGGGCGCGGCGCCGCCGCTCTGCCGCATGTTTCCACACAGCGGGCTCGCGATCTTCCGCGATTCGTGGAAGCCGGACGCCCGATTTCTGATCTTCGATGCCGGTCCGTTCGGCACGCATCACCAACACGAGGACGCCTTGCAGTTTGAGGTGGCCGCGTTCGGCCGCAGCTTCGTTGTCGATCCCGGCCGGTACACCTACGTGCCGGGGCCGTGGCGCGACTACTTCGTCGGCACGAGATCGCACGCGACCATCATGGTGGACGGCGGGCAGCAGGTCCGCGGTAAGCATCCGCAACTCTGGCGCGGCGAACGGCCGATCAAGGGCCAATTCATCGCCAACGACGACCTCGCGCTGGCCGTCGGGGATTATGCCAGTGGCTACGACGCGCCCGCCGCCAGGGGCGTAACGCACCGCCGCGAGATCCTGTTCGTGAATCATGAGTACTGGGTGATCTCTGACGTGCTGCTCGGCGAAGGGCGCCACCGCATCGAGCAAACCTTCCAGTACACACCCGGCCCGCTGAAGGTCAGCGAGGACATGGCCGTAACCGGGCACGCCGACGCAAACCTCGCGATGCTCTGGCTCTGGCCGACCACACCGGAAGCGACCGTTCGAACCGGTCAGGAGAATCCGCCGGTGGGCTGGTATTCACCGATATACGGCCGCAAGGAGGCTGCGCCACACCTCACGCTTTCGGCAGAGCTGGAGTTGCCGGCCCGGATCACGCTCGTGCTTTACCCGTTCCGCGGCGCGCTGGCACCGGCGCTCCGGGCAGAGACGGCGATCGCGCAAGGCGCGGACTCCTTGCAGGCGGGCGTCGTCAGCATCAAGGTTGACCACCAGTCGGCAACGATCCTGATTGCGGATCCTCGTGACCCGCCATCCCCGCGGGCGGTCGGCGGCGTGCGGCTTGACGCGGACCGCGTCGCGGCGGCAGTTGTCTCCCGCGGTCGCGCAGCGGTACTGCCGGCGCGGTCGGGCCCGCCGGCCGGGACAACGCCGGCACTTCGGCCCGCTTCGGGCAACCCGTAGTAGAAAAGGTCCGCACGGCGGACCCTACCTTGAGAGTTGCGGCGGATAGAAGTAGCCCATCGACGCCATCGTCACGTCGAGTCGATACAGGCGGTCCTGCATGAGGCAGGTGCGGCGGGTCCTGGCCGGGATCGTCGTCGTGTAAATCCGCAACTCGCCGGGGAGGCTCGTGATGATCTCCTCGCGCCAGTCGCCGAGGACGTCGGCAATCGTTACGACCGTCCCTTCGATGGCGTCGTAGCTTTGCCCCTGATAGCGGCCGATCCGGCCGCTCAGGACAGGCTCCTTCTGCGGATCGGCATCCCACCACACGGCCCGGGGATTCAGGCCGCCGATCGACTTGTCGCCGATACGCCGGCCGTCGGCGGCGAACAGCCAGTATCGGCTGCCGTCCTTCTCGCCGGCGTAGCACTCCTGGCCCGGGTACTCCGCGAGAATGTCGGCACACATGCCCGCGCTGTGCACGTGCGTGGAAGGCTCATCGCAGCCCCAGAGCAGCTTTCCGCTTCGGGCATCGACGAGGCACACGGCGTCACGCTTCTGCGGCGGTTCGATGCCATAGAAGATCTCGAGCCCCGGATGGCTCGGGTCGATGTCGCCGACGTAGCAGGCGTCCGGGTGACCCACGCCCCGTGTCCACAGCCCGTGGCCGTTGTCGTCAAGCACGGCCGAGCCGAGAATGATCTCGTCGCGTCCGTCGCCGTCGATGTCCGCCGCGTGCATGCCGTGCATGCCCTGGCCGTTGTAGCGCTCCTTCTCCCGGGTCGAGTTCCATCGCCAGACGAGCTTCAGGTCCGGATCGTACGCCTCGACCTTGATCTGTGTATACGTCCCGCGCTCGATGATGAGGTGCGGCCGCCGGCCGTCGAGATACGCAACCCCGAGCAGGTTGCGGCAGTAATAGTTGTATTTCTCATACCCCGAGCGATCCGGCCAGGGGATCTTCCGCAGGACCTTTCCGGTCAGGCCGTCGATCTTGACGAGCCACTCGGGGCCGGAGCTCACGCGGCCGTCCGGGTCGCGCGGGTCGCCCTCGCCCGCCTTGGCGTAGACCTCGGCCTTGCCGTCGCCGTCGAGGTCATACACGACGTACGGCGAGTACCACACGCCCTCTTCAATGGACCAGCCCATGTCGTATCGCCAGAGGAACTCACCGTCGCCGCGATATGCTTCGAGCTTGTAGGTATCCTCGCTTCTCTTCCAATAGCCGGGCTTCTCATACGGATCCACGTTGAAATCCGGCTGCTTGATGACGTAGTCGTATTGCCCGTCGCCGTCGAGGTCCGCCACCGCCGCCTTCTGGAAGGTGCAACGGCCGTCGAGCCTGATGCGGATGCAGGATGCCCCTCCCGGCGTGTCGGCAACGCGCACCGCCGGGCCCGGCGTCTCCGGCCCGCCGCCGACAACCGCCTGCACGGCATAGTAGAGCGGCCCCGGCTCCGCCGTCGCTGCCGCCGGACCATCAACGAAGTTCGTGCTGTCGCGGATCGGTTCCCGTGTCAGCCGCGTGAAGGGCCCTCCTGCGGATGCGCCGCGGTAGACGTGAAACGCGACGTCTTTCGGATCGGCCGCGAGGAGCCGCCAGCCCACGTACACGTCGCCATTCGCCCGGCGCAGCGCCACCACGCCGCGGTCGGGGCTCTCGCCCGCCCGAACGGGCGCAATGGCCAACCCCGCGAGCAAACTCCCGAATACAACCAACCGGCTTCGCAACATCCAAGGCCCCCCTGAGGCAACAGTACTCCGACGCTCGCAACGCGCCGCACTCATCCCGGCATGAACAACACGGTAACCAGGACGAACAGCGGGATCAGGATCGCGATGCTGTAGCCCATGTAACCGAAGAAACTCGGCATCTCCACGCCGGCCTGCTCCGCGATGCTCTTGACCATGAAGTTCGGGCCGTTGCCGATGTAGGTATTCGCACCCATGAAGACCGAACCGAGCGAAACGGCGATGAGCAGCGGGATGGGAATCACGCCGCTGGCCGTCGCCACGCCGTTCAACACGGGCATGCCGGACTCGTGCAGGCTCCCGGCCGTGGCGAAGTAGACGGCGTAGGTAGGCGCATTATCGAGAAAGCTCGAGAGCACGCCCGTCGCCCAGAAGAAGTGCCACGGCTTGTGCAGGCCCAGCGCCGGCCCTCTGGCCCTGAGAATTTCGATCGGGATCTGCATGCAGATGAAGATGCCGATGAACAGGAAGGCGACTTCGGTGATGGCAATGAAGTTGAAGCGGTTGTCCGCGCGGACCTGCTTCGGCGTGGTCAGCCATGCGACCAGCGTGAGGCCGAGCAGGACGGCCTCGCGAAGGAAGTCCGGAACGACCCACGGGAGGCCTGCCGGCTTCCGGCCCGGCACGAGGAGAGCCACCGCCAGGATCACGCCCAGGACCCACACGAAGTTGTACCCGCCGCGCAGCCGGAGCGGCTCGCGGATGCCTTCGTCCAGCCTCAGGTCCGCCTGAGCCTCGTGCCGATAGGCGTATGTGTCCCACGCGTAGTAGATCACCAGCAGCACGGCGACGCAGAAGAGCCATTCCTTCCACAACTGAAACGTCCACAGAAACGGCACCCCGCGCAAATACCCGAGGAACAGCGGCGGATCGCCGATGGGCAGGAGGCAGCCGCCGATGTTGCACACGAGGAAGATGAAGAAGATCACGGTGTGGCGCACATGACGGCGTTCGCTGTTGATCTGCAACAGCGGCCGGATGAGCAGCATGGCGGCCCCGGTCGTGCCCACGAAACTGGCGAGCATCGCGCCCGCCGCAAGCAGGACCGTATTCGTCGCCGGATGCGCCGGAATATCGCCGCGAAGGCTGATGCCCCCGCTGATCGTGTAAAGCGAAAACAGCAGCACGATGAACGGGATGTAATCGCCGAGGACGGCATGGCGGAGCATCGCAACAACGGTGGGCCAACCGGGCTCCGAGGCGTGCTCGCCGTGCACCATGCCGAAACCGCGGGTGTAGTAGTGAATCGCCGTCACGATCGCCAGCGCGATCGCCACGATGAGCTTGTTCCGGTTGTGTTCCCACCAGCGCGAGGTCGGAGGGATCAGCGGAAGCAGGGCGATGCACAGCAGCAGGGCCGCGAAAGGCGCCACCCATACCAGCGATGGAACCGGAACGGCGTCGTGCGTCATGGCGGCATGGTTATCGACGGGCCGGCGGCGGAAATCAAGCGAGGCGCATGGTGGCACGCCGCCCGGAGTTGTGAGATAATGCCGGGCATGGTGGCGCGAGGCCCGTTGCGCGAGACCCCGCGCGGCGGCGGGAGGCGATTCGTGCGGATGATGCGATGGATCAGGCCGGGGGCGGCGGCCGTGACACTCGCGATGGCGGGTGCGAGCTGTCATTCCGCATCCGCCCCGGGAACGGCCACAGCCCGCAACGACCTGAGCGCCATGGAAACGACAACGCTCACGATCAACGGTCATCGCTTCGACGTCTGGGTGGCGCGGACGGACAGGGAGCGAGAACTCGGCCTCATGCAGGTTACCTCGCAGGAGATGGCTCCGCAGGCCGACGGAACCGAGCGGGGCATGCTCTTCGTCTTCGAATACGAGCAGCCGCTCGAGTTCTGGATGAAGAATACGATCATCCCGCTCGATATCGCCTACATCCGCGGCGACGGCCGCATCATCAAGACATACACGATGGCGCCGTTCGATACGCACCTGTACCCGTCCATGATGCCCGCGAGACTGGCCCTCGAGGTCAACGCCGGCGTGTTCGGACGTCTGGGTATCGCCGCGGGCGACACCGTGCGAATCCCCGAATCCGTACTCAAGCCGGACTGACCGCCGCCCGAATACTCCATTGGTAAAGTAATAACCTCCGGGCGCCGGAGCGTATAACGACGCGCGCCCCACTCGCCCCTGGGAGAACGGGCAATGGCCTCGTTGTTATCGGCACCTCCTGAGCCGATCTCGCCGTCTCTGCCTCTGCGGTTGCTTGTAGTGGCCGAACCCCACGCGACGCTGCCGGCTCTGAGCGAACTGATCCGCCGCGGCCGGGTCAACGTCGAGACCGTTCCAACGTGCGCGCGGGCGGCCGATCCCTCCGTTCTGGCGCGGGCGGAGGCGGTACTGATCCTGCTCGGTTCCACCGGGCGGGGCCGGGCCGAGCTCGACGCGAAGCTCAGCCAACTTGCCGAGGCACTCACGTCGTACCGTCTCGGTGCGCTGGTCGTGCTCGACGGCCCCGACGACGCGCGCGAGCCTCGATACAACCTCCTCATGACGGTGCCGTCTTCGATCACGGCGGAGGAGCTGTTCGGCCGCCTCCGGACGATCGCGGATTACCGCCCCCTCCTCGCGGAGATGGAGCATCAGATCGACAACATGCAGCGACTGGGCAAGCGACTGAATCTCCACTTCGTCGAGCTGGACCAGGAGATGCGACTCGCGAGCCGTCTCCAGCGCGACTTCCTGCCGCGCGAGCTTCCCAGGGTGGCGTCCGCGCGCTTCGCGGCGCTCTTCCGGCCGGCTTCGTGGGTCTCCGGCGACATCTATGACGTCTGCCGCGTGGACGAGACGCACGTCGCGCTCTATGTCGCCGACGCCGTCGGCCACGGCGTCGCGGCCGGCCTGCTCACCATGTTCATCAAGCAGGCCGTCCAGTCGAAGCGGATCCGCGAAGGAGGCTACGAAATCCTGCCGCCGGACGTCACGATGGCCCGGCTCAACGACGCCCTCGTCGAACAGCGCCTGCCCAACTGCCAGTTCGTCACCGCCTGCTACGGCATCCTGAACACCGAGAGCATGGAGTTCGGCTTCGCCCGCGCGGGCCATCCCTACCCGCTGCACATCACGGCGGAAGGAACGATCCACGAGGCGAAGGCGGACGGGGGCCTCCTCGGCCTCTTCGAGAAGGAGCAGTTCCCGCTCACCACGATCCGGCTCCGGCCTTCCGACAAGCTGCTGTTTTACAGCGACGGCCTGGAGAACACGCTCATCGAGGAGCGGGACGCGGCGTCGGGCTTCCCGCGATTCAGTCCGGCCCTGCTCGGGGCCGCCCGGCTTCCGGCCCAGGATCTCGTCGACCAGATCGCCCGGAGCCTCGATACCCAGGAGGGAAGCCTCAACCCGCAGGACGATATGACGCTCGTTGCGCTGGAAATCCTGCCTCGATGACGCCGTGCACGGCCGGCTTCCCCGCCCGCCGACGCCTGCGCGCCGCAATCAGGGCGGCCCCCCTACCGGTACTCCTCCGCCGGGCACTGTTCCACCCGGCGCACGATCAGTTCGCCCAGGGCCCGGTCCGGCCCGATCGGCCCGCCGCAGCACCAGCGGATACCGGCATGGCGGGCGGCGGCCTCGGCACACATCCGCGGGATGTCCTGCCGGCTGTGGCGGCCCGGGGCCAGGAAGTAGGGAAAGATGAACACGTGGTCGGCGCCGGCGGCCACCGCGGCCTCGAAGGCCTCCGCGATCGTCGGCGCCGCCAGTTCCATGTGGGCCGTGTACACGGCGTCCGTAGTCAGGCCGCGGACCATGGCGGCTACATCTTCGAGAACCTGGTTCGCTTCCGCGAGCCGACTTCCGTGATCGACGAGGATGAGCGCCCGTTTCACGACGATGGTCTCACAGTCCCCCCCTGCCGCGCGAGCAGGCCGAAGCAGCGGCCGATCCCCGCCCGGCGCGCCCTTCACGACGGTCTCGCGTCCGTGTCGGCGGTCCGCTTCAGCCGGTCGGGATCTGCGCGCCGAAGAGGCCGTACACGAACAGTTGAATGAAGGCCCCGACGATCCCCCCGAGAATCTGGCTGAGCAGGGAGCTGATGAGCGTCCTGCCCTCCGTCCCGGCGAACCAGTCGGGGATCTCGCTGGTCGAGAAGTTCATCAGAGGCAGGAGGACCAGCGGCCATGCCAATCCGAGCAGACGAACGCCCTTGGTTTTCATACGTGGTCTCCGTCCACAACCTGCCGCATTATACGCCCGCCCAGGTGTTCGTAAAGCCTCCATCCGGCATCGCCCGTGGGGCGGCGTGCGGCCTGGGTGCAGACGGCGTCACCCATTAGCCCCCGCCTTGTCAAGAGAAAAAACTCCCCAGGGCGAATCTCG
>CAZZFA010000130.1:0-11706 GCA_964653435.1 uncultured Planctomycetales bacterium | reverse complement strand
ATTCTTCGGCCCCCAAGGGGGCCTCAGAATGACGCGACGCACGCTACGTGCGTCCAGCGCCGCCATGTTGGACTGCGGGCCACGCCCGCGCTGGGGGACTCTGCGTGTGTCGCGGCCCGGAACCCAGGGCTTCGCCCTGGGCTACTCTCAATCGCCCTTGCGGGGCGAAGAACGAACGAAACTCTCGAACCGAAAACGGCACTGGAGACCGCTCCAAAAGGTCACGGACGAAGCCGCGGAATCCGCCACGGACCGTGCGACGTCCTCCGTGTGCGCGGCACTGGACGATACGGCGGGCCTCGGCGATGATACCGGGCGTCGGTGCGGTCTCGCGGGTCGCGAGCCGGGCGAGGTGCAAGGCCTTCGGCCTTGGGATTCTCGTGCGTCCGGTCACCGGGGACGTTGCCCCCGGCTATTGTTGTGTCAGACCTTCGGTCTGTTGCGGCGTCAGACTCTCGGTCTACTGCTGTGTCAGGCCTTCGGTCTGTTGCGGTGTCGGGCCTTCGGTCGGACGTGGACCCTCGGTGCGACATGGGCTTTCGGTCTGATGTGGACCTTCGGTCTGAGATTCCAGCGGCACGCCCGGCGCACGCCGCGAACCGCACCCGGAATCGAGGAGCTTCTACGATGAATCGCCTGCTCGGGATTGCGTTGCTTGCGTGCGGGGTCATTGCCGCCTCGGGATGCCGGCAGAAGGATGATTCGGCATCGAGCGCGGGGACGACCACGCAGCCGTCTGCGGCGAAGGGCGCTGCCGGGGTCAAGATCGCCCTCATCATGAAGGCGCGGACGAACCCGTTTTTCGCCAAGATGGAGGAGGGGGCGCGGCGGGCGGCGGAGAGGCTCAACGTGGATCTG
This sequence comes from uncultured Planctomycetales bacterium, assembly GCA_964653435.1. Lineage (GTDB taxonomy): Bacteria > Planctomycetota > Phycisphaerae > UBA1845 > PWPN01 > CAZMVY01. The sequence continues at coordinate 10,848 of CAZZFA010000130.1, read as the reverse complement.
AGCGTACTGTCGATCGACCGCGAGACCGACTACGAGAAGCAGGCCGCGCAGGTGGAGGCGGCCGTGGCGCAGGGCGTCAAGGCGATCCTGATCGCGCCGGCCGACTCGAAGGGCATCGTCGCGCCGCTGCGGAGGGCGCAGGACCGCGGTGTGCTGATCATCAACCTCGACAACCGGATCGACGCCGGCGCCGCGCAGCAGGCGGGCTTGCGCATCCTCACGTTCATCGGCCCCGACAACGCCGAGGGGGCGGAGAAGGCGACCCTCGAGCTGATCCGCCGGATGGGCGGCAAGGGCAAGATCGCCATGCTCGAAGGGATCCTCGGCGCGGACAACGCGAGGCAGCGGCAGGCCGGCTTCATGAAGGCGCTGCTCGGCCATCCGGAGGTCCAGTTGGCGGATTCGACCGTGGCCAACTGGGACATCGCCCAGGGCCAGCAGAAGATGGAGGCCCTGCTCGGACGTTTCAGCGATCTGGCCGGTGTTTTCTGCGCGAACGACAACATGGCCCTGGGCGCGATCCAGGCGATCGAGTCCGCCGGACGGACGGGCAAGGTCCTCGTCGCCGCCTATGACAACATCGAGGCCGCGCAGAAGGCGATCCGCGACGGGAAACTCGTCGCGACGATCGAGCAACACCCCGATCTGATGGGCGAGTGGGGCGTCGAAAACGCCGTGAAGGCCCTCGCCGGCGAATCGATCGCCGCGGAAATCGCCGTACCTACCGACCTGGTTACGAAAGAGACGCTCGAGGGAGCCTCCGGGGCGGGGTCGGCGCCGCGACAACGACGGGAGTAAGGGCGGCGGCGGGGCCGAAGGCGTACCCGTGCGGGTCGAGCGCGATAGCATAAAGGCCCCGCGTGTCGCGGATGGCGCCGGAACGACCGGCGACGGGCAGGGTTGGAAATCGGAGCGGTGCGCATGAACGCGGCATTCGCACCGTTTCCGGCCGGTCGCGTGCGGCGAGCGGAAACGGGAGCCGGCAGCAACCCGGTGGCCGCAGGACGACACCGCAGTGGCAGCGGGCACGAACCGCGGCCTAGAATACCCGGATTGCGTCGCCCCGGCGGAGAGCGAGGGCCCGGTGGATCGGAGTCGATGAGTCTCTGATGCGTGAGTACTTCCGGAACATCTACCTGACCGTCAGGACCGTGCTGATCGGGATGCAGATCACGCTGAAGTATTGTTTTGCGCGGACGGTGACGGTGCAGTACCCCGACGTGGCCCCGGTGCTCCAGCCGCGTTTCCGCGGGATCCATTACTTCGAGATCGAGAAGTGCATCGCCTGCGACCAGTGTGCGCGGGCGTGCCCCGTCGACTGCATCTACATCCAGAAGACCGCTCCGCGCAAGATCGACAAGGCGACCGGCGTCGCGACGGGGGGAGCCATTACCCGCTTCGCGATCGACTATGCCAAGTGCATGTTCTGCGCACTCTGTACCGAGCCGTGCCCGACGGAGTGTATCCATATGGGCAACGTGCACGCGATGGCCGGCTACGACCGGGAAAGCATGCTCGTCGAGTTCACCGAGCTGGCGAAGCAGGGTCTCCAGACGCCCGAGCCGCTGTGGGCGCGGAGCAAGCGGCTTCCGGCGTGGGCGGAGGCGCAGAAACGCGAATGGCTGGAGCGCGCGGCCCCGGTCCGGGAGTTCATGCGGGCCGCACTGACCGAGCAACTGCCGCCGAAGAACCCCGCCGCGGGCGCGTCGACCGCCGCGGCGACCGCGCCCCCGGCCGGCGGACCGGCGAGACCGGAGGCCAAAGCATGACGGATTCCACCGGGCTGCTGGCCCAGGCCGTCGGCGAAGGGGAGGCGAACACGCGGCTGGTAATCGGGCTGCTGCTCTTTGTCGTGGGCGGCATCGCGATGGTTCTCGGCGCGCTGACGCTCGGCTGGTTCCTGCGGCCGAAGCGCCCGAATCCGGACAAGGCCGCCGCCTATGAATGCGGCGAGCCGACGATCGGTTCGAGCTGGATCCAGTTCGACCTGCGTTTCTACGTCGTCGCGCTGGTGTTCGTGATCTTTGACGTGGAAATCGCGTTGCTGTATCCCTGGGCGGTCGTTTTCGGGGGCGGGGCGACCCCGGACGCGCCGGCCGGTGTCCTGCGAAATGTCCGGCGGGCCGCGCTGGCCGATATGCTTTTCTTCTTCGGCGTGATCGTGGTCGGGTTCCTCTATCTGTGGAAGTACGGATATCTGGACTGGGTCCGCAGCCATTCGAGCCAGGGAGCGACGGAGCGACCAGGCGACGAAGGGAAGGCGGACACCCTCACCGCGTCGCTCTCTGGTGCGCGGATGGGGAGCGCGGAGCAACGCGAAGGGACCTTGGCACACGGTGGCGGGCTGACGGAACAACAGGCTCAATGAGCTGGATCGAAAACAGATTCGAAGACGGTCTGATCGTCACGTCGCTCGACTGGGCGATCAACTGGGCGCGGCAGAACAGCATCTGGCCCGTGACGTTCGGCATCGCCTGCTGCGCGATCGAGATGATGGCGACGGGGGCGTCGCGGTTCGATATCGATCGGTTCGGGGCCGGGGCATTCCGGCCGACGCCGCGCCAGGCCGACCTGATGATCGTGGCGGGCACGGTGACGTACAAAATGGCCTCGCGGGTGAAGCGCCTGTACAACCAGATGGCCGACCCCAAGTACGTCATGGCGATGGGGGCGTGCACGGTCGGGGGCGGGCCGTACTTCAAGCACGGCTACCATGTGGTCAAGGGCGTGGACCTGGTCATCCCGGTGGACATCTACGTCCCGGGGTGCCCGCCTCGCCCGGAGGCGCTGCTCGAGGGCCTGATGCGGCTGCAGGACAAGATCAAACGCGACACCATCGCCCGCAAGGCGGCGGCACGGGAAAATGACGAATTGTGAAGGATGAATGCGCGCGGCTTGCGCATTCAACATTCCGCGTTGCACCTATGACTCCGGAAGAGATCGCCAGGCTGTTGCAGGAGCAGTTCCCCGACGCGATCACCGACGTCGTGATGGGGACATCGCACCCGCACGTGGTCGTCGCGGCGGCGCGGTGGCCGCAGGTCGCGTATTTCCTGCGTGACGACCCGCGACTCGGTTTCAACATGCTGCGGTGCCTCAGCGGCGTGGATCGACCGGCGACGAACGAACTGGAAGCGGTCTACGACCTGGTCGCCATGAGACCGCCGGATGACGGGCCCGATGCGTACTGGCGCGCGGCGAGCGTCCTGGCCGTGGTGGTCCGGGTGGACCGGGCCAGGCCGCATATTCCCTCGGTAGCCGACATCTGGCCGGCGGCGGACTGGCACGAGCGCGAGGCGTACGATCTGCTCGGCATCGTCTTCGAGGGGCACCCGGACAGCGTCGAGGACCATGACGGATTGCACCCGCGGCGAATCCTGTGCCCGGACGACTGGGCCGGCTATCCGCTGCGAAAGGATTACGTGTTCCCGATCGAGTATCACGGCATCCCGGGCACGACGGAGTATGAGATGCCGAACCCGGTGCATTGAGTAAGAAGCGACGAGGCGACGAGGCGACGGAGCGACGAAGCGAAGAAGTGACGTAGTGACGTAGAGCCCTGCATGGCCACCGACACGATACTTGAGTCTCAGCCCGACGTGCTCGCCGATCTCGACCGCGCGACGATCGAGTCCGGCGACCTGCGCACCGAGGAGATGCTGGTCAACATGGGCCCGCAGCACCCGAGCACGCACGGCGTGCTCCGGCTGGTGCTGCGCACGGACGGCGAGATGGTGCTGGAGGCGATTCCGCACATCGGCTATCTGCACCGATGCGCCGAAAAGATCGGCGAGAACCTCCAGCCGTACCAGTTCGTGCCGAAGACGGACCGCATGGATTATCTCGCCGCGATGAACAACAACCACGTGTTCGCGCTGGCGGTGGAGAGGCTCGCGGGCATCGCCGTGCCGGAACGGGCGAAGTACATCCGGATCATCATGGCCGAGTTGAACCGCATCGCCTCGCACCTCGTCTCGTTCGGCACGTACGGGCTGGACATGGGCGCCTTCACGCCGTTTCTGTACGCGTTCCGCGAGCGGGAATACATCCTGGACCTCTTCGAGGCGGCCTGCGGCGCCCGGCTGACGTACAGCTACATCACGATCGGCGGCGTGACGTTCGACCTGCCCGAGGGGTTCGTCGAGCGGTGCCGGGAGTTTCTCGACTATTTCGAGCCGAAAATCGAGGAATACAACCAGCTCCTGAGCTACAACCACATATTCACAAAGCGGACGGCGAACGTGGGCGTGATCCGCGCCGAAGACGCGATCCGGTGGGGCCTGACCGGCCCGTGCCTCCGGGGCAGCGGGGTGAAGTGGGATCTGCGCAAATGCCTCCCGTACGACATCTACGACCGCTTCACGTTCGACGTGCCGATCGGACTGCCGCCCGGCGGCGAGCCGCCCGTGCCGCCCGGCATGCCGAAGGCCAAGGTGCCGCCGGGCGTGGTGGTCGGCGATGCGTGGAGCCGCTACTTCGTTCGGATGATCGAGATGTACTGGTCCGTGCAGATCATCCGGCAGGCGCTGGACCAGTTGCCGTCCGGCGAGTACCGGACGAAGGTGCCGCGCAACGTGAAGCTGCCCGAGGGCAGCGTGTACCTCGAGGGCGAGAACCCGCGCGGGCAGTTGGGCTTCCTCGTGGTGGGCGACGGCACCCCGATCCCGTACCGTGTGAAGGCCCGCGGGCCGAGCTTCTGCAACCTGTCGATCACGACGCACGTGTGCCGGAACTGCCTGCTGGCCGACGTGCCGGCGATCATCGGCAGCATCGACGTGGTGCTCGGAGAGGTGGATCGATGATTGCGGAGTTGAAGCGACAAAGGGAAGCCCCGCCGGCTTGTTGCGTGGCGCCGGCGCGGCGGCCTGACGAAGCGGCGCCCCCCTCGTGCGCGACCGGCACGCCGCATTCCGCTATCGGATGGGTGGAGTTCTGATGTCAGACGTTCGCGCAACGGACATCCTCAAGCCCCGGTGGGACCCGGCACTCAAGGGCCGCGCACAGCGATGGCTCGGTGCCCTCGCCGTCACGTGCGCGATCGTCGCCGTCGTCGGATGGTTTGTCGCCTCGCATGTGCTACACGGTTCTCCGGTGGCCGTCCTGCTCCTGTGCATCGCGCCGGCGATTACGGCTGTGCTGCTGGCCGCGGGCGCTCTCGCCGTCACGTTCGCCGGGCCGATCGGACGCGTCCTGCCCGTCCTGGCCGCGCCGATCTTCTTTGGGGGCGTGGTTGGGTTGATCGTGCTCGTGTGGGTCTACGGAATGGCGACGTCGTTCGTGGACGGGTTGATCGCGACCGCGGGGCCGACAGCCCGGCACAGCGCGACCGCCTTCGGCGGCCCGCTGACCACGCAGGTTATTCTCGACGCGCTGCCGCATCCGGTTCACTGCCCGGTCGTCAGTTGGCTTCTCTGGCCGTTGCAGTTCGAGATCGTTCGCGATGTGATGGGCCTCGTGGGCGTGATCGGGTTCGTGTCGCTCTTCGCGATGTTCGCGATCTGGTGGGAGCGCAAGGTTGCCGGACGGATCCAGAGCCGCCTGGGGCCGATGCGCGTCGGCGGGTGGCACGGCTGGGCGCAGTCCCTCGCGGACGGCATCAAGCTCATCGGCAAGGAGGACCTGATCCCCGAAGGGGCCGACCGGCCGCTCTTCCGGCTGGCGCCGTACCTCGCGTTCGTACCGGCGATCTGCGCGTTCATTGCGCTGCCGTTCGGGACATACTGGGTCTTCCGCAACCTGGACGTCGGCCTGATCTTCGTGCTGGCGATGGTCGGTGTCGAGGTGATCGGGGTCATCCTGGGCGGGTGGTCGTCGAACAACAAGTGGAGCCTGTACGGCGCGATGCGCGAGGCGTGCCAGATGGTCTCGTACGAGATCCCGATGGGCATGATGCTGCTCATCCCGATCATGACCGTCGGCACGCTCAACCTCGTGCAGATCGGCGAGGAGCAGCGGTCCGGCTGGCCGTCGTGGCTGGCGTTCCGCAACCCGTTCCTCTTCGTTGCGTTTTTCGGCTACTTCATCGCGTCGCTGGCGAGCTGCAAGCGGGCGCCGTTCGATCTGCCCGAGGCGGAGAGCGAGCTGGTCGCCGGCTTCATGACCGAGTACTCGGGTTTTCGCTGGTGCCTGTTCTTCTTCGCGGAGTACGCGGCGATGTTCGTCGTGAGCGCGCTGGCGACGACGCTGTTCCTGGGCGCGTGGCACTCGCCGCTGCCGGCCGCCTGGGGCGATCGCCTGGCCGGCAGCAACTGGCTGGCGAAGGGGGCCTACGGGCTGCTCTTCAGCGGGCCGCTGTGGTTCGTATTCAAGAGCGTCTTTCTGATCTACGTGCAGATGTGGGTTCGCTGGACGCTGCCGCGAATCCGTATCGACCAGGTGCTGTACGCGTGCGTGCAGGTCCTCCTGCCGCTGGCGATGGCGGCGTTGCTGGGCAACACGTTCTGGGTGCTGCTGGTCGCCCCGGGCAGCCTGCTCGCCGTGCTGGCAAACGCGATCCTGAGCCTCGCGGGCGCGGCGCTGGTGCTCGGCTTCGTCGTGATCATGATATACGGGCGGATGAATCGCCGGCGACTTGTGGGCACGCTGGCGATCGATCATCTGCCGGGAGCATAGCGATTTTGGATTGCGGATTTCAGATTGCGGATCGGGCCCGCGCCGCGGGCCGGTGGAGGAGCCGGACGTAATGGAGGCCGCGCTGTTCTACATCTTCGCGGCGGTGGCCGTGCTCTCGGCGGTCGGGATCGTCCTGACGCGGAACATCGTCCGCGCGGCCATCTGGCTGCTCGGGACGCTGGGCGCCGTGGCGGGTCTGTACTTCCTCCTGGCGGCGAATTTCCTCGGCGCGATCCAGTTGATCGTGTACGTCGGCGGCACGCTCGTGCTGATCATCTTCGGCGTGATGCTCACGAGCCGCACGCCGGGCGCGCGTCTGCCGCTGCGGCGGTGGGAGGTCATCGGGGGCGCGGGAGTGTGCGGGCTGCTGTTTGCCGCGCTGTCGATCGTGTTGGTGAAGGCGGACTGGGCGAGCCGCGCCAGCCCATCGGGGGGCGGCTACACGGTCGCGACGATCGGCAACGAGTTGCTGACGACGTATCTCGTGCCGTTCGAGGTGGCCAGCGTCCTGCTGCTCGTCGTGATGATCGGCGCGGCGTACCTGGCGAGGCCCGAGAAGAAATGAAAAACAGAAAGCGAAAAAGCGACAAGGCAGAAAGCCGGAGCCCGACGCGGCTGGGGCCGGCGTATCCGTTTTCCGGTTTTTCGCGGTCTCGTTCTTTCGCTTTGGACGTTGCGTGATGTTTGCGATCGGTCTTACGCACTACCTGGTCCTGGCTGCCCTGCTGTTCTGCCTCGGCGTGCTCGTGATGATCACGAAGCGCAACGCCGTCGGCATCCTGATCGGCGTGGAGCTTCTGCTCAACGCCGGCAACCTGAACCTGGTGGCGTTCTCGCGGTACCAGGTGGGCGACCTGAGCGGGCAGATCGTGGCGCTTTTCGGGATCCTGCTGGCTGCGGCGGAAGCGGCCGTCGCCATCGCGATCTTCGTGAACTTCTATAACAACGCCGCCACGGTGGACGTGGACCGTGCGGATGCGCTGAACGGATAACGCAGACGGATGCTGTCACAGCAAGAAACGTTGTTGATCTCCGGCGCGGCGATTCCGCTCGTCTGCTTCTTCCTGCTGGCCCTGTTCGGCTCGCGGATGGGCAAGCCGCTGGCCGGCTGGTTCGCCTCGGCGGGGATCGCCGCCTCGACGGTGCTGGCGAGCATCGTGCTCTACCAGTGGTTCCGGCTGGGCCGTCATGACGAGGCTCACATGTTCCTCTGGTCGAGCATCGGCGGCGTCCGGGTCACCGTCGGCGTCAACCTCGACGCCCTGACCGTGATCATGTTCTTCATGGTCAGTTTCGTCTCGACGTGCATCTTCGTGTTCTCGATCGGCTACATGGCCGGCCACAGCGACGAGATCGACGGCCAATCGAAATACCACCGCTTCTTCACGTTCCTTTCGCTGTTCTGCTTTTCGATGCTCGCTCTGGTCCTGAGCAACAGCATCCTGTTCCTGTTCATCTTCTGGGAACTCGTCGGCCTCTGCTCCTACTTCCTCATCGGTTTCTATTTCCACAAGAAGAGTGCGAGCAACGCCGGCATCAAGGCCTTCGTGGTCAACCGGGTCGGCGACTTCGGGTTCCTGATCGGGCTGATGATGGTCTTCCTGTACCTGCGGGACCTCTCGCTGGCGGGTGCCGCGGACGCATTCCGCGAGCAGTATGAGACCGGCGGGCCGCTGTTTGCCCACAGCTTCCTCGGCATGAGCCTCGCGACGTGGATGGGCATGCTGCTCTTCTGCGGAGCGATCGGCAAGAGCGCCCAGTTCCCGCTGCACGTGTGGTTGCCCGACGCGATGGAGGGCCCGACGCCCGTCAGCGCCCTGATCCACGCCGCCACGATGGTCGCCGCCGGCGTCTACCTCGTCGCCCGCATCTTCCTGCTGCTCACGCCGCAGGCGCAGATGTTCGTCGCGATCATCGGCTGCATCACGCTGGCGCTGGCGGCGCTCGTCGCAATCGTCCAGACGGACATCAAGAAGGTGCTCGCCTACTCCACGATCTCGCAGCTCGGCTACATGATCTTCGCGATGGGCGTGGGCGCGTGGATCGGCGCGATGTTCCACCTGCTCGTCCACGCCTTCTTCAAGGCCCTGATGTTCCTCGGCAGCGGGCAGGTCATCGAGGGCTGTCACCACGAGCAGGACATCCGCAGGATGGGCGGCCTGATCCGGAAGATGCCCGTCACCGCAATCACGTTCCTGGTCGGCGTCCTGGCCATCGCCGGCGCCGGCATCCCGTGGCTGCACGTGGGCGGGATGCGAGTCGGCCTCGGCGGCTTCTTCAGCAAGGACGAGATCCTGGCCGTCGCCTACCACCGCGCATTCATAATGCCCGGGGCGATCTCGCCGTGGCTCTTCTGGGTCCCGATCCTCATCGCCTACGTCACGCCGTTCTACATGATGCGTTGCTGGTGGCTGACGTTCATGGGCAGGCCACGCGACCACCACGTGCATGAGCACGCGCACGAATCGCCGCTGATGTACATCCCGCTGATCGTGCTGGCCGCCGGAACGTTCGTGTCGAGCTACGCGGTTTTCCGGCCGATGGTCGAACAGGCAGCCCCGGCGGGCTTCCTGGTTCCGACGTTCAATCCGGAATCGCACGCGACCGCGGGCGACCATCCGGCACCAGCCGTTCGGGACGAGCACCCTGCCCGCCTCGAGGCGGACCGGACGCACGCCCCCGGCGGGCTGCCCGTCGACCACCATGTGCACGCCGCCCTGATGCCGATCGTGGGGTTCGCCTTCGTCATCGGTTTCGCAATCGCCATTGCGATCTACCGCCGGGGTCTTGACCTCGCCACCACCCTCGCGACGCGGCTGCGTCCGCTCCACACGCTTCTCGTGAAGAAGTTCTACTTCGACGAGGTCTATGGCGCCGTCTTCGTCGGCGGCGTGATGGCGCTCCGGTCGATCGCCAACTGGATAGACGTGTACATCGTCGATGGTCTGGTGAACGCCGCGGGCTGGCTGGTCCGGTTGCTGTCGCTCCTGGCCGGAGACATTTTCGACCGCGCCGGCGCTGCGACGTCGCCCGCGCCCGCCGAGCAGGAGACGGCCGGCCGCGGCCTGGGCTTCGTTGCGTGCGTGGTCGTAGCGATCAGCACGAGCGTGTTGCTGGCGGGCGGCTCGTATCGCACGGCCGTGTGGGTGCTCGTGGCCGCGTGGCTGATACTGGGAATCGACGGCATCGTGAACGATCTCGCCTGCGGCGCGTGGCAGATCGCCGGTGCCGTCCGCCGCCCGCAGACCGGACGGATTCGAAACTACGTGTTGTTTGCGGCGGGAGGCGCCGCCGTAGTTCTGATGGTGATGATACTGCTCTGACAGAACCGAGGGTGGGACACGCAACGGCCTGCCCTGCGGGTGCGTGCAAGGACGACTGAACCGTGGAAGGTCATCTGCTCAACTGGATCGTTTTCCTGCCGGCGATCGGCGCCGCGGCCTGCCTGGTGATGCCGAGCCGGCGGACGGTGAAGGTCACCGCGGTCGCCACGACCGCCTTCACGCTGTTCCTTTCGCTGCTGCTGTTTCAGCACTTCGCGTGGTGGCAGGGCGACGGCCCGTCGATCTTCGGCCGGGCGTACGGCGAGGGGCTGCACGAAGTGACCCGGGTGCCGTGGATTCAGGTCGGCCAGTTCCGCATCGAGTACTTCGTCGGCGTGGACGGGCTGAGTTTCCCGCTGATTATCCTGACGACGGTGGTGAGCTTTCTGGCGTGCCTGGCGAGCTGGAACATCGAGCACTGGCGGATCAACAGGGGCGTCAAGGCGTACTTCGTGCTGTTCCTGCTGCTGGAGACGGGCATGCTCGGTGTCTTCGCGGCGCTCGATTTCTTCCTCTTCTACGTCTTCTGGGAAGTGATGCTCCTGCCGATGTACTTCCTCATCGGCATCTGGGGCGGCGAGCGGAGGGAATACGCCGCGATCAAGTTCTTCCTGTACACGCTGGCGGGCTCCGTGCTGATGCTCGTCGTGCTGCTCGCCTTCTACTTCAAGAGCGCGGCGGCGGGCGTGCCGACGCTGAGCCTCATGGACTACGCGACGAACCCGGCCATCCAGGCGGAATTCGCACGCCCGGCGCCCTTCCTCCTCGCAGGCTGGTCCTGGCCGATCGTCATGTTCGTGTTCCTCTTCATCGCCTTCGCGATCAAGGTGCCGGTCGTGCCCTTCCACACGTGGTTGCCCGACGCCCACGTCGAGGCCCCCACGCCGATCAGCATGATCCTCGCCGGCATCCT
>CAZZFA010000129.1:0-11832 GCA_964653435.1 uncultured Planctomycetales bacterium | reverse complement strand
CCAGGAACTCGCCGTGCCGCGTCTGGAGCGGTTCAGGACCTGGTTGGAGTCCCAGCAGGCGCAGCACGGCGGGCCGGTGCTGCCCAAGAGCCCGATGGGCCAGGCGATCCTGTACGCGATGAACCAGTGGGACGCCCTGTGCGTCTACACGACCGACGGCGATCTGAGCATCGACAACAACGCCGCCGAGAACGCCCTGCGCCGCGTGGCCATCGGCCGGAAGAACTGGCTCTTCTGCGGTTCGGACCACGGCGGGAACACGGCGGCAGTCCTCTTCAGCCTCATCGCCACCTGCCAGCGCCACAGGGTCGATCCGTTCGCGTACCTGCGTGACGTGCTGACGCGGATCGCCGCCACGCCGGTCAGCCAGCTCGATCCGTTCCTGCCCGATCGGTGGAAGACACGGCAACCCGCCCCGATCCCCGCGAACTGAACCCCTCGCAAGACACCCGAACCCCCCGGCGAAGCCCCGCGGATACGCCGATGTGGTCGGCCGGACGGTTACCTCGCCAACGCCAGTTCCGTCTGTCGGCTGCTGTGGATGCTGTAGTTGTCCACGATCACGTGGATCACGCGGGCGTGCGGGTAGGCCCGCTCCAATTGCCGCAGCAGACCGATGAACAGCCCGCTCCGCTTGTGCGACGCCGTCACCCATGTCAGCCTGCCGGTCCGCGCATCCCGTGCCCCGGCCACATAGCGCTTGACGTTCGTCCCCGGCGTCACCACCTCCTTCTGCTGGCCCGGCAACATCCAGTCATACCCGATCTTCGGGTTCCGGTGGATGTCCACCTCGTCGGCATGCACCGCCACCTCGTCGGCCGGCAGGTGCTCGATCCGCCGGTCGATCTTCCGCAAACGCCGCCTCTGCCGGGCTTTCGACCATGGGCATGCCAGGATCGGACGCGGCCGGCCCAGGCGGGCGCCGATCGCCTTGAGGCACCGACTCATCGTCGCCTGCGACACGCGGCGCCCCGTCCGCTGCGCCAGAACCTCACGCAACAGTTCCTGCGTCCACGTCGGTCGCGCCCAACCGTAGTCCTGCGGCGTGCCGGCCACCACCACACGCAAGTGCAGGAGGAACATCGCATCCACCCCCGGCGAGCCGTTGTCCTCCCGCGCATCGGCCAGGCCGATCCAACCCCACTGCCGGAAGCGGTCGGCCACACGGTAGACCGTCGATCGCGCCACGTGCAGCGATTCGGCTACCTCGGCCACTGCCTTGCCTTTCGACAAATGCAGGATCATCGACATCCGCGTCCGCATCCCGGCGTCCGTCTCACGCCGAATCCAGATCCGAAGCTTCCTCTTGTCCGACCGCGACAACTCGACGATACTCTTCATAGGGCATCCTTGCCAAAACGGCGTCTGTTAAAACAATTGGCATTGATGCCCCCTTATACACCCCCCAGTTGCATAATCCGCACCTCGCATGAGCGAAGATCGTACGGATGGGCTTGATGTTTCCGTCGTCATGGCGCTCGTCTCTTGACCTCACCGCCGGTGAGATCGGCGCGCAGCGGCTTACGACAGTGCGCGCACAGTCCATCCGACTGTCTCACAAATGCGAAAGGAATTGCACAGAAAAGGCGAACCTTTCCCCGTCGTCTGTGTAGAAGACTGTGACAGCAGCAACAACACGCGACAAGGAGGTCCGCCGCATGAAGCTTCGCCGATCCGACGTCCGCCGTCAAGCCCACGCGATCCCCCCCTGAAGTTCGAGAGCCAGTCGCTCACGTCCTTTTCGGGACTCGTCCTGTTCCAGCAACTGTTCGTCGTCCTGAATCTCGCGGCCCGGCTCCGGGCGTGCTTCCGCCACCTCGCCGCCGGCAAGGTCTTCGGACCCGCCACGATCTTCCTCCAACTCGTCGTCCACCTGCTGCTCGGCTTCCGCGAACTGCGGGACAGCCGGGCCTATCGCGACGACCCGCTCGTGAAACGGATCTTGGGCCTCGGTCGCCTGCCCGACGTGTCCACCGTCAGCCGCATGCTCCAGAACGCCGATGCCAAGAGCGTCGAGAACCTCCGGCGCCTCCTTCGTGAAATGCTCTTCGAACGACTGGCTGCCCTGAAACTCGCCCGCATCACCCTCGACTTCGACGGCTCCGTCCAATCCACCCGCCGCCACGCCGAGGGCACCGCCGTCGGTTACAACAAGAAACGCAAGGGCGCCCGCAGCTACTACCCCCTCTTCTGCACCATCGCCCAGACCGCCCAGGTCCTCGACCTGCTCCACCGCTCCGGCAACGTCCATGACTCGAATGGGGCCCAGGAGTTCATCCTGGCCTGTATTGCGGCTGTCCGGAAGGCCCTGCCCGGCATCGCCATCGAGGTCCGCATGGACAGCGCGTTCTTCAGCGACGCTATCATCTCCGCCCTCCATGACGCCGACATCGAGTTCACCCTCAGCGTCCCCTTCGAACGGTTCGTCGAACTCAGGAACCGGATCGAGCAACGCCGACGCTGGCGCCGGGTCAGCCGGGACGTCTCGTACTTCGAGGACGACTGGAAACCCAAGGCGTGGGACCGGCGGTTCCGCTTCCTCTTCGTCCGCACCCGCGCCCTCCGCCAGCACAAGGAGCCCATCCAACTCGACCTCTTCATCCCCCATGAAACCGGTTACGACTTCAAGGTCATCGTCACCAACAAAACGTTGGGACCCCGGCACGTCGTGGCCTTCCACGAGGGCCGCGGCTCCCAGGAAGGCATCCTCGGAGAACTCAAGACCCATTGCCACATGGGCTATGTCCCCGTCCGCCGACGCCTCGGCAACCAACTCTACCTCCTCGCCGGCCTGCTCGCCCACAACCTGACCCGCGAATTGCAGATGATGACCACGCCCCCGGCCCGACACACCACGCCCGGCCGCGCCGCCCTCTGGGCCTTCGAGAAACTGGACACCCTTCGCCGCACAATCCTCCATCGCGCCGGCCGACTGACACGGCCCCAAGGCATTCTGACCCTTACCCTCAATGCAAATGCCTGGCTCCAACATCAGTTGCTCGGCCTCCTCCACACCCTGCGAACCCTACGACCCGCGGCGTAAACTTAGCGAATTATGCAACGCTGGGGTAGCGCCAGCTCTCCAAACCTCGTCCAATGCGTGTTCAGCGGGAAGACGTCCAGTTATGGTGGCGGGATGAATAATGCTGTCGGCGGCACATCGACGCTGACCAACTGCACGTTCGGCGGGAACACAGGCAGTTCGGGTGGGGGCGGGTTGGGCAACAACACCGGCGTCACCTCGACGCTAACCAACTGCATCGTCTGGGGCAATGCGTCTTCGGACGGTTCCCAGATCTCCGGCACCGCCACGGTCACGTATAGCTGTGTCCAGGGCGGCTGGGCAGGCGAGGGAAACATAAGCGAGGATCCGCGGCTGCTATCTACGCCGGGAGGGAACCTGCACCTGCGGTATGGCTCTCCATGCATCGACGCAGGTGACAATGGCGCTTCGGGCTTGGTGGGGATCACGACGGACTTGGACGGGCATCCACGGTTCGTGGATGATCCGCTCACGGTGGATAGCGGCAAGGGTACGCCGCCGATTGTGGACATGGGAGCGTATGAGTTCATACAGGGCGACCTCGACGGCGATGGCGACGTGGACGTCGCGGACTTCGGTGTCTTCCAATCCTGCTTCAACGGCCCAAATCGGCCGTATCGTCAGACCGGCTGTGATGATGGCGACTTCGACGCCGATGGCGACGTGGACCGCGCCGACTTTGCCCGGTTCCAGGGCTGTTTCAACGGTCCGAACCGTCCCCCGAAATGCTGACCCGGTAGCAGGGGTCTCCGACCCCGACCACCGCTCCCGACCCGCTGTGGGGCAGCCTCGAACGCAGCCGAAGGCCGCCGAGGGCTGCCGTATCTACTATTCGTCGATCCAGGCGAGCACTTCGTCCGCGATCCGGTCAGACAGGTACATGCCCGGTACGCGTCCTGTGAACCCCTTCTTGTTTTCGGCACGTCGGATTTGCGAAGATGCGGCCGGAAGTACGCGATGGTGCGATCGGTCAAGAACGGACGGCGGAGCAGGACCGTCGGGGGCACTGGCGCGGGTTCACGGCGGAGTGGTCGGCCGACGGGCAGACGCAGGCGGCGCACCTGCCCGACGGGTAGCCGGTCCAGGCGGCGCCGGGTATCGACTACCTCGCGGCCACTGCAACCGATACCGCCGCCTCCACGCGATCCAGAAACCGCTAACTGCCTGATGGCCGGCCGGTATGCTCGTAGCGCGGCAGGCGCGATCTCACATCCTCGCTCGTCGGCTGGCCGAGAAACGCTCGCCAATCGCCCGCGATCGACAGCAGCGGCGCAACCTTGGCCAGTCCGTCGTCGCGCCCGCCCAGGTGAGCCGCCAGACTACTCCCGCGGCACCCGCCCGCCGTAGCCGTGAGGCCCGCGCGGACCGGATTCCTCTCCCGATCATACGCCGCCGCCGGAAGGTAGCCATCGTCCATGATAAACCAGGTGAATCGCCCCTGTCACAGGCACCCCCGCCAATCTTACCGGAAGTCGATCCGCCACGTGTAACGTCGATGCGCCTCGCCCACCGCCCGACGAAGGCCTTCCTCCGAATCCGGCACCACGATCCGATGCACGTGGTTCGGCATCCGACAGCAGGCCGCGATCGGGGCCTGCGTCTGAGCCTCGCAGCTCCCCGCATCGATCTTCAGGTCCGCTTTTGGCAGATGCTTATATCGCAGGCTCAAAAGGACCGATCCGTCGAATGTAGTGGATAGTCAGCTTGTCTGGAAGCCATTCGTATTGTAGGGTCGTTACGACCGACCTGCGTCGCTGCGCCGGCGCGATATGCAGCGTGTAACTCAGGAGAGAGGAACGGATTATGTTCCCCCGATGCCTTCTGTGCAGCCTGGTGATACCGGCTCTGGCCATGGGACTCGGTGCCGGCCCGGCTTGTGCCTCGGTGATCTGGTTCGACGAAACCAACGCCGCCAATGGCGGATGGAGGGCCTTCACGGACCTGGTTGCGAGCTATCACGCCTTCCTCGACCGGCCGGAGTCGGTCATCACCTTCGACGACCTGACTATCGGTGAGCGTCTCGGTCGGCAGTACTTTGACAGCCACGGCGTGGAGTTTCTCAATACCTACACCGCCGGAGGCCGCTATGCGGCGTATTCGAGGATCGAGCCGGAGGGCGGCGCGATCGTCGAGCACGTCACCGGGTATGACGGCTCTTATATGCCGCACGGGAACCCGATGGTTGTGAAGTTCGACAACCACCTCAAGACCGCGCCATTCACGATCGCCTTTGAGGACCCGGTGTCGGCGGTCGGGGCGTTTGTCGGCATGGGGGTGCAGGGAACGGTGCACGCCCTGACGGTATCTGCCTACGGCGCCGACAACACTCTGCTGACCAGCAAGGTGATCCACTCCTGGCTCTGGGAGTCGGTGGACCGCCAGCAGAACTACGAGACTTTCTTCGCGCTGCGGGCCCCGGACGCCATTATCAGCCGCGTCGAGATCCTCAACAACTCGCAGGTCAACTTCGCCAATGCCCTGCTGCTGGACAACCTCGCGTGGGAGCGGTATTTCGGCTCGCGGGAGGTGCCCGAGCCGGCCGCATGGTTGTTTGTGCTCGGTGGGTTCGCCTTGCGCGCCCTGAATTGCTCACGAACTCGGCGACCGGCGCGGTGAGCGCGGACGACCAGAGGCCACCCGCGGCCCGGGTACCCGACGATGCCCGGGTCCCCGGGAGTTGACTGGCCTGAGATCCCGTTCCCGATGCGGAAAGCGGTACGCGTCCTGTGAACCCCTTCTTGTTTTCGGCACGTCGGATTTGCGAAGATGCGGCCGGAAGTACGCGATGGTGCGATCGGTCAAGAACGGACGGCGGAGCAGGACCGTCGGGGGCACTGGCGCGGGTTCACGGCGGAGTGGTCGGCCGACGGGCAGACGCAGGCGGCGCACCTGCCCGACGGGTAGCCGGTCCAGGCGGCGCCGGGTATCGACTTCCTCGCGGCCACTGCAACCGATACCGCCGCCCCCCGGCTCAGGAATCGCTGTGCCGTCCGCTCAGTCTGCCGCTACGGCGTTTGTGGGAGGCTTGCGTTACTTCTTCGCCCGCTCGATATACTCGCCGGTCCGCGTGTCGACGCGGACGACCTCGCCCGGCTCGATGAAGGCGGGCACGCGAACGCGCGCGCCGGTCTCGAGGATCGCGTCCTTGGGCTGGTTCGTGGCCGTGGCACCTTTGACGACGGGCGGCGTGTCCGTAACCGTCAGTTCGACCGTGTTGGGCAGGTCGATGGTGAGGATGTTGCCGTCGGAGAGCTGGCAGGTGACCTTCTCGTTGGGCTTGAGGAACTGGATGCCGTCGCCGAGGACGTCGGTGGGAACCTGGATCTGATCGTACGTCTGTGTGTCCATCAGCACGAGGTGGTCGCCCTCGGTGTAGAGGTACTCGTACTCCTTGCTCTCGAGAAACGGCGTGTCGATCTTGTCGCTCATCGCGAAGCGGGCGTCGATGATCTTGCCGGTTTTGAGGTGCTTGAGCTTGGTGACCATGTAGCTTCGCCAGTTGCCCTTGGCCGTGTGCTGGCACTCCTTGACGGTGTAGATCTCGCCTTCATAGATGATGGCCCGACCCACACGAAGATCGCTTGCTCCGATCATGACGCGTATCTCTCCTGCGTTACGCCCGGGATCACTGTTTCCAGACGCGCAAGTCTCTCAAAAACGCGGCCCCGCGTCAAGACGCGCCGCGGGGCCGCGCGAGGCAGGAAGGCGGCTTTGCTTGACCGATCCGCGCGGTGGGGGATAGGATGACGCCATGCCCACGTACCATCCCGAGTACGACGAATTCGCCAGGCTCGCCGAGCAGGGCAACCTCATCCCCGTGTACGCCCAGTTGATCGGCGACCACCTGACCCCGGTGACGGCGTTCGCGAACATCGCCCGCACGACGGACCATGCGTTCCTTCTCGAAAGCGTCGTCGGCGGCGAGAAGATTGCGCGTTACTCGTTCATCGCCGCCTCGCCGTATGCCGTCTTCGAGGCGACGCGGGAGAACGTCCGCATCAGCGCGGAACGCGGCGTGCGGAAGATCACCACGGGCGACCCGCTGGGCGAACTCGAGAAGCTTCTGGCGGGCTACCAGGCGGTACACCTGCCGCGGTTGCCGCGGTTCGTTGGGGGGGCGGTGGGCTACGCGGCGTACGACATGGTCCGCTACTACGAGCGGCTGCCCAACGCGCCGGCGGACGATCGGGGGCTGCCCGATCTGCTGTTCGGGCTTTACGACACGATGGTCATCTTCGACCACGTGCAGAAGACGATCCTCGTCGTCAGCCACGCCCACGTGAAGCGGGACGGCCTGCGGAGCGGTTACGAGAATGCGTGCGCCCGGATCGAGCGGACGATCGAGACGCTCGCGGAACCGCCGGGCATGAGCGTCGGGCACATCGTCGTATCCGGTGATCCGACCCTGCCGTTCCGGAGCAGCTTCACGCGTGAGGGATTCGAGAACGCCGTCTCCGCATGCAAGGAATACATCCGCGCGGGCGACATCTTTCAGGTCGTCCTCTCCCAGCGCCTCGACCTCGACACGTCGGCGGCTCCGTTCAACATCTATCGTGCCTTGCGGGTGGTGAACCCGTCGCCGTTCATGTTCTATCTCAAGAGCCCCAAGGTGGTGCTCGTCGGCTCGTCGCCGGAGATCATGTGCCGCGTCGAGGACGGGGTGGTGACGAACCGGCCGCTGGCCGGCACGCGGCGGCGCGGGCGGACGGAGGAGGAGGACCTCGCGCTGGAGCGGGAGCTGCTCGCCGATCCGAAGGAGCGGGCCGAGCACATCATGCTCGTGGATCTCGGGCGTAACGACGTGGGCCGCGTGGCGCAGCTCGGCACGGTGGAGTTGAGCGAGGTGATGACGGTCGAGCGGTACAGCCACGTGATGCACATCTGCAGCAACGTGAGCGGGCGCCTCGCGCCCGGGAAGACGGCGTTCGACGCCTTGCGGGCGGCGTTGCCGGTCGGCACGGTCAGCGGCGCGCCGAAGATCCGGGCGATGGAGATCATCGACGAGTTCGAGCCGACCCGCCGCGGGCCGTACGCGGGGGCGGTGGGGTACGTGGACTTCGCGGGGAACATGGACACGTGCATCGCGCTCCGGACGCTGGTGATCGTGCCGAGGCCGGGCGGCGGTCATCGCGTGTACATTCAGGTCGGCGCAGGGATCGTCGCGGATTCCGAGCCGTCGCTCGAGTACGAGGAGACGATCAACAAGGCCAAGGGGATGCTGCGCGCGGTGGAGATCGCGGAGAGGGGATTCTAGTAGGGCCGCGGGCGCGCGACGCCGGACGGCTGCTTCAGAAAGCGAGTATTCCGATGGGGCGTGCGACATCCGCCTTGTCACCCGTCGTGTGGTTGGCGGTCGCGGTTCTCTCGATCCCGGCATGCACGGGCGAAACACGGCGCGACGCGCGCCGGGAGGAGCGTCTGAACTACCCGGTCGCCAGAAAAGAAAACGTTGTCGACGATTATCACGGGGTGAAGGTCGCCGATCCGTACCGCTGGATGGAGGATCTGGATTCGCCCGAACTCAAGGCCTGGATCGAGGCGGAGAACCGGCTTACGTTCGGCTACCTCGCCGCGATTCCCGCCCGCGACCGGATCAGGAAGCGCCTCACCGGGCTGTGGAATCACGAGCGGTACAGCCCGCCCGCAAAACGCGGCGGCCGCTACTTCTTCCTCAGGAACGACGGGCTTCAGAACCAGTCCGTGCTCTACGTGACCGACTCGCTTGCGGGCGAGCCGCGAGTCCTTCTCGATCCGAACACGCTTTCGAAGGACGGCACGATCGCACTGGCCGGCGCGGCCGTGAGCGATGACGGCCGGCTGCTGGCCTACGGCCTTTCTGCGGCCGGTTCCGACTGGATCGAATACAGGGTCCGTCGCGTGGATACGGGCGAGGACCTGCCCGATCACCTCAAGTGGATCAAGTTCTCCGGCGCGTCGTGGACGAAAGACGCAAAGGGGTTTTACTACAGCCGGTACGACGAGCCCGCCGATTCGACGAAACTCCAATCGGTGAACTACTTCCAGAAGCTCTGCTATCACCGCCTCGGGACGCCGCAGTCCGAAGACAGGCTGGTTTACCATCGTCCGGACGAGAAGGAGTGGGGCTTCGAGGGCCGTGTCACCGACGACGGACAGTACCTGATCATCTCCATTCACCAGGGCACGGAGCGCAAGAACCGCATCTACTACGCGGACCTCGGAACGGGCACGGGCGAGGTCGTCAGGCTGCTGGATGACTTCGATGCCCGGTATGATTTCATCGACAACGACGGCCCCGTGTTCTGGTTTCTCACGGACGAGGGCGCGCCGCGCGGCCGCGTCATCGCGATCGACATCCGCAGGCCCGGTCGCGGAGAATGGAAGGAGATCCTGCCGCAGGCGGACGAGACGCTCGAGGGCGTCAGCGCGATCGGCGACAGGTTCGTGGCCGTCTATCTCAAGGATGCTCACTCGCAGGTGAGGGTCTTCGGTCTCGACGGCCGGTTCGTCCGCGAGGTGGAGCTGCCCGGCATCGGTTCCGTGAGCGGGTTCGCCGGCAGACGCTCCGACCCGGAGACGTTTTACGCCTTCGCCGGCTTCAGCATGCCGGCGACGATCTATCGTTACGACGTGCAGACGGGCCGGAGCACGGTGTTCCGCCGACCCCGCGTGCCCTTCGACCCGGACGACTTCGAGACGAAGCAGGTCTTCTACGCGAGCCGGGACGGCACGCGCGTGCCCATGTTCATCACCCACCGCAAGGGGCTGAAGCTCGACGGGAGCAACCCGACGTACCTCTACGGCTACGGGGGCTTTGACATCTCGCTCACGCCACGCTTCGCCGAGAGCAATGTCGTGTGGATGGAGATGGGCGGCGTCTACGCCATGCCGAACATCCGCGGCGGCGGCGAGTACGGCAAGCCGTGGCACGACGCCGGCCGTCTGCGGAACAAGCAGAACTGTTTCGACGATTTCATTGCCGCGGCGGAATGGCTGATTGCGAACCGGTACACCCGGTCCGACCGGCTTGCGATTGCCGGCGCGAGCAACGGCGGGCTGCTGGTCGGCGCATGCATGACGCAACGGCCGGACCTCTTCGGTGCGGCCCTGCCGTCCGTGGGCGTTTTCGACATGCTCCGCTACAGCAAGTTCACGATCGGCTGGGCGTGGGCCTCCGACTACGGGAATCCCGACGACCCGGAGATGTTCAAGGTGCTCTATTCGTACAGCCCGCTGCACCATGTCCGGCCGGGCACACGATACCCGGCGACGCTGATCATCACGGCCGATCACGACGACCGCGTGGTCCCGTCGCACAGTTTCAAGTTTGCGGCGGCCTTGCAGGCGGCGCAGGCCGGTCCTGCACCGATCCTCATCCGCATCGAAACCCGCGCGGGCCACGGCGGCGGCAAGCCGACCGACAAGCTCATCAACGAGATCACGGACCAGTTCGCGTTCCTGACGCGCGTGCTGAACATGGACGCGCCGGCGTTTCCGTAGCGCGGCGAACGGGATGCGCCGGGCGGCAGGGGCTTGCACCCGGGCCGGAGAGCACGGAAGGCGGCGCCGTGTGCGGTCCCGAGGCCCGGCGGAATCGCCTCAGATGGGAACGGTCGCGGAGGTTCTGTGCGACTCCAGGGCCGCGGTGAAGAGGCGGTGGCTGAGCGCCGCTTCTTCCGGCGTGACGCAGCCGGCGAAGCGGGTCGGCGGCCTGCCGTGATGCAGCTCGTACAGGAATCCGGCCCACATCTGCTGAACCGCGTCGGAGAAGCCGAACTCGAAGATCCCGCCCGTGATGCTCGGGTAGGCCGTGTCCATGCCGGTGTCGATCTGCCCCCAGATCTGCTCTCCGCCGTCGTAACGGAGCACCTCGAGACGCTTGGGGTTCTTCGTTGAAAAGCGGACCGACGTCTTTGTGCCCAGGATTCGCACGTACCACGTGTTCTTCTCGCCCGGCGCGATGCGAAACGTCTTCAGCGTCCAGGGGAACGTTTCGCCCGTCGCCGGGTCTTCGGTCTCGCACAGCAGCGTGGCGTTGTCCCAGGTTCCACACGGAACCCTGCCCCCCTTGCCGTCCGGGCGTTCCTTGACGATGTCGCTCAGCACGGCCCGCACGTTTCTCGGCCGCCACCCCGCGCGAAACGGGACGTGGCAGGCGTGCATGCCGAGGTCGCCGAGAACGCCGTACTCGCCGTTGAACTCGATCATGCGTTTCCAGTTGACGGGTTTGTTCGGGTCGAGGTCGCTGGAGTGCAGAAAGCCCGTCTCGACCTCGATGATCGTGCCGAGTTCGCCCGAGTCGATCAGTCTGCCGATCCGCTGGACGGCGGGGTGGAAGGGCAGCTCCGACGAGCAGCGGACGAATACCTGTGGATGCCGCCGGATGCACGCCATGATCGCGTCGTTGGCGGGCTTGTCGATGCCGAAGGGTTTCTCGCCCATCAGGTGTTTGCCGGCCTCGACGGCGGCGCAGTAGATCTCCTGGTGGAGATTGTGCGGCACGGCGACATAGACGGCCTCGACGGCGCGGTTGGCGAGCAGTTGCCGGTAGTCGTCGGTAACCTGCGTCATCGTCGCGAAATGGGTCTGATACCAGGGATACACGGCCGGGTTCCTGTCGCACAGCGCGACCAGCTCCGGCCGTACGTCCATTTGCGGCAGGTGGCACCAGCGCGCCGCAGCGCTGGCGAACTCCCGCCCCATCAGCCCGCCGCCGATGATGCCGAAACGGATGGTTCTCATGTCAACTCCAATGGGGTTGTGGGTTCAGGCTGCCGGACGCCGTGTGACTCACGCAAGTGTCCGACCCC
>CAZZFA010000128.1:0-11853 GCA_964653435.1 uncultured Planctomycetales bacterium | reverse complement strand
GCGATGAATCGCTGGGCTATTCTCATCGGCCCCTACGGGGCCGGTTCCAATCGCGTGATGTCGCGCACGATCTGGCGCAGCCGAATCGCACGATCCGGTGCCGCCCGATCGCATGACCCGCCGCCGCCCGATCGCATGACCTGCCGCCGCCCGATCATGACCCGCTCGCGCGAATACCGCTGATCCGTCGCCGCACGCGTGACGGCGACCTCCATTGTGCCGGCGACGGACGGCCCGTTCCAGCCCTCGCCGAAAGCCGTCGCTATCGGCTCCCCTCGCGTCCGTCGCGACAATGAACACCCTGCGCCGCTGCGACCGTTTGACCGCAACGGCGGAAGGCATCCTTCCGTGCGGTGTCGTTGTATAATCATTCATCATGGCCACCGAACCCGACAGCAAGAGCCTCGCCGCCATCCGCAGCGTCGTCGACGCCGGCCGGCCGCTGATCTACGTGCAGTCCGCCGAGGAGGACCGCGTTATCGGCCTCCTCTCGCAGGTCGCCGGTGAACAGCGCGGCGGCCGCGTCGATCTGTTCCTCTGGAGCATCACGGAAGGTCTGCGGCAGAACGGCCGCCCGTGCAAGGGGCAGCCCGACGGCCCCCGCGGCATCCTCGATTTCATCATCGAACAGGACAAGCCCGGCATCTTTCTGCTCAAGGACTTCCACGAATTCCTCCGCGACGCCCCCGAGATCCGCCGCCGTCTCCGCGACCTCTACTACGAATGCCTCAACACCGGCAAGTTCGCCGTCATCTGTTCGCCCGCCCGGTGCATCCCCGAGGAGATCAGCCGCGAAGTCGCGTTCATCGAGCTGCCCAGGCCCGACCGGAAGGAGCTGGAGGAGCTTCTCCGTGCGGAGGCCAAAACGATCCCGGGCGCCGCAGGCACCGGGGAACTGCCGGAGGAGACGGTTTTCACCCTCACGCGAGCTTTGCAGGGCCTCACGTTCAACGAGGCGCGGCACGCCCTGCGCCGCGCGGTTTCGGCGCACGGCCGGCTCGACCCGACCGTCGTGCCGACGATCGAGGAGGAGAAGCGCCTGCTTGTCCGCAAGACCGGCCTGATCGAGTACGTCCCCGAGACCGGGGGGATCGCGCAGATCGGCGGGCTCGAGGTGCTCAAGACGTGGCTTCTCCAGCGGCGCGAGCTCTTTTTCTCCCGCGAGAGCCTCTCCGCGGAGATCGTGCCGAAGGGCCTGCTGCTCATGGGTGTCTCCGGCTGCGGCAAGAGCCTCTCGGCCCGGGCCGTCGCGAACGTCTTCGGCCTGCCGCTCTACCGGATCGACATGGTGCAGGTGTTCTCCGCCGGCATGGGCAACGCAGAGCGGCTCTTCTCCGGTGCCTGCCGCGCGATGGAGGAGGTCGCGCCCGCCGTCGTCTGGTTCGACGAGATCGAGAACGGCATCTCCCGCCATCATCAGGACAGCACGGGCGTGCTCGACCGCATCTTCGGCTTCTTCCTGACGTGGATGCAGGAGAAACCCGCGGGGCTTTTCGTCGCAGCGACGGCCAACCGCATCGACCTGCTGCCCGCCGAGATGATCCGCAAAGGCCGCTTCGACCAGGTGTTCTTCATCGACCTGCCCGACCGCGACGAGCGGCTGGACATCTTCCGCATTCATCTGGCCCGCCGCGGCGTCGATCCGTCCACGCTCTCGCTCGACCTCATCGCCGACCGCACCGAGGGCTGGACCGGCGCCGAGATCGAGCAGGCCGTCATCGCCGCCCTCGTCTCGGCCCGGCTCGCGAAGGAGCCGCTCACGGACAAGTACATGCTCCCGTCGCTCCGCCAGATCGTCCCGCTCTCCAAGACGATGAAGGAGCAGGTGAGCCACATCCGCTCCTGGGCCTTCGACCGGGCCGTCCACGCCTCGGCCCGAAAGAAGTGAGCATGTGGAGTGCGACCTCTCCGAGGCCGCCGTCGCCCGGCGCCCGGGATCTCCGAAAAACCGAGCCGCCCCCGGAAGCCCGCACTCCAGAGACACAATTGTTGCCTCCCCCGATCGCGTCTATCATCGTTTGCTGTACTATTGGAGAGTGTGCAGGCAACGCGACGCCCCCCGATCGCGGCAGTGAAAAGGTGAATGCATGGCATCCGGGAAGACGACCGACCCGCTCGGCGCCGAGGCGGCGGGCATTCAACGCGCGCGGCTTGACCTTGCTCGCGGGACGGGTGTATCTCGTGATTGGGGCGGACGGCTGCCGCCGGCAATGTTTGGCCGACCCGCGGCGCGGCCGGCTACCGGGCGCGTAAGCCGCGCTGCCGGGCGGGGATAGAAACAGAAGCAAATAATCACAAAAAAATCCGCCTGCCCTCTTGACGGCCGATAAGATGCGTGGTAGATCGAAGAGCGATGATTGAAAGGTCCGGGGCGGTTCAGCGGAAGTGACGGGTTCCGCAGTTCCGCAGTTCCGCAGTTCCGCAGTTCCGCAGTTCCGCAGTTCCGCAGTTGCCTGTTACGGGCAGGAAGGTGGGTTCTGTGCGCAACGTTGAGACGTTCGGTTTGGCTCTCCTCTGGGCTGCGGTCCCCCTGAGCGCGCAACCGCTGTCGATGACGGAGAAAGCGGCGTTGGCCAGCCTGGAGGCCAAACCACTGTACAAGTTGAGCGGCCACGCCGAGCTTTCCGAGCTCATTGCCTTGCACACGCGAGACAAGGCAGGCGACCCGACGTGGACGACGCGGGATAACATTCTCTATTGGGCAAAGGCCAGTATCGGTACCCGCTACGTCCTGCGGGCCCGGAGCCTGGACTTGAGCGCGGCAGATTGCGTTTCTTAGGCGGAGCGAACGATTGCGCTCGGGGTCACTGACTCCTGGACGGACGCCTACCGAGCACAGAACCGGCTGCGGTACAAGGACGGCAACACGGAGGGCCGCAAAAACCACCGGACCTATGAGGACTGGGTCTGCAACAATACTTGGTTGTGGCAGGACTGGACCGAGCGTCTCGGCGCCGGCACCGCGACGATGCGATGGGCGTCAAAAGTCGGCGAGGCAGTGGAGAGGTACTCAACGCAGTACGTTCCGAAAGAGGCGTTCGCGACGATCGCGGAAAACCTCCAGACCGGGGATGTGTGCCTGTTGGTCGGCAAGTCGGGCGGGCGTTTTGTCCTGGGCCACGTTGGCATCGTTGAGAAGCCCGCCGGAGGCGCGGTTGCCCTCTGGCACTGTTCACCGTCCGGAGGCGTCCAGCGAACTCCGTTCGCGCGGCTCATCTCGTGGGCGAGGGGTGACGATCTCGTCGGATTCAAGTTCGTCCGGATCGGGGCCAACCCCGACATCCGGGCCGAACTCGCGAAGGTTGCCGCGATCTCGCCCACGGCTTTCGACGAGAAGTACAACAAACCAAGATACGACGAGGTTCTGGTCGTGGACGGTGTGAAGTACGGCAAGAAGACGCTGGGCCCCGACGAGACCTATTGGGGCGTCTTCGGCCCGGAGTATCGAACGATACTGGGTCTGCCGGTGAACCGGCACCTTTGGCGGAAGCCCTCGGACTCCGCGACTACTCAGCCGGCGTTGCGGGTCGTTTATTATCCCTTGGCGATGTTGCAGCAGGACTGACGCGTTGACCGGATGAAAGAAGGAGAACACCCCATGCACAAGTTCATTGTCATTTGCGGGCTGGCCCTGCCGTCTGTGGCGTGGCTATGGGCCAACCCGCGCTCAGCCGAAGACGCCGACGGGCGAGTGGGGGCGGCCTGCTACACGCTCACCGGCGATGGCTGCATCACCAATGGCAAGGTCGTCTCGCCGAGGCCGTGCGATGGATCGTGCCCGGAGATTTGCGGGTCGAGGCAGGTCCTCCAGATCGTACAGGGGCCAGGCGGAAGCTTACAGACGTCCTTTTGCGGCACGGTGGAGGACCACCTCGTCGCCAGGGACTCGACCTGCCCGACGTGCCCCGGGGCGCGAGACCCGCGCCACTGCGAAGACGCACCGTACGGAGGGGGCCAGACCGGTTGCGCCAGCGCGCAGTGTCCCTGCACGGAGGGTGGCGTTTACGTGCCTAACCCGCGCTGCTGCACGTGCGGCGCGCAGGGCGGGCAGACGACGTGTGAATGCGACGTGGGCGGACTTCCCCCGGGCGGGGGGCAGGTGTCGTGCGGTTGCGGCGGGGACACTCGCCCGTGCGCGGACCCCGGCGCGGCTGGCTGCTGCACGAGTTGGACGCCCCAGGACGAGCTTACCGGCGACGGGTGCTGAGCGGGGAATCGATCCAAGAAAGGAAAACAGATCATGGTCGAGATATTTCTGCTGGCAGCGGCCGCCCTGGGGTCAACTGGCCCCGACGTCCTGATTCAGTTCGCGCGGCAGCGCGAGGCGCTGCACACTGGGACCGGGGTTTCGGCGGTCGTGGACGTCGCAACCTTCTTGCCGCCGTTGGGCGCCGCTTCTTTCCGTAGCATTCACGCCGAATGGTCGTGTGCGAGCTTCGAGGACCTGCGGGAGCGGGCTACCCTTATCTCTGATGACCCCGCCTTCGAGATCGATTACGGATTCAATGGCTGGCATAGTAAGACCTACCGTGCTCATTCCAACACCGGAAGGATTTCCGCGTACACGCCGCAAGAGATGATCTTCCTCCGGATGTTCAGCCCGCTGGGGCTTACCGACTACAGCTCCACCGGCTACCGCTGGAAATACTTCCTCCAGCAGGTCGAGACAGGAAGGCTGACGCTGAGCGATGTGGGCGAGGAGGCCGTCGGGTCCGTGCGCTGCCGGAGGGTCGAGGCGCGTCTGCCGCGAACCGAAAACCGCTTGAGACATGTCTTCTGGGTCAACGTCGCGGACGCCCATATCATGCGCATCCGCGACGACTTCCCGGGCAACGAGTTTCTCATCAACGAGTACCGCGACGTCGGCGGAGTGGCGATCGCTGTATCCGGTACGATTACGCAAGCCGCCGGGCAAGAATACGGACGCATATTCGAGGTGCGGGTTGACACCGCGAGTCTTCAGCTCGGCGCACAGTTCAACGACGACGTGTTTACCGTCCCCTTCCCGGAGGGCGCGCACGTCTTCAACGAGATCTCGGGGAAGTGGGACACAGACCACGCCAACCTGAGCGCGTTTCTGCGGGAAGACGCCATGCGGCTCCGGAATCGCCTTGCACAGGCGGCCAATCCGGTGGCGCCGGCAGGGCGAACGAAGCAGAGCGCGGTGGTCCAGCCGATGGGCGAAGCGAAAGGCATCTCATCCATGTTGCCCTACTACCTGTGCTCGCTCGGGGGCGGCTTTGTCGTGGGCCTGGTCGGTTTCAGAAAAGCTTTCAGGCCTTCGTGGGGAAAGGGGCGCAAGTGAGACACCGAGGCCTCGCTCTTTATGGCGCGGTCCTCGGCGCGGCTCTGCCGGCCTTCGCGTTGACCGACTCACAGAAGGCGGCCTGCGGGCCCAGGGCTTTGTTCTTGAGGGCCGTTCTCGACGGCAAATCGCCGACCTATGAGGAGGTCGTCGCCGCCTGCTCAACCAACGAGAGGGGCGAGACAACGCTCCGCGGTCTTCGCGAGGGGGCGAGGGCTTTGGGCTATCGCTCGCCGACCTGGAGACAGATGACGGAAGAGCAGATCGTGGCAACGAGGCCCAGCGCCGTGCTCTACGACGAGAGGACCCAGCACTTCGTCGCGGTTGTCGCGGTGAGAAACGGCAAGATCGTCGCACGCGATCCGGCCGCGTGCGACCGTCCGGATCGAAACGTGGTTCTAGGCGCTGACTTCTTCAGGGCGGGCGAGACATTGGCGCTCGTGCTGGATGAGCCGCGTCCGAACCCTGTGCTGTATCTGGGGCTGGCCGGCGCGGGCTTGGCACTCGCACTCGGTGTGCTGGCGCAACGCATAGCGTCCGGGTGGGCGCCGGGGAGCGACGCCGCGGCGCCTCCGGGCGAACGTCTCGCGAGCCCGCAGGCATGAACGTGAACAGCGCGAGGACGCGGTGCGCCCTCGCCCGGTCTACCCGATGCAAAAAGAGAAGGCGGCTCCCCCGGTCTCCCTGTGACGTCCGTCGGCCGCGCTCCCTCGTCCGCCCAAGGCGGATGGTCCGCCACTCACGGACGTTCAGTCGAAGCCCCACCGGTTGTGCCCGCACGCCATGACGTCTATTATCGCATCATCGCTGACCGATCCGGGCGGCCGGCCCGCGCGGTAGCGCAATGGCGAGGTGGACCCATGGCATCCGGGAAAGCGAACAATCCGTTCGGCGCCGAGGCGACCTTGAGGGTCCGCGGCGGCGACGTCCGCATCTATCGGCTCGATCGGCTGGCCGCCGCGGGCGTCGGCCGCATCGACCGGCTTCCGTACTCGATCAAGGTGCTCCTCGAGAACGCTCTGCGCCATCTGGACGGTTCGCTCGTTCACGAGGACGACGTGACCGCGCTGGCCAACTGGAACCCCAGGGCGGTCCGCGAGAACGAGTTCCCCTTCATGCCCGGGCGCGTCCTTTTGCAGGATTTCACCGGCGTGCCGGCCGTGGTCGATCTCGCGGCGATGCGCTCGGCCGTCGCCCGCCTCGGCGGCGATCCGAAGCGGATCAACCCCGGCGTCCCCTGCGATCTGGTCATCGACCACTCCGTCCAGGTGGATGCGTTCGGCTCTCCCGGCGCCCTGAAGGCGAATGTCGAGAAGGAGTTTGAACGGAACCGCGAGCGCTACGAACTGCTTCGCTGGGCCCAGAAGTCCTTCGACAACTTCCGCGTGGTGCCGCCCGCCACGGGCATCTGCCACCAGGTCAACCTCGAATACCTCGCCAAGGGCGTCATGACCCGCCGCCGGGGCGGCGAGGTCGTCGCGTTTCCCGACAGTCTCGTCGGCACCGACAGCCACACCACGATGATCAACGGTCTCGGCGTGCTCGGCTGGGGCGTCGGCGGCATCGAGGCCGAGGCCGTCATGCTCGGCCAGCCGATTTACATGCTTGCCCCCGAGGTCATCGGGTTTCGCCTTTACGGTCAGCTCCGCGAGGGCGTCACCGCGACGGACCTCGTGCTGACCATCACGCAGATGCTGCGGGCCAGGGGCGTCGTCGGCAAGTTCGTCGAGTTCTTCGGCGAGGCGCTCGATACCCTCGGCGTTCCCGACCGGGCCACGATCGGCAACATGAGCCCGGAATACGGCGCTACGATGGGCTTCTTCCCGATCGACAGTCTGACGCTCGACTACCTCCGCATGACCGGACGCAGCGACGACGAAGTCGATCTCGTCGAGCGCTACACGAAAGAGCAGGGGCTGTTCCGCGCCGCCGGGGCGCCGCCGCCCGAATACACGGATGTCGTGGAACTCGATGCCTCCACCGTCGCCGCAAGCCTCGCCGGCCCCCGGCGCCCGCAAGACCGGGTGGCGCTGCCGGATGTGAAGACGTCCTTCCGCGCCGCCCTGACGGCCCCGCTGGAGAAGCGCGGCTTCGCGCTGAGCGAGTCCGCCTTGAGCAAGACCGTCACCGTCCGTAATGACGGTCGCGCCATGACCCTCGCCCACGGCTCCGTCGTCATCGCGTCGATCACGAGCTGCACGAACACGAGCAACCCCTCCGTCATGCTCGCCGCCGGCCTGCTCGCCAAGAAGGCCGTCGAGAAGGGCCTGGCCGTCAAACCCCACGTGAAGACGAGTCTTTCGCCCGGCTCGCGCGTCGTCACACAATACCTCGATGCGGCCGGCCTCACGTCGTATCTCGAAACGCTCGGATTCCATAACGTCGGCTACGGGTGCATGACCTGCATCGGCAACAGCGGCCCGCTGCCCGAAGCGATCGCGCAGGCCGTCACGAACGAGAACCTCGTCGCCGCCGCCGTCCTGAGCGGCAACCGCAACTTCGAGGGCCGGATCAACCCGCTGGTGAAGGCCGCCTACCTGGCCAGCCCGCCGCTCGTCGTGGCCTACGCCCTCGCCGGGACGGTCGACATCGACCTGAGCACCGAGCCGATCGGTACGGACCGAGACGGCCGCGCCGTCTTCCTGAAGGATATCTGGCCGAGCGCCGCCGAGGTCGGCGCGGCCCTGAGCCGCCACATCACGCCGGAGCAGTTCCGCAGGCAGTACGCCGATGTGTTCACCGGAAACGACCTGTGGCAGGCCATCCCCGTCGCCGAAGGCGAACTCTACCACTGGCGCGCGGATAGCACCTACATCCAGGAGCCGCCCTTCTTCGTGAACATGACGCCCGAGGCGCCGCCCATCCGCCCCATCCGCGGCGCCCGCGTCCTCGTGGTCGTCGGCGACTCGATCACGACCGACCACATCTCGCCCGCCGGCTCGATCAAGCGCGACAGCCCTGCCGGCCTCTATCTGCAGTCGCTCGGCGTCAAGCCGGTCGATTTCAACAGCTACGGCTCACGCCGCGGCAACGACCGCGTGATGACCCGCGGCACGTTCGCCAACATCCGCCTCCGCAACCTGCTGGCCCCCGGCACCGAGGGCCCGGTCACCGTCTACCTTCCCACCGGCGAGCCGATGAGCATCTACGACGCGGCGATGAAGTACAAAGCCGAGAACATCCCGCTGCTCGTGCTCGCGGGCAAGGAGTACGGCTCCGGCAGCTCGCGCGACTGGGCGGCCAAGGGCACCGCGCTGCTGGGCATCCGGGCGGTCCTCGCCGAAAGTTACGAGCGGATTCACCGCAGCAACCTCGTCGGCATGGGCGTGCTGCCGCTGCAATACAAGGAAGGCCGGACACGCGAATCGCTCGGCCTCACCGGCCGGGAGATCTTCGAGATCCCCGACCTGACGGACGCGCTTCGGCCCAAGCAGGACGTAACGGTCACGGCCATCGCCGAGGACGGCACGACAAAGACGTTTCCCGCGATCGCCCGCATCGACACGGCGGTCGAGGTGGACTACTACCGCAACGGCGGGATCCTCCAGTGCGTCCTGCGCAGGATGCTCCGCGCGTAGGCGTCTGCGACCGCTCTTGCGGCCGTGCATCCGCGGGCCTCTGCGGGTACACTCACGGCAAGTGACTTTTGAGGTTCGGGAGGATTGCGACGTGTCTCCGAGAAATCTTTCCATGGGATCCTTTGCGACGGCGGCCGGGGGGCGTGCATTCTGCACGCCTTCGTTATGGGTCGTCGCCGCGCTTGCGCTGTCCGCAGGGTGCCGACCGCCGGCGGCAAGAGGCCCGGCGCCCGCGCCGCCGCAGACGGTCGCAACCCGCCCGGCCACCCGCCCGGCCCGCGTGGCCAAGCGCTACAGCTACACGCCGCGCCCGTACCCCGTCGATGAGCGGGGCTTCTCGCCGGTGGACAAGGCGCTCGCCAGGGCCTTCGCCCGCGAGGAGACGATCGCCGACGATGACGAGGGCTCGCTCAACCCGTACGTGATGAAGGTGATCTCGGCCTACCCGCTCGACGGCTCATACCCGTATCACTGCAGTTGGGACCCGCGCGAGTACGACATCTACAACGGCGTCACGCAGGACCTGTGGTACAAGGGCATGGTCGTGGCCAAGGCGTATCCGGACGGCTCGCGCTGCAGCTACTGCTGCGGGCTGACGTTCGAGATCTTCGTGCGGGCGATGAAGCTGCGCAACGTCCAGAAGGGCCTCGACCCGGACGACTTCAACGGGATGACGTTCCACGACCTGTTCAACATGCTGCAACTCTGGTACATCGAAGGCCCCGGCGACTGCGAGCAGCGGGCGATCGTTTCATACGGCCTGGGGCGGGCGATCACCGACTTCGAGCAGGTGCGGCCCGGCGACTTCCTCAGCTACAGCACGACGCCGGCCGGCGGGCACTCGGTGATCTTCATCGACTGGCTGCGGGACGAGCAGGGCAGGATCGTCGGTCTGAAGTACTTCTCGTCGAACCTTTCCGGCACGCACGGCGTGGGCTACGGCCAGGGCAGGTTCAGCGACTCGACGGCGAACGGCCGCGGCCTGCTCCGCAAGAGCCTGCGAATCGCCCGCGTCGGCGCGATCAAGGACTACAAGCCGTTCGACCGGGCGCAGATCCCGGCCCGCAACGCCTATGCCCCGACGCAGCCGGAGCGCATCGTCTATCTGCCGGCGCCGGCGACGACCCGGCCGACGCAGTGAGCGGGGGATCGGGGGCTGAACCGCAACCGGAACGACACGGCGGCCGGGCGCGGGGCGCCGCATCACCCCGGTGCGCTGGGAGTCGCGCACCATGCCGAAGCACAGCGCGGGATTGCTGATGTATCGCAAGAAGGGCGGTCGGCCCGAGGTGCTTCTTGTCCACCCCGGCGGACCGTTCTTTGCGAAAAAGGACGAGGGGGCCTGGTCGATCCCCAAGGGCGAGGTTGCCGAGGGCGAGGACATGCTCGCGGCCGCCCAGCGCGAGTTCGAGGAGGAGACGGGCATCCGGCCGGTCGGCCCCTTCCGCGAACTCCCGTCCGTGCGGCTCAAGAGCGGCAAGCTCGTGCACGCATGGGCGTTCGAGGGCGACTGCGACCCGGCCGCGATTCGCAGCAACACGTTCACCCTGGAATGGCCGCCGCGATCGGGCACGATGCGCGAATTCCCCGAGATCGACCGGGCGGCATTCTTCGTGATCGATGAGGCGGCAAAGAAGATCAACCCGGCACAGCGCGTGCTGCTCGATGCACTGGGCCGGATGCTGGCCTGAGCGGCGCAGGCCGTGTAACGTGTCGGGCTTATGACACCATCCGACTTGAAAGGACGCGCACGCCCGCTCCGCGGAAACAGGCGCGGTAACCCGACGCCTTTCGGCGTCAGAACGACTCACCCTGTCGTGCCCGTGGTGTGCGCCCTTGTGCTCGCGGCGAGCGCCGGGTGCTGGCAGCCCCCCAAGATCACACGGGCCCAGCAGGAACGCGGATACATCCTCGTGCTCGAGGGAATCGACTTCAACGTGTGGCAGATGGCCGGCACGTATCACGGGCTCCGCGACGCGGGGATCGACGCCGCGATCGACGTGCCCGACTGGGGCTATCGCAACGTCTTCAACAGCGGCTACCGGAACCTCAGCGACCTGCCGAACAATCGGCGGCTGTGCGAGCAGTTCGCCCGACGGATCGGGGATTATCTCCGCGAGTATCCGGGCCGTCCGGTGGACATCATCGGCTACAGCGGCGGCGGCGCGCTGGCGATCATGACGGCCGAGGCGTTGCCGCCCGGCGTCACACTCGATCGGATCATCCTGCTGGGCGCAGCTCTCTCGCCCGACTACGACCTCTCTACCGCCCTGAGCCGTTGCCGGCGCGGCATCGTGAACTTCTACTCATCCGCCGACTGCCTTGTGCTCGGGGCGGGGACGAAGCTGTACGGAACGATCGACCGGCGGAAAACGCCGGCGGCGGGGCACGTCGGCTTTCGTGTGCCGCAGGAAGCCCGCGACATCCGTGGCGCGGGCCCGCCGGGCGAACCGCGGCCCGCAGCCGACACACGGCCCGGCCGTCCGCGCGGCGATGCCTCCACCCGACCCGGCGGCCCGCAGGGCGGACCCTACGCGAAGCTCACGCAGATTGCCTGGACGCCGTCGATGTGGCGGCTGGGGCATGACGGCGGGCATTTCGGCTGGGTGGCGCGGCAATGGACGGCCGAGGTGGTCGCGCCCTGGCTGAAACAGCCGCAAGCCGTGCCGGAAACACGTCCGACCCTTCCGTGAGCCGGTGCCGTCTTCAGTCAGGGGTCTCGTGCGTTCCCGCTCGCGCCGCATACGGGGGCAAGGCCGTTGGCGGAGTTATAGACCCGTTCCTCGGTCTCCCGGCCCCGCCGCGCAGGGGCGGTAGAGTCTTGCGTCGCAGCTTTTACGCGCCTTGCGCGCGGCGTACCTTGCGCGCGGTGCGCTTTGCGCGCGGCGCGCCCTGCGCGCGGCGCGCCTTGCACGCGGCGTGCCTTGCGCGTATGGATCGCGCTGCGGCGGTAGCGCCACCCGTCATTCT
>CAZZFA010000127.1:0-11891 GCA_964653435.1 uncultured Planctomycetales bacterium | reverse complement strand
GCATCCTGCCAGAATCGGCCGTCAGATTGAAGATGGGGTTCGCCGGACGGTTACCGGAATCCAGTCTGTCCGCCGTCTCGGCGATGCTCTATGCCGCCACGGGCTGACCTTTGATGCGGATGCCCCCGTCAGGCAAACTGCCAGCAGCCCGTGAAACGGCCAAACTCCAGAGGCGGGCGAGACGCCCGCCCCCCAAGTTGGGTTGCGGGCGAAGCCCGCGCTACGGGGCCGGAAACGAACGAAGCTCTCGCACCGAAAGCGGCAGGAGCGCAGCGACGAAGAATCTGGCGGATTGGCGCAGAGAAGCCGGATGCTTCGCTTCGCTCCGCATGACGGCCGCCGGCGCGCCCGTGTTCGGTTGCGGCCGAAGGCCGCCTTGGGCTGATGCCCGGCTACTTCGCCGCCACCTTCGGCGGATCCGCGAAAAGGCTGTACGCCTCAGCCACGCGGGCGGCCTTCGTATCGCCCTTGTGAATGAGGATGCGGTAGTTGAACTCGGCAGTCTCGCCCTTCTTCCACACCTTCGAGCCGTCCCGGGTCTTGTCGCCGGTGAACTCCTTGAGGCCGAAGGGGTTCGCGGTGAAGAGGCCGTAGCCGCGGATGTGCCAGGGCTCAGGATGGCGGAAGTTGCCGGGGGCGTCCATGATCGCGATCCCGAGCGTGTCCCCGTCAACCGGGCCGACGTAGTCGCACCAGTCGGCCGGCTTGCCCCAGCACTGCTTCTCGCCGACCTGCCCGTTCGAGTTGCACATCTGACCGTGTCGCCCGGCGGCGCCGATCTCGTCCATCGTGACCGCCATGCGTACCGAGACGAGGCCGCCTTCCTTCGTGTCGGCGAACATCACGTCGCCGTCCGGGAACCGGTAGACGCTCTTCTGGTCGATGATCCGCGTGGAGTCATCGCCGGCGAAGAAGGTGTACGTACGTTCCTCCGTCAGTTCGCGCCGGCCGGCCTTATTGACCCACTCGATTTCGGCCACGATCCGGCCGAAGACCGCTCCGCCGGTACGGCCGACCGATTTCACCTTCTCGCAATCGTTGTTCTCCGGCTTGACGATCCGTGCGCCGGCCTCTGCCGTTCCCTTTTCCGCGACCTCGTTCCAGTAATTGCTGCCCGGCCTGCTGAAGTCGCCCATGCGAACGTCGCCGTGAGCCGTCCAGATCGAGCGATGATGCGGATGGTCCTGACGCGTCTTCGCGCCAGGGGCGGGCGCCTTCTCGATCGGATTGTCTTTCAGCGGGTAGTCGCGCGTGACGGGCCGGCCCGTCGGTCCGATCACCGGATACAGAAACGGCTTGGGCACATCCTTGCCGAAGTGGAAGCTCGTGAACAGCTTGCCGTCGATCAGTACGTTGATCCGATCGCCGCCCTCGCGTTCGAACGTCACACGCGGCTTCGCCTCGGCTGCCGGCCGGGTCTCGATCCTGTACGTCCTGCTCTGGCCGGCGTCCATCGGCGCCGCCCACCACCACAGCCGGCCCTGCTCATCCAGTTGAGCGGGAACGGGCTTTTCGTTTTCGGCGACGAGAAAGTACGCCTGCTGTGCGTCAAGCCGTGTGGCGGGCGCCCACGAAACCGGCCCGGCCGGCCGCGCCTGATCGCCGGCGCTGATGGTAATCTCCACGGCATTCGCTCCGCGTGCGAACACGGCCCACGTGGTGGCCAGGGCGACCAGAAGTCCCGCGCCCCTTCCGGCAAGGCGTCGTCGCGCGTGACGCACACGGGCACAACGGCCCTGTCGCCACGGCGGCACTCGGGCCGCCCGTGCGTCGGTAGCCCGGGGCGTCGGCACCGGGCCGCTCCCCATCACCCCCGCGCGGCTGGAAACGAAGCTGCCGTTCGCGATGCAGAACGATCGCAGGCTGACCATCTTTACACCTTCTCCGGCACGACGAAGCCGGCCCGGTAGTGGCGTGTCAACATCGCGTTGGCGTCCTCGTCGCCGATGATCCGCTCCGCCGCCGCGTCCACCATGAGCTTGCGACCGAGGGTGTAACCGCTTTCCTCGATCTTCACGCCGTTGGCGGCCAGATACTGCTCCGTCCGCTCAAGGACCTCGGCCGCATCGGGATCGGTATCGAAGTACGGAGCCCGCGGGCGGAACGGCGTCTTTCCGCCCAGGCGGATCGACATATTGCACAGGTGGCAACACGCGCTGGAGTAATGGCCCTCGAGCACATCCGCGTTGAGGTCGGAGACCTTGCGGCTGCGGACCGCCGCGATGAAGTTCGCGAACGGGCCGTTGCCCGGCCCCAGCCGGTACTCCACGTCCGGCAGCGGAACGGGCTGATCGCTGCCGTTCGGATAGAACTTGCCCTCGATGAGCGTGCCCGCCTCCAGATGAAAGATGTTGCCGACGTTCACGCCGCGATACTTCTCGCTCGGCAGCCCGCGCGTTTCGAAGATCAGCTTCGTATCGCCGAAGTCCATGATCGCCATCTGCGTGCTGGCCACCTCGCCCTGGTCGTAGTAACCGAGGCGCCCGCCGAAGCTCACGACGCTGCGCGGCAGCGTAGCGCCCTTGATCGACCAGCGCGCGATGTCCATCTGGTGGACACCCTGGTTGCCCAGATCGCCGTTGCCGAAGTCCCAGAACCAGTGCCAGCGATAGTGAACGAGGTTCTCATGATACGGCTGTTCGCGGGCCGGGCCCAGCCAGATGTTGAAGTCCAGCTCCCGCGGCGGGGTCTTGTACGGCTTCCAGCCGATGCTGCCGCGCGTGCTTTCGCCGCCACCGGCCTTGTAGCAGAGCGCCCGCGTGATCAGAAGTTTGCCGAGCTTGCCGGAATGGACGGCGGCGACGGCCTTCGCCCAGCTCTTCTCGCTGCGGCTCTGGGTTCCGTGCTGGACGATGCGCCCGTATTTGCGGGCCGTCTCGACGGCGATGCGACCTTCGTGGATGTTGTGGCTCATGGGCTTTTCGACGTACACGTCCTTGCCCGCCTGACACGCCCAGATCGTCATCAGCGAGTGCCAGTGATTCGGCGTCGCGATCGAGACAACGTCGATGTCCTTGTCGTCCAACACGCGGCGGATATCCTGCACGGTAGCAGGTTGGTTGTGGCCCTTGGCCTCGACGGCCTTGACCGCGGGGCCGAACAGACGCGTGTCCGGATCGACCAGACAGACAACCTCGACATTCTCCATGCCGGCGAACGCGCCGTAATGCGACTTGCCCCGCCCGTTCAGGCCGGCTACGGCTACACGAATCTTCTCATTGGCGCCGCGCACTTTCGTGGCGGGGGCACGGCCAGGCCCGGCCTTTCCTGCAGCGGAGGCGCAACCGCTGAAGAGGGCGGCACCGCCGGCGGCAACCAACGAGTTCTTCAGGAATCCACGACGGCTCAGGGGGGACATAGTAATCACTCCTCCAGTGATAAGGGGCGCCGGCGATACATCGCCCGTGGGGCCGCAGCCGACGTCGCAACCGCGACGACCGTGCGCGGACACGGCGCTCCGCCGTTACCGAATAACTACCGGACCGCCCCTGGTATTGCAAGCGCAGCGGCGTGCGGCCGGAAAAACCGTACCGCCGCGTACCGGCAGCGCCCCGACGGCCGACGCACTTCATGCCGACATAGCGCATCCGGCCGTTCTGCTCACGCGGCTTTCCGTCGGCGATCGATGTGCCGACGGCGGAAATGGGCGGCGGGCGCGACGCCCCCCACGAAGCGGGCAGGATGCCGCCCCTCAAAGAAGGCACAACCGGTCTCACCGAAGGCAGCACTACTCCCCGACCTTGAAGAAGACGGCCGCGCCCTCACGGCTGAGAGGCTTCATCTCCTCGGCGCTGAGCACCCGTCCGAGCACCAGGATGTCATCCATGTTGCCCCGGAACTGCTCGTCGCTGCCCATCTCCGCATCCTCGCCGACGAGCAGGTCGCGGGCCATCGACACCGGCGCGCCGTTCGGCAGCCAGGCCTCGCCCGCCTCTTGCCCGTCGAGATAGAAACGAACGTGTCCGTCGTCATACGTCACGGCCAGATGGTGGTACTTGTTGTCCGCGAACGTCACGGGCTTCGACTCCACCGGGATTCCCTTGCAGATCAACCGCAAACCGGCAAGCGCCCTGCCTTGCGGGTCACAGTCGAAGACCAGCTCCGACGTGCCGACCGGCCGGTTGCCGTTGTACGAACTGAACAGCCGGGCGGGCTTGTTGTCCTCGCTTTGGGCCATGACGGCCAGCGTGAACCGCGTGCCGAGATTGGCCGATCCGGTGACCTGGAGCGTGTTGAGCGGCCGCCACGGCGAGCTGACCGTAACCGCTCGGCGGCCGAAGGCGACGTTCTTCGCATCACCGGTGATCCGGCTCGTGCCGAGGAAGCGCAGGTCCTGTCGGCCGTCCTGGGTGAGCTTGTCGGTAGCTCGCCTGCCGCCGTCGCCTTCGAAGGTGTAGAGCATGGCCATCGTCGGCGGGGCCGGGTCGTCGATGACCTCGACGGAGTCGCCGGCCATGAACGAATACAGCGAGACGTTTTTCAACTTGAACCGGAGGCGGAGCGGGCCCTGGCCGGTGGGCAGTTCCTTGTGCTCGAGCCAGGTAACCACCGTATCGACGCTGTCGGTGCGCGGCTCGACGCAGTCGGCGAGCTTGTAACCGGGGATCGGCCGCCCGTCGGCGTCCTGCACCTCGACCTGCAGCAACCCGGCGGAGGCGTCGCAGTTCAGGTGGAGTTCGCCGCGGAGGCCCTTCAGCCGCTTGGTGACAAACTCGCCCGGGTTGTCGCCCCCGTCGAGCGAGACGAATCCATCCTTCCGGAGCTCGGCAAAGCCGACGGCGGCATGAAACGGCAGGTAGTCGTGCAGGCCGTCGTATCCGCTGTAATAAAGCCGCAGCCTGTCTCCGACGACAACGAGCGACGCGGCGGCTACCATGCCGTGATCCCAGGCCCTCGTGGGACTGCACTCCAGGATCGGCGGCCGATCACCCTCCTCGCGGAGCCAGTGGAAGCCGTCGCGGCTGCTGGCGAGCTCCACAAAAATCGGACCGTGGAAGTAGCCCTCGTCGTCCTCGGCACGATAGATCGAAAGGAAGCCGAGATACATCGTCTGATACGTCACGCTGGGCATATTGTAGAAATGCGTCCGCTGAATGGAGCCCGGCTTGCACCAGCGGTCGTCGAAATCATCCGGCGCCATGATCAGCCGCATGGGCGGCCAGTCGTCGAAACCCGTGCCTTCGCTGTAGCCGATCGCGCGACGCCGCAGCCCGCTCACGTTCGCATTGATCTTCGCGTAGCCGCGGTACTTGTTCGTGAGCGGATCCCATACGACATGGCCCGTATCGCCGGCCTTGAAGAGCTCGCCCCTGGACAGGCGTTCCCACCGGAGACCGTCGGGGGAGCACTTGAAGAAGAAGTGGCCGGGGCTGACCGACTTGTATCGGCGGGCCGGGTCCGGGTCGTTCGGCGTGAACATCACCGAGCTTCCGCCGCCGATGATGTTGTTCTCGGTGGAGCCGTTGACCTTCCACGGCGTCAGGCCGAGCTTGGGCTTGACCCAGTGAATGCCGTCGTCGCTCGTGGCGTACAGGGAGTGGCCGTGGTCGGGGTCGTTCTTGTGCGTCCAGCAGTAGTACCACATGCGGTACCCCTTGCCAGACTCGTCGGGAAGCACGGTGGTGGCATGCACGACTTCGTGCTCCCAGGGCTGATCGACGACCAGGACGGGATTGCCGGGGAACTTCTCGAAGCGGTGGTACGTCCGCGTAATGCCGTTCCTGCTGGAGATGACATAGTCGTCAACAAAAAGCTGCCAGGGGCCGGTCAGGTCGCCGGGCGGCCCGGCGGCCGCCCCCCTCGACCCGAGGACGACGGCGGCAGCCCAGACGAGACCGAAACCGGCGCGGGTGAACCATCCGGCGAGCATGGGATGACCTCCGATCCATACGTCTGATACCCCGCGGGCAGGGCCGGCAACGCGCGACGGCCCCCGGCGCCCCGTTCCGAACACCGGGCGGGGGCGTGATTCTACCGGAACCGGCGGAAATGGCCAGACGCCTGCGGCGTCATTCCGGCTCACCCCGCGCGCTGACGTACACGGTCGGACAGCCATGCGGATCGGCGCACGGGGCTTTTCGCGGCTTGCAAGCCGCCCGAAGAGGCGTTATCCTTCATGGGCTAAGGATTGGCGGCGCCCCGCGCCGGGAGGAATGTCGTGTCGCAGATGCTGGATCCGCAGTTGATGCAGATTCTGGTGTGCCCGAAGACGCACGCCTCGCTGATCCAGGTGGGCGACTGGCTGTACTCGACGGACCCGGGCGATCGACGAAAGTACCCGATCCGCGACGGAATCCCGATCATGCTTATCGAGGAATCCGTCCCGGTCAGTGAAGAGGAGTTCCAACGTGCGACGCAGCGAACCGCGTAGTTCGAAGGGGCCGCGTGCCCCCCGCGCCCCCCGGGCAGAGCGAACCGTCCGACAGAAGCGACGTTTCCCCAACCGCGGCGGCGAGGACTGGAAGGGACCGATCGTGGACTACAAGGAGGTCGAGCTTCTCCGGAAGCTGATCACCACCAGCAGCAAGATCATGAGCCGCAAGCGCGCGGGCACGAACGCCCGCGAGCAGCGCGATCTGAAGCGCGCCATCAAGTACGCACGCTTCCTCGCCCTGCTTCCTTACACCGGCGCATAAGCGCAAGACGCCCCATTCGGCAAGACGAGAAAAGCGGGGAACCATGCGGCGCCACCGCGTGTTCCCCGCCTTCTTCGTTTCCTGCGCGAGCCGGGCTTAGCGCGAGGCCTCTGCCAGACGCACACCCGGATTGACAAACTTCACGGGCGTTCCGGTGGAAACCATCCGGGAAAGGCGGATGGCGTCCCAGTTCGTCAGCCGGATGCAGCCGTGCGAGCCGGTCTTGCCGATCAACTCGGGATTGGGTGTGCCGTGCATCCCCACGCCCGGCAGTGAAAGACCGATCCACCGCACACCGACCGGATTGCGCGGCCCCGGCGGAATGGTGAGCTTCGTGTCCACACCTTTCACCTCCGGCCACATCTGAGGGTCGAAGGTGTACGTCGGATTCACGGCAACAGCCACGACTTCGGCCTGCCCGGAAGGCAGCTTCTCCTTTCGCGCTGCCAGCGAGCAGTAGAAGAGGGCAACCACGTCACCCCGGGCCGAGTACGCCCGGATCACCTTGTTCGCCAGGTCGACTTCCAGACGGGCCGCTCGAGTGATCGGCGGATCCTCATCGGCATTCGGAACGATCAGTGTGTCGCCCACCGCCAGCGCAGCGAGGTTCCTGGCCGGATTCAGCTTCGCGAGAAGGCCCTGCGAACAATGAAACTTCTCGCAGAGCGCCTCCAGCAGCGACGGATACGGCAGCCGATCGAGCTGACTCTTCTCGATCCACCCCTTGGGCAGCGGTCCGACGGCGGCCCGATCCGCGGCCGTGATCGTGTAGCGGATGAACGCGTCCTCTTCGTCCACGCGAAGCGCCGCGCGCGTGGCGGCATCGAGAATGCCCGTCGCGGGCATGCCGCG
This sequence comes from uncultured Planctomycetales bacterium, assembly GCA_964653435.1. Taxonomy (GTDB): domain Bacteria; phylum Planctomycetota; class Phycisphaerae; order UBA1845; family PWPN01; genus CAZMVY01. The sequence continues at coordinate 4,404 of CAZZFA010000127.1, read as the reverse complement.
ACTTCGCTGAAACTCACGCAGCGACGCCGTCGTCTTGCCGCCGAAGATGCCGTCAATCAGGCCGGGCGAAAAACCCGAGCGGTCCAGGGCAATCTGCAAAGCCACCGTAGCACGCAACGAAGCGGACTCGCCGGTGGGCTTCGCCGCCGCAAGCGGCGCGGCAGCAAGCCCGATCGCACCGGCGAGCACGGCGGCACGCGTCCGAAACATCGATCCGATCCGGCAGGAGAACGTGTGAGGACCCATCGGCATGGCAACCTCCTTGTTGCGGCGGTAGCGGTACCGGACGGTGGGCACGTATTTCGTATCGTCCGGACCGGCGCCGTTCCTTGACCGCGATCCAGTACGCCGGGAATTGTATGTCAAAGCCGGGACGATGCCAAGGGTGTGGGAATGGGGGTTGGGGGATACTGCGGATTTCGGGATTGCGGCGCGGATTGGGAGGTGTCGGCGCCCCCCCCTGCCGTACGCCTCCTAACTTGGGCGGAAGGCCGCCTTGAGCACGCCGGAACGGCGGCGGGAACTCAGGGCGTGGAACGCTTTGGGGTAGTCGTCGAGGGCGAACGTATGTGTCAGGAGACCCTTGAGGCTCAACCGGCCTTTCGCCGCCAGATCGAAGACGACCTCGTACGTATGTCGCCGCCGGCCCTCGTACAGCTCGAACTGCCGCCCGTTGGAGCCGAGGACCGTCAGCTCGGTCAGCCACAGCGGCGTCGTGTCCACGACGGCAATCTGGGACGTGCCGACCTCGACCACGGTGCCGCGGGCGCGGGTGAATTTCATCGCGTCGGTCAGGCTGCGGCCGGTGCCGATGCAGTCGTACGTGAGGTCGTACCCCCCGATGAACGCCTGATTCCCGAACATGGACGGGATCCGCCGGCCGCCGATGGCCGCCGCCACCGCATCATACCGCCGGGCGTGCGTCTCACCGCGACGCGTTATGATCGTCTCGTTCGCGCCGGCCGTCCGCATCCGCTCTGCCTGATGCTCGTGCCGCACGAGGGCTGTCACGCCAGCCGAGCCGCCGAGCGCACGAATCGCCATGACCACGCCAAGTCCGATAATGCCACCCCCGATGACCAGCACCCGTTCGCCGTCGACGGGCCTCCGTCGCAGGACGGCATGCACGGCCGAGGCGATCGGATCGACGACCACCGCCTCCTCGTCGGAGACGGCGTCGGGAACGGCGTAAAGCTGCGAGGCGTGCGCGACAAACTCGCGTGACCAGCTCCCGCCGGTGAAGCTGTTCCAACCGATCATCATGCCGGGCGGAAGGCCGTGCTCGCCGGGGTCGAGGAATCGCTCGCACAACGTGAAGCAACCCTCGCGGCAGGGGCGGCACGGCGGGCGAAGGCCGCGAACGGCGCATGAGAGAGACGGCTCAACCACGACCCGCTGCCCGGGGCGCCAGTCCGCAACGGCCTCGCCGACCTCCTCGATGACGGCCACGTTCTCATGCCCGAGCGTCACGGGGAAGCGCGTCATCACGCGGAGGATGTTGGCCGGATGGGTCCGCTGGAAGACGGCGGCGATATCGGTTCCGCAGATGCCGCCGAGGATCGTGCGGAGGCGGACCCACCGGCCGTCGGGCCCGCCGGGTTTGCCCCGCGCGGTCCAGATGGGCGGCGTGGGGACATCCCGGAGGCGCAGGCCGGAGAGCGGCGACCAGAACGCGCGCGGGGTAAGCCATCCTGCCGCCTTGCAGAGCGGCCATCGGATGTGATGAATGTTGAACGTAAGCGCCTTCATCCGACGCGTAGGAGGCCTCTGCGACCCCGACTTTCCTATCGCCACATCGACGAACGACCATCAACCGCGCGGCACCAGTATAGGCAATCGGCGCGGCAATGCACTTCCGGTAGGATGAGGCTTCGGCGGGCGACGAGCGACGCTGTCACGGAGGTATGATTATGCGTGGTGCGATTGTGATCAGCGGGCTTCTTTCCCTCGCGACGGTGTCGATGACGTGGGCGCAGACGGTACTTCCCATGGGCAGCGCGCCCAGGGCGCTGGAGTTCCCCCACTTCCCCGACCGGATGCACACGTTCATCTGGCGGAACTGGACGGTCGTCGAGCCGGAGCGGATCGCGAAGGTGCTCGGCACGTCCGTGGAGAACGTGCGGGCCGTCGCCGAGTCGATGGGGCTGCCGCCCGCGCCGCCGATCCCGGCCGAGATGCGAACCCGGGGGTACATCACCATCCTCAAGCGAAACTGGCACCTGCTGCCGTACGAACAACTCCTGACGTTGCTCGATATGTCGGCGGAGCAACTCGCTCACTCGCTCCGCGAGGACGACTTCCTGATTCACAAGCTCGGCGGGCTCAAGCCGGCGTGCGAACCGCTGAAGTACGCCGCGCCCGACGAGGCGGCCCGCCGACGCGCCACCGAGATCAAGCGGATCGCGCAGGAAACGTTCGGCGACGAGATCGACCAGCCCGGAGAGCCGCGGTTCGGATTCGTGCAGAAACTCAGCCGGCCCGAGCCGAAGGGAACGGTCCCCCTTTCGCCGGATGACTCTCCTTCGTCAGATCCTGCGGGGAAGAGAACCGGCCCCGTTTCGCGGCGAAATGGAGACAGCTCCCCCCTGCGGTACATCTACTCGTACTTCGCGATGTACGGCGACCCGCTCATGACGCCGGAGCTTGATCCGTTCCCGGACGGGCTGCTGCAGCGCCTGGCGGACCTGGGCATCAACGGCGTGTGGATGCACGTGGTGCTGCGACAGCTTGCGCCGAGCGAGACGTTTCCCGAATTCGGCGCCGGCAGTGAGACGCGCCTGGCGAACCTCCGCAAGCTCGTCGAACGGGCGAAGCGGTACGGAATCCGCATCTACCTGTACATGAACGAGCCGCGGGCGATGCAGGCGCCGTTCTTCGAGAAGCGGCCGCAGATGAAGGGCGTGCAGGAAGGCGAGTACTTCGCCATGTGCACGTCGGACCCGCAGGTGCGGGCGTGGATCACGGACGCGCTCGCGCACGTGTTCAGGAACGTGCCCGATCTGGGCGGCGTGTTCACGATCACCGCGTCGGAGAACCTGACGAACTGCGCCTCGCATTACCAGGAGGCCCAATGCCCGCGGTGCAGGAACCGCAAGCCCGCTGAGATCATCGCCGAAGTCAATGCGGCCATCGAGGCAGGCGTGCACCGTGGCAACCCGAACGCCAAGGTCATCGTCTGGGACTGGGGCTTCAAGGACGAATGGGCGCCGGATGTGATCGCCGCCCTGCCGAAGTCGACGTGGTTCATGTCGGTCAGCGAGTGGTCGATCCCGATCCATCGCGGCGGCGTGGACACGGAGGTTGGCGAGTACTCGATCTCGGTCGTCGGTCCGGGCCCGCGGGCGACGAAGCACTGGCGCCTGGCGAAGCGGGCCGGCCTCAAGACCGTGGCGAAGATCGCGGTCAACAACACGTGGGAGCTCTCGGCCGTGCCGTATCTGCCGGTGCCCGACCTGGTCGCCGAGCATTGCCACAACCTGGCGTCGGCCGGCGTGGACGGGATGATGCTGAGCTGGACGCTCGGCGGGTATCCGTCGCCGAATCTGGAGGTCGCGCAACGGCTGGGCCAATCCCCCCCGCCGAACAAGGAAACCGTGCTCGACGCAATCGCACGCGAGCGGTTCGGCCCCGAAGGCGCGCCGCACGCACGCAAGGCCTGGACCGCGTTCAGCAGGGCCTTCCGCGAGTATCCATACAACGGCAGCGTGCTGTATGACTGCCCGGTGCAGGTGGGACCGGCGAACCTGCTGTACGCGACGCCGACCGGGTACCGCGCGACGATGGTAGGTTTCCCGTATGACGACCTGGCCCGGTGGCGCGGTCCGTATCCGGCGGACGTGTTCGCCGAGCAGTTCGGACGCCTCGCGGCGGGCTGGAAGGCGGGGCTGCCGGAGCTGGAGCAGGCGGTGGCAGCGGCCCCCGCCGGGCGGGCCGAGGACGCGCGGGCGGAACTGGCCTTTGCGGAGGCGGCACAGCTTCACTTCCGGAGCGTCGAGAATCAGACGCGATTCGTGATCGCCCGCGACGCCCTGCTCGCGAAGGAAAAACCGTTGAGCGGCGAGGACCGTGCCAAGCGCCTCGAGGAGATGCGGCGGATCGCCCGCGACGAGATCACCGTCGCCCGGCGGCTGTTCACACTGACGCTTCAGGATTCGCGGATCGGGTATGAGGCGTCGAATCACTACTACTATGTACCGGCGGATCTTGTGGAGAAGGTGATCAACTGCCGGTATGTGATCGAGCATCTTCCGAGCGAATGACAGCTGGAGTGGGCCGCCCAGAGAACCCTGCACTCACGGTTATTCCCCAAGGCGGCCTTCGGCCGCAACCGAACACGGCCGCCCCAGCGACCGTCATGCTGAGCGAAGCGAAGCATCTGGCTTGCCTGCGCCAATCAGCCAGATT
>CAZZFA010000126.1:0-11897 GCA_964653435.1 uncultured Planctomycetales bacterium | reverse complement strand
TTCAAGTACACCGAGCCGGAGCTGATGAACCAGTACATCAAGATGCACAAGAAGGTCGCCCAGGGGGCCCGGCTGATCTTCAACCAGGTGGGTTATGACCTCCGCAAGACGCAGGAGCTGACGTGGTACATCCGCCACACGGGCCAGACGATCCCGGCGATCGCGGCGTTGTACTGGCTGGCCCCCGGCTTCGCGCGATTCGCGCTGGCCGGCAACGTCCCCGGCGTGATCTTCACCGAGGACTTCTGCCGCCGGATCGAGGAGATCTGCCGGGAGCCCGACAAGGGCGAGGCCCGGCGGACCGACATGATGGCGCTGCACATCCTGCTCTGCAAGCGGTTCGGCTATCGGGGCGTGCATATCGGCGGACTCAAGAAGCCGGAGTCGATCGCGCGGATCCTGCGGCGGGTCGAGGAGCTGGACACGCCGGAGAACACGGCGCCGAAGCTGTGGGCCCGATGGTGCGGCCACCTGAAGTTCAACGACGGTCGGCCGGCCGAGCTCGGCCAGCCGAACGGCTACTACGTCTTCACGGCGGACGGGCACGGGCTGAACTCGCTCGAGTACGCCGAGAGGAACGGCGAATCCTACTTCTCGCCGCGCTATGCCCTGCTGCGGGCGATTCACGCGGTGGTCTTCGACCGCGGCATGCGGGCCGGCGGCCTCGGCGAGCGATTCGTCCGCGGCCTGGCACGCGTGCCGGGCATGAAGCGGCTCGGGTATCTGCTCGAGCGGGCGTTCAAGATCCCGCTGGTCGGCTGCCAGGGCTGCGGCTCATGCAGCCTGCCCGACACGGAGTACGTCTGCATCGAGAGCAAGTGCGCCAAGCACCTGACGAACGGCCCGTGCGGCGGGCAGCGCGACGGCAAGTGCGAGGCTTACGCGGACCGCGAGTGCGCCTGAATCGAGATCTACCGGCGGGCCAGGAGCCGCGGCAACCTCGCGATGCTGATGAACCGCTTCGTGCCGCCGAAAGACCGCAACCTCAAGAATACGTGCAGTTGGATCAATCTCTGCCTCGGCCTCGACCACCACGCCGGCGAGCGGGCGGCGGCGGCGAAGCAGGCCCCCAAGACTCACTGAGGGCCGTGGAAGCGCGGCGCCCCGTTCCATCCTCCTTCCTGTCGAGGGCGACGTTTGCGACGACGCTACGTTTGACTGCCGGAGAGAAGGTATAGCGACACTCCGACCGCGTTGATCGCCGCGTGGTAGAGCGCTGTGTACGCGAAGGCGGCGGCGTGGCCCCGGGTCGCGAAGTGGCCGTAGCCATACGCGAGGAACATGCCGGTCACGAATCCGCCCGGCACCGCGACCGGGAAGTGCAGCAGGGCCATGATCGAAGCGGAGATCAGGATGAAGGTCCACGGACGCGCCGGGCCGATCTTGCCGAGCCTCTTCAGGATCCAATAGGGCAGTGTGCACTCGATCAGCGTCTCGACGATCGGCGGCACGACGATGGGCACGAGCAGGGCGCCGCCGCCGACCCCCGGCCTCCACGCGTCAGACGCGCCCACCACGCCCGAGGCAAGCAGTCCCTGAACGTAGCCCACCGGAATGATGACCGGCCATCGCACCAGGTACAGCACGAGCCAGAAGACCCCGTCACGCTGTTGCTCAAGCCGGTCGAGGTATCGGTTCACGACGGATGCTCCTCGCGTCTGTGATCATTGCGGCAGTCTTCTCCAGATTTCGGCGTGCGTGCCGTGAACATGGGCAGCGTTCCCTGCAGGCCGCTTCAGCGGCCTTTCCCGGCGAAGCCGGGCTTATAGGCCAGTCCTTTTAGGACTGGTTGCACGTCACGACGCTCTCGCATGCCTGAGCCCGTTTCAACGGGCTTCTTGCGACGGTTCGAGAAGCCCGTTGAAACGGGCTCAGTCTCCGCGCCGTGTTACAGGAGAAGCGGGCGTTCTCGGCCAACCAGCCCTAAAAAGGCTGGCCTATCAGCCCGCCTACGGCGGGAAAGCCCCATGAATGGGGCTGAGAGGAGACGCCGCGTCCTCTTGGACGCTTGCCGACGCAAGGCAAGGCGTCAGGAACCCTTGCTGGCCAAAGACCGTCTCCGCGGGACAAGGTCTGCCCAACACCGCAGACGCCACCGCCGATGAAAGGTTCCTGACACCTTCCTCCCCGACCCCGACCTGACACCTTCCTCTCACCAGGTCAGCCGACCGCCATCGAGCCACGCGGCGACGGCGCCCGCGGGCAGCTCGATCTCAGCCCTCTCGGCGCCGGGCCCGCTCGCTTGCGCTCGGGGTTCGGTTGTTCGGGGCGAGGCCACGCGCGCCGCGGCGGAGCCGCAATTGAACACGATGACCCGGCCGCCGATTGTGCACCGCATACAATCGCCGACCGTTTCGATGCGGCTCTGCCCGGCAAGGGCACGGGTCTCCTCGGGCGTCCGGTCCGGGCACGCGATCATGGCCAGCAAATGCGACCGCCCGGCAGAAACCGGCGTTCGGGCCCGCACCGCATCTCGCGCGCCGGGTTTCGGCAGACTGAGCGCAGGCGGCGGCGCGCCGTTCGGCGTCACGAAGATCAGGCCGAATCGCCCGTCGAGGTTGAGCCAGTTGCCGGGCACGGCCGGTCCCCGGGAACCGTCGGTAAGCTGCCACGCGGCCGCTGCGTACTCACAATCAGCGCGGCCGCCCTGGTAGCTCGCGGTCAACTTGCGGTAGGGCTTCTCGATGCCGACGCTGTTCTCCACCGTGCCGCCGGCGGGCAGCGAACCGGCCGGGGCCCGCTCGATGTGGACCGCGAGGCCGTCCGGCAATGAGACGAATGCCTCGGCGGCACCGGCGGGTTCATCGCGACGTACGACCCAGAATGCGTCGTCGTTGCGGCCGGAACGGACGCGGGCCGAACGAACGATCGGCTTGCCGGCCACCTGCCCGCGGTAATTGGACACCAGCGGGAGCGTCAGCCACGTCTCGCGCGTGGGTGCGACGAAACGCACGTACGCGTCGTCCCTGCTTCGGCAGAAGCTCGTGAAAGTACCCCGGGCGTCCCTGTGGGTCAGCAGACTGGCGGACGGCATTTCGAACGTGCCGGCGAGCCTGCGATCGATTTCTGCTTCGGGCAGCGGGTCGGGCGGCCGGACCGGCGACATCGCGTGGAGGAGCACGGCGTCGGCAATCCGCGACGTCCACGGCTTGCCGCAGACGTATGCGTTGTCGTACTGGAAACCCTTCGGGAACGACCCCCAGTAGCGCATCGCGCTACGCAGCGCGCGTTCCTCCAATCCGGCAGCCAGTGTGTGTCCCTCGAGGAGAGCCATGTAGGCGTGCAGCTCGGGGCTCTCGGTCCAACTATGGAAACGCTTCCAGTCATTGTCGGACACGTAGACCACAAAGCCCTCGTGGTTCACGCACGGCAGCACGACCCGGTCGTACACGTCGCGGGCATGATGGCGGAACGCCAGCGGCGGCTGCCGGCCGGCCAGCCAGTAGAGGACGAGCCCCTGGATGTGGAAGCGATAAGCCGAGAATACGTAGTCGATGTGGAACATGTCGTGGTTTTCGAGGCCGAAGTCGTCGTAGAGGTTCGCCCCGACGATCCACTGCTTCACGGCCCGGCCGTCGTCGCCGAACGTCTCGTCGGTGAGGTCGCGCGAGACGGAGAGGGTGTTGTAAAGGTAGGTCTTGGCCGCACGATCCCAATCACGCTGATGCGGGTGGCCGGGCATCATGTTGACCGCCAGCGTGCTGATCGTACTGTTCCACGAAACGGTCTCGGCCTCGGTGTCGTTCTTCACGCGGGTCACGGGGCGAACGCCGATGAAGCGATCGGCCTGGAACGCCACCAGGCCCGCCAGCGTCGCTCGCAGGTCCGGATCGAGATCGTCCCAGAGGAACCAGGCGGCGATGCCGGCCTCGGCGGACCAGAACGCGGCCTGCCACGGATAGCGGAAGTTCGGATCCCTGCGGAACTCCGAAGCCACCTCGCGCAGGAGCTTGACCGCCTCCGTCCGACAGTGACGGCGGAACTCCTCCGGCCAGCAGTCGGTCAGCGACGAGAGCACGGCCGCGCCCTTCGCCCGCTCGGCGAGGTTGCGGCAATGGGTGCGGAAGTCGGGATCCGGGTAGCAGCCATCGGTGACGTCGAGCACCGTGCGGCGAGCCGCCTCGAGGTACATGGCCACGAGTTCGCGCTCCCGCGCCGGCAGCTCGCGGACCCGGCGATTGAGCCCCTCCAGATCGATCGGCCGGACGAAGGACGCCGCCGGCGCGGAGGTCGGTGCAGGCTGCGAGGGCGCCGCCATCGTCGGCGGGCGGACCAGCACAAATGTCGCGAGAAGGCCCAATGTCGAAGCCCGAAGGACGAAGAAACGCCCGATGTCCCGCTGACGGAGAGGACGACACTCGCGGCCTTGCGATTCGGAATTCGTCATTCCGGCCTTCCTCGCCATTGGGGCCTCGACATTCGGGTTCGGGCGTTCGGGGCTCGGTATTCGACGTTGTAACGCCGAACCACTTGGCCGCTGGGAGCCTCAGTGGTAGCGAACGTACATATACAGCACGACAGCCGTCACGACCGCCCACCACAGCGCCGGGCTCTTGAGGCCGTGCATCTTGCGGCGCAACTCTGCCGGGACGCGGAGGCTCTCCTTGTTCCAGATCAGCGTCTCGATCTCCGCAACGGGCTTGCCCTTCGTGAAGAGGCTGACGATCACGCCGACGACCATGCACACCCAGAAGATGATGCCGATCCGGTTGCAGAAGGGTTTCAGGTACGGCGTCCACGACCAGCTCTCCGGCAGCCAGTACGCGGCGGTCAATTCAAAGGCAACGGAAAGCGGGATAGTCAATGCACCCGCCACGAGCACACCCGCGTGGGTCGCCCGCCGCCAGAGGATGCCCAGGAGGAACATCGTGGCTACGCCGGGAGCCACGTAGCCGTAAACCTCCAACAGATAGATGAAGATGGGCCGCTCGGTGTAGGAGACCAGGATCCTCGCCCAGAAGATGCCCAGGAGCACGACCACCGCGCCCATGATCTTTCCGAATCGGACCGCCTGCGCCTCTGTCGCGTTCTTGTGGATGTAGGGAAGGTAGAAGTCCACGGTGAGGATGGTCGTACACGAGTTCACGGCGCCGGAGAGGTGGGACATGACGGCGGCGATCAGACCGGCCATGACCAGGCCGATCAGACCCGTCGGAAGCAGGTTCTTGACGAGGGTCGGAAAGGCCATGTCCGCCTTCTCGAGGTTCGGAAACAACTGCGGGGCGACCAGGCCCGGCACGACGATGATGAGCGGCAGGAAGAACTTGAGGTAGTCGGTGAACACGACGCCCATCCGGGCATGCCATTCATCCTTGGCGGCCAACGTTCGCTGCACGATGAACTGGTTGGCCGCGCAGTAGAAGATGCTGATGCAGAGGTACGCGCCAAGGTACTGCGTCCACGGGAAGTCGACGTCGGTGGCCGGGAGAATCAGATGCCAGTCCCTGGACGTGGCCATGAGACCCGACCACCCGCCGACCGCGTGCAGCGTGGCAAACGACAGCGTGAGGCCACCGGTCAGAAGCACGACCAACTGAACCATCTCGGTCCAGACAACCGCTCGAAGGCCTCCGATGATCGTGTAGAACCCCGTGAACAGGGCCAACGCGATGATGCACGTCATCATGGACAGGCCCAGCAGCGTATGCAGCACGATCGCCCCCAGGCAGAGCACGGCGCTGACTTCCGCGAAGACGTATATGATCAGGATCAGCGCGCCGTACGTGACGCGGGCGCCCGAGCCGAATCGTCGCTGGAGGAACTCCGGCATCGTGTAGAAACCATTGCGGAGGTAGAACGGAAGGAAAATCCACAGCAGCGCGTTGAAGCCGATCAGGATCGCCGCCCACTCGATGCACATGGCAACGAACCCGCGCGAGTAGGCTGTGCCGATCACGCCGACGAAGTGGTGGCTGCTGATGTTCGCCGCGACGATGCTTCCGCCCACCATCCACCACGGCAGCTTGTCGCCGGCGAGAAAGTAGTCGCGTTTCGTCGTGCCGACCCGCCGGGAGGCGTACACCCCCAGGACGGTGATTCCGACGAAGTACGCCGCGAAAATCCCGATGTCGATCGGCGATAGCCTCATACGTACAACCTCAGGCGCTATTCGCCGCACGGACGTCCGGCCATCCCGCCCGCGGCCGGGACCATGCGGCCGGGACCGCGGATCGGCGACCTCCGTGCGCACGGGCCGGAGGCCCCCGCCGGCGGCGGCTCAAGGCCGCGGCGGCATGGCGGCCCCGGGCGGACCGCTGCGAGAAGCCGCGCCCGCCGTCGCGGCCTCCACGGCGGTGATGTACTCGTGCACCATCTCCTCGTACGACGTCGTCGCGTCGCTCGGCTGGATCTCGCGCGCGTCCCCGAGCATCTCGCGGCACAGATCCGCTATCGGCGCCGTGCGCTCGACCATGGCCCGCGCCAGGATCGCGGCGCCGAACGCGCTGATCTCCGTCTCGGCCGGGCATGTGACCGGTCGGCCGGTGACGTCCGCGACAATCTGCGGCGTGCAGCGGCTCCGGGCCGCGCCGCCGCAGAGGATCAGCCGATAGACCGGGCAACCGCCCTTCTCCAGCCAGCCGAGCTGCCGCGCCAGCTCGAAGCACAGCCCCTCGATCGTCGCGCGCAGAAGATGACCGCGTCCGTGCGGCAGGCGCAGGCCGTGCAGGCTCCCGGCGGACGGCCGATTCCGTCCGCCGATCGCGTCCAGAAACGGCCAGAGCCGCAACCCGTCGCTGCCGGGCGACACCGAGCCGAGCAGCTCGTCGATCTTCGCGGGCGAGGCCCCGCGCATGCCCACCATGTCGAGGGCCCATTGGAACGCCGAGCCTCCCACCACGAGCGAGAGCAACTGGCCCCATCGTCCCGGCACGACATGGTCGCACACCCAGGCCGACGGCACCACCGGCGCCACCAGATGATCGGCGATGGCCAGCAGCACCCAGGCCGTTCCGGCGCCGAACATCACGTCGCCGGCCTCGATCGCCCCGCAGCCCAGCGCCGCGGCATACTGGTCGTGCACCGCCGGGCCGACCGGGATGTGGGCCGGCAACCCGGTCTGTCCGGCGACCTCGGTATCGAGCACGCTCACCGGCTCGCGTGGCGGCACCAGTTCGGGCAACTGCTCCGCCCGCAGGCCGAGTTGCTCGAGCAGATCGGGGTCCGCCTGACGGAGCGTCGGGTTGTACAGACAACAGATACTCAGAGAGGAGGCATCGTGTGCGGCCCGTCCGCACAGGCGCCACACGATCGCGTCGCCCACGAAACCGAGGATGTTGGGCGGTTGCAGAATCGCAGGGTTCTTCTCCCGCAGACGAAATACCTGGCCGACCGCCATGTTGCTCTCGCCGTGGCCCGCGCGGCGGATGAGCCACTCGGCACCGACCCGCCGCTGGAACTCGGCATCGAAAGCGGCGCCGCGGGAATCCATCCAACTGATGACCGGGCCGACGCAGCCGCCGTCCGGCGTGCGGACCTGGATCGCGCCGCCCTGGCTCGATACGCCAAGGGCACGAACCGCGGCCAGGTCGCAATCACGACCCGCAAGCCAGATGGCGCTGAGCGTCGATCGCCAGATCTCCTCGATGTTCTGTTCAATGCCGCCGTCGGGGGTGTGCTTCAGCGATACGGGCACGGAGCCGCGTGCGACGACCCGGCCGTCGTCGGCAACAACGAGGGCCTTGATGTTTGTAGTGCCAAGGTCGAGGCCGAGGAACACGGATCACACCTCCACGTACTCGGCGCCCAGGTATTGCGCCGCCAGCGCAAGCTTCGACCGCGCGTCGCCGAAACAGATCGCCAGATGGTGCGGACCGCCCGCGCAGGCATAGGCCGTGAGGAAATCCCGCACGTCGCCGGCAGGCCGGACCTTCGAGTGCGGCACGGCGAGCTGCGGCAGCGGGCCGAAGTCCTCGATCGTGATGCGCGCGGCGATGATCCGCCAGCGCGACCCGGCGGCGAGCGTCAGGGCGGTCAGCGTGGCCGGACCCGGCTCGAAGGCCGTTACGAGGGCCAACTGGCTGCCGCGCGTGGGCACGATCGGCCCCGGGCGACGAACCAGACGCACCTTCCGGTCCTTGCGCGCCATCGCGACATTGGCCTCGCCCATGTGGCTGAGCAACACCGCGTTGCCGCCGAAGTCGATGGTGAACATTTCGCTGAAGCTGGCCGGCGGCTGGAGCCAGCCGACCAGGGCCGAGTGGGCCGCCGCGATCAGATCGCCCTCGCCCCCGAAGCCGATGCCGTCGGCGAGCAGCCGGCTGGCCGCGACAAACGGAAGGGTCTCGGTGCGGTCGTCCTGGCCGAATGAAAGAAACTGGTAGCTGTATGCATCGAGGCGGTAGTCGCGGACGAGCCCGCGCATCGCGATCTCCGCGCGGGCGGCGGCCGCCAGATCTTCCTCGGCGATGTTCGGGCCGATCTCGTAGCAGCGGCGGTATTCGGCAACGAGCTTCGCCACCGCGCCCGAGTCGGCCTCCCCGGTCCGTCGGTTGTATTCGCTCAGCGAGAGCGCTTCCCAGGCGCACCCGAGGCTCGTGGCCATCTGCGTGGTATCCAGGCCGAAGTCGCCCATGCCGGGGAACGGGTACCCCAGCAGCCCGAGGCGCGCCCGCCGAAGCCGCCCGACCGCGTGCGCCGCCTGGAAATGATCGCCCAGCGTTGCGATCGCCTTCGGATCGTCCACATGGCCGGTGATGTAGCGGAACGGCACGCCGGCGCGGACGAGGACGTTGCAGAGGTCATGCGTGCCGTGGACGCCGTGGTTCGCGACGAGTTCCGCGTCGCCGTAGGACGTGTCTACCGAGAGCAATTCCTGCGTGTTCCACACCACGATAGGCAGGCGCGTCCGCTGCAGGGCCGGCGCGGCGATCAGGCTCGGCGAATAGGACAGCAGCACGACGAGGATGGCGTCCGTGCCGTCGCGCTCGAACTCGGCGATCGCCCGCTCGACGCCCTCGCGCGTGAATACGGCACCGTCAAATCGCACCTCGGCGACTTCGCTGAGGTTGGGTATGAGCCGCTCCCGTACGAATCGTTCGCGATCGGGGCGAAGCGACGGGGCAAGCCGCTCGTAGAACTCGAGCGTCAGCCCCAGCAACCCCACCTTCGGGCGGTGTGTGTTGTCAACCATTCCCTGACGCTCCTGTTGACCGGGCGCATGCTAACCCGGCTCGATCAATGTGTCCATTTGCTACCGCCAGGGCGGTCTGCGGCCTCGACGTGCCGGGCCTGGTGCGCGGAAAACGCGGGAGTATCGCTGAGACCGCCCGCGTGGTCACATGACGTATGCGAGGCATGAGGCCGGCCTTTACGGCCGTGCGAGAAGGGCCATCCCATTGTTGTAAAAAAGGTCCTCCACGAACTTGCGCGGCAGGGCGAGGCGTTCGACGGCCTGCCGGATCGCTCGAAGCTCCTCGTAGAGAAACGAGGTAAACACCAGCTTGCCGCGGTCGTCGCAGATGGACAGGTCCCACGGGACGGGAGTGACGTAGGTGTACTGGTGATTGATCTCGACGGATTTGCCCGGCGCCAGGGCGATCGGGATGTCCGTACCGTAGAGAATGCGATCGTGCGGAACGGTCCGGAAGAGGTACTCCATGACTTCCCAGTGGTTCAGCATCGCCAGATCGAAGTACAGGTTGGGGAGGTCCCGCAGTCGTTCCAGATTCCCGATGATGTTCCTGAGGTAGTACGCCCGGCCGATATGCGCCAGGATGATCTTCGCCCGCGGCCAGGCCGTACACAGTTCGACGAGCTGGCTCTGGTTGACCGGGTCGGCCAGCCGCCCGGCCCGCGGCAGGTGCAGCACCACAATCAGGCCGAGTTCGTCCGCGGTCCGCATGATCGCCGGCGGGAGCATATCGCGGATCTCGATGAGGTTGGGGTCCGCCTTTCGAACGTAGTTGGGATACGGCTTGAAGCCGAGGAACCCGTGCTCGATCACGTCGCGCCGGACGGCCGCGGGATCCTCCGCCGGATCGACAAGTCGCAACGCGAAAAGCGTCTTCCCGTCGCAGCCCGCCGCTACATAGCGGTTGTTCTCGGCCCGATCATACTCCGCGAACGGCAGGCCGAAGCAGACCGCGAACGTCCGGCGCCCGGGGTACACTTCTTCCAGATCCTCGCGCAGATCCGCAAACTCATATTCGCGGAGCGGGTGCCCGCCGCACGGGAACGTCTGTCCCGCGGGCAGGGTCGCCGCAGGGAAGACGTGCGTGTGGAAATCAAGCACCCGGGCGGGCACGAACGCGTCGAGCTCTTCCCGCCAGATGGCGAGGTTACGGTCCTGTTTGGTCGTCTGGCGCCACAAGGCAATCTCCTGGTTCTTCACCGCGGGTTCACGCCTCGCAATCACGGCACCGCCCGGCCCGCGTCCCGCGAACGCGGCCTGTCCGCAGACGCCGGACCCGGCATCCATCAGCACTCTCGCCCGTGTTCCCGATAGTAATGCAGGCCCTCGATCACGGCGAGTATGTTCTCATGCGGCACGCCGGGGGCGACCGTGCTGCTGCCGCCGAGCATGAGGCCCACCTTCGGACCGTTCGCGACGAGCCACTTCATCTCCCTGCGAACGTCGTCCGGCGTGCCGAACGGCAACGTCCGCGTCACGGATACGCCCGCGAGGATGAACAGCGGATCCCCGTTGCGATCGGTCATGCGGCAGATCCGCTCGTAGTCCATGCCGTCCTCGTACTGGAAGCCCTGAAAGCCCCCGATGCCTGCCTCGATCAGCCGGGGCACCATCGCCATCAGGTTGCCGTCGCAGTGCCAGATCAACCGGATGCCCGCATCGAGGAACGGCCGGATCGCCCGGACGAAGTGCGGAAACCAGATCGCATCGAGCGACTTGATGTCCACCAGCGTGCCGCGGGAGTCGGCCATGTCGTAGTCCAGCCGGATCAGCCGCGGAAGCCCTCCTTCGAGAATGGCCCTTGCCGCCGTCCGGTTCTCCAGGACGGCGAGGTCCGCCTGCTGGGCGAAGTCCTTCTCCATGACTTCGGGGTACAGGGCATACGCCATGAAGTAGTTTTCGTACCCGTAGACGTAGTTGTGGAAGATCGGGAAGGCCTGAAAACCGTCGGAGTACGGGCCCTTGAGGATGTCCGGGCCGAACCGCCGCTGAATGCGACACTCCGCCGCGATGAGCGATTCGATACGGGACGGGTCGTCCGGGTCGTACGTCCGGATCCGCTCGGCCCGCCGCGGGAAGACCACCCGCTCCAGATGTTCCAGCACGGCCTCGGGCGAGTCGATCCGGATTCCGTCGAGGACGATCCCGGTCGCGCCGGTGGTGGCGGTGCGTTCCGCGGTGCACTCGAAGCCGGCATGCGTCATGGTAAGCGGGTTGTCCGGGATGTACTGATCGATGTAGCACGCGCCGGCGAATTGCTGAAAGGCGAGGTACACCCCGTCCGGGTCACGCCGGTACTCGCCGGGCCGGGCGCCGACGGTCCGTTCCATGAACGGCACATCCATCACGTGCAGCATCCACGCGGGAATGCCCCGCGTCGGCTTCATGGCGATCGTGTCCAGCGCGAGCCGCGCCCGTTCGCCCCAGGCGGCCTCGAACTCACGGTAATGCCCCGGCATCAGCGTCCTCACGAAGCCCCGCAAACGGTACTCTGCATCGCCAACGAACAACGTCGCCCGTTCGCAAACCGGTCAACGTCTCGTCCCACCAAAGAAGGGAACATCAGTAGTCTCTCGCTCGCTTCTTGGGTCGGCCGGGGTTCCTCAGCGTGAACAGCAGGCCCAGTCGCCGGGCAGTCTGCTGCACCCAGGTCGCGTCGCCCCACGGACGGCCGCGGTTCACGCTCGTCCGCAGGTCCTCCAGCGCCCTTTCGTCCATCGCCTCGTTCACGATCGCCGTCCAGTCCCTCGGCCGATCCACCGGCCAG
>CAZZFA010000125.1:0-12342 GCA_964653435.1 uncultured Planctomycetales bacterium | reverse complement strand
CGGCAACCGGAAGGACTACACATCGGGCACGGGCTCACCGTTGTACTACTGCACGGATCGGAAAAGGGACATCACTGATTATTGACGGCCATGTCGCGAGGAGTTACGCTCCCATTGAACCCGGGGCAGCCACGGATTTTGATACCGGATCGTACATGACTGCGCCCGGTTTCTTCCTGGTGCGCGGGCGCTACGGGCTTGCTGCGCGGGCGCGTTCGGCGGACCGGTCCGGTTGCGGCCGGGGGCCGCGGTGGCCGACGCGTTTTGGGCTGCGCCTCGGACGCGAAGGGCCGTCAACCAGGAATCGCCCGCCGGCGTCGAGCGGATGACGACCGGGGCCGAACGGAATCGCGTGCGAGCGAAAGAACGTGACGGAATCAGGGGCGACGGGCATGGGTCGGGCCGCGATGGACGATGACAGGGCCGCCTCCGCCGGTGGGCCGGCGCGGGTCGATTGGCTTGCGCTCGACGATCGGCAGCTTCTCGCGCAGTGCGAGGTGCACACGTATCGCGCGAGCGGGCCGGGCGGGCAGAAGCGGAACAAGACGGACTCGGCCGTGCGGCTGCATCACACACCGACGGGGCTCATCGTGACCGCGACGGAAAGCCGCTCTCAGCATGAGAACAGGGCCCGTGCCGTCCGACGGCTCCGCGAGGCGATCGCCCTGCGTGTGCGGCGGCCGGTGGAACGGGCTGTGTTCCGGCGGCCGGCATGGCTGGAGGACCTGCTGGGGCCGGAGCGACGGCTGAACCCCTCGCCCAGGAGCCCCGCATACTGGCACGTGGTACGACTGGTCATGGATGTGCTCGAGGCGTGCGCCGGGAGCGTCGCGGAGGCGGCCGAGTTGCTCGGGGTGAGCACGGGGAACCTCGTGCATTTTCTCGAGAGCGACGGGAAGATGTGGGAACAGGCGAACCGCATCCGCGAGCGCTACGGGTGCAAGCCGCTCCGGTAGGGTCTTGCGTCGCAGGTTTTGCGCGCCTTGTGCGGGGCGGGCCTTGCGCGTACGTATCGCGCTGCGGCGGTAGCGCTACCCGTCATTCTGAGGAGCGCAGCGACGAAGAATCCGGCTGATTGGCGCAGGCAAGCCGGATGCTTCGCTTCGCTCAGCATGACGGGGGCTGGCGCGCCGGTGTTCGGTTGCGGCCGAAGGCTGCTTTGGGGAATAACGGATCGGCGCATCAACGATGTCTCATGCAGATCATTCCAGGGAGGCCGCTTCGCGCGTCGGGCCGATCGGCTGTGCCGTGATTACGGTGAGCGACACGCGGACGGAGGCGACCGATGCGAGCGGCGCGATCATCCGGCAGTTGCTCGCCGAGGCCGGTCACCGGGTAGTGCGGTACTCGATCGTGCCGGATGATGCGGCCCGAATCACGGCGCTCGTCGATGAACTGGCCGGGGATGCGGCGTGCTCGGCGATCCTGATGACAGGGGGCACGGGCATTTCGTCGCGAGATCGGACGTACGAAGCGGTGGTCGGGTGCCTGGAGAGGCGGCTCGACGGCTTTGGCGAGTTGTTCCGATATCTGAGCTTCGTTCACATCGGCCCCGCGGCGATGCTGTCGCGGGCCGTGGCAGGCGTCTGCCGTGGCCGTGTCGTCTTTGTGATGCCCGGCTCACCGGGTGCCGTCCGCCTGGCGATGACGCGGCTGATCCTGCCGGAGCTGGCCCATATCGTCTGGGAGTTGAGCCGGTAATCGGCGGTGAAGCCTCTTGCCCACGCCCGTCCGGCGGGGCGCCTCCTTTTCCGTGTCGGATGGCGGTTATCAGTGCTGAGGGTGGGCGGGCGGCGGCGCGGACGGTGCCGTCGCCGGTGCCGACGTGGCCGATGAGGGCGGACGATCACAACGCGATGGGGCGTCCTATAACGACCGCGAAGCTCATTGTGATTCAGTAGCCGCGACACTCGGCCGATAACGCCTTGGCGGAGCCTGTGCGATCGGCGGGAGCGGGCGGTCCATCATGTGCCGTCGAATCACGTTTCAGACTGACGGAGATTGTTATGCGAACCATTGACTCAATCGGCAAGCACGTTCGTTTCGGCAGGGCCGTGCGCCCGGGTGCGTGGGCGGCGGCTGTGGTCTGCTTTGCCCTGGCGGTGGCGCTGCCGGCGGGATGCGGGTCCGATCGTGTTATTCCCGGGGGACCCACCGGCCAGCCGGTTCTGCCGTGGATGAACCCGCTGGACCGCGACGCCTTGCTGGCGGCGATGCCGGCCCATCGCACGGGGGATCTGTCGGCGTACAACTTCGCCCTGTTGATCGTCGTGCAGAACTTCCTCGAGTCGGGTTTCGCGGTGACGCTGGAGGTGAACGGTCAGGAGATCGAACGGAGGACGGTAGCCGGCCTGACGCAGGAGATCTTCGACATACCGGAGTCGCTGGTGCTGCAGACGGAGCAGGGTCTGGGCGTGTCGTCGCGAGATGCCGACCCCCGGCTTGCGGGGCGCGCCTGCCCGTTCGTGGTGCGGTTGAAGAACTACGTGTGCGAGGACGGATACGTGATCCCCGATGCCTCCTTCGTGCTCGCGCCGAAGGATGTGTTCGAGAACATGGTCTTCTCCGACGGGGCCGACGAATCCGATTCGGCGTACCTGACGAAGGGATCGTTTTACGCGGACGCATTCGTGGTTTGCCCCGGCTCGTTCGCGATCGCGATTCATAAGACGCACACGGATCTCGTCGAGCTCGATCGCGAGTTCATCCCGGTGAACGAGCCGCCGGCGACGCCGAGCGACACGAGTGATCTCGGCGCGAGCGACACGGGGGACAACGCGGATGCCTTCTTCAAGCGGTTCTACAAGGGTCTGACGTTTCACCCGGAGACCATCCAGGCGCTCGAGCGCCTGAATATGCTCTGGCTGCTTCCGTTCCTGCATCAGCCGCCCGTGGTGAGCATCGCCAGTCCCGCGAACGGCGCGCCGTTCCCGGAGGGCTCGACGATCACCGTCAAGGCGACGGCCTTCGACCCGGACGGTGTCGTGGCGAAGGTCGAGTTCTTCGCCAACGAGGTGAAGATCGGTGAGGCGACATCGGTTCCGTATACGGTGGCATGGACGGTGGAGGGCGCGGGCGAGTATGAGCTGACCGCCAAGGCGACCGACAACGACGGCGACGCGACGCTGTCCGCGCCGGTGAAGGCGCTGGTCGGACTGGGCCCGAAGCTGCAGGTGGCGCCGACAGAGGTGTCGTTCGGGCCGGGTGAGACGACGGCGACGGTGCGTGTGACGAACGGTGGCACGGGTACGCTGGAGGTCTCCAGCGTCCACGCGGTCAAGCCGTGGATTGCCGTCTCGCCGACCAGCGGGGGGCAGGGTACGTACCGGATCACGGTGAACCCCGCGGGGCTGCCGGCCGGGAATTTCGACGGCAGCGTGATCTTCATCTCGAACGGCGGGACCGTCGAGGTGCCGGTCACGATGCAGGTGAAGTGAATCCGCATGCGAGGTGCCCGGCGAACGCGGCAGGCGGATCGTCGGGGCGGCGGGCGGACGCTCTGTGGACGAAGCGGGCGTCCGTCCGTGTTTTTGCAGACGGAAACAGCCGGGCATGCGGGCGGGAAGCGGCGTTCGCGTGCCTTGTCGGCGGTGCGTCGGGGGCTGTCGGCTCGCCGGGATCGTAGTATAATCGGACCTATGGAGCACGATATTGCCCGGGTCCTGATTCCCCGCGAGGAGATCGCGCGGCGGGTTGCAGGGATGGCGGACGAGATCGCCCGCACCTACTCGAACGGCGACGCGGAACTGACGCTCGTGACGATTCTCTCCGGGTCGCTGATCTTCCTGGCGGACCTGATCCGGTGCCTGCCGATGCGGATGAAGATCGGGCTGGTGACGGTTTCCAGTTACCCGGGTGCCACGACGGCCAGTCGCGGGGCGAAGCTGCTCAGCGAGATCCGGGCGGATATCCGGGGGCGGCATGTGCTCGTGGTGGACGACATCCTGGACACGGGCAACACGCTGCGGCTGGTGATCGAGCGGTTGCGGCAGCAAAGCCCCGCGAGCCTCCGCACCTGTGTGCTGCTCCGCAAGCCGGACAAAGCGCCGCCGGACGTGCATGCGGACTTCGTGGGCTTCGACATCGACGATGTGTTCGTGGTGGGGTACGGTCTCGATTTCAATGACCTCTACCGGAACTATCCGCACATCGGCATCCTGCGCCCGGAGCTCTACGCGACGCGCTGACGAGGGCGATCCGATGCCGGCGACGACCGAACGCACCGTGATGCACGGGCGGCCACAGGCCACCGGCGAGCTGCTGCCGTACGCCGCGGTCGAGCCGGCGTGCGGTTCGGAGCCTGCGGCGCCGATGGCGGCGGCCAGCCGGTCGGGCGAACCCAAGACGATGTCAGCGGCGGACCTCGTGCCGGTGCACCTCCTCGACGGCGGCGAGGTCGTGCTGTTCGCCATCAAGCCGTCGCTGTGGTTCATCCTGTTCGCATCGGTGCGGTGGCTGATCGTGTTGGGGGCGGTGGTTCTGATGGCGCCGTACCTGTCGCCGGTGGTGGGCCGGCCGAGCCTGACGTTGATTGACAAGGCGGCGGTGGTGCTCGCTGCGGGGCGAGTGGGCTTTGCGATTCTGGAATGGGCCTCGCGGCTCTATATCCTTACCAACCGGCGCGTCATGCGGATCCGCGGGGTGTTCAACGTCAACCTCTTCGAGTGTTCGCTGCTGAAGATCGAGAACACGGACGTCACACTGTCGTGGTTTGAACGGCTTTTCGGCCTGGGGACGGTCTCATTCGCGACGGCCGGAACGGGGCCGTACGAAACGTCCTGGACGTGTGTCGCTCGTCCGCTGGAAGTCCATGAACAGGTCCGTGCGGCGATCAACCGCGCCCGCGGGTTGGGGGGCTGAGCCGCGCGCGACGGCATGTCTGCGGAACGGGCGGCGCCGTCGCGAGAGCGCCGTGCCGGCTGCGGCGAGGGGATTCAGTGTGGATCGCAAGCGTATCCCGTCTACAGAATCCGTCGCCATGCAACCGCCTTCGGAGCTGCCCGGCGCCGACCGGTGATCGTTCGGAACCCGTTTTCTGTGTTGCGGCGTCGTTGATCGCAGGGTAGAATTATAATATGGCCGCGTGTTATGGCGGGCCGCAGGGGGGTGTCGCCGTTTTTGAGATGCGCCGAACTGCTCTTGTAAGGGGAGGAAGTCCATGTCTCAAGCACTCTGCCCTCGCGGGTTGGGGATCGCCATTTCCTTGATCGTTTGCGTGGGCGCTGGGCCCCTCTTTGCCGCAGAGGTCATCGTCGACAACAGCGACGCCGGCTTCAGCGTGCTGTCGGGCACGTGGAGCACCCGCACGAGCGCCGCGGACAAATACGGCGCCAATTACCGGCGAGCGACCACGGCCACCACCGCCAGCGGGACCGTTCAATGGCAACCGACGATTCCGAGCGACGGCGAGTATCAGGTCTTCGTGTGGTATCCGTCGGGCGACGGCACCCATATTACCGACGCGCGGTACACGGTGTACTACAACGGCGGCAGCCAGGCCGTGACCGTCAATCAGACGATCAACACCGGGCAATGGGTCCCGCTGGGCACGTTCAACTTCCTCGCCGGCTCGTCGGCGAACGGGCGGGTCACCTTGACGAATCAGTCGGCTACGGCGAACGCGAGGGTGTATGCCGATGCGGTCCGGTTCTTCAAGCCGGAAGCGGTCGAGCTGACGATGGCCGTCAGCCCGGTCGGCGCGGGCACGACGACGCCGGCCGTCGGCGGGCCGTACAGCTATCTCTCCGGGGATGTTGTCTCCATCTCGGCGACGCCGGCAGCCAATTATGTCTTCAGCCAGTGGCAGGTGTCGGCCGGGGCGCAAGTGGCGAATCCCGCGTCGCCGACCACCACGGTAACGATGGACGTGACCAAGACCGTGACGGCCGTGTTTGTTCCCATTTCGCTGACGATGGCCGTCAGTCCGGCCGGCGCCGGCACGACGGTTCCCGCGGTGGGCGGCCCGTACATCAAGAATCAGAACGAAGTCGTGAGCATCTCCGCGACGGCGAACCCGGGATACACGTTCAATCACTGGACGGTCTCGGCCGGCTCGCCGGTGGCCGACCCGAACTCGCCGAACACCACGGTAACGATGGACACGGTCAAGACGGTTACGGCGGTGTTCAACGCCCCGACGCCGCCGGAGTTCCGGGCGTTCTGGGCCGACGCATTCCATATCGGGATGCAGACACAGGAGCAGGTCGATCAGATGATCTCGCTGGCGGTCCAGGGCCGCTACAACGCGATTTTCGCGGAAGTTCTCGCCTTTCACGATAACCAGGTCGGTTCGCACGGCGCGTACTGGCGGTCGAACATCGTCCCGCGTTCGATCTACGTGACGGATACGTTCGATCCGCTCGCCTACATGTGCCAGCAGGCGCACGCGAACGGCATCGAGCTGCATTGCTGGCTCGTGGCGTTCCGGGTATCGGCCGTCTGGCCCCCGGCCGGCAATCCGTATCTCGCCGCTCACCCCGAGTGGCTCAAGGTTCCGAAGGCCAGCATCGGCACGGTCGCGCCATGCGGGAGCTACTACGAGTTCGATCCGGCCTCGCCGGACGTGCAGGACTACCTTGCTTCGGTGGTCCGCGAGCTCGTCACGGATTATCCGATCGACGGCATTCACTGGGACTACATCCGCTACGTCCAGCAGGACTCCGGCTATCCGGCGGATCTGAACTACCCCAATTCGAGTCTGAAGCGCTTCCAGCGGATCTACAACCGCACGGACGTGCCGAATGCGACGGGCGATGCGCAGTGGGACGACTTCCGCCGGCGCAGCATCACCGAGGTCGTACGCCGCATGCGGTGGGAAATCCCGCTGATCACGACCAACCCGCGGCAGCCCGTGCGCTACAGCGCCGCCGTGGTAACCTGGTATCCGTGCAGCACGGACTTCCACAGCACGCGGCCCTATTACGAGGTGTACAGCGACTGGGAGTACTGGCAGTCGCAGGGCTACCTCGATTGCCCGGTCCTCATGGCCTACTTCGACGAAGACGGCAGCTACAAGCAGACCTACCGCGACTGGGTGAACAATACGCTGAACCTCTGGCGCTACAACCGGCAGGTGGTCATCGGGCCCGGCATCTACATGAACTCGTTCGCCAACAGCGTCATCCAGATGCAGTATGCCCGCGCCGCCGGCGCGGACGGCCTGTGCACGTATTCCTACAATACGACGAATGATACCGGCACCACCTGGAGCGACTGGTATCCGTATGTGGCGGCGAACTTCTTTACGGATACGGCCCCCGTGCCGTCCATGCCCTGGCGCAACCCGGCCACGGCGACCGAGGGCACGCTCTACGGGCGCGTTACGAATGCCGGCGTGCCCGTAGACGACGCGACGGTGCAGGTCGGCTCGCTCGGGGCGATCCGGACGGACGGCGGCGGCTACTACATCGTGACGCAGATTCCCGCCGCAACGGGCTCGTACACGACCTACAGCGTGACCGCCACAAAGGGCGCCGCTTCGGCGACTCATACGGGCGTGCAGGTATTTGCCGGCGACGTCCGTCGCGAGGACATCGATCTTGCCGGCTGCATCGCGCCGGCCGTCACGCAACAGCCGACGGCGCAGAGCGTCTGCCCCGGCGGGACGGCGACGTTTACCGTGGCCGCGACGGGCACGACGCCGCTGGCGTACCAGTGGCAGAAGAACCAGGTCGATCTGGGCAATGGCGGGCACTACTCGGGTGCGACGACGGCGACGCTCACGATTACGGATGCGGATGCGGCGGACGTCGGTGCATACCGTTGCGTCGTGACCAATTCATGCGGCAGCGCGACGTCGAACGAGGCGGCGCTGACGCTCAAGGCGGCCACGGCGATCACAGCGCAGCCGGCTGCGCAGAACGTACCGGCGGGCGGGACGGCGACGTTCACGGTGGCCGCGACCGGCGAGGGGACACTGACCTACCAGTGGCAGAAGAACGGCGTCGATGTGGTTGATGGCGGTCACTATGCCGGGGCAACGACGGCCACTCTGATCGTCTCGAACGCGGACAGCAGCGATGCCGCGGGCTATCGGTGCGTGGTGACCGGCGGCTGCGGCGTCGCGGTTTCGGACGAGGCGGCGCTGACGGTTTCGTCGCTCGCCACAGCCGATTTCGATATCGACGGGGACGTGGACCTCAGCGATTTCTCGCTGTTTCAGGCATGTTTCAACGGTCCGAATCGCGCGCCGAAGACGACCTGTCAGGTGAGCGCCGACCTGGACGGCGACGGCGACGTAGACCTGACGGACTTTGCTCTGTTCCAGGGGTGCTTCAACGGTCCGAACCGGGCGCCGAAGGCGGGGTGCTTATAGCGGGCGCGCGGTCTCGCAGAGACCGTACTCCACAGGTGCGAGGGCGGGGGTGCCTTATGATGGGGCGAAGCGCCCCGCCGGGTGCGTCGTTTTGGCTGCGACGTGCTCGCGAGGCGGGGCCCGCCGCGTTGCGGTTTCTGCACCCTGGTTCTGTCCCAACCTCTTGTGCCGCAGGGACATTCGACGGTAACGGCGATGAATCGCGGGGGGGGGCGTACCCGCCCCCGCGCCGTTGTTGCGAGATGCCCGTGGGGCTCGCATGGATTGCGGCCATGACAGGTTCGGCGCTGTTTTTTATTGCGATTCGCGGCGCAATTCGTTAGGATGGCAAAGGTGTGCCGCAGCGGCGCCGGCCGCGCGGTGCGTGGCTCCACCCGGTTGAACAACCCCTGTTGGGAGAAAGTCGCATGTTGCCCTCTGGCTGTCTTCGCCGTCACGCGGGTATCGTCTCACTGTTAGTTTTTCTCGCTGGTGTACCACTCCAGGCTCGCGTTGTGATCGTGGACAATACCGACCCCGCTCCGGCCTTCACGGGCGACGGGCTCTGGGCCACGCTCACGGACGGCGCCGCATATGGCGGCACGTATTGTGAGCGCCCGACCGTGCCGGGCGATCCCGCCTACTTCTTCCAGTGGCGGCCGGATCTGACGGCGGGCGAGTACCTGGTCTCCGTCTGGTATCCGGCGCGCAGCGATCGGCCCACGAATGCCGTCTTCACGGTCAACTACAACGGCGGGAGCCGGGATGTCACCATCGATCAGACGGTCAACGGCGGCCAGTGGGTGCCGCTGGGAAGGTTTGACTTCCCGGAGGGCCAGACGGCCGCCGGGCAGGTCCGCGTCTACAACAACTCCTCGCCGTACGGAAAGTACCTGGCTGCCGATGCGGTGCGATTCGCCTCGGTGCTGCAACTGACCATGGCCGTGAACCTGCCGGAGGGCGGAACGGTCACTC
Source organism: uncultured Planctomycetales bacterium (assembly GCA_964653435.1). GTDB lineage: Bacteria > Planctomycetota > Phycisphaerae > UBA1845 > PWPN01 > CAZMVY01. The sequence continues at coordinate 3,074 of CAZZFA010000125.1, read as the reverse complement.
CTGCGGCGTCCGGCACGCCGTACGATATGGGCGAGACGGATGTCGTTGCGATCACCGCAACGCCGAGTGTGGGCTACGCCTTCAGCCACTGGGAGGTGTCGGCCGGCGCCGCCGTGGCCGATCCGTACACACCGGCGACCACGGTGACAATGGATGTGTCCAAGACGGTTACGGCCATCTTTGAGCCGGCCGGCCCCGTGAACCTGGTCATGGCGGTGAGCCCGACGCCCGACGGCCCCGCCTACGCCGTGAACCCCCCCGTCGGCGGCGCCACGCTGAGGCCCCGCAATGAGGTCGTGAACATCAGCGCGACGCGTGTTCTCGCCGACTTCTATTTCAGCCACTGGACCGTTTCCGCCGGGTCGCCGCCGGCCAATCCGTATGCCGAGAGCACCACGGTCACGATGGATCAGGACAAGACGGTCACGGCCGTCTATGCCCGGACGGGAACGGAGTTTCGCGCGATGTGGGTCTCCCGGTTCGAGTGGCCCAAGCCCGACCCGGTGACGTGCCGGGCGTACATCGACGACGTCATGCAGAAGCTCGGTGCCAACAACTTCAATGCCGTCATCTTCCAGATGCGCGGGCAGGCGGATACGCTGTATCCCTCGCCGTATGAACCCTGGTCGCCGCTCATTTCGCCGACAGGCGCGGACCCGGGCTGGGATCCGATGGCCTACGCGATCCGCAAGGCGCACGAGAACGGGTTGGAGTTTCACGCGTACATCAACGCGCATGTGGCCTGGCAGGGCCCCAATCCGCCGGCCAATCCGCACCACCTGTACTACAAGCACTGCAACGCGCTGGACCCGGCGGCCCGCGACTGGCTGGTCCATGACGCCAGTGGTACGCCGGTGCAATATGCCTCGGACAATTACGCCTGGATCGCGCCGGGCGTGCCGGCCTTTCAGGCCTACTGGCGAAAGCAGGTCATGTACGTCGTCGAGCACTACGGCGGCGCAAGCGCGGACGATCCGCAGGGCCTCCAGGGCGTGCACTTCGACCGTATCCGCACGCCCGCTGCCACCTATTCGCACGACCCGATCTCCGAGGCGCGATCGGCCGTCGGCAGCCAGGCGAACCCGGCGGGCCTGAGCTTCGGCGACTGGACCGCGGACCAGATCACGCGGACGCTGTGCGACCTGTATGCCCAGATCATGGAGAAGAAGCCCTGGATCAAGGTCAGTTCCGCTCCGCTTGGCCTCTACAGCCAGGATCGGTATCCGGGCTATCCCTCCAGCTATCTGTATGGCCGGACCAAGTGCTACCAGGATGCCCAGGGGTGGCTGGCGGCGGGGGCGCAAGACTTCATCGTGCCGCAGATCTACTGGGCCGATCCGCCGTACCGCTCCACCACGCCGCACTTCAGTGAGGTGCTGCCGGACTGGGTGACACACAGCGCGCACCGGCATGTCTACGCGGGCCAGAGCCAGACCGTCACCGGCCCCGAGTTGGTCCACGAGATCGCCGTCACGCGCAGTATGTGGTCCTACGGCGCGCAGGGAAACTGCGTATTCAGTTTCAGCAACTTCGACGCGAACGGGTATTGGGCGTACTACTCCTCGGCCTTCGGGGCGCCGTATGCGGCGCGTGCCGAGCTGCCGGATATGCCCTGGAAGACCAATCCCACGACTGGAATCATCATCGGAAACGTGACCGGGCCGGACGGGAGCACGCCGGTCGTGGACGCCCGGATCACCCGCAGCGGTTCGACGTACACGGCGCTGTCTTCCGGCGACGGGTTGTATTCCTTCCTGTTGGTGCCGCCGGGAACCTACACCGTGACGTGCTCGGACCCGCGCTACGGCACGCGGCAGTTTGTCGGCGTGGAGGTGGAGGCGGGGCAGGTCAAGCGGGTGGACATCCGCTACGAGGGCCTCGGGCCGAGCATCACGCAGCAGCCGCAGGGCCGGACGGTCTGCGAGGGGCCGGAGGTCACGCTCACGGTCGGGGCGAATGGCGACGGGGCGCTGACGTATCAATGGCAGAAGAACGGTGTGAACCTGGCCGACGGCGGCCAGTATTCCGGTGCGACGACGCCCACGCTGACCATCTCGCCGACGTCCGCCGGGCCCCTCGGCGGCGTGGGCGACAGCGGGAGCTATCGGTGCGTCGTGAGCAGCGTTTACGGCAGTGCCGCTTCGGCTCCGGCGGTGCTGACGGTCCAGCCGACGACGTCCATCTTGCAGGACCCGGCGGGCCGGACAGTCGGCCGGGGCGCGACCGTCAAGCTCACGGTCGTCGCGCGGGGGGCGGCCCTGGCGTATCGATGGCAAAAGAACGGCGTGAACCTCGATGACGGCGGCCACTACGCCGGGGTGACCACGGCGACGCTGACGGTGTCCCCCGTCGGTATCGAGGACGCGGGCGACTACCGATGCGTGGTCAGCGGGGCCTGCGGGGGCGAGGTGACCTCGAATGCGGCGGTATTGGCGGTGGGGGCGTTCGTGTGGGCGGACCTGGATCGCGACAGCGACGTGGATGTCGCGGATTTCCTGAGCTTCCAGTCGTGTTTCAACGGTCCGAACCGGCCGGCCAAGGCATCTTGTGCGGCCGCGGCGGATGTTGACGCGGACGGGGACGTGGATATCGAGGATTTCCTGCGGTTCCAGCCGTGTTTCAACGGCCCGAACCACGCCCCGAAATGCGGGTGAACAATAGCGTCGCAAACGGCAGCGCCGGAAAGCGGGAAAACAGGAAGCGGGAAAGGGAAGAACCTCGGCCCATCGATCGCTTCACGATCGGATCTGCGGCGGTTTTGCCCGGGCGATCCCGGCGCGGGCGTGGCCCGCGCGCCGGTTCTGTCGGGGGGCGGTGCTTCTCGAATGGAGCCGAGGGGATTCGAACCCCTGACCTGTTCATTGCGAACGAACCGCTCTCCCAGCTGAGCTACGGCCCCAACGAAAACGGCATTCTACCGGGACCGGGCCGTCATGGCAACAGGACGCCTGGGGCGAATCGAGTGGGTCATGATGCTGGGCGGTTGCGAATGAGCGAGCAGCCGATGTCGCCGGCGCTCTCGCCACCACACCCTGCTTGCGACCTCCCCGAGTCCCCAATCCCCAACCCCCGGT
>CAZZFA010000124.1:0-12908 GCA_964653435.1 uncultured Planctomycetales bacterium | reverse complement strand
GCGCTCCTCAGAATGACGGGTAGCGCCACCGCCGCAGCGCGATCCATGCGCGCAAAACACGCCGCGCGCAAGATCCACCGCGCGCAAGATGCGCCGCGCACAAGGCGCATTGCGCGCAAGATGCACCGGGCACAAGGCGCGCCGCGCGCGAGGCGCACAAACGGCGCGACGCGAGACTCTACGCATTCAATCGCTGGGACCGGGCGCTCATCCCGCTCTTGCCTTCGCGATCTGCCGGGCCGGCCTGAGCCAGGCTTCCCACGCCTTCGCCATACACGCACCGCAAGTACGGCCATGCACCCATGGCACGGTCATCGTCGTCGCCGCACCCCGAAGGTCAGTCTGCGCGGTCTCGCCGGGGCGGAACGATGCCGCGTGTCATCGGCACAACCCCTATCGAAACAAGGAGTTAGCGACGCCGGCACACGTCGCGCCGCTTGCCGGACAACGGCTCGCTACAGTCGACACCTCCGTCACTTCCGGAACGAATTGGCGTAACACATTCCCACCACGAGAGTTACGTGAAGAAGAATCGCGCCGACGGTAACGGCGGCATCGCGGATGCCCAAGAAAATGCGTAGCGAGCGGGGGGTGCGCCCTCAGCGATATCCGCACCCCAGAGGAAAGGAGCCTTCTGTGTCAACGATCGGTTCACTTGGCGGCTTGGCGGCGTACAACACGGGCGTTCTGAATGGGGTCAATGTCGCATCATCACTCGCCAGCGGGGCCCAGCTACCCGGTGCGGTGCAAGGAAGTCCCTCGGCGGAGACGGTCTCGACGGGGATGCAGGCAACTGCAATCTCGTCTTCCTCGCAGACCATGTCCGCGCAAATGGAATCGATGGTTCAGGTTACAAACGCCGTGAGCAACGGCGACATGGTAAACGCGCTGCTGTTGCTGCTGGCGATGAAGCTCCTCAGCGGCGACGAGAGCGACGAAAAGGACAAGAAAACCATGGCGGCCCTGCTTCTGTTGGCGGCGGGGCTGGGGCAGCAGCAGCAAAGCAGCACGATCATGTACCAGTCGATGTCCGTTTCCATGTCGCAGAGCGACCTGAGCGTCAGTTCCGTGTCGATCGGCGCGATGCAGACCGGCCTGGCGCAGAGCGCGTACGCGACCCCGGCCGGCGGAGGGGGTTCTGCCGCCCTCGATGTCAGCGCGTGAGCCGCAGCCGGGCTGCAAAGCGGTAACCTCCGCTCTTTGCGCGAGTTGCCTATAGGCCCGGCTACCCTGGAATCCGCCCTGCCGTGACGGCGAACCCGTAGAGAACGCCTCGCGGAAGCGGGACGAACTTTTTTTTGCTTTAGCCGTTTTTTCCTGTTGACACGCTCCCCAACCTCGTGTATAAACGTGCCGGGATTGAGGAGAGAGAACAATGTCTAAAGTTCGTACGTCCGTCCTGCGGTTCTTCTGTCTGGCTATACTGGTTGGTTTTGTCCCGCTGGTTCTGGGTGTCGGTTGCCCAGGCCCCGGCGAGACGGTTCAGGCCGTAAACGACGTATCGCCACCGGCCGAGGCCGTCCCGGCGGATACCAGCCCCTCGGGGCCGTCCGATCAGGGCGGCGAACCTGAGGCGGTCGCGCCGATCCGGGGCGATCTTAACGGCGACGGCATCATCAACGAGGCGGATTTCGACGTCATGAGCGCCGCCTGGCTCAGCAAGGCGGGCGAGGCGCGATTCAATCCCGCCGCCGATCTCGACGGCGACGGTGTCATCGGGCTGCCGGACTTCCAGATTCTTGAGAGTCTGGCTACAGGGGCGAACGGCTGACGGATCGGCGCGACTTGTCGACGCCGACTCACATGGACAAGGGAGAGAGACGATGTCACGCAATGTGTTCGCGCGCGTAGGCGCACCGGGTTTTGTGGCCGCAATCCTCGTGGCGGTCACGGGGGTCGGTACGGCTTCGGCCGGGATGATTTCGGTCGATGTCACTCCATTGGTCTCGCAGGTAACACCGGACCAGACGTTCGACGTGAAGATCACGGCGGACCTTACCGAGCCGCTCGTCGCGTTCGGTTTCCATCTGGTCTTCGACGAGTCGTTGCTCACCCTGGACAGCGTCGCGGTGGCTCCGCCGTTCAAACCGTTGGTTGCGCCCGGCTCGCCGCTCACCTCGGTGGCCGGTTACACGTTCCCGGCGATCGGTCCGGCCGACGATGTGTTTCTGGCGACGGCTACGTTCACGGCCAAGGCCGCGGGCGCTCCCGCCGTCGGCATCGGCACTACGCCGGGCGATCCATCGGAAGGCTTCGTGCAGCACGGTGTGTCGGGCCCTAGCCCTGTTACCGTTGCGCCGGCCGTCGTAACCGTTCTGGCCCCGCCGACCCCCGGTGGCGGCGGCGGAGGCGGCGCGGGGCCCAGCGTACCGGAGCCGATTACGCTACTGTTGCTTTTCGGCGGGTTGTTGTTCGGCCTGCGGCCGCGCCGAGTCCGCATCTGATTGCCGCAAGGCCGGCACACGTTGGAATGAAGCAGAGGCAGTCCCGGGGACGAGTCGGCTGAAACGTCCCCGGGGCTGCTTTTTCGTTTGCAGGACGCAGTTCCCCTCCTTCGGACCCCTCTTGGCGTAAGGCGCTCTCTCGTGTATGTATGGTGCGGGGTGCGGTCCGTTCCCGACGGACCGGAGCGGAGTGATTCCTGCGGCCCCGTCGGCGGGCCGCGCTCCATGCGTCAGAGATCGGGCCCGGTTCCTCAAGCCGCCCCGCGCGGCGAGGCCGGCAGAGCAGACAGCGAGGTACGGCGTGAAGATTCTGGTCGTCAACTGTGGCAGTTCGTCGCTGAAGTATCGTCTGTTCGACATGCGGGACTCCCGCGAGCTTGCCTGCGGGACGATCGAACGGATCGGCGAGCCGGTCTCAAGCATTTCGCACGAGTCCGGCGGCGTGAAGACGCAATTCGCCGAAAAGATCAGCGATTACGAGGCCGGCGTGCGATGCTTCCTGCGGCTGCTTACGACGGATGCCGGCGCCGGGGAGCCGCCCCTGCGCAACGTGGAGGAAATCGAAGGGGTCGGTCATCGCGTGGTGCACGGGGGCGAGGAGTTCTACGATTCCGCGATCATCGACGACCGGGTTCTTGCGGCGATCGAGGACTGCTGCCAACTGGCGCCGCTCCACAATCCGGCCAACCTGGCGGGCATCCGCGCCGCGATGCGTGCCATTCCCGGTCGCCCGCACGTGGCAGTCTTCGACACGGCCTTCTTCCAGACGATGCCCCCCGCCGCCTACGTCTATGCGCTCCCCTATGAGTGGTACAGGGAAAAGCGCATCCGGCGCTATGGTTTCCACGGAACCAGCCACCGGTACGTTGCGCTCAAGGCCGCCGAACTGCTCGGCAAGCCGTACCCGAACCTCGTCACAATGCACCTCGGCAACGGCTGCAGTTGCACGAGCATCCGGGCCGGCAAGGCCATCGATCAGAGCATGGGCCTCACGCCGCTCGAGGGCCTGGTGATGGGCACCCGGAGCGGTGACTTCGACCCGGCGATCATCTTCCACATGATGTCGCTGGGCATGGACGTCGCCTCAATCCAGAAGGCGGTGCAGAACCAGGGCGGCCTGCTCGGAATCAGCGGCGTTTCACGCGACCTGCGCGATGTCTACCAGGCGGCCCAGGAGGGAAACCCCCGCGCCGCCCTGGCGATCGACGTCTTCGCCCACCGCGCGAAGAAGTACCTCGGCGCGTTCTTCTTCGAGCTGGGCCATTGCGACGCGATCGTCTTCACGGCCGGCATCGGCCAGTACGCCGCGTTCATGCGCGAGAAGATCCTCGACGGCCTCGGGCCGCTCGGCATCGAACTCGACCTCGACCGCAACGAGCAGAAACCCAACGGCCCGCTGCTCATCTCCAAGGACACGAGCAAGGTCCAGATCTGGGTGATCCCCACAAACGAGGAGCTGATGATCGCCCGTGATACGTGGCGCCTGATCGCCCACGGCGACTGAGCGGCTCGAATGCCATACGGCGCGAAAGCGCCCGGCCTGCTCGCGTGGACTGCCGCAGGGGCGGGACTTGCCCGGGCGGACGCGTGACGGCCTACGGCAGCGGCAGCTTCACCGGCCGACCGCGCCTGGCCGACAGTTCGGCGGCGAAGCAGACTTCCATCGTTTTCGCGGCGTCTTCGAGGTCGGGCATCGGACGGCGGTTATGATTCAGGGCGTCGATGAACGTCGCCATCTCGCCGTCGAACGGATGATGGGAGACATCGGCGGAGTCGGGAGCGATCGTCGGAACCGTCGCAAAGCCGGTCTGCCCCTTGAACATGTCGCCGGCGATCTGGTTGTTGCGGAAGCTGCCCTTTGTGCCGAAGACCTCGACGTTGAAGACGTACGGCATGTTGCACTCGAGGCAACAGCCGACCTTGCCGATCGTGCCGTCGGCGAACCTGAGCAGCACCAGTTCCGTACCGGGATACTCCAGCTCGCGGGTACGGGTCGTCGAATAGGACGAGACCTCGACGACCTCGCGATCGACGAGGAAGCGGATCGCATCGACGGCGTGGCAGCCGCCGACGAGCAGGCTTGTTCCGGCCGTCTTGCGCGTCGTGTGCCAGGGCTTCGTGTACGGCTTGCCCACGAGGCCGTGCAGGTAATCGGTTTCGGCGTAGATCAGCTCGCCGAGATTTCCGTCGGCAATGTTGCGGCGGATCATCATCAGCAGCGGGTTCCAGCGAAGCACGAAGCCGACGATCGTCCTGACCCTCGCCGCCCGCACGGCCGCCTGCATCGCCCGCAGGTCCCGAAGCGACAGGCAGACGGGCTTCTCGATGATGATGTGCTTGCGGGCCTTCGCGGCGAGGAGCACCTGCCGGGCGTGCAGATGGTGCGGAGTGAACACGCCAACGATGTCCACCGCCCTGTCCTGGAGCGCCTCGCGGAGATCCTCGTGCAGGGGGCAGTCGATCCCGTGCTGTTCAGCGAACGCGGCCGCCCCGGCCGTCGTACGCCCGACGATGTGCGTGACGCGGACGTCGTCGCGCTTGCGGAACGACGCAACGTACGCGCCGGCCACCCATCCGGGCCCGACGATGGCAACATTCCAGATCTTCTTCGCCATATCTCTGCGCCTCGCGAAAAACGTGCCGTCTTGCGCCGCCGGACCGCCGCGTCGGCCGTCGGGGCCACGTAGCGGACTCGATGATCGTCTCGGCGGCGTCGGCGGTCAAGCGGAATGGGGGGCGTTCCAGCAGGCGGGCGTACGGCGACGACACGCGATCGTTGTCACTGAGCCCGGTGAGCCGTACACTCCGGTGCGCGTGCCGCTTTCCGTCGGCGATTTGTGTGCCGGCGGCGGAAATGGGGGGCGGACGTCCGCCCGCCACGAGGCGGGCAAGATGCCACCCGCCGGAAAGGCACAACTGTCTTACCGAAAGCGGCGCTCGTAGCGCGCCTGTGTGCCGTGGGCCTACTGAAACGAAAGGACTGGATCATGTCGAGTCGTCTTGCCGCTCCGGTGACCTTCGCTTCCGCTTCGGTCGCATTCCTGCTTGCCCTGGGCTGCGCAGCGCCGCCGGCGACACGGCCCGCGGCGGGCGCAGACGCGCGGGAGCGGCAGTACGTCTCTCCGGGCATGGTCGGCGGGAACGCGGCGACGGATCGGCGGCGGGAGCTCTACGACTCGCTGAACGAACGCATCATCCGCGAGCGGATCCGCGTGGGCACGGTCGTCATCGGCGGTTCGAACATGCAGCGATGGAATCTGGCGGAGTACTTCACGCCGTCCGACGGCACGATCGAGAACCGCGGCATCGGCGGAGAGCCCGCCTGGCACACGGCGAGGCGCTTCGACGCAGACGTGGTGCAGCTTCGCCCGCGGAATGTGATCATCCACACACCGCTGAACGGCATCAGCGGGATGCTGAACGAAGGCAAGAGCAACGAAGAGATCGCCCGCACGATCGCCGACGCTGTCACGTCGATGATGAAGGCCGGCCGCGCCGCCGGCATCCACGTGCTGGTCCTCTCCATGCTGCCGACCAGCGAGCGATACCGGCTTCACGGACAGGTGGTGCCGATACAGGCGATCGTCAACGAAAAGATACGGGCGGAGTGCGCGGCGAACGGGTGCGCCTACGTGGACGTTACGGCGGCGCTCACCGACGCCGGCGGCTGCCTGCGCGCGGACCTGACGCGCGACGGACTGCACCTCAACGCCGAGGGCTACGCGATCCTGGCTCACGCGATCAAGGACGCCGCCCGCGCACGGGGCTGGTCGCTTTGACCATCGCCCGGCCGAAACGCATCGTCACTCCTTGAGCGGCTTGATGAAGATGCGGCGGAAGCGGATCGGCTTGTGGTCGCCCTGCAGCACGATCGGCCCGCTCGGGTCGCCGGCCTTCACGCCGAGTTCGCCGTACAGGTGCGTCGGCCTGGGCGGTACCCACTTGTCGATGATCTTCTCGCCGTTCAGGTACACGGTGATCTCCTTGCCGATCATCGTGGCGTAGACGGCCTGCCACTCGCCAAGCGGCTTGCTGGCGTTCTTCGACGGGGCCTTCTGGCCGTAGATGCCGCCATTGCCCCAGTCATCCGGCTTGTCGGCCGGGCGGCCGTAGTCCTGCTTGATCTGGATCTCGTACTGCCCGCGAAGGAACACGCCGCTGTTGCCGTCCTTGGGAACGAGGTACTCGTAGTAGATCTCGAAGTCCTGGAACTTCCTGTCGGTGTAGATGTTCGTCCCGTGCTCGCCCTCCGGAAAGGTGCTGACCAGTTCACGCTTCTCGGCCTTCCACGTGTTGGGCTTGTTGGCCGGGAAGGATTTCCAGCCTTCCAGGTCCTTGCCGTTGAACAGCGGAATCCAGCCCTTGCCCCGGGGGGCGTGTTCCGGGTCGACGAACGCCGGTCGCGAGGCGGCGCGGCCCTGACGCTCGGCTCGTCGTTCGCCCTTCTTCTCCGCTTTCTCCGCAGCGATCACGCCGCCGGCAGCGATTCCCAGCAGACCCACGATCGCCAACGCTCTTGTCAGATGACGAGTCACGACGGTTCTTCTCCTGTTATGAAAGATAGAGGTTCTCACCCGCTCGCGCGGACGCTCCGATGCACAGACGATTATCGTACCCGCTCGCCGCCGGATGACAACTGTCCTGGTTCGGCGCATCGGCCGCCACGGCGACGCCCGGCCGGGCGCTACGGGTGCGCGGCGAGTCCGGCGCATTCGTTGAGCAGGGACCGGCCGCGTCGTACAATGAGTCGGTCGCCGCCCCGGCGAGAGGAGCATCCGTGAACGTCGTCCTCATCGGCATGAAGCATTGCGGCAAGAGCACGATCGGCGCCGCCCTGGCGCGTCGCTGGGGCTGCCCCTTCTACGATGTGGACGAGATGATCGAGGCAACCCATGCATGCGAGAGCGGCCGGAGGCTGACCGCGCGGGAAATCTTCGTTCAGTTCGGCGAGGACTACTTCCACAAGATCGAAGGGCGGGTGGTCTGCGAGCTGTACATGAAGCTGTTCGAGCCGGATTCGACCCACGTTGTCGCGCTCGGCGGGCGCACGGCCATGAACGAGGGGATCCGTGAGCTGCTCGACGGCATCGGGCTGACGGTTTATCTCCAGGTGGCGCCCGAGGAACTGCTCGCCCGGGTGAAGAGGGCGGGAATGCCCCCGTTTCTCGACGAGGCGGACCCGGTCGGCGACTTCCTCCTGCTCTGCCGCCAGCGGGAGCCGCAGTACGAACGACTGGCCGACCTGACCGTCAACCTGGACGGGCTCGACGTGGAGGCCGCGGTCGACGCCGTCGCACGCTGCATCGAGGAGCACAAGGATGCCCGGTAGCAGCTTCGGTCGCCTGTTTCGGATCACGACATTCGGCGAGTCGCACGGCCCGGCCGTCGGCGTGGTCATTGACGGCGTGACTCCCGGCGTGGAGCTCGATCTGGCGGCGGTACAGCGCGAGCTGGATCGGCGTCGTCCGGGGCAGTCGCGCGTGACCACGCAGCGCAAGGAGTCGGATGAAGTCGAGGTGCTTTCCGGGCTGTTCGAAGGAAGGACGACGGGCGCCCCCATCCTGATGCTGATCCGCAACCGGGACACCCGGCCCGGCGACTACGAGTCGATCCGGGATCTCTTCCGTCCCGGCCATGCCGACTACACGTATCTCAGGAAGTACGGCGTGCGCGACTGGCGCGGCGGAGGGCGTGCCTCCGCACGCGAGACGGCGGCCCGGGTGGCGGCGGGCGCGGTGGCGCGGCAGTTGCTCGCCCGCCGGGGCGTGTCGATCGTCGCGTACACGATTCGCGCCGGGGGCGTCGCGTGCAGGACCGTCGACCTCGCCGAAATCGAGAACAACCCGATGCGGGCGTGCGATGCGGCCGCCGCCGCCGAGATGGTCAAGCGGGTCGAGGAGGCACGATCGAAGGGGGACAGCGTCGGCGGCGTGATCGAGTGCCGTATCACGGGCGTGCCGGCCGGGCTGGGCGAGCCGGTTTTCGACAAGCTCAGCGCGGACCTCGCCAAGGCGATGCTCTCGATCCCCGCGGTGAAGGGCATCGAGTTCGGCGCGGGCTTCGCCGCCGCCGACATGACCGGCAGCCGGCACAACGATGCGATCACGCCGGAAGGATTCGTCACGAACAACGCGGGCGGGATTCTCGGGGGAATCTCCACGGGCCAGGACATCGTCTTCCGCGTGGCGATCAAGCCGACGTCGTCGATCCCCACCCCGCAGCGTACGATCAACGTCAAGGGCGAAGCGGCCGAGATCCGAACCAAGGGCCGGCACGACCCGTGCCTGTGCCCGCGGGCGGTGCCGGTTGTCGAGGCGATGGCGGCGCTGGTGCTCGAGGATCACTTCAAGCGGCAGGCGGCGCTGCACGGCTGAGGCGCCGGGCGGGCTGCCCTCCGGCGCCGCCGAAGATTGACCCTTCTCTCGCTTCCGCGTAATAAGGCGTCCGGACCGTGCGAACTCTTTCGGCGCAACAGCAGGTGACGGAATGACACAATTCGCGGCCGATCGTTACGATCGGATGGTGTATCGAAAGTGCGGGCGGTGGGGCCTCAAGCTTCCCGCGGTGTCGCTTGGCGGGTGGCAGACGTACGGCGGGTACGTGGACGACGAGACGAGCCGGCGATGCCTCTATCGCGCGTTCGACCTCGGCATCACGCACTTCGACCTGGCGAACAACTACGGCGAGCCGAACGGCAACTGCGAAGTCGTCGTCGGGCGGATTCTCCGGGACATGCCGCGCGACGAACTGATCATCTCAAGCAAGGCGGGCTACGACATGTGGCCCGGGCCGTACGGCGAGTGGCTCTCGAAGAAGTACATCGTGGCAAGCTGCGATCAGTCCCTCAAGCGGCTCGGGCTGGAGTATGTGGATCTCTTCTACGCCCATCGGCCCGACCCGGACACGCCGACGGAAGAGGTCATGGCCGCGCTGGACCTGCTCGTGCGGCAGGGCAAGGCCCTGTACATCGGACTGAGCAACCATTGCGGCGAGGAGATCCGCGAGAAGTACCGATACACCGTCCGGCACGACACCGCGCCGATCATCATCAACCAGAACGCCTACAACCTCCTCCGGCGGGGCGTCGAGCAAACGGTCCTGCCCACGTGCGCGGAACTGGGCATGGGGATGATCGCGTTCTGCCCGCTGGCGCAGGGTGATTTGAGCGGCAAGTACCTCGCGGAGACACCGCCGCCCGATTCACGCCTGGTCCGCAGCAAGGACGAATGTGCGCTGCGCCTGGCGGACCCGAAGAAGCTCAAGCCCATCCGGGCGCTGAACGAGGTCGCGAAGCGTCGCGGACAATCGCTCGCCCAGATGGCGATTGCATGGATTCTCCGCCGCCCGGAGGTCACGTCCGTCGTGATCGGGGCCAGCCGACCCGAGCAGATCGACGAGGATGTGGCGGCGCTGCAGAACATCGAGTTCACACCGGAGGAGCTTGACGAGATTGATCGCATCTGCGCCGAGGCGGAAGGCGCGAGTCAGAGCGGGATCTGAGAGGAGCCTGTTCAAACGCGACGGGAAGCGAATCCGCGGGGCCGTCCCAGGGCCCTTTCCGCCTCCGCCGGCATTCCGTTTCGCCGCACCCCCGATCGCACGATGACCAGCCCGGCAAACGTCAGCACCGCCATGGGCATCACGCCCGCCCCGCACCCCGCGATGGGCGGCGCCACGAGCGGCGACGACGCACTGCCCGGCTCCGCGACGAGTACGCCCGCGGCACCGTTCGCCGCGGCGGCAATCTGCTCGCCCGCGACATAGCCGGCGCGAAGCTGCTCGACGAGTTCCGCGCTGACCGGTGCCGCAAGGTTTGCCCGGCCGTTGTCCAGCTCTGCGACGAGAATGGCCGCCAGGGCCGCCGACCCGTCCGCCGATGCGTCGATCCAGATCGGGCTGCCGCTCTGCCCGGAGATCGCGTCGAGGTCGATCTCCCAGGCAGCACCTGGCGTACCGGGCATGGCGGTGATCGAACCGGACACGGCGACCATGCGCCCCGGGTTGTCCGAGGGATAGCCGGCGGAGCGCACCGGCGCGTTCATCAGATCAGGCCCCACACGCGCCCGCGAGAGGACCGGAAGCCACCCGGCATCGTTGCCGATCGGCCGGTCAAGCGTCATCAGGACGACGTCGTGCGCCTCGCTGAGCTGTTGCACGTATTCCGCGGGTACGGCGTATCGCACCACGCGGGCCGTACCGTACGGCATGCTCTCGCCGGTACGGGCAGGTGTGAACGTGGCCTCGTGCGCCCATCCCCCGAGCTCCGCGCGGCAGACGCAGTGCGCGGCCGTAAGGACCTGATCCGGGCCGACGAGGACTCCCGTTCCGGTCAGGCCTTGCGTGCCCCACCAGGCGCGAACCTGTCCGATCGGCCGGAAGGGCATCACGGTAGGATCGGCCACGGCGAACCGGTCATCCGCGCCGAGGATGCGTGCCCGGTCCTCCGGAGAAGGCTGCGCCCCGTCCATCGGGCGGGGCGGCGGGGCGAAGCGGTTCAGCAGAATCAGCCAGACAAGGATGATCGCAACAGGTATCGCGCAGGCCCACCGGCGCACGACTCGCAACACCCGGTATCGCACCTGAGGGACCACCTTCACATCCCCCGTCGCTGAAGGTTGCTTTCGCCACGGCGAGCACCTGCGCCGACGCCCGGCGCCGGCGCCACCCCTGCGGAAGCGCCGTTCCAATTCAAATGATATGATTCGCGCCCGACGGCGGTCCAATCCTCTGCCGGACATTTGCCGACGGTCCGGTAATACCGCCCCCCAAGGCGTGCATTCTCACGTGTACATGAAGTAAGCGGTCGCCGTGCATGTCCGGCTGGCGGTCACGCGGACCCAGTGGGCACTGAAGCCCGAAGGGAACTCGTGGTGGACGTATTTGCCGGCGGCCACGCGGATCACGTCGTAGATCTTCCACGTACCGTTGCCAAGGAAGTCGACCTCGATCCGGAACTCGACGGGGGCATCCGCGTCGTGATAGAGGTGAACGACCTTCTGATCGAAGCCCGTCATGAGGTACGGTTCTGACGGCTCGTCGGCCTTCACACACCTGTCCCACCACGGCCCGCCCCAGCCCTTCGGCTTGCCGAACTGCCAGAGGTCGTCGGTCTTGCCGAACCACAGGCCGCTCTGCGGCTGGCCGGCGATATGATTGCCCTCGAAGATCGGTGCGACGTGATCGCCCGCGAGGACGAGGTACCCGCGGTAGGAGCAGAAGTCGGGGATGATCCGCAGGTGCGTCGAGATCGGCCGTACGCCCCAGATCCGCCCGTCGTACGCCAGCGGCGAGAGCTCGTAGAACATCCCGTGGCAGTCCATCAGCATGCGCTCGCTCTCCACCTCGCGGATCCGCGGCCACTCCGTGAGCCAGTACTGGTCCATCGCGTGTGTGGCTTTCGGCAGGCGGTAGGTCAGCCACTTCCCGTGCGTGTACACGCGGAGGATCGCCGAGGCCTTGTCCCAGCCCGTCGCGTAGATGGCGTTGCCGAAGCTCTTGCGGCCGGTGACCTCGTTGAACGGGTTCGTCTCCAGGATCGTCCACTTCCGGCCGTTCCACTCGGCGAGGCGGCCGGACGACCGCGTGCCGTCGTACTCCGGCTCGTCGTAGGTGTTGTTGGCCACGACGACGCGCCCGCCCGCCGTGTAGCCGCCCTTGAAATGCGGCCTGGCCTCCCTGGGGATCGAAAGCTCCCGGATCAGATCAAAGAGCAGCCGCGTCTGCAGCGTGTGTACGTCCGCCTCGAAGAGCAGCCCCTCCATCGTGAGGAAATACACCTTGTTCGCGCGGTCCTCGAGGTGCTCCATCGTAGCCGTCAGCCGGTGGCCCTGGATCGAATCGATCGTCCGCACCTGCCCCGCCGCGTCGATGACATGCGGCCCGATGATGAGCTGGTTCGACTTCGAATGGATGAACCGATTGGCATACGTACCGACGACGCTCTCCGGTCGCTTGCGGATCGACAGGTTCGCGTCGATCTCGTAGAGGCCCGTGCCGGCCCCGGTATTCTCGTTGTGGGCCACGTAGGTGACCATCCAGAGCCGGTCCGCCCAGGGCATCAGCGCGCCGATGCCGCACTCGCTGCGCACCGGCAGGACGTCTGCCTGCACGGCCAATCCATTGACGACGCCGCTGGTGCAGAAGAGCCGCGCGGAGGACTCGGCATCGGCGGGTCCGGGGCCGGGCCCCGGCGGCTTCTCGGCGATCTGCGTCTTGGGCGTCGTGCCGAGCGCGGCGGCCGTAATGGCGGCGCCCCCACCGCCAACGAATGCGCGCCGGCTCAGTCGCTTCTCGGTATCTTCGCGGTGTTCTTCGCGTCTCATGGTTTGTCTCCCGTGTGCAGGATGGTGTAGCGTCCTCCGCCGCCGCTTTTGCGTGCCTTGCGCGCATGTTATCGCGCTGCGGCGGTGGCGCCACCCGTCATTCTGAGGAGCGCAGCGACGAAGAATCCGGCTGATTGGCGCA
>CAZZFA010000123.1:0-13262 GCA_964653435.1 uncultured Planctomycetales bacterium | reverse complement strand
CTTCGGCCCCCAAGGGGGCCTCAGAATGACGCGACGCACGCCACGTGCGTCCGGCACCGCCATGTTGGGCTGCGGGCCACGCCCGCGCTGGGAGGAATCTGGCGGTCAGTGGGTCGCCCTGCGGCTACGGCGCCAGGCCGCCGAAGCGCCGATGGCGCGCGGCGAAGTCCCGGATGGCCTCGTGAAGATCCGCAGGACCGAAGTCGGGCCAGAGAACCGGCGTGACATGAATCTCGGCGTAGCTGATCTGCCAGAGCAGGAAGTTGCTGATGCGGCGCTCGTTGGCCGTCCGCACGAGCAGGTCGGGGTCGGGCATGCCGGCGGTGTACAGGGCGTTGCCGAAGGCGGCCTCGTCGATGTCCTCGACGCGGCGCCGCCCGTCGCGTACCTCCCGCGCGAGCCGGCGGGTCGCCTCGAGGATCTCCTGTCGCGACCCGTAGTTGAGGGCGAGGCAGAGCGTCAGGCCGGTGTTGCTGCGGCTGAGGGCGACGGTCGTATCCAGCTCGCGGAGAACGTTGTCCGGAAGCCCCTCGCGGCGGCCGATCTGAACGAGCCGGACGTTGTTCGACAGAATCGTTTCTCGCTCGGCGACGAGGTACTCGGCGTACATCTGCATGAGGGCCTCGACCTCGTCTTTGGGGCGTTTCCAGTTCTCCGTGCTGAAGCTGTAAAGCGTGAGATAGGCGAGGCCCAGGCGCGCGCACTCGGTGACGATCGCGCGGACGGCACGGGCCCCGGCCGCATGCCCACTGACCCGCGGAAGTCCGTGGCGCTGGGCCCAGCGTCCGTTACCGTCCATGATGATGGCGATGTGGCGCGGGAGCTGGTGCGGCTCCAGGCCGAGGACGGCGCGGGGATCAAGCGGCGGCTCTTTCATGTGCGATAGATCGTCTGCGAGCGCTCCGGCCCGATGCTGATGATCGCAACGGGCGTTCCGATGAGCGTATCGAGCCGTTCGATGTAGCGCCGGGCTGCATCGGGCAACCCGCTGAAGGTCTCGACGGGACCCAGGTCCGCCGGCCAGCCGGGCATCATCTCGATCCGCGGCTCGACGCTCGCGTATGCCTCCGCGCTCGCCGGAATGCCGTCGATCCGCTTGCCCTGGCAGCGGTACTCCGTGCAGATGCCGACTTCCTTGAGGCCGCCGAGCGTGTCCAGGTGCATCACCGCAACGTAGTCCACGCCCGTGAGGGCCGCGCTGTATCGGGCAGCGGCCGCGTCAAACCAGCCGCAGCGGCGCGGGCGGCCCGTGGTCGTGCCGTACTCGTGGCCGCGGTCGCGGATGTACTGCCCGATCTCGTTGTCCAGCTCGGTCGGGAAGGGCCCGGCACCGACACGGGTCGTATAGGCCTTGACCACGCCGATGCAGGTTCGAACGGTCCTGGCGGGCAGGCCCGAACCGGCCGCGACGCCCGCAGGGCCCGTCGTGCTGCTCGTCACGAACGGGTACGTGCCGTGATCGACATCGAGCAGGGCGCCGTTGGCCCCCTCGAAGAGCAGACGCTTGCCGGAGCGGATCGCGTCACGATAGAAGGCGGTCGTGTCGCACACAAACGGCGCGAGGCGCTCCGCGTGCCGGAGGCAGGTCTCGTACACCTCGTTCGCGTCGAGCGGTTCCGTGTCGCCGTAGACCGCCGCGAAGATCCGGTTGCGCTGCTCGACGATCGCGTCGATCCGCGGCCGCAGCGAGCGGGGAGTCATCAGGTCGCAGACGCGGACGGCGGTCGATCGCTGCATCTTGTCCGCGTAGCACGGGCCGATACCCCGCGACGTCGTGCCGATCTTATGGCCCGCCCCGAGGGCCTGCTCGGAGAGGCGGTCCTGCTTCTTGTGGTAGGGCATGATCACGTGCGCGCGGTCGCTCACCCGCAGATTCTCACCGACGACGATGCCGCGCCCGCGGAGTTCATCGATCTCCTGGCCGAGGACCTCCGGATCGACGACGACCCCCGGGCCGATCACGCCGGTCACGCCGGGCCGGATCACGCCGCTGGGCATGAGGTGAAACGCAAACCGCCGGCCGTCCACGCGGACGGTGTGGCCCGCGTTCGCCCCACCGTTGTACCGCCCGACGATATCGAAGTGCTCCGTGAGCACGTCGACGATCTTTCCCTTCCCCTCGTCGCCCCAGTGGAGGCCGACAACGCAGGTATGTCCGAGGTTCTGAAAGTCCATGATTGCCCTACGCACGCAAGGGACCGAACCACGCCGTGTATCACGGGGTGCAGGACGAACCTGAACCTGTCTCCGGGATACCCGGACACGCTAAGCGAACCGCCGGCCGGTGTCAACGAGTCCTCAGGGCATGTGAACGGAGCGGTACCCACGGGGCAGCCGCGCCCGTGAATACGCGGGAGGGATCGGGGGAACCCGACTCACTCTTTGTCGGTGCCCGGCGCGTCCGCCGGCCGGCTTGCCGCCGGCTGCGTGGCCGCGACCTGAAGCGGCGGAGGATTCAGGAATACCGAGGCTACCGCTTCCTTCGGCGAGACCTTCAGAACCTCGGCAAATGTCCGTTTCGCCTCGTCGCGTTGGCCGCTGAAGTGCTGTACAAACCCCAGCACCAGCATCGCGTCCGCATCGCCCGGGTGAGCCTTGATGTAGGCCCGCAGGGTTTCGACCTGCCGGGTGAGTTTCTCCTTCTTCTCGTACCGTTCCCGGAGATCGAAGTCCGAATAGACCACTTCCGGATGGGCGGGGATCACCTGTCGCAGCAGGATGGCCGCCACATGGTAGTCGCCGATCGCAAACTGCGTGATTGCGTAGGCGAGCTTCGCATCCACATTGTCCGGCATCGCGAGGATCGCGAGAACAAACGCGTGCCGGGCCTTGTCAAACTCACCCCTGGCAAAGGCGGCGGCACCCTCTTCCATCCGCTTGCCGAACTCTTCCTCGATCCTGGCCTGATCCGCCGAGGCGCCCTGGCCCTGCGCGGTCGCGGCCTCCGATGTCGGCGCAGCGGCCGGCGTCTGGACAGCCGCGCTCGGCGCCTGCGCCTCCGCAGCCGGCGCCTCGGGCGAGGCCGATGGCTGTGCCGACGACGGCGGCGGAACCAGCAACGGCTGCTCGCGGCCTGCCGGCGGCGGAGAGGGTTGCTGCTCCGGCGGCGGCGGGACCAGCGGCTGCGCCTCGCCCTCCGCCGGGACTTGTCCGGCGGATCCTGCGGCTACCGCAGGGCTGCCATAGCCGTATCCCGTCGGCGGGGCTTCCGCATACGCGCCGGCGGGTTGCTCCACCACTGCCGGCGGCGCTGCAACGACGGCGGTCGGGGCCACGATTGTCGGTGAAGGAATCACGTAGGCGGGCTCCACAAAGACCGGTCCCGGAACACCCACGATCGGCGGGGGATAGTAGAGCGGGCGGCCGCAGTAGAACCCGAAGCTGAAGCCCCATCGGGGACGCGGCGGACAGTATGGCCGTGGCGGATAGACCGGCGGCCTGTGCCAGACGTGTACCGGACGCGGATGGCGATCGGCAAACCCAGGGCCTTCCCCGTGATGTCCGCCGAAGTGGAAGCCGTCGCGACCGGGTCGTTCATCCGATCGTCGGCCATCGCCGGGCCTGGCCGTCGAGACGACCGAGACCGGGGCTGGGATCGCCGTATCTCGAATCACGCGCGTGGGCACGCCGAGCCTGCCCGCCGCAGAATCATTACGCACCGCGGGCGCCGCCGGGCCGCCGCCTGCCGAGATCGGGCGTTCGGCTGCCGCAGGCATCCTGTGAGCCGACGGAGCCGGCATCCGTGAAGGCGACGAGGGCGTAAGCCGCGTGAAGAACGACGGGGCCGGCGCTCGGCTGACGTTGCCCGGCGAGGCAGAACGAGCGGACGGCGAGGATACGCCGGGAACCGCAAGATTGGGCATCGGGGCCGCAACGGGCCTCTCGCCGGTCGGTGCGGGGCTGGGCCGGGCCGTCGCAAGCGACGGCGGAGGGGCGATCCGCTGGACCGGGGCGGGGATAGCGGCTCGATTCACTGGCACGTCGCGGGCAGGTGTCGCGGAGGGGCGAGGCGCGTTCGGGGTACTGGGAGCCAGGCGAATCGGCGCAGATGGCGCCGACCGCTCGACGCGAACCGGTGCTGAGGGTGCCACGATGCGCGGAGCCGATCGCAGCTCGGAGCTGAGCGCGCGGGCGGGCGAAGAGAGAACCGGTGCCCTGTCCGCATGAAAAGAGGGCGTCGGGCGCGGGGCAGTCTCGCGAAACTGAGGGCGCGAGCGATAGGACTCTGCCCGGCTCTGCCCAGCCGAGCGAATCATCGGGCGGGCAGAACCGTCGCGGCCGGCACTCCATCGCGACGAGGACGAATCCCGGCCCCCGCTGGGAGCGCCGAGAAGCGCGCGACTTTCTGCATAAGATGCCGCAATAAAGGCACTTACGCACACTATGAACAATCGTTGTCGTGTACGCATAGATCACCTGCCTCGTCAAGCTAGACACAGTTGCATGCGCATTGTTGGTTCCGGATATGGAAATATTTACGCATGTTGCATATGCTGGACAATCGTCTCCTGCTCAACTTGGTCGCGATGCCGCCCCGCCGCTTGTTCGCCACTGGACCCCGGTCTTGAGTCCTATCTTCGCCGGCGTTTATCGGACCAGATCAAGCAAACCCCGTAAGTCATCGATCCGCCAATCAGGCTCGGCGGTGCCAATATCGCTGATCCGCACGCTGCGGCAAATCCATACGGCCTTCAGCCCGGCCGCACGGGCACCGCCAACGTCCGAGTGCAAGGAATCGCCGACGTGCAGCACCCGCGCCGCATCCCACCCTGTCAACGAAAGCGCCTGACGGAATATCGTCACATCCGGCTTGTAGCTTCGGGCGGATTCCGACGTAACCACATGATCCACACGGATGCCGCGCACATCCAGGGCGGCGAGCAGGTCGGCATGGTCCGCGTTGGAAACGAGGCACACGGGCACGCCGCGACGCCGGAGTTCTGCCAGGACCTCGTGGGTCTCCTCAAAGACCGGGGGTGAGCGGAGCCACTTCGTCAGGCCCGCCACGAACGGCGCGGGATCGATGTCGTGCCCGACGAGCGGGCGCATCGTATCCACCAGACTGTCGCATTCGATCTGGTAGAGCGTCCGGAAGTGCCCGTTATTGCAGACCTCCGACAGGGCGAAGTATCCTTTGCCCCAGTCAATGCCGAGTTGCTCAGGCGTGATCGGCAGCGAGTACTGCTGCACGATCCGCCGGCAGACCGACTCCACCGCCTCGCGGTCGCCACCGACGAGGGTGCCGTAGAAATCCAGGAACAGTCCGTCAAGCTCGGCCATCGGAGAGATTATACGCGACCGCGGGGGTTGTTTCACGTGCGCCTCCGGTGCCGTATGCGCGACGACGAGGGGCCTGCGGCTACCCGCGGCTTGCGCCGATCACTCGAATCGGCACGCAATGACGTGCCCTCCCGACTTGAATCTGCGCATCTTGACCACGTTTCGCGCGATAACGGTGCGGAGTCTTTCGTCGCAGCTCTTGCGCGCCTTGCGCGCGGCGCGCCTTGTGCGTATGAATCGCGCTGCGGCGGTAGCGCCACCCGTCATTCTGAGGAGCGCAGCGACGAAGAATCTGGCTGATTGGCGCAGTGAAGCCAGATGCTTCGCTTCGCTCAGCATGACGGCCGCCGGCGCGCCCGTGTTCGGTTGTGGCCGGATGCTTCGCTTTGTTCAGCATGACGGGAGCGGGTGCGCCTGTGTCGGGTTGCGGCCGAAGGGCGCCTTGGAGGACTGTATCGCCGATTTGCCAACCGACGTCACGATTCGCGGATCCGGCGGACCACGTCGGTTACCGCCCCATGCGACCGGCACGTACCCGCGTCTGGCGCACAGCGTGCGGCCGACGACTACGCCGGTCGATCGGTACTCCGTCCTTTGGGGGATGCTACCGGCACGCGGGCGGGCGGTTGGCGCCGTTGAAACACTTTTCGAAGACGGCGAAGTCGGCGTCGTCCACGTCGCCATCCTGGTCGAAGTCGGCGGTCTCGCAACCCGGCCTGAGCGGCGCGCGGTTCTGGCCGCCGTAACAGGACTTGAAGCGGTTGAAGTCCCGGAGATCCACGTCGCCGTCGCCATCGAAATCGGCCGGAACCGTCTGCCGGGCTTCGGCGATCTCCATGTAATTGAGGCTCCATTCGCCCGCATCGGACACGACGCGGAGAATCTGCCAGTTCGCGGCTTCCAGGGCGACCCGCGGGACGAGCACGGTGACCCAGTCCTGCGAACCTCGTGTGGCGGCGAACTTTCTCGGCCCGGAGACATCGCGGCCGTTCATCTCGATGTGGAACGTTCCGCCGGCCGTCGCCGAGGCCACCCGCAGCTTGACGTCGTAGTCCCCCGCGACCGGAACGTCCACGAGGTATTCGAGCCATTCGCCGGGTTCCAGAGCAGCTACGTCGTAGCCGCCGCCGGTGTCGGTGCAGGACTCGATATCCACATCATCCGACCGGAGTTGGCCGCCGGAGTTGCCGCGCGTGGAATCGTGATACGCGATGGATTCGCCGCCGTTGTCGTAATACTCCGCCTGAATGACGCCGGGAAGACTGAACGGCGAGCCGAGGTAGGGCGTGCGGCCGGGAGGCGGCCCGAGCCGTACGGCGGCGAACCGGTCCGCGCGCGTGCCGTGAATGAGCGCGTGGGTGCGGAAGAACGACTGGTATGCAAGGCCGAAGTACCCGCGGCTGTGCCCGTTGTTCGTGACGGAGGCGATCCGCTCGCCGTCCACGTAGTACTCGATCGTGGAGCCGTGGCAGTCAATCCGGAACCGCCGCCACGCGGTTGTATCCGCGTAGAGCCGGTCGGATTCGCGGAAGTCCGTGAACGTGCCGTTGACAATGATGCCGGCGCGGATCCGCCCGTCGCCCGAGTCGTACGTGAGGGCGTAGCAGTTCCCGCCGCCGTACGTGGAAAGCCCGAACGCGCCCGCGCCGCTGTCCCGCGCAAAGAGGCCGTATCGCTCGAAGCCGTCATCGCTGACGTCGGGGCGGTATTCACAGTAGATGTCCGCCTCCACAGAGTAGTCGGCATCCGCGAAATCCCCGCGGCGGACGGTCTCCGCGCCGCCGTTCGGCGCGGTCACCTCGAGGACGTATCCGTCGCCCTCGGGCGGGGAGGGCGAGAACGGCTTCACGTCGTTGAACCGGAACTTGTCTTCCCAGCCGGGTCGCCGGCCGTTCTCCGTGAACGGGTCAAAGAACGGAAGGCTGCCCGGCGTCTCCTCTCTCACGAGCAGCACGGCATTGGCCACGGGCCGTTCCTCGCCCTCCGCGGGGGTGTTCCGCGTCGAGCCGTTGACCACGAGTGTCGATGAGCCGCCACCCTCGAGATTCAACGCATCGGTCGCGCCGAGCGCGGTGCGGAGGAACTCCGCCATCTCGCTGAAGGTCATGCCGATGCTGTTCGCGGAACGACCATCCACGACGACGAGGAAGAGTTGCGTGTTGCTCCAGGCCAGCACGGTCCGCGGGTGGCGGCTGTCCACGTAGGAGCCGGCGTATTTCGCCCAGTTCGTGGTCAGGGGCGCCCCGTCGTGAAGGATCCAGCCGCAGCCCGTGACGGCCATATCGGCGTTGTTGAACTCCGGGGCGCTGGTCGCGAACCGCATCCGCAGGCGATCGCCGACGGCCGTCCTCGCCGCAACGACGTCGCGGGCCTCGCCGCACGCGTGAATGACCATCCCGCCGGCGGGGATCGCATTATTCGTCGAGGCCGAGCCGGTCTTGATCGCGCTGACGATGCCGGAGAGTTCCTTGTCGCCGCGCATCGGGTAGCTGACGTCCGTGAGAATCACCTCGACGCCCTCGATCGTGGTTCCGGTGCTGGGAGCCCAGCCGGGCGTGTACGCCGTGATCCGGTCCTCCTGAGCGGGCCGGTTGTACTGGTGGAGCGTCGTCGTCGAACCGTCCGCGAAGGTGAGCTGACCGCGGACGTGGGCGATCTCCTCGCGGATCACGGGCAGGCGCGAAGGTCCGAAAAGGAACGTCTCGTACCTCGAGGCCGGCGGTTCGAGGATCTCGCCGTTCGAGGCGGTGGCGCCTTGTATGAGTGGAACGGTCGTATCGAAGAACGAACCGTTCGTGGCCGCCAGCACGCTGCGTCGCGGCGGGGTGTCGTAGAGCCTGGCGATCGCGCTGGTCGTGGCGCGGGAGGTGAAGTTTCTCCGGGCCTGCGGCCAGCCGATTTCGAGCTTGTATTCGGAGCGGAAGCGGTCGGCCGCGACGACGTGGACCTTCACCGGACCGGGCAACTGGTAGACCGTGTACGTGACGCCCGGCGCGATGGAGTCGGCGCCGGCCGGGCGCACGATCAGACTCGTAGCCCCGACCATTGTCAGGCCGACCAGGCCCGAGAAGACTTCGCGAGCCTTCACGCTATCGTCCTCCGCTGACGATCAAAACGGATCGCACCGGCCCCTCCGATGTTTTCGACCATTCTCATTATACCATTAACTTGGCGCCTGCCATCGCTACTCTGACGCGAAACCTTGTCTTTCCGGAGGCGCGACCGGTTTTTTCCGCTGCCGACGCCGCCCTGCGTCCGGCCCCGATCGGGGGACCTTCTTCGGGTCGGATAAAAGGACCACCGGCAGGCGGCGGGGATACGGTCCGGCGGCCGGCGTGCGCGACCTGCCGCCCGGGCGCAGAGGCGGCAGAGTACCCACCGGGGCCGTGCGGAGAATGCCTCGTCGTCGACGTCGCACCTAACGTCTGTCACGCTCATCGGTTACGGTTGTTGCGGGCCGCGCATGCAGTTCAGAAGGTTCAGGGGCCGCACCGGGGTATCGTGCATCTGGGCGGCTCGCACGATGGAATACCGCGGCGACGGTAAGCCGGTTGAAAGCCTTTGTGACGAACGATATGTTCCCGGGCGTGTTGTGCGATATCCGAGAGAAGACCGACCCGCGCCCCGTCGGGCGCGAGGCCAGGAGAATCCGGGCATGAGCGAAGAGAGTCTGTTTCAACCCCCTTGGAACTTCCTGGGCCTGCCGGAGGAACTGGCATCACGGGAGCGGGCCCGCGCGTGGCTGCTGCCGGTGCCCTACGAGTCGACCACATCCTATGGCGCGGGAACGCGCAACGGCCCGGCGGCGATCCTCGCCGCCTCCCGGCAGGTGGAACTCTTCGACTACGAGTTCGGCAACGAGCCGGCCGCGGGATACGGCGTGCACACGATGAACCCGCTGGCGCCCGTCCAGCGCAGCCCGGAGGCGATGGTGAAGGCGATCGAGGAGGCGGTTGCCGGCGTTCTCTCCGGCGCGCGGCGGCCGGAGGTGCTGGTGATGCTCGGGGGGGAGCATACGATTTCGGCGGGGACAGCGCGTGCCCTGGCGGCGGTGAGCGGCACGAGCGACCTGGTATGCGTCCAGGTGGACGCCCACGCCGACCTGCGTGATGAATACGAGGGGTCACCGTTCAGCCATGCCTGCGCGGCCCGCCGGATCCTCGATGTGTGTCCGGTCTTCCAGATCGGCATCCGCAACATCTCCGCCGGGGAGGAGCCGTTCCGGCGCCAATGCACCCGCGTGAAGACGGTCTTCGCAGAGGAGGCGACCTCCTCCGACGGCGCGTTCCTGCGGGATCTGGCGGCCTTCGTCCGCGGCAAGCGGGTGTTCCTCACGATCGACCTGGACGGGCTCGACCCCTCCATCATGCCGGCCGTCGGCACGCCGGAACCGGGCGGGATCTCGTGGCAGCGGATGCTCGAGGTGGCGAAGGTGATCGGCAAGGAGGCGGCGAACGTGCCGGTCTTCGACGTGGTGGAACTGGCGCCGATCCCCGGCTTCATCGCTCCTGATTTCCTCGCTGCCAGGTTGGTCTACAAGATTCTGTCATACTTGCTGATGCGAAACCCAGCCGGCGGAAGGTAAGCGGGGAGGGCTGGGACCTGGGGCCGTTTTCGGGACGATAGCCGCACGTACGGCGTGCATGCAGACCGCGGCTCCGTCGCCTTCCCGGGCTGGAAGCGGGCGAAACCCGCGCAAACCGAAGACGATGCGGGGGTGCTCCGTGGCACGCGATTCATCATGATCACCCGTCGGGAACTGCTCCAACTGGGTGTGGCGTCAGCGACGGCTGCGGCTGCGCGAGGGCTGTTTTCGGAACGCCCCGCGTCCGGGGCCGCATCCCGCGAGGCGGCGACCGGGGCAAGCCGCTCGATGGTGCCGCGATCAAGGCCGCCGGCCCGGACGATGGTGGCCGCCTCCGTGGCGCGACTGACCCCGGAAGAGCAGACCGCGTTCACCGTGATGCAGGGCGTGGTCAACCGTACGCAGCCGCGGGTGTTCCTCGTTCACGACGCCGAAGACGCTCACTGGCTTAACTGGCTCCGTGAACGCGGGGACATCGATACGATCGAGCACGTGGAACCGTACGAGATCGTGCGGCGGTTCGGCGCGGGTCTCAGCGGCTGCATCGTGACGGACCCGGCACTGCCGGCGAGCGTCAATGTGGCGACGCTGCTCGCGGGGGTGAAGGGCGCCGTGGCGCTGGCTCCGAACCTCGTCGAGGACTTCGGCCTGCCGGTCGTCGAGGACCTTCGCGGACGCTGGAAGCGCCCCATCGATGCGTATCGCTGGGCGTACGAGCACGGCTTCCGATCGGCCGAGCGGTCGGTCCTGGCGCATCTGAATCCGCACAGCTCGCGGTTACGGGATTACATGGCCGAGTTCGCCGTCTTCACCTTCTGGCTGTCGGGCAAGGCCGACGCGGAGGGCGAAGAGGAGATCGCCTTCGCCCGGGAGCTTTTCGAGCGTGTCGGCCCCAACGTGCCGGTGCTGGGCTGGTGGGGCGCGCACGGGCAGGGACCATCCGCGGGCATTCGCGAGCAGAAGGGCGTTGACCTGGCGAGCGAGTACGGGCTTCTCACCGTATGCATGGCCTGGGACGGCTACTGCGAGGGTACATCAAATCTCTCCGTTCACTCGGGAACCACGGCGGTCTTTCGGCAGAAGCCCGCGCCGCCGCCACCGCCGCTGGAGAACAAGGTCTACTACTCGTTCCTTCGCACCGACGGCGACGGGACGAACTTCTGGAGGCAGGAGTTCCTCAAGCGATGGGCGGACCCCGAGCGCGGCCATATCCCGATGAACTGGCCGGTGGGCCCGCTGGGCTCCGAATTCATCCCGGACATCCTCGACTACTTCTACACGCATGCCTCGCCCGACGACTTCTTCCTGACGGCCGTCTCCGGGCTGGGTTACATACACGAGGATGTGTACGGGGCGCGGCTGGCGCTCGAGCGGCGCGCGGCGGGCTTCAGCGAGTTCCTGCGTCTGACCGGGGATTACATGAAGCGGATGGACCTGCACCACATCCACACGTACAAGACGAGTTCGGCCGAACTCGCGTGGCAGTACGCCCGGGTGGAAGGCGTGCAGGGGTTGTTTCTCGACTACAACCGCAACGAGATCACCCGTGCGGACAACGCGACGTTCATGATCGACGGCGTTCCCGCGTTTCGGACGGTCATGAAGGGATCGGAGTTTCGCGGTAAGCCCTGGGACGAGCAGGTCAAGGCCGCCGTCGCGCAGATACGTCAGTACACGCCGCCGCAACGGCCGGCGTTTCTCAGCGTCACGCTGAGCAACTGGGGCCACAGAAATGAAACGGACATGGAGACCCTCGGCGTGATCGAGAGGATCCGGCGCGAGCTGGGGCCCGAGTATGTGGCCGTGCGGGCGGACCAACTGGCCCACTTATGCCGGGAGTATGGGCGCCGGCGCCGGCAATAATCGCCGTTCTCTCGCGTTTGCATTCGAGGCCGGAGCGGGTATCTTGGGCGAGCGTCCGGGGCTTGCCGGTTCTACACGCAACCAAGAGATGCAAGGGCAAATGAAGCATAGACTGATTCTCGCCGTCGTCGTTCTGTCCGTTTCCGGTTCCGCAAGCTTCGGCTGGGGGCCGGAAGGTCATTACATCGTGGCCCGGATCGCCGAACTCAACCTGACGCCCGGGGCGAAGGCGGCGGTAGCGGACCTGCTGGGCAAGGAGTCGCTGACGGATGTGGCGAGCTGGGCGGATGAGATCCGAAAGCGGGACGATTATGCCTGGTCCAGGAAGCTGCACGGCGCGACGGTTGCGGGCGACGCTCCCTCGTTCGAGATGAAACGCGATTGCCCCGACGGTTGCGTCGTCTGGGCGATCACGAAGTTCACGGATGTGCTCGAGAGGCCCGGCGCGGATCGAAAGGAACGGGCCGAGGCGCTCAAGTTCCTGGTGCATTTTGTCGGCGACATTCACCAACCCATCCATATCAGCAGTACCCGTCAGCTCAACGCGCACCGCAACAAGGTCGAGTTCTTCGGGCAGCCGGCGACGCTTCACGCTGTGTGGGACGCCCTGTTGATTCGGCACACGGGCAAGGCCCAGGAGGCGTATGCGAACGACCTCCGCCGCAGGATCACGGCCGCGCAGTTCGCGAAGTGGTCGGCCGAGACGGACCCCGCGGTGTGGGCCGATGAGTCCTATGACAGGGCCAGGCGGTTTGTCTACGTGCTGCCCGATGACGGCAAGCTCGGGCAGGAGTACTTCGATCGGTGCATCCCGGTTGTTGACGAACGCCTGTCGATGGCCGGGGTGCGTCTGGCAACGCGGCTGAACGGCATCTTCGATCCGAAGCCGTCGACGCGTGGCGCCGTTACGAGCGCCCCCGCGACGCTCAGTCGCTGATGCGGCGTCCGGATCCCGCCTGTCCTTCCGCCCTTACCGTGCCGGCGAGTCCACTGTTCCCATCGAACGGGCTGCGGGTGCATGGGCGTACTTGCGGTGCGCGTATGGCGAAGGCGTGGGAAGCCTGGCGGAAGCCGACGATGTGCCGCGCACACAAGGCCGGCTTCAACCCATGTCCGGTTGCGGCCGAAGGCCGCCTTGGCTTTCCCACATCTTCGCGTGGTCCGCAGGGCGCCCCAGGCAACGCCCCGCAGCGGCGTCCGCCGGGCACCCAAGCCAACGCCCCAGAGGGGCGCCCGCCCGGCACCCAGGGCAAACGCCCCGCAGGGCCGTGCGCCGGGCGCCCAAGGCAACGTCCCGGAGAGGGGCGCCAGCCGAACACCTAGGGCAACGCCCTGCAAGGACGCCCGCCGGGTGCCCAAGCCAACGCTCCGCAGGGCCGTGCGCCGGGCGCCCAAGGCAACGCCCCGGAGGACGCCCGCCGGGTGCCCAAGCCAACGCTCCGCAGGGCCGTGCGCCGGGCGCCCAAGGCAACGCCCCGGAGGACGCCCGCCGGGTGCCCAAGCCAACGCTCCGCAGGGCCGTGCGCCGGGCGCC
>CAZZFA010000122.1:0-13286 GCA_964653435.1 uncultured Planctomycetales bacterium | reverse complement strand
CGCCCCGGGCCCCAGCCGCGGAGCCGGGGCCCCCGACCCCAACCCTGATCCCCAACCTCCAATCCCCGGTCCACGACAGGGGGTCAGGGTCGAGGCGAAACGAGTGGGTGCCGGGTGGTACAAACGCCGCGAGTGCCGGCCTGCCACGTCCGCCGGGGTCCTCCCATCCGTCGGGACCACTGGCTCACTGACCGGCCGCGCGGTCGGACGGTGACTGCTCGCCCTCAGCCATTCCGGGGGAGACTCCAGGAACCCCGGGGGTTGTTGTCACGGCGCCGCGCGTATATACTTATGGGTTCCCATCGATCGGCCTGTTGACGCGGGGCGTCCCGCGTCCCGATCGGTCAGCTTTTTTCCATCGGGTCTTCCTGGAGCCCGCCGGGGCGTTCCGGCGGCCCACCCCGGGGTTTTCAAAACGTGAATCAGAACCTTATCAACGCACTGGACATCGACGAATCCGCGATCAGCAACGAGCTGGCGGCGGCGTTCGGCGGCGAGACCGATCCCTGCCGTATCAGCGCCGCCATGCAGCAGACCATCGAGAGCTATCAGCCCGGAAGTATTCTGAAGGGCAAGATCATCAGCGTCATCGGGAACGAGGTCGTCGTGGACGTCGGCCTCAAGAGCGAAGGCATCCTCCCGCTGAGCGAATGGGACGACCCCAGCAGCGTGGACGTCGGCGACGAGGTGGAAGTCCTGCTCGAGGCCGTCGAGTCCGAGACGGGCGTCGTCGTGATCTCGAAGCGCAAGGCCGACCGCATCCTCAACTGGCAACGCATCGTCCAGACGTGCAAGGAAGGCGACATCGTCAAGGGTCGCGTGGTGCGCAAGATCAAGGGCGGCCTGCTGGTCGACATCGGCGTGCCGGTCTTTCTGCCGGCCAGCCAGGTCGATATCCGCCGGCCCGGCGACATCGGCGAGTTCATCGATCGTGAAATCGAGGCCAAGGTTCTCAAGATCGACACCGAGCGGCGCAACATCGTGATCTCGCGCCGCCGGCTGATCGAGGAGCAGCGGATCGCCGCGAAGGAGAAGCTTCTCGACGAGATCGAGCCCGGCCAGATCCGCAAGGGGATCGTCAAGAACCTGGCGGACTTCGGCGCGTTCGTGGACCTCGGCGGCATCGACGGTCTGCTCCACATCACCGACATGAGCTGGGACCGGATCAACCATCCCTCCGAGATGCTCAAGATCGACCAGGAGATCGAGGTCAAGATCCTCAACGTGGACCGCCAGAAGGAGAAGATCGCCCTCGGGCTCAAGCAGAAGGCCGAAAATCCGTGGGACCGCGTCGAGGAGAAGTACCCCGTCGGCTCCCGTGTGAAGGGCGAGGTCGTCAACATCATGAACTACGGCGCGTTCGTCAAGCTCGAGCCGGGCGTCGAGGGCCTGGTGCACATTTCCGAGATGAGCTGGACGCGCCGCATCAACCACCCGTCCGAAATCCTCAGCCTCGGCGATCAGATCGAGGTCGTCGTCCTCGAAATCAACAAGGACAAGCAGGAAATCAGCCTCGGCATCAAGCAGACCGAGACGAATCCCTGGATGCGCGTCGCCGAGCGGTATCCGCCGAACACCATCGTCGAGGGCAAGGTCCGCAACCTGGCCAACTACGGTGCGTTCGTCGAGATCGAGGAGGGCATCGACGGCCTGCTCCACGTCTCCGACCTGAGCTGGACCAAGAAGATCGGCCATCCCTCCGAGGTCCTCAAGAAGGGCGAGACCGTCCGGTGCGTGGTTCTGGCCGTCGATCAGGAGAAGATGCGCGTCGCACTGGGCCTCAAGCAACTTACGGAAGACCCGTGGCTCCGCGCCGTCCCGGAGAAGTACATCCCCGGCCAGATCGTCAAGGGCAAGGTCACCAAGATCACGAACTTCGGCGTGTTCGTCGAGCTGGAACCCGACCTCGAGGGCCTGCTGCATGTCAGTGAGCTGGCTGATCACAAGGTGGAGGATCCGCACCAGGAGGTGAAGATCGGCCAGGAGATCGAGGTGAAGATCCTGAAGGTGGACCCGGCGGAGCGAAAGATCGGGCTCTCGAAGAAACGTGCGGAGTGGCTGGCCGACGACGATCGTCCGCGGGCCGGCAAGGTGCGGCCGCGACGGGGAGGTCTGCACGGGCCCGGCGAGGCATCGACCGATATTATCAGCGATTTCCCGTTCCGGGAGGCTCCGGGCGCCGGTGGGACGAAGAATCCTGCCGATTCACCCGCGGAAAACGACAGCGACGAATCTTCCGAGCCGAAAGCGGAATAGGGCGACGTCCTGCCCCCGTGGCCGGACCGGAGGGCCTTGAGCCGAATCCGACCGGCACGGGGAGGCCGAGGTCGGCCGGGCCGTCGCCGGCGGCACGCGACGGTTGCCGTCACGGACGATGTACGGAGTTGCGACGCCGCCCGCGAACGTTCGCGGGGACGTCAGGGAAGGAGATCGAGCCATCGCCTCGGAATCCGGACTGCAGGCGTACCTCAAGCAGATTAACGACGCGCCGCTTCTTACGCCCGAGCGCGAGAAGGAACTCGGGCGGATAATCCAGCGTGCCGCCGAGTTGCAGCGCCGCTTTCTCCGCAGCAGGCAGGAGCCCAGCCTCGAAAGCCTTCGCGAGAAGGAGGCCGCCGAGCGCGCGGCCGCCGAGGCGCGCGACGAGATGGTCCGCGCGAACCTGCGGCTGGTCGTCACGATCGCCAAGAGCTACGCGAACCGCGGCCTGCCGCTGCCCGACCTGATCGAGGAGGGCAACCTCGGCCTGCTCCGCGCCGTCGAAGGCTACGACCCGGTCCGCGATACCCGCTTCAGTACGTACGCCGCCTGGTGGATCAAGCAGGCGATCAAACGCGCCCTGATCAACAGCGTCCAGCCGATCCACATCCCCGCGTACATGGTCGAGATGATCGCCAAGTGGAAGCAGGCCGCCACGGAGCTGCAATCCAAACTCAACCGCCCGCCGACGCTCCAGGAAATGGCCGAGCACATGCGGTTGCCCGAGAAGAAGGTTCGCATCATCCGTCGCGCGGTCAAGGCCTTCTCCTCCCACAAGCAGGCGGCCACCACCGACGGCGGATTCGCGCTGGCCGAAATGCTGGCGGACAATCGGACGCCCGCCCCGCAGGAGGCCCTCTTCGACGAGGCCGACACCGAAATCGTCCAGCGTCTGCTCGATCTGATCGACGACCGCGAGGCCAAAATCCTCCGACTGCGGTTCGGCCTGGATGAGAACGAGCCGATGACCCTCAAACAGATCGGCCAGAAGATCGGCCTCACCCGCGAGCGGGTCCGCCAGATCGAACACGAGGCCCTGCGAAAGCTCAACGAGCTGCTCTCCGAAGAAGGCGTCGTGCTCTGAAGGCCGGCCAGGGGCGGCATCCCGCCACGAGACGAGCGCAGGGCTCGTCATTGCGTGCCGATTCGACTGCGAAAGCGGGCGAAATACCCTCCGCCGTGTTCGGCGGCCGCCGCTGGCCGCGCTACACTGTTATCGCCTGGATTCTTGTCGGCCGGCGCCGAATTCCGGGCCAGGGGCGGTACGTCATTCTGAGGGAGCGGAGCGACCGAAGAATCCGGCCTGAGCTTTGCGGGGGCTTTGCGCGTGCAAGGATCTGCGCAGATCGGACGCCGGATTCTTCGGCCCCCGAGGGGGCCTCAGAATGACGCGACGCACGCTACGTGCGTCCGGGCCATTGAATCCTGACGCCCCACAACGTATTCTGGTCGCCCCCTGAGCGACGGAAGGTCGCCACGGCCGGCGGTCAACCGTTTGCGGAACGGATGCAGGGGCGAGATCGCACAAGGCAGGCCATCGTGAAGATGCTCGAACGATTCTGGCTCGGTTGCGGGGGGTGCCAGGGGCGAGAGGTGTGCCACCTCGTCTCGTCGCCGGACCCGGCCGGAGCGACGTCCGCAGAGACGAACGAGCCTGTGGCGATCCCGGCGATTCTGGTCTTCCTGCTGCCGTCAGGACTGGCCATCGCAACCGCCGTCCTGGCCAGCCGCCTGACAACCCCCGCATCCGGCGCGACGGGACCGTACGAACTGGTCGGGCTGCTGGTCGGCTTCGCGGCGGGCGTCGGGGCGGCAAGGTTGCTTGTAGCCGGATGGCGCCGCGCACGGGGCACGGCAGGCAGACCGCGAGAGGAAAACCCATGAGGATCGGTTCGTGGGGAAGGCGCAAGAGTTTCCCACGGGGCATTCATCCGCCGAGCCGCAAGTACACCGAGGCGTCGGCGATTCAGCTCTTCACGCCGGTGAAGGACGTGCTGGTACCGATGGCCCAGCACATCGGCGCGGCATGCACGCCGACCGTCCGGACCGGACAGACCGTGCGGATCGGAGAGAAGATCGGTGACAGTGATGCGCCGGTCTCGGCCCCCATACATGCGCCCATCAACGGAACGATCGGGGCCGGCACCGTCGGACTCCTGCCGAGCGGCCGCCGAGTGCCCGCCCTGCCGATCAAGCCCGCGGCGGACGGCGCCCAACCGTCCGATTTCCTGACCGACTTTCTGGACCGCCACTGGGACGGAATCGACCCGACCCGCTACGAGCCGGACGAGATCTGCCACGCGATCCGCAACGGGGGAATCGTCGGGCAGGGCGGAGCCACTTTCCCCACGTTCATCAAGCTGAAGAAGGATCCCGCTCGCCCCGTGGATACCGTGCTGCTCAACGGGGCGGAGTGCGAGCCCTACCTGACGGCCGATCATCGGCTCATGCTCGAATGCCCCGAGGGAATCCTCGTCGGGCTGCAACTGGCGATGCGTTCGTCCGGAGCCGACCGCGGCCTGATCTGCATCGAGAGCAACAAGCCGGACGCCATCGACGCGATGCGCACGGCGGCGGCCGACCGGCCCGGCATCGAGGTGGTCGTCTGCGACTCGAAGTATCCGATGGGCGGCGAGCGGCAACTGATCCCGGCGGTGCTGGGCCGCACGGTACCGAGCGCGCCGAAAGGGCTTCCGCTGGATGTGGGGGTCGTTGTCATCAACGTTGCCACGGCCCACGCGATCGCCCGGGCCGTTGTCCGACAGAAGCCGCTCACGCACCGCGTGGTGACGGTCACCGGCCGCGGGGTGCGACGACCGGCCAACTGGCTCATACCCCTGGGCGTGCTGTTCGGCGATCTGCTGGAGGCGAGCGGGGGGTTGACCGACGACGCCGTGAAGATCCTGGCGGGCGGGCCGATGATGGGGCCGTGCGTGCCGGACCTGAACGTTCCGGTGGTCAAGGGTACTGGCGGCATCACGGTACTGTCGGAGGCGGAGGCCGTCCGGTTCGAGGAGTCGCCCTGCATCCGCTGCGGACGCTGCATCGACAACTGTCCGCTTCACCTTGTGCCGACGAAGATTGCCCAGGCGGTGCGGCATCGCGACTACGAACTCGCCGCCCGGTATGACATGGATGCCTGCTGCGAGTGCGGGTGTTGCGCGTACGTCTGCCCGGCTCACATCCCGCTGCCGCAATACATCCGCGCCGGCAAGAACCAGTGGCGGATGCTTCAGGAGCAGAAGAGACGCCGGGCGGCCCAGCCGGTGCAATCGGGCGTGCGGAGTACGTAAAGCGTGTGGCCGGCGCGGCGCGGGGGCCGCTGGGCGCCCGTCACGCCCCCGGAGCGAGGGCCAGCTGCCCGGGCCACGCAGTCAGGAGTTGCAGACAGTTCATGAGCGCCACGATGAAACCGCCGATCACCACCCCGCTCGCGGGCGGCCCGGACCGGGGCCTGCGGGTGGGCGCGGCACCGCATCTTGCGGACACGGCCACGACGCGGCGAATCATGTTCGAGGTCGTGCTGGCGATGCTGCCGATGTTCGTGGCCGGCGTCTGGTTGTTCCGGCTCAACGCCGTGTGGCTCACGCTCGCGACGACGGCGGGCTGCCTGGCCGCGGAGGCCGTGGGCAACGCGATGCGCGGCCGGTCTCAAAGCTCGCTCACCGATGGTTCGGCCGTCGTAACGGGGGTTATCCTCGCCTTCTCCCTGCCGCCGGGGATACGGTTGTATCAGGCATTCATGGGCGGCGTGGTGGCCATCGGGCTTGCGAAGATGGTCTTCGGCGGCCTGGGGCAGAACCTGTTCAACCCGGCGATGGTCGGCCGCGCGTTCCTCATGGTGTGCTTTCCGGTCGCGCTGACGACCTGGGTCGAGCCGGGCACGCTGAGGACCATCGGTGTGGATGCGGTGACGCAGGCCACGCCCCTTGCGGCGGCGAAGTTTCACTCGGCGCCCCTGGCCTCGATCCGGGACCTGTTCATCGGGAACGTCGCGGGATGCGTCGGAGAAACCAGTGCGCTGGCCGCCCTGATCGGCGGGTTGTACCTCGTGTTGCGCCGCGTCGCGGACTGGCGACAGCCGGCGGGTATGATCGGGGCCTCGCTGGCGTTTGCCGCCATCGCGCACTATGTCGCGCCGACACGATTCGTGGGGCCGGGGTATCACCTGATGAGCGGCGCGTTGATGTTCGGCGCATTCTTCATCGCGACGGACTATGTCGGGGCGCCGGTCACGCCGGTCGGGCGGCTGCTCTTCGGCATCGGGGTGGGCGTGCTCGTGATGGTGATCCGGCTGTTCGGCGGCTACCCGGAAGGCGTCATGTACGCGATACTGATCATGAACGCGCTGACCCCCCTGATCGAGCGCTGGACGCTGCCCACGCCTTTCGGGGGCAAGGTGCCGGCCGGAACGTAGAGGTACTGTCGTGAGGAAGTTCATCGAGCAGTCGTGGCTGATCCTGACACTGGGCGTGGTCTTCGCCGTCCTGCTGGCCGGCGCCCAGACCAGCCTGGCGCCGCGGATTGACGCGAACCTGACGCGAGCCTTGAACGAGGCCATCGGGCAGGTCGTGCCGGGCGTGGCGAAGACGGAAAGCCTGATGGTGCCCGGGTATGACCGGGCCGTCTACAAGTGCCTTGGCCGGGACGGGCAGTTGGTGGGCTGGGCGATCGACGCTTCCGGGGCCGGCTTCGCCGACAAGATCCGGCTTGTCGCGGGGCTTTCGCCCGACACGACGCGGATCACGGGCCTGAAAGTGATCGAGAACGTGGAGACGCCCGGCCTGGGGAACAAGATCGCGGACGAGTCGTGGGCCCGGCAGTTCCGCGGGCTGGAGGCGGACCGGCGCGTGGCCGTGCAGAAACGGCCGCCCGCGGCGGAACGGAACGAGGTTCAGGCCATCACCGGCGCCACGATATCAAGCCGGGCCGTGGCGGACATCGTGAGCGACGCGCTCGACCGGGTCCGGCCCGGGCTGGCCGGGCTGCGATAAGGACGTCTGACGGCGGAGAGTATCGCGTTATGGCGGAAGCGGACGATTCGAACCTGCGGCAGTTCACCGACGGCCTCGTGGCGAACAACCCGACGCTGGTGCAGTTGCTGGGCATGTGCCCCACGCTGGCGGTCACGAACTCGGTCGAGAACGCGCTGGTGATGGGCGCCGCGGTAATCTTCGTGCTGGTGATGTCGAACCTGATCACCAGCGCACTGCGCAACCGGCTCCAGCCGCACGTGCGCATCCTGATCTTCACCCTGACAATCGCCACGTTCGTGACGATCGCCGATCTGGCGCTCAAGGCGTACGTGTTCGAGGTCAGCCGCAAGCTCGGTCCGTTCGTACCGCTCATTATCGTGAACTGTATCATCATCGCCCGGGCGGAAGTGGTCGCCAGCCGCCAGGGCGTGGCCCGCTCGCTCGCCGACGCCTTCGGTTGCGGGTTGGGCTTCACGCTGGCGCTGTGCCTGCTCGGCGTGATCCGCGAGTTGCTCGGCTCGGGCGGCATCACGGTCATGCGCGACTGGGGCTGGTCCTGGCACCTGGATCCCAGGGTCTTCGAACCCCACGCCTGGGTCATCATGATCATGCCGCCCGGCGCGTTTCTCACGCTGGGGATCGTGATCGGCGTGGTGAATCACCTGCGGTCGCGGGCGGCGGTGAAAGGAGGCGCGTGATGGATTTCGGGGCCCTCGCCGGCGTCTTCATCGGCGTCGTGCTGATCAACAACTTCGTCCTGGCACGCTTCCTCGGCATCTGCCCCTTCCTGGGCGTTTCCAGGAAGGTGGATATGGCCTTCGGCATGGGCTGCGCGGTAACGTTCGTCATGACCGTCTCGGGCGTGGTAACCTGGCTGATCGTGCATGCCGTCCTCATGCCCGTCGGCCGGTGGTTGGGCGATCCCGAAGCACTCTTCTTCCTGAAGTACGTCGCCTTCATCATGGTCATCGCCGCCATGGTGCAGCTCGTCGAGATGTACCTGAAGAAGTTCTTCCGGCCGCTGTACAACGCGTTCGGGGTCTTCCTGCCCCTGATCACGACCAACTGCGCGATCCTGGGCGCCTGCCTCCTGATCGACATGAATGAGATGTACCGGAGCAGCCTGCTGAAATCGACCGTCTTCGCCTTCGGCGGAGGAATCGGCTTCGCCATGGCCATCAGCATCATGGCCGGCATCCGGGAACACGTGCGCTTCAGTGATGTGCCGAAGCCCCTGCAGGGCGCAGGCATCACGCTGTTGACGGCCTGCATTCTTTCCCTGGCGTTCATGGGCTTCGCCGGTATCGGCAAGTAGGAGGCGCCGAGCGATGATCGTGATGACGGCCGGTCTCGTGCTGTTCGGGTTGACGTTGCTGTTCGCGATCGTTCTCGGGCTGGCCAAGGAGAAGCTGCGGGTCGAAGAGGATCCGCGCATCGCGCAGGTGATCGACGTGCTGCCCGGCGCCAACTGCGGCGGATGCGGCTTTGCCGGGTGTGCGGATTTTGCCCGGGCCGTGGTCGAGCAACGCGTCGCGTGCGACGGCTGCCCGGTCGGCGGCTCCGCCACGGCCGCGAGGATCGCCGCGGTACTCGGCATCGAAGTGATTCCCACGTTTCCCTACCGGCCGGTCATTCATTGCGCCGCCCGCACCGAGGACAAGCTCGGCGTGGTTGCCTACGAGGGCGTGCGCGGATGTGCCGAGGCGCATGTGGTCGGCGTCACGCAGGCCTGCACCTATGGATGCCTGGGATTCGGGGACTGTGCCCGCGCCTGCACCTTCGACGCGCTGCACATGGTGGACGGCAGGCCGGTCGTGGATTACGAGAAGTGCACCGGCTGCGGCGCCTGTGTGAAGGCGTGCCCCCGTCGGTTGATCGAGCAGATCCCCTTCAAGCAGGAACAGATGCTCGTCGTGGCGTGCGCCAACCGGGAGCCCGCCCGAAACGTCCGGCAGGTCTGCAAGGTCGGCTGCGTGGGCTGCAAGGCCTGTCAGCGATTGCTCGCGGCAATCTTCGAGGTCAAGGACAACCTCGCACACATCCACTACGACAACTACACCGGCAACGAGGACTTCCGGCCGGTGATCGAGAAGTGCCCTGCCGAAGTGCTCGTCCATTTCGGCAAGCCCAGACCGGAATACGCCCGCCAACTGGCGGAGCAGGAAGCAGCCGGAGCCCCCGTCTCCGGATAGCCCGCGCTTACTCCGCCACGTATTGATCGAACCCCGGCGTCCTCTCGATCACGGGGTTCCCGGCGTCCCCGGTAATCCACAAGACCTCGACATCCGGCACCCGCCCGGTCGAGAGGAGTTTCCGTCCCTCGGACACGCTCAACACGCTGAACGCCGTCGCCCAGGCGTCCGCCGTGATCCCGTCGGCGGCAATGACCGTGACACTCGGCGCCTGCGTCGCGGGCCGGCCGGTCCGCGGGTCGATGATGTGCGAGTATCGCCGGCCGCCGATCTCGTGGAACCGCTGCTGTACGCCCGATGTCGCGACCGCCCGATCCGACAGACGCAACACGAGCACG
Source organism: uncultured Planctomycetales bacterium (assembly GCA_964653435.1). Classification (GTDB taxonomy): domain Bacteria; phylum Planctomycetota; class Phycisphaerae; order UBA1845; family PWPN01; genus CAZMVY01. Next base: position 3,521 of record CAZZFA010000122.1, on the reverse strand, counting down.
ATGCCCTGCCGGAAGGGATCCTTCACGCCGACGCGCCAGGGCTGTCCGTCCGGTCTGGTGCCCGCCGCAACCACATCTCCGCCCACGTCGACCAGCGCGCCCCGCGCTCCGCGGTTCCGCATGGCAGCGGCCGCCAGGTCGAGCGCCTGGCCCTTGGCGATCCCACCGAGGTCGATCTGCATGCCCGCTGCGGGGAGGGCGATCGTACGCGCCTTCTCGTCCATGACGATGCGATCACATCCGACGAGCGCACGGACCCCTGCGATCTGCTCGTCCGTCGGCAGCCGTCCCTTCGCACCGGCCTCCTTCCACAGGTTCACGAGCGGCCGGCAGGTAACATCGAACGCGCCGCCGCTGGCACGCCAGACCTCCAGGGCACGTCGCACGCAGGTCCAGGTTTCCCCCGCCACCGCCACGGGCGTGCCGGCCGGGAGGCGATTCAACCGACCGATCTCGCTGTCGGCGATGTAATCGCTCATGAGCCGGTTGACATCCTCCAGGCGGGCATAGCCGGCTTCCACGGCGGCGGTCGCGGTCGCCTCGTCACCCGCCACGGCCGTCAATGTGGCGAGGGTGCCCATGACTTCTCGCGAGCGGCTCGCCTGGGCAGGCGACGGCGGCTGCCTGCATCCGACGCCCAGCATCAACCACGCCGCGAGCAGTGCGCGTCCGACCCTCGCCGCCAAGCGGCGCCGGGCGGCCGGACCGCAGCCGCCGTGACATCGGCGGATATGGAGAACGGCCGGGGTTCGGTTCATTGCCGCATACATGATGCACTGCGTCCGATTCGTCGCGGAGGGCGTCTGCCTCGCTCGCGGTACGCTGCGTCAGGCCAGCGGGTGGATGACCATCCCGGTCGCAAGCTTCGGGTAGAAGAACGTGCTCTTCTGCGGCATGAAGTCGTTTGCGTCGGCCACCGCACGCAGCTCCGCCATCGCGGTGGGCTTCACGAGGATTGCCACGCCGCCTGCCTCCGCCGCCATCCGCTCGGCCTCCTCGATCGACGGCGTGTATGCGATGCCCGGCGGGCTGCCCTTCAGCGCGCCGGCCGTCAGCGACTCCTCGAACAGGCACCGATGCAGGTACGCCAGATCGAGTGCCCGCCACGCCGGGCTTCGATCCGGGCTGAGCCGATCGAGGATGCCGCGGTTCGTGAACGTGCCGACGTAATACCGCTTCTCCTCGGGCACATAGAGCGCGATGTCGTGCGGCGCGTCCGGTTCGATCAGCCTCGCCGCCGCGCCCGTCGGTACTCCCGCCGGGGCAAACGAGCACATCGGCGCCCAGACGCGCATCAGGTCCGCCGCCTTCAGTCCGCTCAGCCCGCTCAGAACGCGGTGCGTCGGCAGAATCACGCACCCGGGATCCTCCATCGCGCACAGGCCGATCAGCACGAAGTTCGCCGGGTGATCCGCCGACAATGCGCCCCCGGCGGCGGCCGCCGCCTCATTGCGATAGTTGAGCGCCGTCGAGTAGCGGTGATGGCCGTCGGCGATGTACACGGCCGTCCCGGCCAGGCAAGTCGAAACCTGCCGGATCGTGTCCGCATCCGTCTCCATCCACATCCGGTGGACGACCTCGCCGAGCACAGCCGTCACGTCCGGCGGTCTCGTGTCGCGGTCCAGCACGCCGGCTACGACGTTCGAGGGGTCGCTGTACAACCCGAACACCGGCGAAAGCTGGCACCGCGTCGCCCGCATGAGCATGAGCCGGTCCTCTTTCGGTCCGCCGTGCGTCAGTTCGTGAGGCAGCACCGTACCCCTGCCGAATTCCTCGAGGCGCATGGCGGCCAGCAGCATCCGGCGCGTGTAATCCCGCCCGCCCCACCGGTACGACTGATGGTACACGTAGATCGCAGGCTTCTCGTCGCGGGCCAGGATGCCCTCGGCGAGCCATGCGCGGAGCGTCTCCGCCGCCTGCCGATACACCTCGGGCGGCCCCGCCTGCTTCGGCGGAACGAACGGCATGTCCACGCCGACGATGTTGAACGGCGACTGTCGGAGCAGCCGCGCCTTGTCGTCCGCCGAGAGCACGTCATACGGCGGGGCGACGAGCGCGGTCCAATCGCGGCCAAACCGGGTGCTGTTGTATCGAATCGCGCGAAACGGCTGAATCTCCGGCACGTTACAGGCTCCTCTTCGCATGGTGCCGCCGTGTCACTGCTGGTACGCAATGCGGGACGGCGAACGCTTCCCCGTGCATTACCGCCGCCGGGCGGGGCGAAACGGACGAGGCTCGCCGTCGCCGCATCGATGGCAACGGACGCGCGAGCCTCCTGCTCCGGGCGTCATCTTTGCCCCGGACGATCGCAGTGTCAACCTTCCCCCGCTTGACGCGACGTCCGTCGGTTCCCACGATAGCGATGTGGGCGAAGGAACCGTCGATCCCCTGTTCGAACGTTCGTTGATCGCTTCTTGCGCCTCCCTCGGGGTGCGCGTGGCCCCCGCACAGATCGAGCGGATGTGGCGGCACTTCCGCCTCGTCCGCGAGACGAACGAGAAGTTCAACCTCACCCGGATTACCGATGTCCGGCGCGCGGCCGTGGAGCATTACGCGGACTCGCTGACGCTGTTGCCGTGGCTGGCCGAGCGAGCCGTCCAGCCGGCGCGGGCGCTCGACGTCGGCACCGGCGGCGGATGGCCGGCCGTTCCGCTGGCGATCATGCTGCCGAAAGTGGAATGGACGGCGATCGACTCGACGGGAAAGAAGGCCCGCTTCGTGGCGGAGGCGGCGGCCGCCCTCGGCCTGGCGAACCTGACCATCCTGCAGGTCCGTGCGAACGAACTGGCCGGCAGGATCGCGCCTTTCGATCTGGTCGTCTGTCGGGCCGTCGGCAAGCTGAGCGACCTCATCGCCGAGACATCGCGACTGATTGCCCACGGCGGCTATCTCGTGTGCTACAAGACGGCGGAGTTGTCCTTCGAGGAGCGACAGGCCGGTCAGCGAGCCGCGGCCCGCGCCCGGCTCACCCCGCAGCCGGACCGACCGATTCTGCTCAGGGCCGAAGGTGAGACCTTTCGCCGGCTTCTTGTCTCTTACCGCAGACAGTAGTCGGTAGTCCGCTGTGCCGACGCAATGGAGCTTCGCGGCGACAGCGCCACGTGCTCCCCCGCGCCCGCACGCAGCGTTCACCAACAGGGCGAGGCCTTCGGCATACGAGCGCGCACGCTGCGAGCATGTTCCTCAGGCCGAGGGCCCGACACAACGGCCCGCTACGCCGTTTTCAGTTCGATAGCCCCGGTCGTTTCCAGCCCCGTAACGCCGCCTTCGGCCGCAACCGGACACGGCCGCGCCGGCGGCCGTCATGCTGAGCGAAGCGAAGCATCTGGCTTGCCTGCGCCAATCAGCCGGATTCTTCGTCGCTGCGCTCCTCAGAATGACGGGTGGCGCTACCGTCGCAGCGCGCTACAAACGCGCAGGGCGCGCCGCGCGCAAGGCGCGCAGAAGCTGCGACGCAAGACTCGAATCGCCAGCCCCCGGTCCCCAATCCCTGATCCCCAACCCCCAATCCCCCGGCCCTG
>CAZZFA010000121.1:0-13392 GCA_964653435.1 uncultured Planctomycetales bacterium | reverse complement strand
CGGGCCCGCGGTCGGTGCCGCCGCCCCAGCGATAAATCGCTGGGCTATTCTCACACGCCCCTGCGGGGCGTTGCCTTGGGTGCCGGGCGGGCGTCCCTCCGGGGCGTTGCCTTGGGCACCCGGCGGGCGCTGCTCCGGGGCGTCGGCCTGGGGTGCCCGGCGGGCGCTGCTCCGGGGCGTTGGCCTGGGTGCTCGGCGGACCACGCGAAGATGTGGGGAAACCTGCGCCTTCAAGCGGTCGGGCCCGGCGCTCATCCCGCTCTTGCCTTTACGATCTGCCGCGGCGGCTTCCGCCAAGCCTCCCACGCCGTCGCCAGAGACGCACCGCAACTACGGCCATGCACCCAAGCCCTCCTCACGCACGCGGACACGGCTCGTCCGGCTCAAGCCGTTTGCCCATGCTGACAACGTCGTCCACCCGAAACCCCAGGGCTCTGTAGAACTCGATGACCCCGCTGTTCGTGGATCGGACCTGAAGGTTGATCTTCGGGCAGCCGGCCTCCCCCAGCAGCCGTTCGGCCTCGGCCATGATTCGCCGGGCGAGGCCGCGCCGCCGGCAGTCGGGGTGTACGGCCAGGTAGTTGATCCATCCGCGATGGCCCTCGTAGCCCGCCACGCAGGAGGCCACGATCTTCCCGTCCACCTCGCCGATGAGAAACCACTCGGGGTTGACCCGCAGCTTCCGTTCGATATCGCGTCGGCGGTTGTTCTGAGGCACGACGAGGCCGCAGGCATGCCAGAGGGCGACGACGTCCTCCTCGTCCGCCGCGCGATAGGGTCGTATGCTCAATCCGTCCATTGTGCCTCCTGGCTACCAAGAGCCTCCCCCGGTCAGCAGCATCTGCCAGACGATCGTGCGAAGATTGAAAAGCATATGAAGGACGATCGGCGCCACGAGCGAGCCGCGCCGTTCGTAGAGGAACCCCAGAATCGCCCCGAGCGCCGCCAGCGGCAGCACGACCTGCGGCTGAAGGTAATGCGCCGCGCCGAAAAACGCCGCCCCGATCAGGATCGGCCGCCAGCGACCCCCAAGGTACTGCCTGAGGAACGACTGGACGATGCCGCGGAAGAACAACTCCTCCGCAACCGGCGCGACGACGATCGGCCCCACAACCGCAAAGACCCGCACCCAGAACGGCATGCCCGCCGCCTGAAGCGCTTCCATCGCCGGGTGACCCGGGGGCTTCCAGGCAGGCCGGAGCCATTGGAGCAGGTGCTCGCTCGCGTACAGCAGGCCGACGCACACGGCCATCGCGACAAACCAACCCACGACACCCGCCAGCACGTCGCGTCCCAGCGCCCGCGAAGTCAGCCCGAAGCCGCGGGCACCGCGATGGAAACCCTGTATGCCGTACCAGATGCAAGCGGCCGCGCCGAACACCCCGCCGAGCACCGGCGGCACCACGCGATCGAGCAGGTCCGCCGCCCCGGCCGCCAGGGCCGGCTTGACGAACCGATCCAACAGCGCCTGGCCCGCGATCAATGCGATAAGATAAGCCAGCATGCACCCCGGTATGCAGTCCGGCCGCAGGTGACTCGGCCGATCGGGCGCCATCCGAAGCGGATCGCGCCGGCACCGAAGCCACCAAACCACCCACGTCAGCGAGAAGGCGGCACCGACGAGCACGATGACCCAGTTGGCGTACTCCAGGTGTCGTTCACTCATGGCAAAGTGCATACCCGCTCTCGGATAACAGACCGGCCATACCGCACGAGAGCCCCCGTAACCCCGCGCGGTATTCCGTATCCCTCGTTCGTCCGTTTACCGACCGTTGTGTCCCGCATATCGGCGGGCTTACAATCCCTCGTGCCGTTTCCCGCGAGAGGGTTACCCCTCTTGGGGGGGCGGGGATGTTGCCCGCTCGCAGGCGGGCGGGAGGCCGGCTCCCCATCTCCGCCGCCGGCACATAAGTCGCCGACTGAAAGCGGCACCGGGCGCGCATGGGCACTATATTGGACCGCATCATCGAAACCAAGCGGGCCGAAGTGGCGGCCGCCAGAGCGGCACGGCCGATCGAGGAGCTCCGCGCCGTTGTCGCCGACATGCCGCGAACGCGGAATCTCTACGCCGCCCTCTCCGCCGAACCGCCGCGCGGCGTGCACCTCATCGCGGAAATCAAGAAGGCCTCGCCCTCGGCTGGTTTGATCCGCCCGGACTTCGACCCCGTCGCGATCGCCAGGACCTACCACGCATGCGGCGCATCCGCACTGAGCGTCCTGACGGACCGCACATACTTCCAGGGCGACCTCGATTACATCCGCCAAGTACGCGACGCCGTTCCTCTGCCGGTGCTCCGCAAGGACTTCATCATTGACGAATACCAGGTCTATGAATCGCGGGCGGCCGGGGCGGACGCGATTCTGCTGATCGCCGAGGTGCTCAACGACCAGCAGATCATGGACCTGCTCATCCTGGCGGCCGAGCTGAACCTGACCACGCTGCTCGAGGCGCACGAGGCCGACGAGGTGCTTCGAATCCGCTCGGTGATCGGCTTTCCGCACCGGCGGTACAGCCTGCTGGGGATCAACAACCGCGACCTCCGCACGCAAACGACGGACCTCAACACGTTCGCCCGGCTGGCGGAGCTGGCCGAGCCGGACACCATCCTTGTGGCGGAGAGCGGGATCCGTACGGCGGAGGACGTGAAGAGGCTCGTGCGGGCCGGCGCGCGGGCACTGCTGATCGGCGAGACATTCATGCGGGCGCCGGATATCGGGGCGAAGGTGCGGGAGCTGCTGGGGGAAGGGTAAAGCGACGAAGCGACGAAGGGAATGGGCGGGACACGGGATGCGGCGATATGGCACGAGGAAGTGACGAAGGAACACAGGAGCCGCACGCCGACGTCCCCCCGCCGGAGACGAGATGCGGTTGACATCGCCTGAGCGGGATGAGTAGGCTTGGCGACAGTGCCCGTCTGCGTGGGACGGGATGCTTGTTCGTTTTTCAGGAGAGTGCGCCATGGCAAAGACGAAAGGCAAAGGCAAGAGCGGCGGCAAGGGCGGATGCAAGACGGCCCCCAAGAAAGGCAAGTGCAAGAAGTAGCCGTCGCGCGGCCCACCAAAGCGCACGCGGGCATCCCTCGTGGGATGCCCGTTTGCGTTGGGGAGTCGGTGCTCCCGGCGGGCATCGCCACGGCGCCCGTTTACGGAGATGCGCCGGCGCTGCTCATTCCGTGATCGGTTCGCCCTGGGCGATGATGGTCACGTTCGCACGAACGCTGTACTGCCCCGACGGCTCGCCGGAAACCGTGATCTCGTTCTCGCCCGGCTCCAGGAAGGGCGCGTCGCCCTGCGGTTTCACATCGGAGAGCAGCCTGCCGTCACGGGCGTAGAGCTTGCAGTCCGTCGGGGAGCGAAGCTCGAGGTAGCTGCCGGTCTCCATCGTGACGGGGAAGACGATCGTCCTGCCGCCGATGGTGACGGACAGGTTGCGGTACCTGGCGTCGAACGCGGGCACGGCCCGGATCGGGCTCAGAAGGCACGTCACCGACCGGCCGGCCGGGACGTTGTTGCACCAGATCCCCAGCGTCTCGATGCTCCGGGAATCGACGATCTCGCGGTAGAGCGCATAGGCGCTTCCGCCGTAGGGCCAGGCGTACCGATCGCACCGCTCGCCCTCCGGCTCCAGCAACTCGAAATAGCGCCAGCCGCGGAAATCGACGACGATGTAATGATCCCGGATGCCGGTGGAGACGTGCGCGGGGCTCTTGAGCTGGACGTTCAGGACCTCGCCCTGTGCGTCGCCGTACACCCAGAGGCCCAAGGCCGGGTGCCTGCTCAGGTCCAGAGGCGGCGAAAACGTCTTCGTATACACGGTCCAGGTCGGTTCGGGTGCGCCCGTTGGCGTGGCCGGCGCGGGCCGGCTATTGGTGACTTTGTACGCACCGCTGACGCCGCCGGTCTTCACCTGCGCGGTGGATGGTCGGAGTTCGGCCGCCATGCCGGGCGCGAGTTGCGAACCGACGAATTCGCTTGCCTCGCGAAAGGCGGCCACGGTCGGGTTGCCGTCGGCCTCATACGAGCCGACACCACACAGCGCCTCGATCCGCAGTTGCACAGGCTGGCGGGCGAAGCGGTTGACGACCTTCCATGTGTTGCTCCAGCCGTCGATCCCCTCGACCTTGTGCCGGGCGTACAGCATGGGCCGGAAGGCAACGCCGCCGTCCGGGCGACGCACGAGCGTGAACTCCTCGCCCGGCCGACGCAGGCGGGCCTTGAGTGACTCCGGCACCGTGCCTGCGTGACGAACCTCCTCGTACTGCCGCATGATCGGGGCGAGCCGCGCGAAGGCCGGAACCTGATGGATCGTCGTGGGATCGACGCCCATCACGGAGAAGCCGGTGTCCGTCCCGAGGCACTTGCAGCAGAGGTATTCGATATCGTCGGCGTACGTCGGCTCGGCCTGGCTGCCCGACCACGTCTTCACCGCCCACCAGCCCAGGTGGCCCGGCATGAAGATGCGGCGGTTGTCCTCGTTGGCGGCGACGTGGATATCGATGAACTTCTTGTGGGCGCGATTGGGGTGATCCCAGGCGCAATAGCGCGAACGGACGACCCAGAGGTGATGATGGAACGTGCTCATCTCCATCAGGGCCGGGCGCTTGAGCCGCTTCCAGATCTCATAGACGAATTTCGAGCCGTAGTGCCAGCCCGCGTCGGGCCCGCCGAGGATGCCCTCCCCGTCGAGCGCGTCGAGGTAGATCATGTCGAAGCCGGCGTCGTTGAACAGCTCCGCGGTCCGCGCCGCCACCTCGGTGAAGAGCGTCGAGTCGCCGTCCGGGACGAGCAACCCGAAACACTCCTTCAGGTGGTGGACCTTCGCCCCCTTTGCATGGGCGGCGGCGCGGGTGCCGAACGCTCCGCGCTTGCACCCGGTGAACGCGTACGGCGGCTCTTTCGAGACGCCGGCGTACGTGATCAGCTCGTCGTCGATCTGGAGGATCACGCTGTTCCAGACGAAGAAGCCCGTCGTCGTGTGCATCTTCTCCGTCGTCTCCTCGACGGACACGGTCGGCGTCGCGTCAGTCAGAGGCTCCGCGAGCGTGAACGTGGCATCCTTTGCCAGTCGCGGGTCGGGCACGGGCGTCACCCAGCGCGACGCCTTGTCCAGGAAGAACGAATACGTATGCAGGCCGGCGGCGATCTTCGCCGCGTGCAGCCGGTCGATCACGGCCTTGAGGCTCTCGAGACCGCGCGGATACGTATCGGGGTTCAGGCGGAGGTCGCCGAACCGGAACGAACTGCCTCCGTGAAAGTCGATCTGGTTCATGCCCACGGCGCGCGCCGCCTCGATCCACTGATCGACCGTCTTCTCGGAGAGCCCGCCGAAGTTGAACAGGTACGACCCCTGGTTGATCGGGGCGTCGAGCGCCCACGGCCCGCCCAGCGGCGAATGGGGCAGATCCGGGGTGTCGGTGACGGCGTCCTTCAGGGCCTGCCGCATTTCATCGGGCGGACACCCGATGATCGCGACCGCCGCCCCGGCGAGACCAAAGCGCGGGTAGCACATCGCCTGGAGCGTGCGGCTCGCGCCCGGAAGCCCGGGGACGTTCGTCTTGAGGTTGAGCGCCAGGGCGCAGGCGGCGAAAGGCTCGTCCGGCGCGCCGCGCACATTGAGCAGGATGTCGACGAAAAGAAGCTCATCGATCTTCTCGTCGCTCACGGACACCACTTCGATGCGGAGGTAGCGGTCCCCGGCAGTCGCCTTCAGCACCACGCGAACGCCCGACTCGCCGAAATCGACCGTGATCCGATCGCCCGACTGTTCGACGCGAGAGGCGGGAAACCGCCGGCCCCCTTTCCTGACGGCCGCGAACGGCGACGAACGATCGCGCGGGCCGTAGTCCATACCCGTGCGGCGATCGATGAAGGAGACGCACTTGCCGTCGGCAGCGATGACGCAGCGGACGAAGCGGCTCTCCGTGTGCGCGCCGGCCGGCGCGGACGCCGCCGGCTGCTCTGCATTCGACGTAAGGGCGGCGAGTCCCAGGACGCCGCATCCCACGCCAAGGATCAGGAACGCGTTTCGGTGGTTCGCCTTCAGTGCCGTTTTCGGCGACAGGACTATCCCGCCACCGCCGCCCGCGCACAACTGGCCAACCGAAAACCGCACTACCCCTCCTCCACGACTTGAATGTCCAGGAAGCGGCCGAGCCGTTTCGTGTCGGCCATGTGGTCGCCGTAGAAGATGACGCGGTGCAGCCCGAAGGACCAGCCCTCGAGCATCCTGCGGGCGTTGCGGACCTTGACGGCGATCTTCGTGCGGCAGGCACGGTCCACGTCGGGCACATCCACGATCTTCCCCGTGGAAACGAGCAGGGTGTCCACGCCGTGGCATTCCGGCGTGCTGGCGGCCAGTTGCAGCGTCCTGGCGTCGGCGGGCGGCGCCTTGCCGACAAGCTTGGCCATGGTGATCTCCTGGCCGATGCGCATCTTCGTCTGGACGACGGCGCCCTTGTGGTCCTCGAGGTGGCTGCGGATGATGTACGGAGCCGACTCGCCCCGGGGCCCGTCCATCTTCGTCGCCGCCACACAATGCGCGTGGATCACGGTATCGTTCGACGTGTCGAAGATCGGGTCCGTCACGAAGCCCGGCACGCCCTCCATGTGCTGGTAGATGATCTGTGTCAGCGTCGACGGCAGATCCGCCTCGCAGACGCCGACAAGCCCCATGTCGTTCAGCCGCACGAACCCGAAGCACGGATACGCCGGCAGCCCCCTCATGCCGAAGAGCCCCAGACAGTTGATCGTAATCGCCTGGGCCTTCTCCACGGCAAGGGCCTTCTGAATCGCCAGGCACAGCCGGGCAGACTTGGCGATCTCCTCGCGCGAGGGCTCGCGGACCGCCTCGGCCTGCTTTATCCAGCGATCGGCCTCGGCCTCCACGGCTTTCGCGTCCATCGCCTCGTACAGTTCCGCCAGCCGCTTGTGATCGAACGGCACGATCTCGACGCCGAGTTTCTTCCTGATGTCGGCATTGTACGCGGCGGGTACCTGCATGCCGCCGCCCACGAAGAGCACCCGCGTCTCCCGGAGCCGGTGAATCGCGCGAAACGGCCGAATCGCCCCCAGCACATCCTCGAACCGGCTCGACGGAATGACGTCGATCTTCTTTCCGGCACGCTGCATGTCCGGGATGAAGCACCATTCGTGCCCGCTGTACAGCGTGTTGTACGAAACCGTCGGGATGCCCGAATCGGTCAACGCCGCCAGGATCGGACCGGTCCCCATGGAAACCTGCACGGCCAGGATGCCGTCGATGTCCTTATGTTCGGCCAGCAGCTTCCGGACGCCCTCGGCGTCGCCCACGAGCGCGTTGCCGAGAAACTCGACATCCTCCAGGCCCGGCACCTTGTCGATTTCCGCCTGAAGCCGTTTGGCCTCCGCCGGCATATCCAGGTCCGGTCGCGGCCAGGCGGGGTGACGCCCCATGAAGACGCGAAGGACCCGCGTCTTCGTAAACCCCGGCAGCGCTGCAACGCCCTCTCCCCCGCCGGTGGCGCCCGCCGCCCGCCCCACGGCCGCCGCCGCAAGGATGCCTGCCGACGCCGTTCCGAGAAACTCACGCCTGGACATTCCGCAACACATATCGCACATGATCTGCCTCCGAATGCAGGGTCCGCTCTGCGGACCGCGTCGCATCTCGAACCAGGCCCGCACGGCGGAACCTACGTGGAAATGTTCTCCCATCCGATCCCCACCCGCCTGATCGCGTAGCCGACTTCCTTCAGGCAGTCGCCGTACGCCGACATCCAGTGGAAGCCGCGCATGTCCTCCACAAGGCGGTCGCAGTCGCCCTCTACGCTGACGTCCGTCTGCGACCGGCAGATATCGAGGAACGGGTTGGCGAGCACCTTGCCTTTGAAGCCCACCCACTTCTTCGAGGCGAAGTCGGGGATCACGTTCGACATCACCTGCCCGATCCGCATCTCCACCTTCGGAGCCGCGCCGTAGTCGGACTCGAAGTGGGTAAGGATCGTCGCGGGCTCGTATGTCTTGCCGTCCATCTTCCGCGGGGCCGTGCAGTGGGCGATCGTGACGACGCCGTTGTGCGGCCACGTCGGGTCGTTCAGGAAGACCGGCGTGCCGAGGATGTGGTGCATCAGGATGCCCGCCGGGATCACCACGAAGTCCGACTCGCAGAACGCGAGGTAGCCGTCATCGTTCAGCAGGCTCAGCGGCAGGCACGCCGTCGTCTCCGCCAGCGGCATGATCGTGCCCATGCAATGCTGGATCGTCATCATCCGGCACGAATGCTCCTCCATCAGCTTCCTGAAGACATCGCGGAGCAGGAAGGCGTTCTCGACGTATCTCCGCTCCGTTTGAAGCCTGATGCCCGGCTGGCGGAGATAGGCGTCCGCCTCGCTCTGCGCCCGGGCGACGGCCACGCTGTCCTTGCGCAGGGCCTCGATCCGCCTGCCCACGTCGGGATAGCTGACGTCGCGGATGTCGAGCTGCCACTTCTCCCGCGCGATCGGCGGAGCGAGCTTGTGGCCGTCGCCCCACCCGCCGGAGCCGCCGATGGCGACGATCCGCTGCCCGAGCGTCCGCCGAAGCGCCAGCAGCGCCCGCAGCCGCCATGTCAGCTCCGGATACGAGTCGACGACGACGTCCTCCACGCCCACGCCCGGCTGGCGGTATTGGTCCGACGCCTTGCGGAGCATGTGCGGGTGCATGATCTCGTACCACAATGACACCGGCCCGCTGTCATGCCGCAGGAAAAAAAGATTGGCCCGCTCCGGCGAGACCAGTGCCTCCAGCACATCCCGCCCGCCCCCGGAGGCGTACACCAGCACGGCATCGCACTCGGCGGCCCTGACCTTGGCCGCCTCCGGCACGCTCCGCACCTGGGCCAGGGGCAGGAACCGGATCGCCAACCCCGTCGAGGCCGTCAGTGCGGCGAGTTCCTTCTCGATCCGCTGTGCCTCCTCGGCCGCCTGCGCCGGCGTCTGAATGCCCCCCCACGGCCGCCAGCTCGTCTGCTCGCGCCGCTTCGGTATCGCGTACGTCAGGACCGGCTGAACGACCAGCTCCGACGCGGGCGCGATCGTCGGCCGGGTCGAGGAACCGCCGGCCGCCGCCGCTGTCGCGCGTCCGGCCGCGCCCAGAGTCCCCGCCGCCGCGGCCGTGCCCATGCCGAGCATGAAGTCGCGACGCGAAAACGCTGCCGCCAGTGCCGCCTTCAGACCGCCCGAGCAGCAGGAACAAGCCGTGTGATCCGAAGCGTGATGATTCCCGTGTGACATCTGCATTTGCCTCCGAACGAATCCCTCGCGCGGGCCTCGCCCGCGGCCATCATGGCGACACCGGCCGCCGTGCTGAGCAAGGCGAAGCATCATCCGGCTTCCTTGCGCCGGTCAGCCGGATTCTTCGTCGCTGCGCTCCTCAGAATGACGAGCCCGGTGCCGACTCCAAATGCTCGCCGGCCGACCGGCAACTACCTGCGCCCCGGACGCCCGCCGTGCCCCCACGCTCACGGCAACCGCGCCGACCGCCGCCGCACCGAAGAACTCCCGCCTCGTGAGTGTCTCGCTCATGATTCGCCTTCTCGCGCCCGGATGAACTGTCGGTATGCCACCGGAGGTCGGCGCGCCGGACAAGCCCCTCCACGGCGAAACACCCCTTCGCCCCGAGACTCCCATCGGGCCATTGTGGAGACAAGCCCCGGTCCCGTCAACCGACCCTGCTCGGTCCTCGGGCCCCGTTCCGGAATCGTCCCGAGCGCATCTTGAAAACCTTCGCCGGTGCGGGTAGGATTCCCTCAGGATTCGCCGGTGCCTTCCGCTCGAAGCGGTTTGCGGCCCGGAGCGGCAAGCCCCCGGAGCGAAGTCATCCGCCGGCAGCGGCGGGGCCTCGTCGAGGGTAGGTAGCTCAGTTGGTAGAGCAAGGGACTGAAAATCCCTGTGTCGGCGGTTCAAGTCCGCCCCTACCCAGTTCCTTCTTCCGCTTGTGCGAACCCGCCCCGTGGTATAGTCTGCACCGCTCTGCGCGGCGGCGGAGGACATCCGGCAGACCATGAGTAGTTTACAGGAGTGCAGTATGGCAACGCCCATCAGGATTGCAGTCATCGGCGGCGACGGAACCGGGCCGGAAGTCGTGCGCGAGGGCCTCAAGGTACTCAAGGCCGTCGCGGAGAAGGAGAAGTTCGCCTACACCCTCACGGATTTCGACTACGGCGGCGACCGCTACCTGGCCAAAGGCGGCGACCCGAAGCAGATGAACATCGAGCCGATCACCGACCAGGAGGTCGACGAATTGCGGCAATACGACGCGATCTTCCTCGGGGCCGTCGGCCACCCGGACATCGCGCCGGGCATCATCGAGAAGGGCCTGCTGCTCAAGCTCCGCTTCCAGCTCGATCAGTACATCAATCTGCGTCCCGTGGTCCTTTACCCCGGCGTCGAGACGCCGCTGAAGGACAAGGGGCCGGATGACATCAACTTCGTCGTCATTCGCGAGAATACAGAGGATCTCTACTTCGGCGGCGGCGGCTTCCTCCGCAAGAACACGCCGCACGAGATCGCCACGCAGGAAATGATCGCGACGCGCTTCGGCGTCGAGCGCTGTCTCCGCTGGGCCTTCGAGTACTGCCGGAAGCGCAACAAGAAGAAGCAGCTCACGCTCGTGGCCAAGACGAACGTGCTCACCTACGCCCACGACCTGTGGTGGCGGGCCTTCAACGAAATCGGCGACGCGGAGTACCCCGACATCAAACGCGACTACAACCACGTCGACGCCTGCTGCATGTGGTTCGTAAAGAACCCGGAGTTCTACGACACCATCGTGGTGCCGAACATGTTCGGCGACATCATCACGGACCTCGGCGCGATGATCCAGGGCGGCATGGGCGTCGCCGCCGGGGGCAACATCAACCCGAACGGCACGAGCATGTTCGAGCCGATCGGCGGCAGCGCCCCGAAATACACCGGCAAGAACGTAATCAACCCCATAGCCGCGATCGGCGCCATGGCCATGATGCTCCAGGTCATCGGCGATCAGAAAAACGACCCGACCGCTCGACGGGCCGGCGACCGTGTCATCGAGGCAATCCGCAAGAGCTGCCCGAAAATGAAGAGCCAGTCCGCCGGCAAGATGGGCATGGGCACGACGGACGTCGGCGACCTCGTGTGCTCCATGCTGTAGCACCGCTCACGACCAAGCCGCGCGAGGCACGCCATCGCGTACCGTTTCGTTCCTCCCCATGCGAGGGAACGAAACGGTAACGGCCTGCGGGCACGCCCTATCCGGCTCCCTGGGGGGCATCGGTCGAACCGGCGGCGATGTGAGGTTGCGGCCCGAAACGACCGGCCAGGATGCCCGCCACGGTGATGTCCTCATCCAACTCCTCCCATCGCAGTGCGCGCCCCCGGGCCTCGACGCGGACACGCGCGAGAAGCTCATCGGAGGCACGGCGGAGCCGCGGAAACTTCTCGACCGGGAAGCCAACCTCGCGCCCGTCCTCCAACTCGATCCATACCTTCCGGTCTCGCGCCCACGCACGGATCGCACGCGGGCTTGCTGCCCCCGTACCGGATTCAACCGAAGTACTCATGCCACTTCCTCTCAAACTCGTCCTGATGCTCCCGTACCACCGCGAGAACCTCGCCGACTTCCGAGAGAGACAACCCATCATTGAACGCCAGCGCCACGGGCCGAAGCCATACCTTCGCCGTGTCTTCCGCCCGACGAACGTGTACGTGGGGCGGCTCGTGCCCCTCATCGCTGTAAAAGTGGAAGCGGTAGCCCTTCCAGCGATGAATTGTAGGCATTTCACGATTAGACCAGAAAGGTCACGTCCCCACAAGGAGCCAGGGACTACGGCGTCGCGGTCGACCGCAGCCAGGCCCGTACCGCAAGCGTCCATGCCCGCCTTCGTGTCGCCCAACCCGGCTGACACGCAGCCGTGGCCTGCCTCGCTCATGCCGTCATCGGCTCCGGATAGGCCAGAAACATGCCGTCGCCGCGGCGTTTCAGCACGACGGGCAAAAGCGCGGCCTATGTCGAAGCACAAGTCCGCCCTATCGCTCCGGCACCGGAACGCGGTACGATGGAAACCGGCCGCGGAGTCGCCGCAGCACGGCGCAAGACGGTTGCCGCTACGCGCGGTGCCCCGGCCGGCGAACCCAGCCACACATGCGGCGGTCGGCCCCGTCCGGCAGGCGGGAATCACGGCAGGAAACCCCTGCAAGCCGCGAGGGGCCGCCCCGACGAAACTTCTCCATCGCGCCGCTGTAGTACAGGCGGTCAGAGGATTCGAGGCGCAGCGTGCCGAAGAGCCACGATAACCTCACTGACGCGGACCTCGTACGGGCAGTCGGCTCAGGCGACCGGGACGCATACGCCGCCTTGGTCGACCGGCACCTGCCAGGCGTTCACGCCGTCGCCATGCGGGTCACGTGCGACGCTGCGGCGGCACAGGATATCGCACAGGACGTTTTCGTGAGGGCCTACGAGCGCCTGTACCTGTATGACGGAAGCCACCCGTTTCGCAACTGGCTCCTGAAGATCGCGACGAACCTGTCGCTCAACCACCTCCGGTCGCGTCAACGGGAACGGATTCTGCACCTCCGGGCGGCGGAGGCACGCGAGGATTCGGCCGACGACCGCCGGGAAGACCCGGATATCCCCGGCCCGCAGGAATGGAAACACTGGCTCGGGCAACTCGATGAAACGCAACGCACGGTAATCGTGCTCTTTCATTTTCACGAGATGCCCTACACGGAGATCGCCGACGTCCTCGATATGCCGCTCAATACCGTCCGGACGCACCTTCACCGCGCGCGGAGGCGCCTGAGAGAACTGATGACCGCCGGGTCGATGCGGGAGAACGGAAAATGGAATGTCGCGAGATAGAATGGCTGATCGACGCATACCTGGACCGAACGCTGTCAAGGCGCGTCGCCGGGGAGCTCGTGGCGCACCTCGAAAGCTGCGCGGCCTGCCGGAAAACCTACGAACCCATGCTGCGGTTGCTGTCGTCGCCCGAGCCGGTCGCGGTACCCGTTGGGCTGCGCGAGCGGATCGCGGCCGCCCTGAGCGAAGCGACCCTCGCGCCGGCCCAGGGGCGCCAACGCCGGGAGACGGCCGCCGACGCAGGCCGACGCACGCGGCGGGTGGCAATGCCCTGGGCGGGCGCAATCGCCGCATCGGTGGCGTTTTTCGTGATGGGATGGCTCGGCTCGCGATGGTGGGTCAATCGCCCGACGCGGTTGCATCCCTTCGATCCGGGCCGCGAGCACCCTCCGGCCAGGGTCGTGGTCAGCCCGTGGGCGATGAGCAACCTGGCTCAGGCGATAGCATCGCAAACGCCGGCATCGCCGATCGCGCTCGTGGCCCAGACCGCAACCTCCGAATGGCTGGTCGAATCCCTGTTCCGCCCGCCGCCCGCCCCCC
>CAZZFA010000120.1:0-13441 GCA_964653435.1 uncultured Planctomycetales bacterium | reverse complement strand
CCGAAGAATCCGGCGTCCGATTTGCGCAGATCCTTGCACGCGCAAAGCCCCCGCAGAGCACAGGCCGGATTCTTCGGTCGCTCCGCTCCCTCAGAATGACGTACCGCCCCTGGCCCGGAATGCGGCGCCGGCCGACAAGAATCCAGGCGATAACAGTGTAGGGGCAACCGAGAGTAGCCCAAGGCGTAAGCCCTGGGTTGGCGGCGTCAACACGCGCAAGGCCCCGTAAGGGCGACTGAGCCTTCGCGGCGCTGCTCGCCGCATGCGAAGCCGTCCTACCGAAAGCGGCGCTAGCTTTCCACCCGCGCCGGCAACACCACCATCGTCAGCCCGGACCAGTGCAGCCGCTTCTGTATGGCGAACGCGGTCTCGTTGTGCAGCAGCCGCTGATACCACGCCTCGCGGCGGAAGATCAGCTTCCCCGCAAAGAACGTCACGCGCGGAAACTCCTTCGCCACCTGCAGGCAGAGCTTCTCGCCCTCGTCCACCGCGTCGGTGCCGATGGCCATCCGATACGTCGACGGGATTCCCATGCCGCGCGCGAGGTCCACATACCTCCGAAGCGTCTGCTCGGTTCGCTTTCGCAGGCGTTCGATGGCGTGCTCTCCCTTGAATTCGCCCGAGTCGATCACGCCGACCGAAATGAACACCAGGTTCTTATAGTGGCCCGGAAAGGCACGGAAGATGTTGAGCATCGAGTGAATGCCGACGCCGCTGTATCCGCCGACCAGCAGCGCCGCCGTCGGCTGCGTCGGATCGGGATCACCCGGCGGGCTCGTCGCGGTGCGCGGTACCTTCTCGAGCTCCGCGTAGAGCCGCGCCAGCTTGCTGGAAACGGTCCGATAGTGCGCGTGGATCAGGAAGCACAGCACGACCAGGCTCGCCGTCACCAGAAGCGTCAGCCAGCCGCCCTCCGTGAACTTCTCGACGGTCGTGATCCCGAGGATCGTCGCGCAAAGGAAGAAACCGCACACGAACAGCGCGGATTTGCGCTTCCATCCCGGCCGGCCCGCCCGGGTCCGCGTCCACAGACGTGCCATGCCGAACATGGACAGCGAAAACGTGAGGAACACGTTGATGCTGTACATGACGACAAGGCGCCGCACGTCGCCGTGCGTATACCACAGGGCGAGCAGCGAGGCCGTGCCCATCAGCACAATCCCGTTCTGCGCGGAGAGCCGCTCCGATAGCGCCGCGAAACGCCGGGGCATCCAGTTGTCCACCGCCAGGTTCGCCAGGACCCGGGGCCCGTCAACGAATCCCGTCTGGGCGCCGACGACAAGCAGGGCGCCTTCCGACAACAGCGTGAGAACGACGAAGGTCCTGCCGAACGAAAGCCCCTTCGTAACCCGCTCGACCAGAACGGCGTTCATCGTCTTGCCGTACATGGGAGCCACATCCCAGAGGAGGTAGCACACGAGCAGGCCGCCGGCGGTAAACGCCAGCGAGACGGCCATGTAGAGCATCGTCCGCTTGCCGGTGTGAACCCGCGGCTCCCGCATCACGGGCAGTCCGTTCGACACGGCTTCGAGGCCGGTGTACGTCCCGCCGCCCAGCGAGTAGGCATGCACAAGGAGAAGGAGCATCCCTCCGGCGCCGAGGGTTGCGAGACCCTGGCGGAACCCCGTGCCGACCGACCGTGCGACGGCGGGGACATCGGGAACATGAGCCGCGATGCCGCCCACGATGAGCACCAGGTGCGTGATCGCGAAGAGGACGAAGATCGGAGTGAGCGTAAGCACCGATTCGCGCACGCCGCGGATGTTGAGAGCAATGAGGAAAAGGATCACGAGCACTTCGGCGGTAAGCTTCGACGCGTGCCAGAGATCCTGATGTCCCGGCGGCGCGGGCGGCAGGAAGCTGAAGAGCGCATCGCCGGCGGCGGCGATCGACACCGTGATCGTCAACATGTAGTCGACCAGAAGCGCGCAGCCCGAGACGACGCCCGCCCGCGGCCCCAGCAGCTTCGTCGCGACGACGTAGCCGCCGCCGCCCTGCGGAAACTCCTCGATGATGCGGCTGTAGGCCGCCGAAATCGTGAACACCGTCAGCGCCGTCAGCCCCGCGAGCGCCACCGCCAGATAGGCGTGGCTGCCGTGGTGCAGCGTAAACAGGGTGCGATAGGCCTCGTCCGGCCCGTACGACGAAGACGACAGCCCGTCCGCCCCGAGACCGATCCACGCCAGAACCGGAATCAGCGAGATGTGACGAAGGATCGAGCGGTCGGACAGATCACGCGGAGCCCCGAACAGCAGCCGCCTGAGCCTGCCGGAGCGGCTCACAGGTTCCGTGGAATCAGGCCGCTCCCGCAACTTGCCGTGACCCGTACCCGGATCATCACACATGGTGCAGACCTCCGGAGCCCGACCTGGAGAAGATCGACCTCCGGCCCGTTCCGGGAGGTGCTCCTCCTTCGACGCCTGCGAGGTTAGCTGACGGGCTCGGGCCGAAGAAGGTTGCCCTACGCGTTCGCGCCTGGTCGCGCGGCGGCGATTCGCCCCGGAATCGGTTCCCCCGCTCCCGCGAATGGCCCGCGGGATTCGGCGGCTATGGCTCAAACCAATATGATAGCGCGCGCCCCCGGCGAGGCAAACACCGGGCGGCGGCGCTGAGCGCCTTGCAGGCAGCAGCGCCGGGGACCTATAATCCCAGAGCGCAGGCACGTACACCTCCGTGAGTGTCCGCGAAACGCGAGATGGCAGAACGTCTGACATTCTGGACCCTCGGACACAGTTCCGCCGACGTGGATCACCTGTTTCACCTGCTGCGCCAACAGCGGGTCGATATCCTTGCGGACGTTCGCAGCAGCCCGTACAGCCAGTACGCGCCCCAGGCGAACCGGGAAGTCCTCGCGGCGGTCGCCGATCGCTGCGGCGTCCAATACGTATTCCTCGGGGAGGAGCTGGGGGGGCGGCCCGCCGACCCCGCCATGACGTTGCCCAACGGAAAGCCCGACTACGGCAGGATGCAGGGTACGCCGCAATTCCAGCGCGGCATACAGACGATCGAGGAATTGGCCGGCACGCACCGCGTATGCCTGCTGTGTTCCGAGGAAGACCCGGCACGTTGCCACCGCAGCCTGCTCGTGGCGGAAACGCTCACGCGCCGAGGACATCAGGTGTTGCACATCCGACACGACGGGCACACCGAAACGCACGCGGAGATGAAGCTCCGGCGGGACGGCGGACAACTCTCACTTTTCGAGACCCGGTGATGCGAATCTACACCATCGGCTTTGCGGGCAAATCGGCGGAGCAGTTCTTCACCACACTCCGCGACGCCGGCGTGCAGAAACTCATCGACATCCGACGAAGCAACAACACGCTCTACTGCGGATTCACACGCTCGCGCGACCTGCCCTTCTTCCTGAGCCGGATCTGCGGCATCACATACGTCCACGAGCCGGACTTCGCGCCGTCCATGGAGCTTCTTCGGGACTATCAGGCGCGAATCAAGAAGAACAAGAAGGATCCCGACGCTTGGCCCGAATACGTCCGCCGCTTTCAGGACGAAATCGCCGGGCGGCCGGTCATGGAGCTCTTCCGAAAGCACGTGGAAGGCGCCGATCGCGTGTGCCTGCTCTGCACCGAGCCGGCTTCGGACCGGTGCCACCGAAAACTGCTCGCCGAGCATATCCGGGAAAAGGCCGGTCCGGCCGTCGATGTCGTCCATCTGTAGCGAAACGCCATGCCGCCCGCATCGCGACTGCTCGTAATGGCCGTAACACGCCTGAGCGACGGCGTATGCGTAGCCTGCCTGAACGAGCAGTGCAAATGGGTCCGCCCCACGCGCGAAAACGCGAAAGGCTGGCGCCAACTCACCGTCGATGACCTGAAGGACCCCGCCGGCCGGATCGTGGTGAAGGTGGGCAACGTCGTGCGCTGGGCACTGGGTCCGCCCGCGCCCCGCGACGTGCACAGCGAGGACGTGTTCGTCGGCGCCGCTCGACCGCAATTCGAAAAGACGCTTGCCCACCCGGAGCTTCTCCGGCTGTGCAACCGTCTCTGCGAAAACGACATGGAGGGCTTCCTCTCGGGCAACGGGCGCAGTCTGGCCCTCTTCCGGCCCGGATCCGTGATACGCGTCGCGTTCCGCCGCACCGAGCCGGAGAAGCTCTCCGCGCGGATTTGTTTTCGCCACGACCGCTACGCCGACGATCTGAGCGTCACGGACCTCGCCTGGCGTGCCCTCGGCCGGAGCCTGCTGCGGCGATACGGAACGGATGATCTCTCGTTCCGCTCCGGGCAACTCCGCCGTGACGCCGGGCTCTGCATCTCGTACCTTGCCGTCGGCCGCGGCCAGCCGTTCCGCGAAGCCCGCCACCCGCTGGCGGGCGAGTACCACCCCTTCGTCGTTTCGGTCTTCCCGGATCGGGCCGCCGGCCCTCCGATCGACTACACCGACCTCTGACTCCGACGGACCGGACGCCGTCGGACGAACGGCATTTCGCGCCGTGAGCAACCGGCCCTTTCTTTCATCCCCCGCACTTCGCGTGGAATGATCCTGCGGCTATAATGGCGGCGAACGGTGAAAGGATGATTTGCGTCACAGTCAACGGTTCCCGCGAACAACTTGATGACGGCGCGACGGTCGCTCAGCTCATCGCGAAGTACAAGCTCGCCCCGCCGCGCGTCGCGGTCGAGGTGAACCAGGAGCTCGTCTCGCGCCGCGACTATGAGGCGACCAGACTGAAAGACGGCGACCGTGTGGAGATCGTCACGTTCGTAGGAGGCGGTTGATGACCGACAGCACGCTGAAGATCGGGCCGTTCGAGTTCACCTCGCGGCTCTTCGTGGGCACGGGCAAGTACGCAACGTTCGAGCTTATGGCCGACGCACTGGAGGCCAGCGGCTGTCAGGTCGTCACTGTGGCGGTGCGGCGAGACGTGCTCTCGCCCGACGGCACACGCAAGGATAAGAGCATCCTCGACTACATCGACCCGGCCCGCTACACGATCCTGCCCAACACCGCCGGCTGCTTCAGCGCCGACGACGCCGTCCGCGCCGCCCGCCTCGCGCGCGAGCTGCTCGAGGGCCTCGGCAACCGCGGCGCCGCCTGGGTGAAGCTCGAGGTGCTGGCCGACAGGAAGACGCTCCTGCCCGACCCGGTCGGTTCGCTGCAGGCGACCGAGCGCCTCGTCAAGGAAGGCTTCACCGTACTCGTGTACACGTCGGACGACCCCATTATTGCCAAACGCCTCAAGGATGCCGGCGCCACGAGCGTGATGCCCGCCGGCTCGCCCATCGGCAGCGGCCAGGGCATCCTGAACCCGAACAACATCCGCATCTGCCTGGAGTACCTCAAGGAGAACGATCCGGACTACCCCGTGATCGTGGACGCGGGCGTGGGAACGGCCTCGGATGTAACCATCGCGATGGAACTCGGCTCGGACGGCGTGCTGCTCAACACCGGCGTGGCATCCGCAAAGGATCCGGTCACCATGGCACGGGCAATGAAACACGCGATCGAGGCCGGTCGCCTCGCATACCGGTCCGGGCGAATCCCGAAGAAGCTTTACGCCACCGCGTCGTCGCCGTGGACCGGCCTGATCGAGCCGGCGGCCCCGGCGCGGTGACTTCGCCGTTGGGCATCCGGCCGCCCGCGCGGAACAGGGATCCGCATGAGTTCGTTCGTGCCGCTTTTCGATTCGCTCCTGCACGCCGTGAACGCCGGGCACCGCGTCGCCTTCTGCACGGTTGTCCGCTCCTGCGGCTCGACCCCGCAGACGCCGGGCGCCAGCATGCTCCTGCACGACGACATGCGAACGGAGGGCACGCTCGGCGGAGGGTGCGTCGAGGCGGAGGTCCGCCGGCGGGGCTTTGAGCTGTTGCAGGCCGGGCAGGCGGGCCTGCTGCGTTTCGACCTGGATCGCGACTACGGCTGGGACGATGGACTTCTCTGCGGCGGGCAGATGGATGTGGCCGTTGTGTCCGTGTTCCGCGCAGACCAGGCCGCGCCGTTCGCGCACGCGGCGGAGGAGTTGCGCGCCCGGCGCCGCGCCTGCGTGCCGCTCGTGGTCCGCCGCGAGGATCGCCCGGAAGCCTACACGCTTCACATCGAGCCGGCCCCCGCGCTGTGGATCGCAGGCGCCGGCCACGTCGGCCAGGCGCTGGCCAGGCTCGCGGTCGACCTGGACTATCGCGTGATCGTCGTCGACGACCGGGCCGATTGTGCCGCCGCGGACCGCTTCCCTCCCCCGATCGAGCGGCTCGTCGGCGATATCGAACAGACGTTGCGTGCGGCACCGATCGACGCCGACTCCTACGTCGTCATCGTAACCCGCGGGCATCGCCACGACGAGAAAGCCCTGGCGGCCGTCATCCGCTCACCCGCCCGCTACATCGGCATGATCGGCAGCCGCCGCAAGGTCGCGCGGATTTTCGATGACCTCGTCGCGGCCGGCATCGACCGCGCCCTTCTCGAGCGCGTGCACTCGCCCATCGGCCTGAAGATCGGCGCGCGGACCGTGCCGGAAATCGCCGTCAGTATCGCCGCGGAAATGACGCAGGTACGCCGGGCCGACCCGGCCGGCCACACACGCGTCGAAGGCCCGTTCGCGGCGCCCCTTCCGGCACGGGATGAGGGTGCGCCGGAGACCGGGTAACCGCATGTGCGTCCGCGCAAATACCCCTGAGAAGACCGCGTCCCGTGTCTACGGCATCATCCCCGCCGCCGGCCGAAGCCGCCGCATGGGCCGACCCAAAGCCGCGCTGCCGGTCCGCGGTCGGCCGATGCTTCACCGGGTCGCCGAATCGCTGCTGGGCGCGCAACTCGATCGCATCGTGATCGTCGTTGCGGAAGAGGGACGCCCCCTCGCCGAACCCCTGGCCGACCGCTGCGACATCGTCATCAATCCGCGCCCCGACGCCGAGATGATCGAATCCATCCAACTGGCGATCCGCCACATACGAGCCGCGTGCTCGCCGGGTCGCCCGGACGGCCTGCTCGTCTGCCCCGTTGATGCGGCCGACCTCTCCCCGGGAACGATACGCACGTGCGCCGCGGCGTTTCGCCAGGCGCCGGACCGCATCGTCATCGCCACGCACGACGGCCGGCGCGGCCATCCGATCGTCTTCCCGCATCAGCTTGCGGACGAAGTGCTTGCCCTCGCCCCCGCCGAGGGCCTGAATCAGCTCCCCCGTCGTTACCCGGAAGCCGTGCTCGAAGTGCCCTGTGACGACCCCGGCGTGCTGCGCAATGTCAATACGCCCTCCGACTACGACGGCCTCCGCCCCTGACGTCCTCACCAACCGAGGCCCCGGCCGGCCCCCGTCGCCTCCAGCGGCCCCAGCCGCAGAAGCCGGATCGACCGCACCCTCCACACGCCGCCCCGCCGGATGAGGCTTACCTCCCAGCGGCTCGGCGTCGCAGGAAACGAGCTGTCGCGATCGTTCACATCCGCGATGACGCGGAAGGCCGCCGTCGCTTCGTCCCCGTCCACCGTGATCTCGAAGGCAGACAAGCTCGCGTTTCGGATCGTGTACCGCGTGAGTCGATCACGGATCCTGACCAGCAGCGTCGCGCGATCGCCGTAGCTGTCGTGGTAGCTTTCGTCGATCGATGGCTCGATCGTGTCGAGATCCGCTCTCTCGGCCGCATCCGCCAGGGCGTTCAGAAGCTGCACGATGCGTTCGTGATCCGTAACGACCACCGCCTGCAGGGCCAGCAGCACCAGCGAAGCCGCCAGCGCCCCCAGAAACGCCTTTCGCCGCCCCGCCGTCCCTGTCCGCCGCCAGAGCACCAGCAACACCAGGCACACGAACGCGCACAGCGACGCCAGCCTCGCCGGACTCTCGAACAGAAGGCTTCTCAGGAAGTCCACGCCACGGCCCCTTCCGGCCGCTCTACGATGCGCGCGACGGCGGGCGGATTCGCAACGCCGCCCTTACGCCCGTCATGGCTCGCGGCGACCGGCTCACAGCGTCGCACCGGCGGCCACAAGATAGTTCGGATCGAGCGTGCGCCGGAACGGCGGCCAGTTCGCGTCCGGATCGTACCACCGATCGAGCACGTCCCGCCAGTCCGCCGCACACTTCACGGCCACAAACGCCCGCTTTACGTCCTTCGCGTACGGGTGGTACTCGGCGTACTTGATGCCGAACTTGCGCATGATCTTGCTGCCGCGGCTCTCCCCGTATTGCTCCACCGCGCAGCCGTAGTGCTCGGCGAGGATGTCGCGCTGCTCCGCAACGGTCGGGGGCGGCGGCAGGGGCCGCCCCGCCAGCAACGCCCGACATTCCCGGAAGATCCACGGATTCCCGATGCATCCGCGCGCGATGGTCACGCCGTCCACCCCTGTCTGCTCCATCATCCGCACCACATCCTCGGCGCAGAACAGGTCGCCGCTGCCCAGCACGATCGTGCTGCCGGCGTGCTGCTTGACCCGGCGCAGAAACTCCCACTTGGCCGGCCCGACGTACCGCTGCTCCACCGTCCGCGGGTGAACCGTCACGGCCGCCACGCCCAGCGCCAGCGCCCCATCCAGAATCTCGAAGAACTTCCGCTCGCTCTCCGGCGAATCATCCAGTCCCCGGCGCATCTTGAGCGTCACCGGCCGCCGCCCCGCGACCGCTTCCTGCACGCGGCGAACGATCTCCAGCGCCGCCGCCGGCTGCCCCAGCAGGTAGCCCCCGCGGCAGCGATAGATGACCTTGCGCACCGGGCACCCGAAGTTGATGTCGATCACGTCGTAGCCGGCGCCCACCATGGCGTCGGCGGCCCGGGCGAAGTCGTCGGCCTTCGAGCCCATCAGTTGCCCGCCGACGGGATGATCGTCCGCGGCCGTCTTGAGAATCCGCCTCTGCTTCCGGCCACGCAGCAGCACCGTCTGATCAAGCACCACCTCGTTGAGCGCATACGGCGCGCCGCACTTGCGCGCAATCCGCCGCATCGGGTAATCGCTGTACCCGCTCATGGCGGCCTGCGCCACCGGCACATCCAGCTCAACCGACCCGATCCGCAGCATCATCCACACTCACCGCCCGAGGATGCCGTCCGCCGGGCGCCTCACGCCGTCGAGCACCCACCTCATTATGCGTATGCCTGCCGCGCAGCCCAACCTCGCGCTTGCGACAACAAAAATGCCCAGTACGCATACTGGGCATCGACGGTGCATCCTCCCCCTCGAATCATGCCGTGTGTTTGGGTCTGCGAGCCTGTCTGGTAACCTCGCCTTTATGTGCGGCACATCCGAGCCAACCGTCTACAAGGAGTATACCCGCCACAAAGGCACTTCTGCAATGCCGAAATCGTAAAACGATCGTAACCTACGCTCTTGCAAGGAGTAACAATTCGCGATCTGTAACAGAAGTGCGTGCAATGCGGCGCCTCTGCCCTGCATCGGCGCGATCGATACAGCAGACGTTTGCGGCGGCGCGGCGCGGCGACGGCACTGTATCAGCGCTTCGGGGCCGGGTATACTATCGGGCCGAACGGCGCGGTCCTGCCTCCGGCTCTGCCGGACCGACGTCAGTGCGACGGATAGGAGGCCGTCGGCATGGACAAGATCGATCAGCGGTTCCTCAAGGACCGTGGTCTCGAGCTTTTCAACGGCAACGAACTGCTTGTCAAGGGAGCGCTGGAAACCGAAGGGGGCGTTCACCTTCTGACCGGCTATCCCGGTTCGCCCGTTGCGACGTTCTTCGACGTGATCAGCGACCTGGCCCCCCTTCTGCGCGAGAAGGGCATCGAAGGCCGGATCTCCAACAACGAAGCGATCTCCGTCGCGGCCGTGAACGGTACGCAGATGTCGCCGTTGCGGGCGATGACGGTGGTCAAGAGCGTCGGGGCGCACGTGGCCAGCGACGGCCTGGCCCTGGGCAACCTCGCCGGGGCGCACCCGCAGGGCGGCGCAGTCGTCGTCATCGGCGACGACCCGTGGAGCGAATCCACTCAGGTGCCGGCCGACTCCCGCTACCTCTGCAAGCACCTGCACATGCCCGTCGTCGAGCCGGCGACGCTCCAGGAAATCAAGGACTGGATCGACCTGTCCTACAAGCTCTCCCAGGCCTCAGGCTTCTTCATCGGATACATCCTGACGACCACCCTGGCGGAGGGCGGCGGCTCCGTCGAGTGCCGGCCGAACCATTATCCTCTCACCAACGCGCGGCACCCGTTTGAGCTGCGAACCGCCGAACTCAAGACCGAAGACACGGTCCTGCTCCCGCCGCGCACCGGCCGCAAGGAACTGGGCCTGCCCGAGCGGCGGCAGAAACTCATCGAGGCCGCCCGTCGCATCGGCATCAATCGCCTCGAACACGACGGGCGCGGCGCGATCGCGATCATCACCGCCGGCCTCGCCTGGCAATACGTCGACGGCGTCCTGGGCGACTGGGGCCTTCGCGAAGACGTCCCGGTGCTCAAGCTCGGCGTGCTTTACCCGCTCGACCGCGAGCAGATCGAGCAGATGGCCGAGCGATTCCAGCACATCGTCGTCGTCGAGGAGCGGCGCGGCTTCATCGAGGAGCAGGTCGCCGAGATCGTCACGCGGCACCGCCAGCGTCACGCTCATCGCAGACTCGCCGCCGTATGGGGCAAGGAGTTTCCCGGCAACACGCCCGGCTTCCCCAGCGTGCTCGGTCTGAACTACTCCATCGTCGCCGACCGGCTCGCCCGTTTCCTGCGCGCCGTGAAGTCGCCCCTCGCCGAGCGGGCCGCGTCCCGGATCGACCGCGATCTGGCGGTCATCGCCCGGACGGCGAGTACGAACGTCTCGCTGCCCGGGCGAATGCCCACGTTCTGCCCCGGCTGTCCCCACCGCGACTCGTCCAACGTCCTGCTCCAGGTGAAGCAGCAATTCGCGGATGAGACGTACATGCGCCGGGTCCACGGCCGCGGACCGGTGGATCTGCTCTGTCACGGCGATACCGGCTGCTACACCATGCTCATGTTCGAGCCGAACTCCCCCCTCATGCACAACTACTCCGGCATGGGGCTCGGCGGCGGCACGGGCAGCGGCATCGATCCGTTCATCACGAACAAGCAGCTCGTCTTCATGGGCGATTCGACGTTCTTCCACTCGGGCCTGGCCGCCATCAGCAACTCGATCGCCAACCACCAGGACATCACGTACATCATCCTCGAGAACGGCTCGACGGCCATGACGGGGCATCAGCCCCATCCCGGCGCGGCGGAGGACCTGCTCGGGCGCGCGCAGGCCGCCCAGGACATCGAGGCGATTCTCCGTGCGATGACGGCGGGGAAGTGCACGGTCGTCCGCGCGAACCCGGCGGACCGGCCGGCCTACAAGGCCCTGCTCGAACGGACGATCCTCTCCGACGGCGTAAAGATCATCGTCGCCGACAAGGAGTGCGGGATCACCTTCAATCGGCGCCGGATGGCCGCGGAACGCGCGGAGCAGCGGCATCGCGGCTTCATCCGCAAAAAAGTCTTCATGAACATCACGCCCGAGGTGTGCGAGTTCTGCCTCGAATGCACGAATCGCACCGGCTGCCCGGGCCTGACGATCGAGCCGACGGACTACGGGCCGAAGGTCGCGACGGACCTGTCCTGGTGCGTCAACGACGGCGCCTGCGCAAAGCTCGATGCGTGCCCGGCCTTCGAACATGTGATCGTCAAGCGCCGGCGCCCGCCCCGGCCGCGCGGACACGAGATCCAGCTTGAGCATCTTCCCGAGCCGCCCGTCCGGTTCCCCGGCGGCGTCTGGCGCGCCTGGCTGGCCGGCGTCGGGGGCATGGGCATCGGCACGGCCGCCGGGCTGCTCGTGCGGGCGGGCTTCGCCGAGGGCTATCGGGTCGAGTTCGCCGACAAGAAGGGGCTCGCGATCCGCAACGGCGCCGTCTTCTCGCAGATCATCTTCGTCCGGGGCGACGCCCCCCATGCGATGACCATCCCGTACGGCGGGGCCGACCTGCTGCTCGGCGTGGACATGCTCGAGGCCGTCCGCGCCGTCGATCCGAAGGCCCCCTACCGCGTCGCCTCGCCCGACCGGACCGCCACCGTCGTGAATACGGACAAGACGCCGACGGTCCGCATGCTGATGGGGCTGGAGGACTTCGACACCGCCGAACTGGAAAAGACGCTGCGTTCCGTCAGCCGGCCGGGGGCCTTCTTCGGCCATCCCATTTCCTCGCTCTGCGAACGCATCTTCGGCACGAAACTCTACGCGAACATCACCATGCTCGGCGTGGCGTATCAGCTCGGGCTCATCCCCGTCTCGCTCGAATCGATCAAGACCGGCATCCGCCAGACGATCCGCGCCGACTTCAAGAAGAACCTGCGCGCGTTCAACCTCGGCCGCAAGCTGGTGACCAACCCCGAACTCTTTGCGGAGTTCAAACCGCCCCGCACGCTCGCCCGCACCGTCCGTGAGAAAACCGCGTACCTCAACATGCGCCTCGTCGGCCGGCGGCGGGCGCTGCGGCCGGAGCGTCCCGTCCCGCATGCCAGGCTCCGCCTGCCCGATACCCGGCTCGCCCGCGGCTACAAGCACCTCGTTTACACCACGCTCCGCGCCTGCCGGGAACTCGACAAGGAAACGATGCGCGACATCGCCATCCGCATCTACGACCTGATCCAGTGGGGCGGCCTGCGGTACGCCCGCCGCTACGCCCGGCGAATCCGCCGCGTCTTTCTCACCGACCACGAGAAGTACGGCTTCGCCGCCACGCGCGTCGTCGCCTGGCAGCTCGCCAAGCTCATGCTCATCAAGGACGAGTTCTACGTGGCGCATCTGCTCACGAGCTTCGAAAAGATCCGCCGCGATCGCCAGCGGTACAACGTGAATCCGGCCAACGGCGACCGCATCCGATACCGGCGCACCTTCCACCCGCGGTTCTTCGGCAAGCAGATCGACGTGCGGATTCCACACTGGTCGCTCTACGTCATCCGCGAAATGCGCTGGATGCGCCACGTCATGCCCTGGTTCCACCGCCGGGACCGCCTTCTGCTCAAGTGGTACGAGCGGATCGTCGATGAATTCGCCTACGCAAACGACGCCGAATACCAGCGACAGATCGAGCTGCTCCGCAGCGTCGAACCCGTAAAGGGCTACGCGGAACACCGCTGGCCGAAAATGCAGGACGCCCGCACCCGCGCGGAGCAGCTCCGGCGCACGCTGACTGCTCTGCGAACCGGCGCGCCGTCGGCCTGAAGCGCCATCTGCGGCTTCCATCGTGACCGGAATGCGGTAACCCCGCCCCCGAAACGGCTCCGCGTGTCACCGCCGTGTGGACGACACGAGCCGTTCACGGTCCGGACCGACGGCCGATTCCGGGCGGTGTGCCGGCACGCGGGCGGAACGGGCTACTGCCGTTTTCCGTAAGACAGTTTCGCGTGCGGCGAGCAGCGCCGCGAAGGCTCCGTCGCCCCTACACTGCTATCGCCAGGGTTCTTGTCGGCCGGCGCCGCATTCCGGGCCGGGCCCGGTACGTCATTCTGAGGGAGCGGAGCGACCGAAGAATCTCGCCTGAGCTTTGCGGGG
>CAZZFA010000119.1:0-13499 GCA_964653435.1 uncultured Planctomycetales bacterium | reverse complement strand
CGGTGTCCATTGCTTCTCAGGCACTTACATCAGCAACTTTTCGGGAGGAGAACCATAAAAGTCCGATCCGCTGGCGACCCGTTCGATGAACCCGCCACGCACCAACTCATCCAGGTACTTGACCGCTTCGTTTCGATGAAGACCATGCGCCGCCATCACGTCCTCAAGCGTGCAGGGGCGACGGCGAATCGTGTCGCAGATCCGGTCCGCACCGGAACCCGGCCGTCCGTCCGTGGGCGGTTGAGTGTATTCGTCAATCACCTCCGCGCGCGGCTCAAACAACCGCGCCAGGCCGAGCAGTCGTTTTCGCCGTACCCGCTCGGCCCACGGCTCGGCAGGCGGGCGGCTGACCGTGTTCAACTGGACCCGATCGGGGCGGATCTTTCGGGCCCACGTCGCGATTTTCTCCATGTGCCCGCGCCCGGAGGTCCATCGCGACACCACGAGCACTTCCAGCCAGTACTGTCCATCGAACCCGTCTCGAAATGCGATCAGGCCCTCCACGACCTGTTCGAACGACAGCGACTCATGCGGACGGTTGACGCATCGAAAATGGAGATCATCGCCGGCATCCAGCGAAGGAATGACGAGGTCCGCGTCCCGAAGGTCGCGCCGGACATCCGCGCGCCAGAGCAACGACCCGTTTGTCAACACCGCAATCGGAACGGACGTAATCGACTTGATTCGATCGATCAGCTCGCCCAGTCCGGCGTGCAACGTAGGTTCGCCCGACCCGCTGAACGTAATGTAGTCGGGGCGGGCATCGAGGCGGCGCTTGAGTTCCTCGAGCAGCGGCTCCCATCGCACCCATTCCCGTCTCTCGACGGTCTTACAGGTGGTTCGGCCAAGCTGACAGTAGATGCAGTCATACGAGCAGGTCTTGAACGGAACCAGGTCAATCCCCAACGAGCGGCCGAGCCGACGCGAAGGTACCGGTCCGAAGACGTGCTTCATCGTACAGCCTCCCGCGGCAACGCGGAACGGCCTTGCCGGACGTCGGACGGCACACCGATGTGTCGCCGATCGCTGATCGGGGAACCTTGCCGACGCCGGGGCGACGGCGTCACCGGCCGTGCGACCCGATGCTCGTCGAATCGCACCAGCCTGGCCGAGTTGAAAATGACGATCGCGCTGGCCGATGTGTGCAGGATGGCCGCCAGCATCGCGGGCAGATAGCCGAGGGCGGCCAGCACCTCGAGGGTGGTGATGTAGGCCACGCCGAAAAGCAGGTTCTGCCGGATCACGCCGGTGGTGGCCCGCGAGAGCCGGATGAGGAACGGGAGTCGGCTGAGGTCGTTGTTCATGAGTGCGATACTCGCGGAGTTGATCGCGACATCGCTGCCGGCCGCCCCCATGGCGATGCCGAGGTGGCCCGCCGCCAGGGCGGGTGCGTCGTTCACACCATCGCCGACAACCGCAACACGATGGCCTCGGGCCTTGAGCTGATCCACCAGCGCGAGCTTCTGATCGGGGAGCACCTCCGCCCGGATGTCCGTGCAGCCCATCTCCCGGCCGACACGCCGGGCAACCGACCAGCGATCTCCCGTGACCATCGCCAGCACACGAACGCCGAGTTCACGCAACTCGTCTATCGCAGCACGCGCCTCGGGGCGGGTCCGATCTTCAAGGCCCACCCAGCCGATGCAACGCCCGTTCTGAACAACGTACAGCGTGCTGAGCCCCTCGGCTTCCTCGTACTCCTTGCCGGCGATGGTGGTCATATCGGCGCCGCGATCGAGAAGCCAACTGCTCCGACCGACAAGCACCTGCTCGCCATTGAACCGGGCCGCCACGCCGAGGCCGGCGATCTCCTCGAAGCGATCAGGCCGCATCAGTTGAATCCGGGCCTGCTCGGCCACATCCTGTACCGCGCGAGCGACCGGGTGCTTGCTGAGTTGTTCGGCCGACGCGGCGGCTCGAAGTAATGCCGCGCCTTCGACACCGGGCGCCGGCATCAGCCGTGTCACCGCAAGCTGCCCCGTTGTCAGGGTTCCGGTCTTGTCAAAGACCATCGCCGTCAGATAGCGTGCGAACTCCAGATGCACCACGTTTTTCACGAGCACGCCCAAACGGGCCGCGCAGGAGATCCCTGCGACCATCGCGGTCGGCGTGGCGAGAATCAGCGCACACGGACAGGCCACGACCAGCATGGAGATCGACCTTTCAATCTCCCCCGTGAAGAACAGGACAATCGCGGCCAACATGAGGGCTGTCGGCGTGTACCAGCCGGCATACCGGTCGACGATTCGCATCATCGGCGTTCGCGTGGCCTCGGCCTGCATGATCAGTTTCTGCACGCGGCCGAGGGTCGTATCCGTTCCCGCCTTGGTCACCCGTACGTCAATCGCGCCGGTCAGGTTGCTGGTACCGCTGAAAACCTCGTCGCCGACGCGTTTCTCGACCGGCATCGATTCGCCCGTGATGTTCGCCTGGTTGATCGTGGTGTCGCCGGCAATCACCTCGCCGTCGGCCGGAATGTTGTCGCCGGGGCGAACGCGGATGACGTCGCCCGGCCGGAGGTCTGCGACGTTCACCTCCTCCTCGTTTCCCCCGGGCATCACGCGGCACGCCCGTGTCGGCGTCAGCCGGATCAGGGATTCGATGGACGCCCGTGCGCCGAGTGCGGTGCGAGTCTCAATCAGGTTCCCGAGCAGGACGAAGAAGGCGATGACTCCCGCCTCCTGGTACTTGCCGATGGCGATGGCGGCGACGAGGGCCAGCGCGACAAGCTCATCCATGTGGGGCGCGCCGCGCCAGAGATGCACAACGGCGTGCTTGACCATCGGAGCACCGAGAAGGACCGCCCCGGTCAGCGCAAGGATCGCCGCGTAAGGATTCAGCACCCCGGGCTTGTCATCCGGCTGGGCGAAGATGCGCTGGGCGACAAACGAGTTGAGCACGAGCGCACCGCCCATCAGCGTCATCACCAGAGCGGCGCTCGCCCGCCCGCTCTGCTTCTCCAGGGACTTCTTCAGGTAGTCATGGGCCACGGTCTTCACTCCGCCCTGCACGGCCGGAGCCTCGTTGCAGTTCCGTCCTTACGGTTGCCCACAGCCCCCGGACATCCTCCGCAACGCCGTCATCGCCGCACTCCACGACGGTCCGGCCCTGAACCTGGGCGTGCGTGAAGACGCGGTCGTAGCGGATTCTGCCGGCTACTGCGATCGACTGCTTGCGGCAATACGCTTCCATGCCGTCCGACATCGCGGGATTCAGATCCCATTTGTTGATACACACGGCCACCGGGATACCGAAGTGACGGGTCAGTTGCACGACGCGCTTCAGGTCGTGCTCGCCGCTTCGCGTCGGCTCGGTAACCACCAGCACCAGGCTGGCGCCCGTAACGGATGCGATCACCGGGCAGCCGATTCCGGGCGAACCGTCGATGATGACGAGATCCAGCTTGCGCTGCTCGGCGATCGCGCGGGCGTTCTGGCGAACGATGCTGACCAGCTTGCCGGAGTTGCTCTGGGCGATTCCCAGTCTCGCGTGGACCATCGGCCCGGAACGGGTTTCCGATATAAACCACTCCCCGCAGAGCCGCTCGGGAAAGTCGATGGCCCGTTCCGGACAGACACGGACGCACACGCCGCAACCCTCGCAGGCAAGCGGGTCGATGCGGAACCCGCCGTGTCGGGGCAGCCCCACTGCCTCCGTCATGACCCGAATGAGATCATTGATCTGCGCGGGGCAGGACCGCTCGCAGTATTCACAGGCCTGACAGGTATACCCCGTGTTGCGGACAACCGCCCCCGCGTCTTCCGCCGAAAGCTCCTGCATGACGGCGTCGAATCGGCAATGCGTCAGGCACGCCCCGCAGCCGGTGCAATCCTCCGGGCGAATGACGGCTACGCGGCCGCTGAAGAAGTCATGCTGCTCCTTGATCTGCGGCGAAAGCACCAGGTGGAGGTCCGCGGCATCCACGTCACAGTCGGCCACAACGCACGGACCCGCGAGAACGGCCAACGAGGCGGCAAGCGAGGTCTTGCCCGTGCCGCCCTTGCCGCTGATCACGACCAGTTCCTTCATGAAGCATGCCTCCCGCCTGCCCAGGGAGTGGACGGCGAGGGAGCTGCGAGTGCGGCCAGGCTGTCCAGCAGGCGATTGAACAGGTCTCGGTATTCGATCGAGACCGAGCAGGCCAGATCTCCGCGCGAATACGCCTCGGCGATTCGCCGGTCGTCGGGTATCTCCGCAAGAACGCGGATTTGCTGCATCGCGCAGTATTCCCAGGTGTTACGCTCTCCGGTGTCCGCCCGGTTGATGACCACTCCCAGTGGCAATCCCAGGGATCGAACCATCTCCACCGCGAGCTTCAGGTCGTGCAGTCCGAAAGGCGTAGGCTCGGTGACCAGCAGGACGAAATCCGAGCCGCGCACGCTCTCGATGACCGGGCAGGATGTGCCGGGCGGAGCATCGATGATGGCCAGGTCGGCGTTCGGCGAAGCGTTCTTCACCTGCCGGATGAGCGGCGAGCTCATGGCCTCGCCGACGTTCAACACGCCCCGCGTAAACCGGACGTCGCCGGCCAGACCTGTCTCCAGCGTGCCGATTTCCCGGGGCACTTCCGAGATGGCGCCGGTCGGGCAGACCCGCGCGCAGCCGCCGCAGCCGTGGCACAGCTCGGCGTAGACCAGCACCGTCGCCCCGAGGGGAACGATCGCGCTGTACTGACACATCTCGCCGCACCGGCCGCATTGCGTGCACCTGGACTCGTCAACCCGGGGCACGGGGCGCGTGACCGATCTGCCGGCCAGCCGCCCCGGCTTGAGGAACAGGTGCCCGTTGGGCTCCTCCACGTCGCAGTCGATGTAGGCGACCGTACGGCCGTCCAGCGAAGCCACGTAGGCCAGGCTCGTCGCCACGGTCGTCTTTCCGGTCCCGCCTTTGCCGCTGGCTACAGCGATGGTCAGCAAGGCTCTCCCCCTGCATGCTCCCTGGGGCTTCGCCGGTTCTTCCAGACGCTTCGCAATGCGCGGGGGCAACCATCCGCGCTGCGCCAAGCAACCTCACATCCTGTGCGCGAGCCGTGTCACACAAGCCGGATCGCCCCGTTGGGGCAGACCTGCACGCAGGCCCCGCACCCGGAGCATTTGTCGGCGGCAATGGCCACCTTGTCGGTAATGGTGATCGCCCCGCTCGGACAGACATCCTCACATGCCCGGCAGAGGAGGCACTTATCAACGTCCACTGCGGCCGTCAGCCGGCCTCGAGTGTCCGCCGGCCTGGCCGTGCCGGCTCTGAGCGATCCGGTCTGCTCCTCGGCCATGCCCTCTTCGGCCGGGCGGCGGTTGAGTTCCTGCTCGCCGGTCGCCTCGGGCGGCGCCGGGGGTTGCGACCGTTCCGTCGCCCGCGGCAAATCACCACGCCCCCGTCGTCCGCGCGAACCCGGCTGGCCGGAGCCGCGACGACCGCCGCCGAAGCCGCAACGGCCCGTCGGTCCGCGTCCGCGTCGGCCGCAGCCACCTCCCGGCGGGCCTGTTCCATCGCGCTGTGGCACGGTTACTCCTGTGGTTTCCTGCCGGCCGGCTCCATCTCGG
Source organism: uncultured Planctomycetales bacterium (assembly GCA_964653435.1). Classification (GTDB taxonomy): domain Bacteria; phylum Planctomycetota; class Phycisphaerae; order UBA1845; family PWPN01; genus CAZMVY01. The sequence continues at coordinate 7,959 of CAZZFA010000119.1, read as the reverse complement.
CAATCCGATTGCGAACCGCCTCGAGGGCCTTCTCCAGTTGCTCGGCCTGGGCCTTCAGCGCCGAGCGTTCCTGCTCCAGAGACGGTGACGCATAGGGCGGCGTTTGCCATCCGACTCGAACCCCTTGAGGCAGACCGGCCGCCTGTTGCCCGTGCCACCACCCTCTGCCTCGCCCCAGTCCGCGACCGCCGCCGAAGCACCGCCCGCGCCCTCCGCCGCGAGGCAGCCCGCCTCGGCCCACTCCATAAACCGGCGCCACGTCCCCAAGCGGCCCGACGGGTGGGCAAATGCCCAGGCTGCGTCCCGTTCGCGGACCCTCACCCATTGGTCCTGTCTGATCCAGACCCGGCATAACGACGAACCTCCTTTCATGGCGATATCTGCACAACTGCACGAGCATGCATGCCGTACTGCCGCCGTCTTACGAGGACGGCGTCTTCATCGAATCGATCAGTCCCGCCAGAGACTGCTGTATCTCATCATTGAATCCGGAGAACGCCTGGCCGCGGAAGAAGATCAGGGGCAGATAGCTGAACGTCGTCGAGACACCCTGGCTCTGCCCGTACTCCGTCTTCAATTGCTCCAGGAGCAGAAGGCTGTTCAGGTCGGTGGTCAGGTGTTCCTCGACAACCAGATCCGGATGCTCCGCCTTCACCGTAGCCAGCCACTCGAGCGCTTTGATGCACATCGGCCCCGTGCCGTTGTGAAAGATGAGCAGTGCGTCCGGATTCGTCGGCTGCTGGACGGCAGCAGGACACCCACAAACCGTCATGACCAGCCCGACACACAACAGACTGCGCAGTGTTGTTCGCATAGTCGCTCCTGCCGAAAAGGCGTTCGCTTTCCTCCGTTTCCCGACGAACCGGTCTGCCCCGTTGGATCCCGAGGCAAGCCGGCCTGACAACGATCGCTACCACGCGGCGCACGGGTTGTGCGTCATGTCCACGTCCTCCAACGCCTCCAGGGGGACGGCCGGGGCGGGTGTCTGGTACTTCACCTCGCGGTTCTGCGGGACCATGCTCAGCGGAACCCCGATATTGACGCCGTGCTGCGGCTTCACCCACTCGTCGAACGTCGCAATCCAGTCGACGTTTTCGTTATCGAGAAACCGCCTGTACGGTTCCCACCAGTCCTTCTTCATGCCACCCAGGTAAGAATGGGTTGATACCAACAAACGCTTGGGGTACTTCGCCAACGTCTCCTGAAGGATCTGCTCGAAATCGGCCCCGGTGGCGCCGCGTGCCCACAGCGAGTAGTCACACAGGCTGCCACGACCCATATCCGCAAACGTTACGTTGCTCTGCGAAATAATCTGGCACTTATACTCGTCGGCCTTGAAGATGATGGCCTCGACGTCGCTGGCGCCCCGGCCGAAGATGTATTGCACTCCAAGCGCGTCGGCCGCCTTCAGCGTGTTTTCGTCCCAGGCAGCGTAGGCGCTGCTGAACGTCCGCATCGGCTTGCCCGTCACGCGCTCGATCACCTCTTTCGCTTCCTGCATGCCCCGAAGCTGCTCCTCATAGGGCACGTCCCACAACGGGCCTCCGTTGTACAACCCCATGATCTCGTGGCCGTGGTCGGCCAGCCATCGGAAGTCTTCGGGATACGCCTCCACGATGGGCCATCGGACGTTGACGATCGATTTCAGACCCCGCTGCTCCAGCTCATAGGCCCAGTTTCTCAGGCCCTGGATGTCATCGTGGAACTCGATGAGCTGCATAAACGCCCGCGGCTTCTGCACAACGAAAGTCTTCGTCTGCGTCTGCCCGTCAGACGGCAGAAGCGAGGCCCAGTCCGGCCACGCGAGGCAACCCGCCGTCCCTGCCAATACACATCCTGCAAGAGCGAGATTCGTCTTCCGGTTCATGACAACCTCCTGATTGTTGTGGCGAGCCGGTCCACGCGCGTGACGAAGTGGCGAGTGGCCGGCAAGCCGATGTCACCGTGATCCGATGCCGTTTTCGGTAAGACAGTCTCTTGTGCGGCATGCAACGCCGCGACGGCTCAGTCGCCCCTGCGGGGCTTTGCGCTTGTTGACGCCGGGAACCCAGGGCTTACGCCCTGGGCTACTCTCGGTCGCCCCTACGGGGCTGGAAACGAACGAAACTCTCGAACCGAAAGCGGCACGAATCCTCCCTGCCGCTGAAAACCGCGATCCCGTCCTCCTGAGGGCCGTCGCCGGCCCCTGCAGCCCCGCATCCGCCGCGCTTCCCAGATCGCCTGTTGGCGCAACGAACGCGCATTGTTTTCCATCACGGAGCCGCCGCTCCGCCAAAGATCATGTTGAACAGGGCCACAAAAATCGCCACCAGCCACGTCAAGGGACCCAACAGACACGTCGGACACATCGGATCACTCTCCTTTCGCAGGCCCAGCTACCAGGACCGGGCGTCGTTCACGCGGCACCATCCGGCGGTCGCCGACCGCGCGCAGCCGTCGACGAGTCGAGCCTTCGCCCGGCGCCCGGGGCGCTGAAGATGCTGCCCCGGTCTCCATCGTCACGGTTTCTCCTCTTGCGGCGCGTGCGCATCACGCTTGCGCCGTCGCCCTCTGCCGGCGCGCCGCCCTCGCTGGCGCCGCCTGCAGCAGCCCGGCATCGTGAAGGCCCCATCGGTCAGTGCGTCATCTCGAAACGCCGTGAGAACCTCCTCAACGCATCCGCAGATGTGCGAGATGACCCGCACGCCCGCAGACAAGAGCGCCACCTCCAACGGCCGGGAGATCGCTCCGCAAATCAGCACGTCCGGCGGAAACTGCACGACCTGCTCCGCCCGTTTGACCGGATCCGTAGCCGTAAGGGTGACTTCCCGCCGTCGGACCTCCCTGCCGTCCTCGAAGTCGATCAGCAGCAGGTTCGACGCCACGTCGAAAACCGGAGACACCCGGCCCTGCCACTGTGGGATCGCGATTCTCATCACGACGTCCTGCTACAACTGGCATGCCAGCTCATGGTTTGATTGATCGCAAAACGTAACTGTGTCTTATAGAAAGAGTTACGTAATTCCTGGCGGCAGCGTTTGCGGCGATTGGACACGTGCATATTGCAATGAAATGCCGGCGAACCGAATTGCATAATGCGATCTCATGGCCTATCATAGCCGTGAGCGATCCGCTCGGAGTCGCGCAGAATGCCCGTTACCGAACCGGTTGAATCAGCAAGCGTCATCCTCGACTCGATCAACGAGGGCGTGTTCACCGTCAACCTCGAGTGGCGGATCACGACGTTCAATCGCGCGGCCGAGCGAATCACCGGCGTCGACCGGCAGGAGGCCCTGGGCAGGCCCTGCTGCGAGGTCTTTCGCGCCAGCATCTGTGAAAACGCGTGCGCCTTGCGGCGCACGCTCACCACCGGCAAGCCGGTTGTAAACGCCACCGCGCACATCGTCAGCCATGCCGGCCAGCGGATTCCGATCCGGATTTCCACCGCTCTGCTCAAGGGCCCGGACGGGGCCGTCATCGGCGGCGTGGAGACGTTTCAGGACCTGAGCCAGGTCGAGCAACTCCGGAAGGAACTGGAGGCACGGTACACGTTCGAGGACATCGTCGGCCGAAGCCCGGCCATGACGAGCCTCTTTGAGATTCTGCCGCAGATCGCCGAGAGCGACAGCACCGTGCTGATTGAAGGAGCCAGCGGCACCGGCAAGGAACTCTTCGCCCGCGCCATCCATAATCTTTCGCGCCGCAGGAAGAAGCGTTTCGTGGCCGTCAATTGCGCAGCCCTTCCGGATACGCTGCTGGAATCCGAGCTTTTCGGCCACAAGGCTGGTGCGTTCACGGATGCCCGCAAGGACAAGCCGGGGCGATTCGCGATGGCGGACGGCGGCACCATCTTCCTTGATGAGATCGGCGATATCTCGCCGGCCATGCAGGTACGCCTGCTTCGGGTCCTGCAGGAGCGGTGTATCGAACCGCTCGGCTCGGTGGAGCCGGTCAAGGTCGATGTTCGCGTCCTCGCCGCCACAAACAAGGACCTCGCCAGGCTCGTCCGCGCGGGCAGGTTCCGCGAAGACCTGTTCTATCGCATCCGCGTCGTCTACCTGAAGCTGCCCAGCCTGCGACAGCGCCGCGAGGACATCCCGCTGCTCGTCGAGCGTCTCGTGGCCAAGTTCAACCGACTGCAGGGCAAGGACATCGCCGGGGTTTCGAACGAGGTCCTGGCGCGTCTCATGGACCACGACTACCCGGGCAATGTTCGCGAGCTGGAGAACATCATCGAACAGGCGTTCGTCCTGTGCCGGGGCGGCATGATCGAGCTTCACCACCTGCCGCCGGAACTCCGCCCCGCCAGCGCCCAACCCGGCGGCGAGCACGGCGGCCCCACAACGCTCGACGCGATGGAACGCGTCCTGATCGCCGAAGCGCTGTCTCGTCATCAGGGCAACCGCAAAAAAGCGGCGCGGGATCTCGGGATCCATACCAGCACGCTCTTCCGAAAGCTCAAATCGCTGAAGATCGAAACTCCGCCGACCGACGGGCGCAGTCGCTCGCGATAAGATTGCATTCCGCAACACTGCACCGGCCGGCCATTGCTGAACGCAGATCGTCGAGCCTCGACCGTCGTGGTCATAACAATCGCTGCGAAAAGCATTTACGGAAAACTCTCCATTTCCGGACCGCGCTGGAACGTTGCTTGCAGCGGCGTGGTTTGTCTCAGACGAAGGGAGGTCCCGTGCGAGTAGTGGTGACATCGCAAGGTCCGACGCTGGACTCGCCGACCGATCCGCGTTTCGGTCGCGCCAAGTATCTGATTCTCGTAGACACCGACACGGGCGAGGTTTCGTCCGTGGACAACGACGCCAACCTGAATGCACCCCAGGGCGCGGGCATCCAGACAGGCAGGAAGGTTGTCGAGCTGAAGGCTCAGGCGGTCATCACCGGCAGCGTGGGACCGAAGGCATTCTCGGTGCTCGACTCCGGCGGCGTTGCGATCTACACGGGCGCATCGGGCACGGTGAGCCGGGCTGTCGAGCAGTTCAAGGCGGGGACGCTGCAACGGACACGATTTGCGAACGTTGAAGGGCACCGGGCATAGAATGAACGTTATCCAGAACCACTCACAGGAGTACAAATGAAGATCGCCATACCGACGGAGAATGGGCAGGTTTGTCCGCACTTCGGACATTGCGAGCAATTTGCGATTCTGGAGGTGGATCCGTCGTCCCGGAGCGTGGTGCGAACGGAGTACCACGTACCTCCTGCGCACGAGCCCGGCGTGTTGCCGCGATGGCTGCACGGACTCGGCGTGAACGTGGTCCTCGCCGGCGGCATGGGCGCCCGTGCCGTGGACCTGCTCGCTCAGAACAATATCGAAGCCATCCTGGGCGTGCCGGCGATGGGTCTGACGGAACTCGCTGAGGCTTACTTGAATGGGAAACTCACCTCGGGAGCGAGCGCCTGCGAACACCATGGATGCGGTGACGAACACCACCACTGACCTGAGCCGGCGGTGCCATCCAGCGTGTCTGGTGTGCGGCAACGGACGGCCGGACGGCCTGGCCTTGCGATTCGAGCAGCAGGCCGACGGAAGCGTTGCGGCCGAGTTCGACTGCAGCGCGGTGTTTCAGGGCTATCCGGATCGCCTGCACGGCGGCGTCGTGGCGATGCTGCTGGATGCGGCGATGACGCACTGCCTTTTTGCCCGGAGCATCGCCGGCCTGACCGCCAAGCTTGCCATTCGTTACCATCGCGCTGTGATGCTGGGTGTGCCGGCCGTTGTCCGCGCCAGGCTTGCGGATTCCGAGTCGCCGCTCTATTACCTGGAATCGGAGGTCATCCAGAATGGCGCCGTCTGCGCGGCGGCCAGAGGGACATTCTGGGACGGCGCGTGCGGCGATTTCGTCCGCGAGGCGTGCTTCGAGAGCGACAACGCACCGTGACCAGGCCACTGTCGATTACCGTTGTCGTCGAGAACACGGCCAACCAGGGTGGCCTGCTGGCCGAGCACGGCCTGGCGTTCTGGATTGAGCGGGACGGTCGGCGCGTCCTGTTCGACACCGGCCAGGGTATGGCTCTGACCCACAACGCCGACAAACTCGGTATCGAGCTGTCCACCGTGGACGACGTGGTGCTGAGTCACGGCCACTACGATCACACCGGCGGCCTGCTGGCTGCGTTGCCGGACTTCAGCCGGGCCACCGTCTATGCGCACGTGACGGCCTTCCGTAATCGTTTCGTGCGGCACCCGCAGAGCGGTGCGCGGTCGGTTCGCTCGCCTGTCGAATCCTTCGACTGGCTCAAGTCCCGCGTGGGCCGGGTCGTTCCCACGCATAGCCATCCCATCGAGCTGAGCGAAGGGGTCTGGCTGACCGGCCAGATTCCGCGGCGAAATGACTTTGAAGACACCGGCGGCGCGTTCTACCTCGATCAGGCGTGTACGCAGCCGGACACCATCGCCGATGATCAGGCCCTTTACACGGACACGAGCGACGGCTTGGTCGTCCTGCTGGGCTGCGCCCACGCCGGCGTCGTGAACACGCTGGATTACGTATGCGCGCTGACGGGCGGCAGGCGGATCCACGCCGTCCTGGGTGGCATGCACCTGTTGAATGCGAACGAGCATCGGCTGGAGCAGACCATCCGCACGCTGCGCGATCTCGATGTGCAACGGGTCGGCCTGGCCCACTGTACGGGCTTTTCGGCGATGGCGAGACTGCATCACGAGTTGCCGGACCGATGCTTTCACTGCGTGGCTGGCACGCGAATCGAGTTCAAGAGAGTTTTGTAAAGGAGTAGCAGCGATGGCAGGTGAAAACAGGTTGCCGTTGATTGGCGAGAAGGCACCGTCCTTCAAGGCGGAAACCACTCAGGGCCCCATTACCTTCCCCGACGACTTCAGGGGGAAGTGGGTCGTTTTCTTCTCGCATCCGGCCGATTTCACGCCGGTGTGCACGACCGAGTTCATGACGTTCGCCAGCATGCAGCCGGAGTTCGAGAAGCTCAACTGCAAGCTGCTGGGGCTGTCCATCGACAGCACCTACAGCCACATCGCCTGGCTGCGGACGATCAAGGAGAAAATCGAGTACAAGGGAATGAAAGGCGTCGAGGTGACGTTCCCGGTCATCAGCGACCTGACGATGGAAATCTCCAAGGCGTTCGGCATGCTCCAGCCGGCTGCCAGCACCACCCAGGCGGTGCGGGCCGTCTTCCTCATCGACCCGGAGGCCGTCGTGCGGGCCATCCTGTACTACCCCCTCTCCAACGGCCGAAACATGGATGAGATCAAGCGCCTCCTGATCGCCATGCAGCATTCGGATGAGCACAAGATTGCCACCCCAGCCAACTGGCAGCCGGGCGATGACGTGATTGTGCCGCCGCCCGGCTCCTGCGGAAGTGCCAAGGAACGTGTGGAGAAGCCCGCGGCGGACACGCGAGTGCTCGACTGGTTCCTGAGCCTCAAGAAGTGCCCACACGGCAAGAAGTAGAGTCTTGCGTCGCAGCTTTTGCGCGCCTTGCGCGCGGCCTGCCATGCGCGCGACGCGCCTTGCGCGCGGCCTGCTTTGCGCGCATGTATCGCGCTGCGGCGGTGGCGCCACCCGTCATTCTGAGGAGCGCAGCGACGAAGAATCTGGCTGATTGGCGCAGGCAAGCCAGATGCTTCGCTTCGCTCAGCATGACGGCCGCCGGCGCGCCCGCGTTCGGTTGCGGCCGAAGGCCGCCTTGGCTTTCCCGCATCTTCGCGTGGTCCGCGGGGCGCCCCAGGCAACGCCCCGCAGGGGCGCGCGCCGGGCACCGAAGCCAACGCCCCAAATGGGCGTCCACCAAGGCCAACGCATCGGAGGGCCGTGCGACGGGCACCCAAGCCAACGCCCCAGCGGGGCGTCGACCGAGGGCAACGCCTCGGAGGGGCGTGTGAGAATAGCCCAGCGATTTATCGCTGGGTCGCGGGGGCCGCCACATCGCAGAGTCCCCCAGCGCGGGCGTGGCCCGCAGCCCAACATGGCGGCGCCGGACGCACGTAGC
>CAZZFA010000118.1:0-13595 GCA_964653435.1 uncultured Planctomycetales bacterium | reverse complement strand
CGCCGCGCGCAAGGCGCACAAAAGGCGCGACGCAAGACTCTACGCATTCAATCGCTGGGACCGGGCGCTCATCCCGCTCTTGCCTTCGCGATCTGCCGGGCCGGCTTCAGCCAGGCTTCCGACGCCTTCGCCATACACGCACCGCAAGTACGGCCATGCACCCGCCCTATACCAGCCCAGGCCAACGGCCTGGGAGAGGATCACGGCCCGTCATGCGAAGCCCCGACGGGGCGGCTCCAATCCCTGCGAGCACAAGCCGAAGCGCCACCCGCTGCACGTTCGTCATCCCGCCACCCGAGCAACTCACACTCGCCGCGTTTCTGGAACGGCTTGTCCCAGAAACTCCGGCGTAGATCAGCCGTCATACGGCGTCCGCTCATTTTGCAGATCCCTCCGACGCCTCCTCGACGTGCTTCTCCAGCCGCGTGAACTTCTGCGCCCGGCGGCCCTGAATGTCGCCCAGATAGAGGTTGCCGTGGGAGTCGGCGGCGATCGCGTGCAGCCAGTTCAGCTCACCCGGCTGTTCCCGACCGGTCTGGCCGGTCGGGAAAGTCCAGAGTTCCAGCACGCGGCCTTCCGTGTTGAGCTTCATCACAAGCTGATCCTTCGGCGGAACCCCGAGGGAGCGGCCCTCTCCCCATCGCATCGGTGAAGAGCCGCAGAGGAGGATCTCGTCTTTCGGGCTGATCCAGATGCCCCACGGCACGAGCAGGTTGCGCCACTCTGCGAGGAATCCGCCTTCCCGATCGAACACCTGCACGCGACCGTTGTTGCGGTCGCACACGTACACGCGACCGCGCGAATCGACGGCCACCGCATGCGGCAGACTGAACTCGCCCGGCTTCACCCCCAACCGGCCCCACGTTTTGACGAAACGCCCGCGGGCATCGAACCGGACGACGCGGTTGTTGCCGTACCCGTCGGCAACGTAAACATCTCCGCGCGGCGTGACCACCACGTCGGTGGGCTGGTTGAAATGGCGATCATCCTCGCCGGGTTCGCCCGGCGTGCCGAGGGTCAACAGGAGCTTGCCGTTGGGAGTAAACTCCTGAACCGTGTGCGCGCGGGCATCCGTAACCCAGACGTTCCCTTCGCGATCGAGACGAAGACCGTGCGCGGCCTTGAACAACCCCTCGCCCCAGGCGTCGAGCAATCTGCCCTCGGCTGAGAAGACCTGCACGGGCATCCTGCCGCGGTTGAAGACCCATACCCGATCCCGCGGGTCGACGGCGACGGCCGATACGCCGCCCCACTCGTGCGCGAGCGGCTTTGCGGGCCACGAAGGGTCAACCTGGTAGCCGACCGTCGTGTTGATCTTCGGATACGCCGGCCCGCCGGCGGCCGGAGGCGCGAACGACTCATCGCCCCGGCAGACGGCCACGAACACCGCCGTCAGGATGCCCGCCCTCACGCACCGCTCCACGCCTGCCCATCGAACGTTGCAAGGCTTCACGATTCGACCTCCATCCGGGTTCCCGCAGGACCCGCGCCATCCGCAGCCGCCTGCCAACTGCGGGAAGTATACGCGAAGGCCGGGCCGTGTCAGGTTTTCGCCTCCACCTCCAGCACAAGCGTCCCGCCCGGACCGACCGTAACGTGCAGTTCGTCGCCCCGGAGCCGGGCACCTGATCCCGCCGGCCAGGCGTGTATCACCCTCGCGGATTGCATGCGGAAGTCCGCGCGCAGCACGTCGCGCATCGTGCAACCCTCGTCGAGGAGGCTGCCCACTCCGTACACGTCGCCCCGTTTCGCCCCCCAGGGATTGTACAAGCCGACGACCCACGCCCCGTCGGCCCGGCGATGGTTGATCTGCATCGGCATGTGCGTCGATCGCGAAAACGGCGACAGCTCCCGCGCCGCCGCGAGCACGCGATCGGGCTGTTCGCTCGTCGGATAGAGCTGTGCCCGGGGCGGCAGGAATGCACGACCGTCGCCTATCGCAATCACCCGCCTGTAGGCCCCCCAGACGTCCGCGGGAGCGTCCGCAGGCACGACGTCAAACACCTCCGGCACCGCGCACGGCGGATAACACGCAGGCTCCTGCCGCCCTGCCGCCGGTCGTGATGCAACAGCCTTTTCCGCATCCCCGTTGGAGAACATTCGCTGCTTGAGCCGCTCCCACGGCTGCGGATCGGGCGGCGGTATGCTCGGGTCGAGCACCAGCGCAAGCGGCGTGTACGGCTCGCCCACGTCGGGGTGGGCGTCCTGGAAGTCCAGCAGGTCGCGGGTGACGCGCCCGTACGAGGAGAGCGTGCCCGCGTCCCAGTCCGTAAGGTTTCCCTCCGCCCCCCATTCCTCGTGCAGCGTGTGGGCGCCGGAGAGGTAGGCGTGGAAGAAGATACGCCGCTGCAATGCCGTGGACGGGCCGACGTCCGGGCCGACGGGCCACTTGCTGTCGTCGAGCCACTTCTTCGGGCAGTTCCACGACCAATCCTTCTCCGGGATGAACGACGTACAGCCGCCCGGCCCCCACGGCGCAAAGAACACGCCCCACGGCCGGCCGACGGCCTTCGCGGCACCCCGCAGGCTTGCAATAGCGAACTGCGTCTGTGCCGAGGCCCACGGCCCCACTTCCGCCAGACCGTACGCCGCCCCCCACTTGTAGAAGATATGCCACGCGAGTTCCCCGCGGGCGCTGCCTTCACAGTAGCTCCAGTGCCCGCCGAAGCGGGCCGCCTGCCGCCCGGCGGCCCACTCGATCTCCTTCCACAGCGCCGCCGCCGTCTGCGGCTTCATGCGACCGGCATAGTCGTCCAGCGTACCGTACTCGATCCAGCGATCCGCGCTGTCCCACGTGAAATACGACCGCAGTTCGTCCGGCCGGACCGGCTCGCGCTCGAACGCCGCGTTCGCCTTGACGATCCGCGACCAGTCGTTGTGCACGTTGCTGATGACCTCGTGCACCTGGCCGCCCAGAAACCTCCCGCGCAGCAGGGACGCATACGCCTGAATCAGCGCGGCGTCGAATTCGTACGCGTGGTACGGCGATCCGCCCGCCACGCGATCGACGATGAAGCGGCCCCCCGCCTGCCGGATGATGCGGTGCAACTCGCCGCCGAGCCGGGCGACGGCGTTGAACCGGCGCGAGTCGTCATCGCCGAAGGGAGAATGGACGAGCCGCACGCCCGTCGTCGGCCGCACGAGCCCGGCCTTCTCAATACCGCGCCAGTAGCGCCCTGTGGCCTCATACGTATGCAGGAAAGAGAACGACCGCCCCGGTGTATGCGGCATGGCGGCCGCCGACCCGGCCCGGCTCGTCGGAGCGGGATCCATGCCGCGTGCGAGCGAAGCGCCGACGCCTGCGCCGATCGCGCTGCCCGAAACCTGCCGAAGAAACTCCCGCCGCGTAACGCCGGCCATGTCAAAATCTCCCGAGATCGCCGCCCGTGCGATGCGCATCCTGCCCTCGCGCGAGGCTCGCGGCAAGTCTGCCATTCGGCGCGGATCGCGGGTATGATGACGATGCGGTATGCGGCGCCGGGGGGGGCATCGCGCCGGGGAAGACGCGAACGCCCGTTTCCGATTCGCGCAGCGCGACCGCCAGGGCCGGGTCTATGAGCGTTCCGCAGCCTTTCGTCATCCTGCCGCAGCCCGATGAGACCACGTGCGGACCGACATGCCTGCACGCGGTATACCATCATTACGGCGATTCGATCCCCCTCGAGCGGGTCATCGCGGAGACGTCCGCGCTGCCGGGGGGCGGAACCCTGGGGGCGTTCCTCGGCTGCCACGCGCTTCAGCGGGGCTATCGGGCAACGCTCTACACCTACAATCTTCAGGTCTTCGACCCGACATGGTTCGGCTCCGACCGCATCGATCTGCGCCGCAAGCTTCTCGACCAGGCGGCGCATAAGGATGACGCCAAGCTGCGTCTGGCGACGTCCGGCTATCTGGAGTTCCTCGAACGCGGCGGCGTGATCCGCTTCGAGGATCTCACCACGAAGCTCCTTCGCCGTTATCTGACGCACGGTATTCCCGTGATCACCGGTCTGAGCGCCACGTTTCTGTATCGAGCCATGCGGGAGGTCGGCCCGAAGGGCGAGCCGGACGACATCCGCGGATACCCCGTCGGGCACTTCGTCGTACTCTGCGACTACGACAAGCGGGCGCGTCAGGTGCTCGTGGCCGACCCGCTGAATCCGAACCCGCTCGGCGAGAGCCACATCTACTCGATCGAGATTCATCGCGTCCTGGGCGCGCTCCTGCTCGGCAGCCTCACCTACGACGCCAACCTGCTTCTCGTCGAGCCACCGCGGCCGCGCACGGGCCGCCGCAGCGCGACGGAGCAAGCGCCGGCGCCGGCCGACGTCAGGGCGAAGGCAACTCAATGACACGCTGGTCGGACAAGGTCAGACGTACGGCGCCCGTCAGCCCCGGCATTACCTCGCCGAACCGCGCGAGGCTGCCGACGGCGACGTCGCCAACCCGGATGATCCGCTGACCCGGCCGGATCCCGGCGCGATCGGCGGGCGAGTTCGCCGCCACCTGCGCGACCACGAGCCCGTCCGCTCCGGCCGGAATCGCAAACTGCCGGCGAAGTTCCCGGGTAAGCTCGCGGACCGTCATGCCGCGCCAGGAAAGCCGGCTCGCCGCACCGCCGCGCGATCCGCTGCGACAGCCGACGACGACATACGTGCGATCTCGCCGTCCCCCGCGGCAATACCCGATCCCGGCGGGACGGTTGATCGCCGCGGCGCCCACGAGCCGGACGAAGTGATCCGCATCCTCCACAACGTTGCCGTCGAACTCGAGGATCACGTCGCCGACGGCCAGCTTCGCGCGATCCGCCGGCGAGCCCGGCTCGATCGTCGTGATCACCGCCCCGCCGCCCGACGGCGACGCGCACGGGCCGTCTCGCGGAGCCGTTCGCACGCCCACGCCGATGTACCCGTACTCCACGGGCTCGCCGTGCAGCAGCTTCTCGATGATCGCCTTTGTGCGTGCCTCCATCGGCACGGCAAAGCCGATGCCCTCGTTGGCACCCGAGCGGGTCGAGATCGCCGTGGTGATGCCGATCACCTCGGCGTCGATGTTCACCAGCGGTCCGCCGCTGTTGCCCGGATTGATCGCCGCCGAGGTCTGAATGAGATTGCCGTAGTAGCGCGTCTCCGTGGGATCCAGGCGCAGCTTCTGCCCGACCGCGCTGACGATTCCCTGCGACATCACCATGCCCCCGCCGCCGGCAAGCCCGAGCGGGTTGCCCAGCGCGAAGGCCCAATGCCCCTGCCGGACCCGGCTCACATCGCCGAGGCGGGCCGGCCGCAGGCCCTCGACGTCGATCTCGATGACGGCCAGATCGCTCCGTGGGTCCGCATGCACCGCAACGGCCTCGTGCGATGAACCGTCGTGCAGAACGACGCAGATCTTCTCGGCATCCTGAACGACGTGTTCGTTCGTGAGGATCATGCCGTCCTCGCGAATGACCACGCCGCTTCCGACGGAGGGCAGCAGGCGCGTCAGGACCGCCGGACCGCCCGGGCCTGCGTCTGCGTCGGGAGCCGCTCGCAGGCGTCGCTCCGCGCGGATCGACACGACGCTCGGGCGCATCGCGTCAGCCACTTCCGCAAAGGCGGCCTGGAGGGCTTCCAGGTCCGCCTTCGGGTTCACACGGGTAGCCGTCTGGGCAGAGCTGATTCCGGCCGTCGTCCAGAGCACCGACAGCGCCACCCACCGCATCCACGCTGCGCATCGCATGTTCCCGGACCTCATTCCCGCAAGACACCCGTCCGCGCCGGCACGGTCCCCTGTCCCCGGTCGCCCCAGCGAACCGCAGCTCCCGCGCCGCACGCCTCGGTCGCGCCGCCGCGCATTATACCGGCGGGCGACGTTTGTCTCCCAGTCTTGCTCCGCGCGCCCATCTCGCATGCGCGGCACCCGGTTTGCTACAATTCCGATGATGGATTCGCACACTCTCGAGCGGCTCGAGTTCGACCGCGTCCGGCAGATGCTTGCCGAGTCCGCCGGCTGCTCGCTCGGCCGCAAGCTGGCCCTGAAGCTCCAGCCCGCGACGCGCCCGGAGCTCGTGCAGCGATGGCTCCGGCAGGTCGTCGAGATGAGCGCGCTCGCCGACGGGCTCGGGCTTCCGCCGACCGGCGGGCTTCGCGACGTGCGCGACATGATCCGCCGCGCCGTGCCCCCCGCCAAGATCGAGCCGGAAGGCCTTTCGGAGCTCGCCTCGTCGCTGGACGCCGCCAACGCCGTCTTCGCGTGGTCGCGGTCGCTGCCCGAGACGGCCGCCGAGCTTCGGTCGCTCGCCTCGCGGCTGGGCGATTTCAAGATCATTTCCGACCAGATTCACCGCGTCGTGGACGAGCGCGGCTCGATCCGCGACGACGCCACAGCCCGGCTGGGCCGCATCCGCGCGGCCATCCGGGACGCGCAGGCCCGGATCCAGACCGTCGTCGAACGGCTCCTCCGCTCGCCGCACGTCACGAAATGGCTGCGATACCCGGAGGCCACGTTCCACAACGACCGCTTCGTCCTCCCGCTGGCCGCCGAGCATCGCGGCCGGGTCCGCGGCATCATTCACCGCACCTCCGATACGGGCGCCACGCTCTTCGTCGAGCCTGCCGAGGCCGTCGAACTGAACAACGCCATCGTCCGCCTCCGCCAGGATGAAGCGGAGGAAATCAGCCGTATCCTCTGGGAGATCACGCATCTGGTCCACCTGAACTCGGCCGAACTGCTCCGCACGTTCGACACGCTGGCCGTCCTCGACCTCATCGCCACAAAGGTCCGCTTCGCCCGGAAATACCACATGACCTGTCCCCTCGTCGGACGCGACCGCACGCTCCGCCTGCGGAACGCACGCCATCCCCTGCTGCTCCAAATGCAGGAGCGCGAGCGCGCGGCCGGCAACCTGACGCGCCCCGTCGTGCCGATCGACGTGAGGCTCGGCGACGATTTCGATCTGCTCGTGGTCACAGGCCCGAACACCGGCGGCAAGACCGTCGCGATCAAGACGGTCGGCCTCCTCGCCGTCATGGCCCAGGCCGGCCTGCCCATCCCGGCGGAGGAAGGCGCCACGCTGCCGATCTACGACGAGGTCATGATCGACGTCGGCGACGAGCAGAGCCTTCAGCAATCTCTCAGTACGTTCAGCGCGCACGTGGCCCGGCTCATGCAGATGCTTCAGAAGGCCACGCGCCGCAGCCTCGTTCTGATCGACGAACTCGGCGCGGGCACCGATCCCGACGAAGGGGCCGCGATCGGCCGCGCGATCGTCGAGGACCTGCTGCGCGTCGGATGCCACGGCATGGTCACGACCCATCTCGGCGTCCTCAAGAGCGTCGCCTTCACGCACCCCCGCGCGGACAACGCCGCCGTCGAGTTCGATGTCGCCTCCCTCCAGCCCACGTATCGGCTCCTGATCGGCGAACCCGGCAACAGCAACGCGATCGCGATCGCCGAGCGACTCGGCATGCCCGCGCGGATCCTCGATGCCGCACGGGCCCACCTTTCCCGACAGGAGCACGCCCTCCGCGAAGCCATCGACAGCACCCTCGCCACCCGCCGCCGCGCCGAACAGGCCCGAAACGAGGCCGAGGCCGCGCAGCGGGAAGCCGAGCAGGCCCGCGCGGCCATGGAACGGCAGCGCGCCGAGTTCGAACGCCAGCGCGCCGAGTTCGCCAACTGGACGCGAGCGGTCGCGCAACTCCGCCCGGGCGACACGGTACACGTGCGTCGCTTTGACCGACGGGGCACGATCGTCCGTATGCAGCTTCACAAACAGACGGCCGTCGTCTCGGTGGGATCGGTCGATATGGAGGTCCCCCTGACGGAATTGACCATTCCATCCGCCCGATAGCGCCCGGACCCTCGGCGGGCCGACAAGGCAGCTTCCGGCCGGGCGCCCCTGCCCTGTCGCAGCGCGGCTCGGACCCGCCCGGCCGTTGCGTTGTCACATCCGCCATGTGCCGCTACAATCCCGCCCTCTTCCGGCGTTCGATCGGAGACCGCGAAACAGGCATGAGCGCGTTCATCATTACCATCGTACTCGTCGCCCTTGTCTTCGATTTTCTCAACGGCTTCCACGACGCGGCCAACTCCGTCGCCACGGTCGTCTGCACCCGCGTGCTGTCGCCCATCCAGGCCGTCGCCTGGGCGGCGTTCTTCAACTTCGTCGCCGTCTTCGTCTTCGGCACCCCCGTCGCGCACACCGTGGGCAAGGGCCTGATCGACCTCAACGCCATCGACCAGTACGTCGTCTGCGCCGGGCTCCTCGGTGCCATCGCCTGGAACCTCATCACCTGGTGGCTGGCACTGCCGACGAGTTCGTCGCACGCCCTGATCAGCGGCTACGCCGGCGCCGCCGTCGCCAAGAGCGGCGTCCACTCTCTGCTCCTCTCGGGCTGGGGACCGGTCCTGCTGTTCCTGGTCCTCTCGCCGGTCATCGGGTTCCTGCTCGGGCTGGTCAACATGCTCATAATGGGCCGCATCTTCCGTAACGCCCGGCCCCGCCGGGTAGACAGCCTCTTCCGCCGTCTCCAACTGGTCTCCGCGGGGCTGTACAGCCTCGGGCACGGCACCAACGACGCGCAGAAGACGATGGGCATCATCGTCGCGCTGCTCGTCAGCGCGGGCAGGGAAGACCTCGCCCTCGACCGGTACGTTTTCCTCGGCCGCCAGCACGAGATCGCGTGGTGGATCATCCTCTCCTGCGGCGCGGCGATCGCCATGGGGACCTTCTTCGGCGGCTGGCGAATCATCAAGACGATGGGCGACCGGATCACCCGCCTTCAACCGATCGGCGGGTTCTGCGCTGAGACGGCCGGCGCCACGACCCTCATCGCGACGGCCCTCTGCGGCATCCCGGTCTCCACGACGCATGCGATCACCGGCGCGATCCTCGGAGTCGGAAGCGCCCGCAACGTGCGGTCCGTCCGCTGGGTCTGGGGCCAGCGCATCGTCATGGCATGGATCCTCACGCTGCCCTGCTCCGCGTTCATCGCCGCAGTGCTCTACCTGGCGATCCGCCACACGATCCAGCCGTTCCTGGGCTGAATCGCTCCACAGAACGGGAAAAGCGGTCCGGGTACCAGATGCCCCGTGAATCCCGCCGACACCGCCCTCCGGAGGTTTTCGTCCCCGGCGGACCCGCTCAGAAACACGCGACGCACGGAAAGCCGGGGGGCGACGACCGCGATCCTGCACACCCCTCGCACGGCCTGCTGCGAGGAACCCGAGTTGCGCAGATATGAGACGTCACACGCGCCCTGCGGCCGCGCCCAGCCACAGATCGATCGGTTTGTCCACCTTCGGCGGCTGATACGGCCATTCGACGCGGCGGCCCGTGCCGGCGGACTGATACGCCGCATAGATGATCTTGAGCACTTCGCGACCGTCCTCGCCGGTCTCGATCGGTTGCTCCCTGCCCCGAACGCACCGACAGAAATGCGCCATCTCCTGCGGGAAGCCGTAGTTCCAGACCTCCTCAAACATGGTGAATGTGTACCCCCGCGTCGTGGCAGCCTTCTCCACCGCGTAGCCGTAGCCCGGCTCGCTGTACGTCAGCAGCGAACTGCCGCGCAGAAGGTCCGCCCGCGTGAACCCGCCGGAGCCGTAGATCTCGACGCGATCGTCCACGCCGCCCTGCTTGGCCCAACTGTTTTCGGCGAGGCCGACGTGCCCGCCTTCGTATTCCACGATACAGAGGCTGTGGTCCTCGCCGCGGGTCCGGTCCGCGTGAACGTACACACCGAGATTCGCGATGACGCTCTTGACCGCCGGCTTGCCGAAGACCCACCGCGCGTACTCGATCGAGTGGCAACCCATGTCCAGCAGCACGCCGCCGCCCGACTTGTCGATGTCCCAGAACCAGGGCATGTGCGGGCCGAAGTGCTCCTCGGACTGCTTCACCAGGAATGCGCGGCCCAGCGCCCCCTCCTCGACGAGCTTTTTTGCCCGGACGTATTTCGGCGCGAAGCAAAGCTCCTCCGCGTACATCAGCAGCACGCCGGCCTTCGCGCACGCCTCGATCATCCGGTCGGCCTCCTCCAGCGTGCGGCACAGCGGCTTCTCGCAGACGACGTGCTTGCCGGCCCAGGCCGCGTCGATGGTCACCTGGGCGTGCAGGTGATTCGGCACGCACACGTTGACCATTTCGATCTCGCGCACGGCGAGGAGATCGCGATAGTCGGTGAAGGCCCTCGGGATGCCCCGCTCCTCGGCAAAACGCTTCGCCTTTCCGGGCGTCGGCGAGGCGACGGCGAGCACCTCCGCATCGGGCAACATGCGAAATGCCGCCGCATGAAGATCCGCAACGAACCCCGCGCCGATCAGGCCGACCTTCACCGTGCTCATACTCCGCCGCTCCGTTCCGCCGAATGCCGGCGCCGCAGGCAGCCCGCTACCGGGCTGGTCCCGGCCGGGCGCCGTCACGTATTCTTCAGAACAATCGCCTCGATCGCGTTGGCAACGTCCTCACACCGGTCGATCGCCCGCTCGGTAAGGTCGTAAATCTCCTTCCACTTCATCACGAGGATCGGGTCCGTCGCGTTATCGTACAGCTCGGCGACCGCCGCATGGTTGTTGTCATCCCCGACATTCTCCAGCCGGTGAATCTCCACAAGGTGCTCCTGAAGATGATCCGGCTTCTTGAGCTTGCGAAGCTGCGCCACCGCCTGCGCAACGAGTTTCGCGGCCCGCAAGAGTACCTCCGTCTGCTTGACGAACCACCCGGTCGGCTCGGGAATCCGGTAGAGCATGAGCCGCTTCGACGCCGCGTCGATCTCGTCGATCACGTCATCCATGCGCAACGTGAGGGCCTGGATGTCCTCCCGGTCGAAGGGCGTGATAAACGTCTTGTCGAGCATTTCGAGCGTACGGTGGGCGACCTCGTCGCCGTCGTGCTCGAACTGCCGGATGCGGCTGATGGCATCCTCCCGGTTCGGGTAGTCGTGGGCCACCTCCGCATAGGCGGTGGCAACCCTGACCACCACGTCGGCCGAACGTTCCAGCAGATCGAAGAATCCCTTATCGCGAGAGATGATGCCGAACACCGAGTCTACTCCCGATCCGATGCCGCTTTCGGCGAGACAGTCATGCCCTTCCGGGGCGGGCGGGCATCTTGCCCGCCTCGGCACGGGCGGCACGCCGGCCCCCGTTTCCGCCGCCGGCATATGAGTCACCGACGGAAAGCGGCACCCGAGAACCACGAGCCGACGGAACGTCACGCCCCTTTACGCGCCGACGGGATTCTACCGATCCCGCCGCACCGCGCCAACCCGCGAAACGCCCGCGCGCTCCCGCACCGGGCGAGATCTCCGCCTTCGCCGGACGACGACCCGACCACGCTGCGGCAACAGCAGGGTGGACCGCAAGAGGTCGCCGACGAATCACTCCGGCTCTTTCAGGACAATCCGGTAACGCCGATCGAACGCATCCCGGAAATCGTAGACCCGGTCGAAGTCGTGGATCGAATCGGTCGGCTGCTTGGAAAGGATCTGGTTCTCGACCAGCGCGAAAACGATCCGGCCGAAATCCATCGTGCTGTGTACGCCCCAATGCGCCAGCACCACTCGCGCCATCCAGCCCCACCGCTCAATCGCAAGGTCGCGCAGGCCGAGGCACAACTGCTGCCCCGTCACATGACGGTTCAGGGCGTCGACGCCGCCCAGGCTTTCCACGGCCGAGCGGACATTCGGCGGGAGCCGCCCTTCGTCATAGAGCTGCCGCAGCTCGTTGAGCCCGACTTTCGCCTTCGCCATCCACTTCAGGAGCCGACGCTCCAGTCGAGACGCGGGGCCGTGCACACGCTCCGACGTCACCCCCAGCCCGTCTCGAACGAACTGGAACGCCTCCGGCGAATACGCGCCCACCTCTCGAACGATCTGCTCGATGCTCTTCGGTTGAATCGCAGGTGTCTCGGCCATGGCTCATTCGATTCTATCCGGTTCATCCGACAAAGGCTCGGCGGAGGATTCCGGCGGTCCGCCGGTGCCGTTCATCGGTCCGGCCGACCTCCCGTCACTCCGACGGCCCCGGCGACCACGACGCCCCCGCCGTTCGCCGGACTGGGCGGAACGCTCACCCTCGCCCGCCGCCGGCTCCGCCTCGTCGGCCGCCGCCGCGGGCTCCGCCCCGCCCGACCCGGTCGCCGTAAGGCGCCTCGCGGCGGACCGATCCGGCGGCGGTCGCCGCCCGCGAGCGCCGTTGACGGCCTCTCCCGGCGGAGGCGCGGGAGGCGGAGGCACGTCCGTCTCGAGGACGTCGTCCATCCGTACCGCGATCCGCTGGTTGTCGTCCATATGCAGCAGCAGCGTCTGCGTCAGGATCTGCCGCTCGACGATCGTCCCGTCGCCAAACTGCGTACGGACCCGCGTGCCCGTCCTGGGCAGCCGTTTGTCAAGCTCCTCGTATGTATCCTGCTCATACCGCAGGCAGCACTTCAGCCGGCCGCAACGCCCCGACACCTTCGACGGATCGAGAGTGGCCTTCTGCATCTTGGCCATCTTCATGTTGACGGGCTTGAGGGTCTTCAGGAAGTTCTTGCAGCAGCATTCCCGCCCGCAGGTCTCGAAGTCCGCCACCAGCCGGGCCTCGTCGCGGGCGCCGACCTGCCGCATCTCAATCCGCGTCTGGAACTCCCGGGCCAGATCGCGCACCAGCTCCCGGAAGTCGACGCGTCCCTCGGACATGAAGTAGAACACGACCCGCTCGCCGCCGAAGAGGTGCTCGCAATCCACCAGCTTCATCGGCAGCCCGCGGGCCTCGATGAACCTCCTGCACACCTCCATCTTCTCCTTCTCCGACTGACGCAGGTGGCGATCCTCCGCCAGGTCCGCGTGGGTCGCCTCCCGGAGGATGCGACCGCCGTTGAGCCGCAGATACTCCGGACCGCAAACCTCCACATAACGAAGGATCTGCTCACGACGGATCGGATTCTCGCACCCGGGCGATGTCAGGCTCACCGCCTCCCCAAGCTCAATCCCGCGGTCGGTCTGGATCACCACCTTTGCCCCGCAGCAGTACTTCGCCCGCGGCGGGCTGGTAAACTCGCCGATAAGCCCCATGTGCCCGTAGCGGACGATTGTCGTGGGGACGACCCGCTCCGTCGCAGCGCCCGGGGCGCCCGCACCGCCCGAAGCGGCAGGCGCAGGCTCCGTCGAGCCGCTTTCGCCCGCGTTTACGTTCGGATTCTCAGCCAAATCCAGCCTTCCCAACGACGGCTTCAGCCTGACGTACCCCGGTCCGGCCGTCGTCCTTTATCATATCTGCCATCCCGGCCGCATGCCAGAGCCGGCCCGTCGCGGGGTGCATGGCCATCCTTGCGGTGCGTGTATGGCGAAGGCGTGGGAAGCCTGGCTCAAGCCGGCCCGGCAGATCGCGAAGGCAAGAGCGGGATGAGCGCCCGGTCCCGGCGCGATTGAATGCGTAGAGTCTCGCGTCGCGCCTTTTGTGCGCCTTGCGAGCGGCGCGCCTTGTGCCCGGTGCATCTTGCGCGCGGTGCGCCTTGTGCGCAATGCGCCTTGTGCGCAATGCGCCTTGTGCGCGGTGCATCTTACGCGCGGTGCGCCTTGTGCGCAATGCGCCTTGTGCCCGGTGGATCTTGCGCGCGGCGTGTTTTGCGCGCATGGATCGCGCTGCGGCGGTGG
>CAZZFA010000117.1:0-13649 GCA_964653435.1 uncultured Planctomycetales bacterium | reverse complement strand
ATGACGTACCGCCCCTGGCCCGGAATTCGCCGCCGGCCGACAAGAATCCAGGCGACAACAGTGCAGGGAACGTGCTTCACGCCGCGGACCTGGACATCCTCGACGGCGCTCCCTTGCCGGACATTCAACCGTACGTTTCGGTGTTCGACAGTCATCCGGCAGCACGATCCGGTTGGGCGGGTGAACAGCGCATGGAACGGACGACCGCAGACCAGAGATTCCACAGCGCGAATGTCCCGCGCGATCCGCCTGCGCCGATGTGAGACGCCCTGCGGCCATCACGCCCGCACGGCATGCCGTCGGGGGCAGGCCGATCAGGTGGTCAGCCTGTCCACCGTGGCGTTCATAAAGTCCTTGTTCCTGTCGCCGACCCAGTAGCGATTCCCGGCGATGCACCAGATGAAGTCCAGTTCCTCGTCCTGCGTGAAGACGGGATGATAGTTGAGAACGGGGATCGCGACCGCGTCGCCCTCGTGTACGGAATGTACGAATGTTTTCGTTTCCTCGTCGGCATACACCTCCATCGAACCGCGCCCCCGGGTGAAGATGTAGATCTCCTCCTGGTCGGTGTGGTTGTGCGGCGGCCAGGATCGCTGGTGCGGCTGAAACAGCGTGAAGCCCGCCATCAGCCGGTCCGCCGGCTCGCTGACATCGAACATCAGGTACACATCCTTGCCCTTGAGCCGGCGAATCCGCTTCTCGTCCACGGAAAACTCCGCCCACCGTGCATGAAACGGCGGATGGCGGTGCTCGGCCACAGCCCGGCAGAGGATGAGCGAAGCCTCCCCGCCATCCTGGACAAGGCGATAGGTCTCGCCGCGCGGAACATAGAGGACGTCATACCGGGCCATCGAGTACTCCGTTCCGCCCATCAGAATCGTCGCGCTGCCTTTCCAGCCGAAAAGGAGTGATTCTTCCTCCGGATGCACGATCAAGCCCGAGCACGTCGGACCGCGCAGCTCGTACACCCCGAACGAAAGGAGCTTCAGATTGCAGAGACGCGGGTTGACCTTCTCCACGTACCGACACGATGCCCGATCGGCCGGTATGAAGGTTGCCGCCCCGGGTAAGTTCATGTGCGCACTCCCAGCGAAATATGCCTCGTTTCGAGAAACGCCTCCATGCCTTCGATACCGAGCTCGCGTCCCCACCCGCTCTGCTTGACGCCACCGAACGGGCAGTTGCTGGTTGTCGGCAGGCCGTCATTGATGGCGATCATCCCGGCCTCGAGCGATTCCATGAGGCGAAACGCCCGATCGAGGTCGCGCGTGAACGCATACGCGCTCAGGCCGTAATGCGTGGCGTTTGCTTTGTCGATGGCCTCCGTTTCCGTGTCAAACGGACTGACGGGTGCGATCGGGGCGAAGGTCTCTTCCCGGAAACAGACCGCGGAATCCGGCACGTCCGCCAGCACGGCCGGCGCGAAGAAACAGCCGGGTACCCCCTCCACTCGCGTGCCGCCGCAGAGCAGCCGCGCCCCGTGCGCCACCGCGTCCCGCACCTGATGCTCGGCGTTCGCCACGGCCTGCTCGTTGATAAGCGGGCCGATGTCCACGCCGGGCTCCAGGCCGTTGCCGACCCGCAGCGCCCGCACCCGAGCAACCAGGAGATCGAGGAATCGCGAATACACGGAGCGCTGGACGTAGATCCGATTGGCCGCGATGCAGGACTGGCCGGTGTTGCGGAACTTGGCCAGCATGGTCCCTTCGACGGCCTGTTCGATGTCGGCGTCCTCGAAGACCAGCAGCGGTGCGCAGCCGCCGAGTTCCAGCGACAGCGGCTTGATGGTCGCCGCCGCGGCGGCAATCAGCCGGCGGCCGACCTCCGTGGAGCCGGTAAAGCTGATCTTGCGGCACAGATGATTCTCGAAGAACTCCGCCGCAATCTCCGCCGCCGAGCCGACGACGACCTGAAAGACGCCCGCGGGCAGGCCGGCGGCATGTACGCATTCCGCGAACAAGGCCGTCGAAACCGGCGTCGCGCTGGCGGGCTTGAGAATCGCGGTGCATCCGGCCGCCAGGGCGGGGGCCACCTTGCGAATCCCCAGCACCAGCGGAAAGTTCCAGGGGCCAATCGCCGCAACCACGCCGAGCGGGGTCTTGAGGACCAGGTGGCGTTTCCCTTCGACCTGGTTGGGGATGATTCGGCCGTAGCCGCGCCGGGCTTCCTCCGCAAACCACCGCAGGTGATCGACCGTCATGGCGATCTCACCGTGGCTCTGAGCGAGCGGCTTGCCGTTTTCCCGTGTGATGGCGTGGGCGATCTCCTCCTTTCGCCGTTCCGTTTCGTCGGCGATGCGAGAGAGGAACCCGCCGCGGGCCTTGCCGGGAAGGCGCCTCCAGGCCGTAAACGCAGCATGCGCATCTTCGATCGCCGCGCGGACCCGGTCGCGCCCGCAGACCGACACCCGGGCGAATGTCTCGCCCGTGGCGGGATCGCGGACGGGAATCGTTTCACTCGTCGGCACAAACCGGCCGTTGAGATACAGCGGGTAGGTTTTCATTGCGACGCCCCCGTCGCCTTCGCCCAGTCCTTGAGGAACGTCTCGACGCCGAGATCCGTCAGCGGGTGTTCGTACAATTGTTTGAGGGTGTCAAAGGCCATCGTGCAGACATCGGCACCGGCCAGGGCCGCCTCGAGCACGTGCAGGGGGTGGCGCACGGCGGCAACGATGATCTGCGTCGGATACCGGTAGTTCGCGTAAATCGTGCGGATCTGGCGGACAAGATCCATGCCGACATGCCCGACGGCATCGAGGCGACCGACAAAGGGGCTGACGTAGGCGGCGCCGCACTTGGCCGCCAGCAGGGCCTGCAGGGGCGAGAAGGTCACGGTCACGTTCGTCGCAATCCCCTCGGCGTTCAGAATCCGGACGGCCTTGAGCCCTTCGCGGAGCACGGGAACCTTCACGACGACGTTCTTGCCCAGCCGCGCCAGATCACGCCCCTCTCTGACGATCCCGTCGGCATCGAGCGACACGGTTTCGAGGCTCACCGGGCCGTCGACCACTTCGAGTATCTCGCCGTAGACGTCCATCGGGCGACGCCCGGTCTTCATGACATGCGTCGGGTTGGTCGTCACACCGTCGACGATGCCCCACCCCCACGCCTCGCGAATCCGATCCACATCCGCCGTGTCCAGAAAGAGCTTCATATCGCCAGGGTCCTCACGCTAGAGCCGGAAAAGATACTTGACACCGATCAGGAACAGGAACACGAACACGATCAGCCGCAGTCGCTCGCGCGGGATCCGGTGCAGAATCCGCGTACCCACGTAAATCGCCAGCATCAGCGGCACGATCGCCAGCAGGCCGACCCGCAGGAGTTCGCCGCGGAGCAATCCGCTCGAGTGGACCATGAGCAATCGTATGACGGAACTGGTTCCGAAAACAACCTGAAGCAGAGCGACCGTGTGCTCCTTGGTCCAGGATTGCGAATAGACGTAGATTACCGCCGGCGGGCCTCCGGCGTTGAAGGCGCCGCTCAGGCCGCCGCTGAGCGCGCCCATGGCCCACCCGTACTTCTCGGGCACGCGAAGCGGGCGGGTCTTCGACATCAGCATGTCGCTCAACGTGAAGAGACAGATCAGCAGGCCGAGGCTGCGCAGCATCCAGTCCGATTGCACGTGCATCAGCGCATAGAAGCCCACCGGCACCGCCAGGCAGGAACCGATCAGCAGGCCGAGGCCCTGGCGCCACCGGTAATGACGGATATTGCCCGCCAATGTCATGGCGCACACGACCAGATTCAGGATGGCAACCACCGTGTACGCATCGTTGAAGCTCAGAAACAGCGGCAGCAGCGACATCGAGACCAGACCGAACCCAAACCCCGTCACGCTCTGAACAAAACCGGATAACGCCAGCGCCGCCACCGTCAGCAGCATGATCGCGTCGATATTCATCGTGTGGGCTTCCACTGATGCAGGGCCAGGGCAGCCGCGCCGATGGTGCCGCTGTACGGGCCGAGCCTTGAGATCTCGACTTCGATCGCCAGATCCTCGCCGGCCCACTCGCGGGCCGACTGCCGGACCGGCGCCAGATACAGTTCGCCCAGGCCCGTCAGCGGCCCGGCAAAGATGATCTTCTCCGGATCGAACAACTCCTTGAGCTGATACACGACCCATCCGTGTACCCGGGCCACCGCACGCAGGAGCGAGATCGCCCATGCATCGCCCTGACGCATCGCGCCGATCAGATCGTCGATCCTCAGCGGCCGTCGGATGGCGGCAAGGACGGTCTTCCGGCCATCCGCGACGGCACGTTCGGCCGCGGCAACCAGGGCGGGCAGCGAGGCGACCTCCTCCAATCGGGCCGGGGTTGTACGGCTCCTGCCGGCCCCGCGGCCGCGGCGCAGGCCGGCCGCCAACGGCATCGGCGCACAACAGACCCAGTGTCCGATCTCGCCCGCCTCGTGATGCGCCCCGTGCAGGAGCCGGCCGTCGACCACCGCGCCGGCGGCGATGCCGGATCGCACGCCCACGCAGACGAAGTGGCGCACCCCGCGGCCGGCGCCGAACCACATCTCCGCAAGGGCCATCGAGCGGATATTGTTCTCCAGGAACACCGGCGCGCCGAACCGGCGGCTCAGGTGATCGCCCAGCGGCACATTGTGCCAGTCGCGGATGGCGGGGTAATGAATCGCCACCTTCGCGACAGGATCGATTCGGCCCGGCACGCCCACGCCGATCCCCAGAATCGGGCGACGATCCCCTGTGATGAGTTCCTGAACCGCCTGATCGATCTTGCGGACGATCTGTCTCGCCGAATCGGCGGCCCGTATCCTCCTGTGCGTCTGCCGCAGCGGACGCTGCGAGAAGTCCACCACCGTCGCCAGGAGATTGCGGGCTTCGAGGTCCACGCCGATGAAACGACCGGCATCGGGACTCGGCAGCAGGAGCGTCGGCGGGCGACCGGGAGCACGCGACGTCGGCTCGCTCTCGAGAAGGATTCCGTCCCGGATGAGGCGGTCCACGTACACGCCGGCCGTCGAGGGGGCGAGTTTCAACTCGCGCGCCAGCTCGACCCGCGACAGGCCGCCGCAGGCGCGCACGAGTCGCAGCATCTCCCCTTCCAGGTGCGTCACGATCTCCCGCTTCAGTCTGACCGCCCTCGACATAAGATCCCGCCGCCCGGCGCTCCCTTCGGCACCGTTTTCTCAGAAGCTCACGACGGCCCCGGACTCCACGGATTCCTGCGCCTTCAGGCACATGGATACCGCCCAGCGGCCGTCCTCGCCGGTGATCCGCGGAGGACGACCGTCGCCCACCGCCCCGGCCATGTCCGCAATCAGGTCCGCCAACTCGTAGACCTCGCCCGTGGGCCGATCAATCGGCACCTCGCGGAAGGTCCGGCCGTCGAAGTGCCGGAGGGAGTATGTGGGGTTCCACGTTCGGTCCATCACGCCGCCCCACTCGGCCCACAGCGCGCCCCCCTCGCCGGTGATCCGGACCGCCAGATGATGCTCACAGGCGCTGAGCGTCTGCGAAACCACCGCGAAGGCGCCGCCCGGAAAGCCCAGGATGGCCGAACAGTCGTCGTGCAGATTCGGAAACTCCGCCCGCCGCGCATGGCCGCGGCTGTAGATCGACACCGGATCGCCCCGCCCGCTCAGATACCATCGCGCCAGGTCGAAGAAGTGGATCGGCTCCTCGAGGATCCAGTTGCCGACCCGGCGGGGATCATACCGCCAACCATCCCGGCCCTGACGATACGCATTTCGCCACAGATCGATATTCACATAGCCCGGAGCACCGATCACGCCGGCGTCGAGGAACTCCCTGATCCGCCCCCACAGGGACGAGAAACGAAACTGATGGGCCACGCTGAGGACAAGCCGCCCGGCCCGCGCCCGCTCGATGAGATCATCGCACTCGGGCAGGGTCAGGGCCATGGGCTTCTCCATCAGCAGGTGCTTGCCCGCATCCAGGACGGCGCATCCCGCCTCATGGTGGAGATCGTTGGGGAGGACGACATCGACCACATCGACTTCCGGCATCGCCAGCAACTCACGGTAGTCGGCCAGCACGACGGCGTCCGGGTAGGACGCCCGGATCTGCGAGCGCGCCTCGTCGTGGGAGTCGGCGACGGCGATCAGTCTCGCGCGCGGACAGTCGCGGATGGCGCGGGCGTGATGACTGCCCCAGGCCCCACAGCCGACCAGGCCGAATCGGACCTCACGCATGAACAGCATCCTCCACCGGTCTGCGGAAAGCGGACCGAACGCACCCGGCTCACGCGCCCTTGAGCACCTCGGCCATCGTCACGACCCGCTTCTCGTCCACCGCCTGGCGAACGAGCAGGCCGACGAGCGTCGCGTCGCGGCCGTTCATCACCGTGCTGGGGAACGGTTCGCCCTTGCGAACGCAGTTGTAGAAATCGCGGATCGCCTTCTCGTGATGGCCCATCGTGTCCGGCGGAATCTTGCGGACGGGCTTGCCCTTGTCGCGGTAGTAGATCACGTGGCCCGACTCCATTTCCAGCGCCGCCTTCGTGCCGATCAGGCGCTCATAGACGCCGTTGAACCGCGGATCGTTGGGAATGCCCCAGGAATGACTGTAGCGGACGGCCATGCCGGGATACTCGATGCTGGCGACGAAGTAGTCGGTAACGTCGCGGCCGGGGTCCTGCTTTTCGTAGACGCCCTTGCGGCCGTACCCGCATGCGGCGATGGGAAGCTTTCCCACGACCCAGTTGAGAACATCCCAGGTGTGGCACGCCTGCTCCAACATCCAGTCCCCGCTCTTGGCGCGCGAGCTGTGCCATCCGATCCTCGGGGTGTTGACGTTGTCCCATGCGGCGTATGCCTGGATCAGGTCGCCCAACTCGCCTTCGTGGACCAGCTTCACACTCTCGTTGTACATCTTCGAGGATCGTCGCTGATAGCCGATGCCGTGCACGATACCCGCCCGGGGCACTTCCCGGCAGAGGGCGTCGGCGTCCGCCAGCGTGATGGCCGCCGGCTTCTCCCCGAAGAAGTGCTTGCCGGCCCGGGCGCAATCCAGGTACATCGGCCCGTGCCAGAAGCACGGCGTGGCAAGGACGACGGCATCGATGTCGGCTCGATCCAGAATCCGGCGATAGGCGTGGTCGTCACCCGTATAGGTATCCGGCTCATGACCCTGTTGTTCCTTCACCAGGGCGACGGCCTTCGCCAGGTTCTCCGCGTTCAGGTCGCAGATCGCTTTGACGGCGATCCCCTTATCCTTCATCGAGTCCTTCAGCAGGCCCGTTCCCCGTCCGCCGACGCCCACGAAGCCCACGCGGATGGTCGCGTTCTCGCCGAGGGCCCTGGCGGGCTTCCACTCCTTGGCGGCCGAAAGATCCAGGGCCGCGCCCTGCTCGGCCGCGGCACGCGAGCCCAACACACCGGCGGCCAACGCGGCACCGGCCAGCGCGGCGCCGCGTCCCAGGACATCCCGACGCGACAGATTCGTCTTTGTCTCCGACACGAGTCGATCCTCCTGTGCAAGAACAAGCACCCTGCCCGCCGCAGACACCACGGCGCCACCGCCGTGCACGGCGGGTTTCCGCGCCGCCGGGCGCCCGGCACGCGAATCCGAGATCGCGCGCGAGGCGACAGCCGGTCGACGGCCCGAAACCGAATTATTCCGATTTCGAAATATATGTCAAGCCGTCCCCGGTGGCCCCCCGGACCGCCCTGCGCGGGCCGTCCCGGCGGCGCGCACCGGCGGCGGGCCGCCCCGCGGGGGCGTTGCTCATGCCCGGATTGCACCGGACCGCATGGGGCCGGTGCGTCACCGGCGCGAGTCATCTCCCGGAGCGGTTCACGCCGGAACCGGTTCGACGCCGGGCCGCGCCGGCTTCTTGCCGAAAAGCCGCGAGACGAGCACGAAGAACAGCGGAATGAAGATCAGATCGATGAACGTAGCCGAAAGCATACCGCCGGTGACGGCGGTACCAATGGCATTCATCGCGCCGGCCCCGGCGCCGGCGGCGACCGCCAGCGGCAGAGTACCGAAGAAGAACGCGAGGGACGTCATGATCACCGGACGGAAACGGATCCGGACGGCGGCGAGCGTACCCTCCGTCAGCCCGACGCCGTGGCGCATCTGCTCCTTGATGAACTGAATGATCAGAATCGCGTTCTTGGTCGAGAGGCCCAGCGTGGTGAGGAAACCGATCTGAAAGTAGACGTCGTTCGGGAGGCCGCGCGACCAGGTTGCCAGCAGCGCGCCGAACACGCCCAGCGGAAGCATGAGCATATTCACGAAGGGGATCGTCCAGCTCTCGTACAGGGCCGCCACGCAAAGGAAGATGACGAGAATGGAAAACGCATAGAGGATCGGACCCTGCGCGGTCGCCATCCGCTCCTGGTAGGACAGGCCGGTCCATTCGTAACCGACGCCCGCGGGAAGTTTCGATACGATCTCCTCCATCGCGCGCATCGCCTCGCCGGAGCTGCGACCCGGCGCCGGCTCCCCCCAGATGCTCAGCGACGGGAAACCGTTATAGCGCTCCAGCCGGGGCGAACCGTAGGACCAGTGGGCGGAGGCGAAAGCGGAAAAGGGAACCATCTTGCCCGCCGTATTGCGCACATAGAGCTTTTCCAGGTCGTTGGGCAGCATGCGATACGGCGCATCCGCCTGCACGAACACACGCTTGACCCGTCCGCCCTGAATGAAGTCGTTGACGTAGGCGCTGCCGAAGGCCGCCGAGATCGTGTTGTGAATCGCCGTGATCGGCAGGCCCAGGGCGCCGGCCTTGGCCCAGTCCACGTCGACCCGGTACTCCGGTACATCCTCCAGGCCGTTGGGGCGGACCCGGACCAGTCTCGGATCCTGCGCGGCCATTCCGAGGAACTGATTGCGGGCCGCCATGAGTTTCTCGTGCCCCAACCCGCCCCGGTCGAGCAACTGGAAGTCGACCCCGGTCGCGTTGCCCAGCTCGATCACCGAAGGCGGCGGGAACGCGAACACGATCGCGTTGCGGAACTGCGAAAACGCCCCCATCGCCCGTCCCGCAATGGCCTTTACCCGGAGGTCCGGCCGGTCGCGGAGTTTCCAGTCCTTGAGTTTGACGAATACCATGCCGTTGGTCTGGGCCCGCCCGGAGAATCCGACGCCGGAAACGGTGAGACAGGAGTCCACCGCCTCTTTCTCGTTCTGCTGGAAGTACCGCTGGATGTCGTTGACCACGGCCTTGGTCTGTTCCAGGGTGGCGCCCGTCGGCAGCATGACTTGCGCCAGCAGAATGCCCTGGTCCTCATCCGGAAGATAGGAAGTCGGGAGTCGATGGAACAGGAAGCCCACGGTCGAGACGATCAGGAGATACACGACCAGGTAGCGCACGGCCCGGGAGAAGGAGCCGCCGACGATGCGGACATAGAGGTCGCGGATGCGGAAGAAGACATGGTCGAAGGACCGGAAGAACGGACGCAGGAAGAAGATCGCGTTGTCGGACGGTTCGTGGCCCGCCGGCACCGGCCTGAGCAGCGACGCGCAGAGGACCGGCGTCAGAATCAGGGCCACAACCACCGACAGCAGCATGGATGCGATGATCGTAACGGAGAACTGGCGGTAAATGACTCCGGTCGATCCGGCGAAGAACGCCATGGGGCCGAAGACCGCGGAGAGCACAAGCCCGATGCCGATCAGCGCGCTGGTGATCTGCTCCATGGACTTGGCCGTGGCCTCCTTCGGCGGAAGCCCCTCCTCGCTCATGATCCGTTCGACGTTCTCCACGACCACAATGGCGTCATCCACCAGCAGACCGATCGCCAGCACCATGGCGAACATGGTCAGCATGTTGATGGAGAAGCCGAACAGCGCCAGGGTTGCGAAGGTTCCCAGGAGCACGACGGGCACGGCGATGGTCGGGATCAGCGTGGCCCGGATATTCCCCATGAAGAGCCACATGATCAGAAAGACCAGCCCGATCGCCTCGAAGAGCGTCTTGACCACCTCCTCGATGGCCACTACCGTGAACGGGGTCGTATCATAGGGATATACGACTTTCATGCCGGGCGGGAAGAAGCGGCTCATCTCCGCAAGCTTGCTCTTGACGGCCTTCGCGGTCTCCAGGGCGTTGGCGCCCACGATCTGCCGGATGGCCATGGCGGCGGAGGGTTTGCCGTTGTAGAAGGCCTCGACATCGTAGAAGTCGGTGCCGAGCTCCGCCCGCGCCACGTCGCGGATGCGCACCACGGCGCCGTCCGGGTTGATTCGTATCGGAATTGCCGCGAACTCCTCGGGGGTCTTGAGCAGGCTCTGGACGATGATCGAAGCATTCAGGCGCTGGCCCGGCACCGCCGGTGCGCCGCCCAACTGTCCGGCAGAAACCTCGACATTGTAGGCCCGCAGGGCCGCGACGATGTCTTCCACGGTGAGACTGTACGCGATAAGCTTGTCCGGGTTGAGCCAGATGCGCATGGCGTACTGGGAGCCGAAGTTTTCCACCTCGCCCACGCCCGGCACCCGGGCGAGCACCTTCTCCAGGTTGGACTGCGCATAGTCGCGCAGATCGTTACCGTCCATGCTGCCGTCTTCGGAGATCAGGCCGACGATCAGCAGCCAGTTCTTCGTGGCCTTGCCGACCGTGATCCCCTGCCGCTGCACCACGTCGGGCAGGCTCGCCATCGCGAGTTGAAGCTTGTTCTGCACCTTGGCCCAGGCCAGGTCCGGATCGGTGCCGGGAGCGAAGGTCAACTCGATTCGCGAGGCGCCGGCGGAATCGCTCGTGGCGGAGAGATACAGCATCTGATCGAGCCCCGTCATCTTCTGCTCGATGATCTGCGTGACGCTGTTTTCGACCGTTTCCGCCGAGGCCCCGGGGTAGAAACTCTGGATGTAGATCGACGGAGGAGCGACGGGGGGATACTGCGATACGGGCAGACTGTAGATCGCCAGCCCGCCCCCCACCATGATCGCGATGGCAATGACCCACGCAAAGACCGGCCGTTCCAGAAAGAACTTGGATAGCATCAGGGTACTCCGCTCATCTCGCCGATGGTGCCGACTGGGTTGGGCTCGTCGCGGCCGCCGCACTCCGCCGCCCGGGCTCAAACGGAACCGCCACCACCACAACGCCCGGGCGCACCCGCTGAACGCCCTCCACGATGACGCGATCCCCGGGCGCCAGACCGGACGTGACAAGCCACTTGTCGCCGATGGCCCGCTCGGTGGTAAGTATCCGCGGCTGGACCTTGTTCTCCGCGTCCACAATCAGCGCGACCGGGTTCCCCCGGGGATCCCGCGAGACCCCCTGCTGCGGGATGAGAAGGGCCTGCTCGGCCACCCCTTCCTCGACGATGGCACGTACGTACATGCCCGGCAGGAGGGTGTGCTGCGGATTCGGAAAGGTCATGCGGAGGATGGACGATCCCGTACTCGGATCGACGGTCACATCGGAGAACTTCAGGGTTCCCTCCAGGGGATACGACGTGCCGTCTTCCAGAAGCAGCTTCACCCGCGTCTGATCGGAGCCGCCTCCGCGGATCCGACCCGCCGCGATGTTGCGCCGGAGGCGAAGCTGTTCGGCGGTGGACTGGGGCACATCCACGTAAATGGGATCCAGCTCCTGAATGGTCGCCAGGGGCACCGGCTGATACGCCGTCACCAGGGCGCCGTCCGTCACGCTTGATTTGCCGATGCGTCCGGAGATCGGCGCGGTGACCCGGGTGTATCCCAGGTTGATGCGAGCCACTTCCAGCGCGGCTTGCGCCTGCGCGACGGCCGCCTCGGCTGCGGCGATCCCGGTGCGGTCGCTTTCCACCTGAGCCTCGGCCGCTTGCAGGGCGGCTTCGGCTACCGTCGCCTCCGTCACGGCGCGGTCGCGCTCGCTGCCGGAGACCGCGTTGGCCTTGTAGGCATCCTCAAACCGCCGGCGGTTGATCCGCGCGAGTTCGAGGGTGGCCTTCTGCTGGACGACGGCCGCGAGGCTTGCCGCGAGTGCGGCCCTGGCCCGATCCGCGTTCTTTCGGGCCGCTTGGAGTGTCGCGGTGGCATTGTCCAGCGCCGCCTGAAACGGCGCGGGATCGATCTGATAAAGCACCTGGCCGGCCTCGACGTCGGAGCCTTCTTCGAACAACCGCTTCTGTATGATGCCGCTGACCTGCGGCCGAATCTCCGCGACGAGAAACGCGGATGTGCGGCCGGGCAGTTCCGTCGTGAGCGCCACCCGCTGCGGCTGTACCGCAACCACGGCCACTTCCGGCGGGCCGGCCGGCGGCGGCCCCGCAGCGCCGCCCCGCTCACCGCAACCGGCCAGAATCAGACCAGCGACAACACTGCCCGCCGCGAGCATCCGTTGCCTGCTACACGTCGTGTGCATATGAAACCTCTGTCCAACGCCACCCCTGGCCGGGCCTGACAACGAAACGCCCGGCGACGCACGCTTGCGTTTTCGATTACTGGGTTACGCTCAATCGCGGGAAGGCCGTCTCGCCCGGAGCGAAATACGGCCTCTGCCCTCACGGTTGTCTCTCCTCGCCCGGCCCTCGTGCCATCGAAAGCAGCGTTTCAATCACGCGCCGACGCAGGTCGCCCTCCGGCACGGGAACTCCCATGATCTGGCAGAGGAAAAGGCCGTCGACCGCCAACCGCACAATGCTCGCGATCGCCGGGTCGATGCCATCCGATTCCAACCGGGCCTGCCATTCCCGGCAACACCCGCGTATCGGATCGAGCAACTGGGGGTCCGTGCCGAGGGCTGCCAGCATCGCGGTGTGAAAGGGGCCGACGCGGAGATCCAGCGGCATAGCACGAGCCCGCACGTAGGCTCGCGTGAAGACGCCCGGCCCCCCGGGATCCGCCGCCATGGCAGCCGCCTGCGCCGCCTCTCGCTGCCTGGCGTGCCGTTCCACGATCGCGGTAATCAACGCCGACTTCGTAGGAAAGTGGTAGAGCAACCCCCCCTTGCTGACCCCGGCCTCGTGAGCCACCGCTTCGAGCGTGAGATTCCGCACGCCCTCGCGCGCGACGACCTGCTCTGCCGCATCGAGGATCCGATCCTCCACAGAAACGGGCGGGTTGTCTTCCGGCATGCCAGCCATCGGTACAACTATACCGTCTGGACGGTATACTGACAAGCGAGCCAACGTCAGACCGCAGGAGCAAGATCGTTACCTTATTGCCTGACGTAAGTTACAGTTACATGCCGATAAAAAATGGGGCGTCTTCCGCAGGGACAGGCACCTCGGCATTCGGCGGGCCCAGGAAGGTACGCAGGCCGAGGCAAGGAGCCGACATTCCCCGTTTCCCCCGCAAGACCCACCGCCCTGCGCCGGGTGCATGGCCGTAGTTGCAGACGGTGGGCGGCGGGCATTCACCAGGCCCGGCTCAAGCCCGCTGGGCGGCAAGCGTGGAAGGGGATGGAGCCGGTGCCTCCACCGGCCGAAGGCGGCGGCCAAAGGCAGGCCGGTTGGAAACGGCGTTGTGTGCGCGGCATACCGTCGGCTCCAGCCGGCGCGGGTTTGCCACCGCCTTCAGGCTTGGCAGCCGGTTGAAATAGTGTCGAGGCAGTCGCCGAGATCGCGTTTTCGGCTTCGCCGGTGCGTAGCGGGATGGCTCGTCGCGATCGGCAGCGGCGCAGTCGCCGGAATCGCGTTTGCGTTTCGCCGGTGCGTAGCGGGATGGTTCGTCGCGATCGGCAGCGGCGCAGTCGCCGGAATCGCGTTTGCGTTTCGCCGGCG
>CAZZFA010000116.1:0-13740 GCA_964653435.1 uncultured Planctomycetales bacterium | reverse complement strand
ATGCCGACGTGGACCTGGCGGACTTCGCGAGGTTCCAGGCCTGTTTCAACGGCCCGAATCGCGCACCGAAGCTGGATTGCCCGACACGGTAACGGTTCGCAGACGGCAGGCGAGCGAAGTGGCAGGCGCCGGGAGGTACGGTCCCGGTACACAGGAAGGCAGCCGGCAACACCACAGGCAGGTGGCTCAGCAGAGCGTCTCTGCAGGACGCCCACCCCGGCTATCGCACTGCGCCTCGCTCGCCCGCCTTTGGCAGCGACACTGACAGCACAGCCGCCTCGCTCTGCTTCCACTCCGTGACGAACTCGGTGCCTTGCCCGAGCGACCGGCCCGTCCGCTCGTCGCGAACATCCTCCTGTCGCGAGGTGAACCGGACCGTGAGAGGCACGGTGGCGAAGCTCAGCCCCTCCACGCCCCCTTCGCCCCCCTCGGCGGCGAACCGCAACGGGTTCTGCACCACCAGAATGTACAGGCGATCGCCCTTCTGCCAGTACACCGCCTCCGCGCGGACCGGCTCCGTCTCTCGCACCGCCAGTGATAGTCGCGGCCGGACGCCGGCCTGCTCCAGAACCTCGACAATCGGTCTGCGGGCCGACCTTGCCCGGCCCGGGTCGCCGGTGCGATGGCGCAGGTACTCCATGACGGACACATTGAGCAGCGCGGCCGAGCCCTCGCCCACCGCGCGACGCACGAAGGCCGGCTGATCCCGCTGCACAATGACAAAGCCGTTGGCCCGGCGGCACTTCGGCCAGATATCGGCGGCCGCATCCAGAAATGTGCCCTTCCAGTACCTCTCCGGATCCGTCTCCGTCAGAAGGGTTCCTCCGAAGAGCGAGCCGGGGCAAACGGGCGGCGCATCCGTGTTGCCGAAGAGGTCGCCGAGCACGGGGGCCGACCGGCCCTTGCCGTGCTGGTCAAAAAGGCCGACGAGGTGATCCGCAATGACGTGCCCGCCCCGGCGCACATAATCCCGGATGGCCTCGGCTTCCTGGTCCGACAGGGCAAGCACCCGCGGCAGCACAAGGACCTGGTACGTCCCGGGATCGATGCCGTCCGTCAGCACATCCGCGTACGACACGAAGTTGTACTGGAGCCTCGCATCCTCCAGAAGCTTCGTCCATGCCCAAAACGCCGCCACCGTCGAGGCATGCTGATTGTTCAGCGAGCTGCTGCGGTTGATCCACGTCCGCCCGTGCGCCTGGCAGTCGATGAACCAGCTCACCTGGATCGATGGGTGGGAGTAGTAGACGGCGATCCCGTCGTGCACCCACTGCCCGCCGACGACGATCCGTGATACATCGGCGAGCCGCTTCACCGAAGCGCCCGCCGGAAGCATGTCCCGGCCCGGCGTGAACCATCGCTCCGCCCATGCGATTACGCCCCGGTTGCCGTGCGCGAAGTAATACCAGTTGAACCACTCGCTGCGGGGCGTTCGCTGATCGGCACTGCCGGTCTGGACCAGGGGCATCCGGTTGGCCGGATTGAACGAACGCATGATCTCGGCAGTGCATCCGATATCGTACGCTTCGAGAAACTGCACCTTGCGCGCGATCTTCGCGTAGTCGTATCCGCCGTACGGCGACGGGCACTGCCCGCCGACAAACCCGCACGGCGTCTGCGGATCGATGCGGTTTGCGAGGTCCACCAGCTCCCCGACCAGATTGAGGAGCTGCGAATCCATATAGCTCCAGGCGTCGCAGAGCGGCGAGAGATTCCATTCCGGCCAGGGCCGTCGGTAGAGCGAGAGAAAGTCGTCGGGAGTAGCCATGCGCTTGCCGAACAGCGACGCGCCCGTGCCCCACTGCCGGCGCACGGCCTCTTCCGAACCGTAACGCCCGACGAGCCACCGCACGAAGTCGGCCATCGTGAACGGGCTGTTGTCCCATCGACACGGCGAGGTAAAGGTGCTCCAACTGATCTCGTCATCGAGCGCATACGCGGCGCGCGTGCCGTACCGCTTCGCGGCGGTAACCGCGCGGGTAACCTTGTCCGTAAGACGCCGGCGGACCTGCGGGTCCAGGAGGCAGACCGGCCGCACGCCGCCCTCGCGATCCTTCCGGGAGACATCCTTGAGATGCAGATCTCCCTTGCCGGCCGTGTGGTCGAGATACCAGAGGAAGCCGTACTTCTCATGGATTTCGCTGTCGGAGCCGGGGCTGTGATCGCAGAAGCCGCCGTTAAAGCCGGCCTGCTTCATCGCCGCTGCGAGTGCCTCGTCGTACGGCCGCCCCCACTGATAGCGCCACGGCATGAGCACCCAGTGGTCCCATCGATTCAGCAGGATGCCCTGATCCTGACGCACGCGCCGGAAGTCCGGCGAGGTACGGACATACGCCGCGAAATCCTCGGCCCGCGCTGCCAGGCCGCAGGTCGAGAACGTCAGCAGGACGAACGCCGATCGGCACGTCAGTGACATATGCCCGTTCCTTCCCTGGCGGGGTGCGTCCGCCCGGTCGGATTCCCGGGCCATCATCAGCCGGCGGCACTCCGCCCGGGCGGTCCCCACGCAACATCGTTCCCCGAGACAGGACCGGGGATGCGAACCGCTCAAGGCTATGCTATTATTCCCGCACGTGCGGCTTGGCAAGGGCTTTGCCGCCCTTGGCCGCGTACACGAGTGCCGTTTTCAGTACGACAGCTTGCGTGCGGCGCACGCCGCGACGGCCCATTTACTCCTATGGGACTTTGCGCCTGTTGTTGCCTGCAAGCGGGCATGGCACCCCATTGCGTGCCGATTCGACTTCGAATGTGGGCCAGACGCCTGTCCCCCATGTTGGGCTGCGGGCGAGGTCCGGGCTACGGGTAATCTGGCGGTCAATGGACCGTCCTGCGGGGCCGACGTTGATGGGCCACACGGGGCTGTGGAAACGAACAAGAGTCTCGAACTGAAACCGGCAGCAGCATCCGGGTCCACGGGAATCGCGATAATGCTTGGTGCCATTCCGTCGAACGAACACCGCAGGCTCTTGCGACTGCTGGCGCTGTGCGTGCTGGTCGGCGTCGTAGCCGGTCTCGGTGCGGTGGTGTTTTACTACATGCTCAAACTCGCCGACTTCCTGTTCATGACCTGCCTGGCGCATCGCCCGCCGAGCTTCGCCGGGCATGAAGGGCCGATCTTTCAGACGGCCGGGGCGGCGGCGCCGATGCGGCGGTGGCTGCTCCTGATCCTGCCGGCCATCGGCGGACTCGTCAGCGGCGTCATCGTCTTCACGATCGCCCCCGAGGCGGAAGGGCATGGCACGGACGCCGCCATCGAAGCCTACCACTTCAGGGGCGGCGCGGTCCGCGGGCGCGTCCCGCTCATCAAGATGATCAGTTCCGCCATCACGATCGGGTCCGGCGGCTCCGGCGGACGCGAGGGACCCATCGCGCAGATCGGCTCGGGGTTCGGTTCCACAGTCGCCCGGCTCCTTCGCCTGCCGCCGCATGAACGGCGCACACTCATGGCCGCCGGCATGGGCGCCGGCATCGGCGCGATCTTCCATGCCCCCCTCGCCGGCGCCATCTTCGCCGCCGAGGTGATGTACCGGGAACTCGACATCGAACACGAGATCCTCGTGCCGACGTTCATCGCGTCCATCATCGCCTATGCCGTTTTCGGCTCGGTGTTCGGCTTTCATCCGCTGTTTATCACGCCGGATTATGTCTTCGATAATCCGCTCGTGCTGTTGCCGTTCACAGTGCTCGCCCTGGTCTGCGCCGGGGGCGCCGCTCTCTATGTGACGGCCTTCTACGGGACGCGAAGGCTGATCCTCCATCGCCTCCGCATTCCGAACCACGTGAAGCCGGCGATCGGCGGACTGCTGACCGGCATCGTCGGCTTCTTTCTGCCCGACGCCCTCGGAACCGGCTACGGGGTGGTACAATCGATCTTCTACGGCGAGGGCATGCCCGGACCCGGCGGCGTCAACACGCTGGCCTCGTGGGACTGGTTTGCCGCCCTGTTCCCCGCCGGGACGAACCCGCTCACCATCACCATGCTTCTCCTGGCCGCGATCGGGCTTGGAAAGATCGCGACGACGGCGTTCTCGATCGGCTCGGGCGGCAGCGGCGGCGTATTCGGGCCGGCGGTAGTCATCGGCGGTGCGCTCGGGGGGGCTACGGGAATCCTGTGCCAGCGCCTCTTCCCCGCGATGAACGTGCAACCGGGCGCCTTTGCGCTGGTCGGGATGGGCGGCTTCTTCGCCAGCGCCGCCAACACGCCGATCTCCACGATCATCATGGTCTCCGAGATGACGGGCAACTACAATCTGCTCGTGCCCTCGATGCTCGTGTGCATCCTCGGCTACATCTTCTGCCGGCGGTACAACCTGTACCAGAAACAGTTGCCCTCGCATCTGGAGGCCCCGAGCAAGCTGGCCAACATGGCAGCGGCCGTTCTCCGGCAGATGACCGTGCGCCAGGCGCTCGCGGACAAGGAACCCGGGGCCGCCGTAACGGTGCCCGAGGATCTGGGCTTTCGGGACCTGCTCATCCCCTTCGCCGGTACGACGCAGGCATGCATCCCGGTAACCGACAGGCACGGCCGCCTCATCGGA
The DNA here is from genome assembly GCA_964653435.1 of uncultured Planctomycetales bacterium. GTDB lineage: Bacteria > Planctomycetota > Phycisphaerae > UBA1845 > PWPN01 > CAZMVY01. The sequence goes on along the minus strand of CAZZFA010000116.1, from coordinate 9,202 downwards.
GCAATCAACACGCGGGATATCCGCCGGGTGGTCGGCGAAGCAGGACTGGACGACCTCGTCGTGGCCGGCGATCTGGCGCAGCCATGCCCGACGGTCACACCGGCTGATTCGCTCCTCACGGCGATCCAGCGGATGCTTGCCGTCGGTGTGGACGGACTCGTCGTGGTGCACGAGGACGATCCGAACCGTATCGAGGGCAGCATCAGTCGTGAGGATATCATGTCCGCCTACGACCGCTATCTGCTGCGGCAAACCACATGAGAACCCGCCACGCAGATCCGTCGGCGGGCGGCACGGACAGGACCGATCGCGGGTCAATCCGTCTTCGCTGTCGCGGCTCGCGCCGCCGGCGGCATGAGCAGGCTGCCGAGGTAGCCCATTGCCAGGGTGGCCAGGCACCCGACGACGCAGAACCACATCGGAGAGACCGTACCGGTTGACGTGAGCCACACCGGAAGGCGTTGCATCTGGCTCAACGACGTGAGCCACGCCGAAAGGCTCACCCCGAGCACCGCCGCAATCAGAACCGGCAGCGCCTTGGCCCGGGGAACGAAGAAGGCGAGTGTAAAGACCGCCAGCAGCGGGCCGGACAGCCAGCCGTTGAGCTTCTTGGTCATGTCGAACACGGGCCCCAGGCGGTTCACGACGCAGGCCAGCCCCGTGGCGCCGATGCCAAGCAACAGCGTCAGGATGCGAATGAATGGGACTTCGTCGGAGCTGTCCGGATCCGAGGTCCGGCCGAACAGCCGGCCCTTCACATCGATAATAAGCGAGGTGGCGATCGAATGAATCCCGCCGGCGATGCTGGACATGGTGGCGGCAAGCAGCGCCGCGATGACCAGTCCGACCAATCCGCGCGGCATCTGTCGCCGGATGAACAGCGGCATGGCCTCATCCTGGCGATCCACCTGGCCGAGATCCTTTTCGGCAAGCGTCGGGTCCGCCTCGTACCGGGCGGCCAGGTCCTGCCGCAGCATGGCGGGGTCCTCGGCGGCCCGCCGAGCCCATTCCTCGGGGCTCATCTGATGGCGGGCGGCCATCGCCTCGGCCAGGGCCGGCGCCTTCTTCAGGTCCGCCGGCTTGCGGAGGAAGTACTCGATCGGTGCGTCCGCCAGTTGCTGCGGATGCGCCCGATAGAAACCCGAAAGAGCGACCCCGAGGATCATCAAACCGGGAATCACGGTCATCACGCCCGCCATGTTCGCGATGAACGCACGCCGACACACCGGCAGCGACGTCGCCGTGAGGTACCGCTGTACGAGCGACTGGTCGGTGGCGTACGCGGAAAGGTTTTCCACGAAGTTGCCGATCAGCAGGGCCCAGGTGCCCATCCGCAGGCTCAGATCCAGCCGCGGATCCACAAGCTGGAACTTGCCGGCCGCCTCATACGAGGCCCATGTCCCGGACCACCCCCCGGGAACATTGGACACCGCGATCCACACAGCGCTGACGATGGCGACCGTGAAGATTCCAAACTGAAGTACGTCGTTCCACATCACGGCCTTGATGCCCCCCGTGACGGTATAGAGCGTGGTCGCGATGCCCATGACCCAGATCGTCAGGTAGAGATCGGTCCCGGAGATGACCGCGACGGCCAGCGAGCAGGAGAACGTCGCCGCCGCCATCCAGCCCGTTCGCAGCAGAATGAAGAGAAACGCCGCGAACAGCCGGACGCGAACGTCAAAGCGCTTCTCGAGCAACTCGTACGCCGTAAAGCACCCCGACCCGACGTAAATCGGGATGAACCATCGCATCACGATGGGAGTCGTACACAGAACGCCCACATACGCCGCCGCCAGGAGCAGGTTGTGGCGGAAGGCCTCCCCGGGGACCATCAGAAAGCTGTTTGCGCTGAAGAGCGTGGCCATCACGCTCAGACCCACCGGCAGCCACCCCATGCCGCGATTCGCCAGGAGGAACTCCGTCGAGGAACTCTGACGATGAAACGCCAGCCCCAGGATCGCGGTGATCGCGATGTAGCCCAGCACGACCACGCCGTCGATCCACGAAAGATGCTCCAGAACCTGCATTACCGCCTCCCGCGTCAGGATATCGCCGAACGGCGTGAATGTGACCGGATGCCCCGAAGGATGTCAAGGCGCCGACGAGCCGTCGTATCCGCCGTCAGGACACCGTGCGGCCCGGCGTCGGCTTCGTTCGTCCCATCCATGAGAAGTCGGACGCCCTGCCGTAGTACTCTCGAAACAGGCGGTAATACGCCAGTTCTTCCTTGCCGGCGAGTTCCCACCCGTTGTCCAGCTTGCGCTCGCGAGCAAAGTCTCCGTCGGAGATGGTCCCGTCGGCGTACCGGGCAAGCAGCTCGCCGACGCCGGCGCCCTGCCAGAACTTGGCCTTGGGCCGATTCAACACGGGCGGCGGCAACAACCCCTCCAGCGCCTGGCGCAGGATCCACTTCTCCACACCGTCGCGAATCTTCAGCTCGACCGGGATCCGCAGGGCATAGTCCACCACTTCGGGATTTACGAACGGAACATATACCACCAGTCCGTGAGCCGCAGCGCAGCGATCGACCCGCTGAAGGGCCGTGTTGTGCAGCCGCCCGGTGATGTCCGCCAGCTCGCCGGCAAGATCCTGCCGATCGAGCCCTTTGAGGTATTCATAGCCGGCAAACAGCTCGTCCCCCCCCTCGCCGGAGAAGGCCTCGCCCACCCGCTCCGCCATGCGCCGGGCTACGAGGTAATTCATCACGCTCGACCGCACGAGAAGCGCGTCAAACGACTCGAGGTGGTAGATGACGGCGGGGAGCACGGCGAGCATGTCCTCGAGGGTAACGACAACCTCAACATGCTCAGACCCGATGAAGTTCGCAACCTGCCGCGCAAAGGCGAGGTCCGGCGCACCCGCAACACCGCCGGCCACAGTGTGAAGTTTGCGTACATGCGGCCTTGCCAGCGCCGCCATCGCACTTGAATCAAGCCCTCCCGACAGCCACGCGCCGACGGTGTCTCCGCGGATGCAGCGCCGTACGGCCTCGGCCAGCCGCGAACGAAGCCCGTCGGCGATCTTCCGGGCATCCCCCGGGAGCGTCGGCCGCGGTCGCAGTTCAAAGTACCGGTTGATATGCACGCCGTCATACGTGCAGCCGGGCGGCAGTTCGTTCACGTCCCGGGTGGCTTCCAGCAGGCCCTTCACCTCGGACGCAAAGCAGAGTTCTCCGTCGGGGCCGCGTCCGTAATAGAGCGGGGCCGCTCCGATGGGGTCTCGCGACAACACGATCCCGTCGTTCGTCGCCCGGGCTTCCGCGAAACGTTCTTCGCCGGCATAGTCGCGGACGAGCAGGGTGTCTCTGCACACGGCGCTGCGAAGGCATTCGGGCCACACCGAGCCAAGCGTCACCGTCTGGAACTCCGCGACATCCTGCCCGGCGCGGCCGCGATGAGCCATCCGCTTCAGCATTCGCTCAACGAGCTCGCGCTTTCCGTAGCTTGCCACTCCTGCTATACCCGGCATGCGAACGCCTCCTATCAGTCCTTCTGCGATTCCCGCGATAGCATCCCGACGACCGTTTCCATCCGCGTTGCGGCGGGGATGGGATTGCCTTTTTCATCAACGACCTTCACGGAACCCCGCACGAGCCGCGTATGCCAACGGACGGCCGACCGGAACTCGTCTCTGCACTCCCAGAGATAGGGAACCGGCAGAAAGCCCCCGGCCAGTATCCGGTACAACCCTTCCGCCGAACAGGACGACGGCACGCATTGCTCGATGGCCCGGATCACGGTTCGCGCCTCTTCCAGAAGTTCCGCCGTCCGCAGGACGACCTCCGGGTGATTGGCCATGTCGTCGACCGCGCCGCTCGCCCGCAGCCTGCGATACTCCTCGAGGGCGTGGCGCGTGATCTGGATGCTCTCCTCCACCACGGCGGGATCGGCCAGGTGCGAAGCCTCGGAGTAGCTCACGACATGGATGACCGGCGGGCTGCCCGCGTCATGGGGCTCGATGTCGTCCATCAGTGCCGTGACGGCGGCCAACTGCGCCTTGGCCCGTTCCAGATCGGCGGAAAGATAGTCCAGCCCCGCGCGCGGCTGCAGAATGACGCGGAACGAGTCGTTTTCCAGTTCCCGGACCAACTGCAACATGGCACGCGACTTGGCCAGGTCCTGAACGCCCCAGGTGTACCGGGGCGTGTTCAACATGTTCTGCAGCACCAGATGACGGATTCCCAGGCTCCTGGCCGCCTTCGCGGCGATCACCGCCGAGACCACGTACGTTACGTCATCCGCGCCGCGAAAGGCGAAATGGTGAGGAACGTTGGGCTCGAAAGGCTTGCCCACGGACGCGACATATCGGATCGTCTCCAGGTGCTGTTCCAGGTTCTCGCGCACCCCATACGGTCCCCGCCCGTCGATCCGGCAGAACCACCACAGCGAGAGCGCATGCCACGCCGCGTGAAGGGTCTGCTCATACATGCGTGCCAGCGCCGGGATGTTCTTCGTGCCGGCGTATGTCCGCACAAGCATCGGCCGGGCGGCCTGCCACACGGCTGCGAACTCCGCGGCCGAGTTGATCGGCACCCCGCCGCCGTTCGGCTTGCCCTCCCAGTCCTCGCCGAACGCGGACTGAGTCAACTGCGACGTTCCGATCGAGAGGATATCGAGCAGTCCGGAGCGGGCCAGCCGTCCTACCCACTCGAGGAACAGTCGCAGCGCCTCCGCCCGGTCGGGATGATACGGGCCGACATGCGCCCGCATCAGGGGAGGCAACCGGTGCTCGCGACCGTGCTCGAGGCGGCCGACGAGAGTGTCCCGCGCCGTACCAAATCCATCGCATCCACGGCGATCGACCGGCCGGATGCGCCGGTAGTCTCCCTTTCGTACCAGATCCCGGCCGAATGACAGCCGTGCCTCGTCGTAGCCGACGCCCTCGACCAGACTCCGCGGCATCGCCGCGACGCCGATCCCGAGTTTCTCCAGCGTCTCGGCCGGTGTCTCATCGCCGCGAAAAACGCCCGCGACTTCCGGTACCCGCGTCCGCACCCGGTCGCACGCCGCGGGCAGTCCCGCGAAGTAAATGGCCCGCAGCGGCCCGCCCTGTTCGCAGAACAACCGTCGCGTTTTAAGCCGGTGCACCAGCCTCTCGAACAGCGCGGCGCCCTGCGCCGGATCCAGACGGTAGCTGAAGCCGAGAACCGTGACGCGGTTCCGGCGAATCCATTGTTCGATGGCCGCGAGGCTGCGGGCATCCTCGGGCCGGCCGAACGCCTCACAGGCGGCGGCATCCCCGACGATCACGTCGTAACCGCAGTCCTGCAGGATCTGCTCGACCGAGCTGATGCCCAGCGTGTGCGCCTCGACCGCCGGCCTGACGAGGCCGAAACGATCAGCCTTCGTAGGTGAATGTCTCTGCGTTTGCATCAGTTGATAGCGCTCGCGCCTCTCCTTCACGCAGGTCGCCGTCCGCAGGCGGCTGGAATGCCGGCCGATCTGCCGCGCCGGCCCCGACCACCAGGAGGCGTATGTCCTTGACCGACATCCCCGCGATCCCGAGGCGCTGCACCGTCCGCCCCTCGGCCCAGTAGTCCACCCCGTGCATGATACATGCGAGATGGATCACCGCCCGGATCGTGGGCGTGGGCACGCCAAGCATCTGACCGATCGAAGCGATCGGCACGAGGCTCATGGGCACATCCTCGGCGATATACCGGTGCTGGAGCGTCGCTACGGCCTTGATCCCGCGGTATCCCGCATTCGCCCGCATGGCGTCCAGCAGCGTCTTACCGGCCGCGTTGTAGGCCAGGTACAGCCACTCGCGAGCGGTATGCGCACGGATGCCCAGCGCACTGGTGACCGCAATCCGCTCCCGGTCGATCGCTTCCAGCACGGAAGCCACCGCAGGCGTGACGCCCTGCACATAGTATTCAAAATCCCCGTGCGTATCCTCGATCCGGCCGGCGTTGAGAATCGTGATCGCCGGGTGAAACACCGCGCCGATGTTGTCCAGACTGGTCCTCAGGACGTTGTCGCCCGGTACGAACTGCGGCAGTACGCTCTGGATGATCGGCAGCACGTCCGCGATGTGGTAGGCGGGCAGTGTCGCCACCGGAACCGAGCTCTTCACGCCGAACACGTGGACCTTGCCCGGATTCGTGAGGCGCGAGGCATAGAGCAGCGTCTGGGCCTCGGCGAGATAGGGACGCACCCCCGGGCTTTTCGTCTTGAGTATCTGTGCGACCTCCAGTGCCCCGCCGGTGCGGCCCGGATTCAGCACGATGGTCTGCCCGTCTCGAATGTGGGGTGCGATGAGCGTCGCGATGTTGCGGTGGGCTGTGGCCGGCACGACGACCATCAGTACATCGGCGTCCCGGACGGCCTCGCCGACGTCCGTCGTGACCCGGTTCAGTGTCGCAAAACCGTGTACCTCCCCCGTCAGGCTGATGCCGCCGCCGGATCGGATCGGCTCCAGCCGCTCTTCGCTGCGGGTGAAGAGGTTCACTCGACAGCCGGTCAGCGCAAGATGCCCGGCCATAGCCAAGCCGCCGGGGCCGGCCCCCAGGACGCAGAAGGTCGGCATGCCCTCGACCGCCACGATCTCCCCGAGCGGCTCCTCCGCCCGCGCGAGGCGATCAATCAGGTCCACCGCCGATTCCGCAGCGAGCAACGATTCCACCACCCCCTGCTCGGTACAGAGCCTCGCGATCCGGCTCAGGACACGCAGGTACAGCCCACGAGTGGGGCCCGGCCCCAGCAGCAGGACGATCAGATGCGCCCGCTCGTCCGGCCCGTCGCCCCATCGCACGCCCTCGCGGCAGGTGGCCATCGCAAAGAGCAGTTGCTTGCAGGCACTCGTGATCGCGTGGGGCACGGCAACCCGATAGGATCCCATCGGCAGAAGAGTCGGGCCCGCACGATCCCTCGCGCGAATGTCGCTGAGCGCGGTCTGCACATCGAGACCCCGTACCTCTCCCAGCGCGGATACAAGCTGATTCAGGACCCCTTCCTTGCTGTTTGCCGAAGTACCGGCGAAGACATAGCGGGGATCGAGGAGTTGGGAGATTCGCATGGTCGTGCTCCTTGACGATTACCGCGAGCCTGACGATCGTCGCCAGCTTGTCCAATGAATGCTATGCGCCCCCGGCGCTGACCGACCGAAAAACTCGTCGGGCGGAATGTCCGCCGGACCGCTTCGCGCCCTGCCGGCCCTGCCGGATCGCGCGGACTTCCTGAGCGACACCCCATAAGTCTTGTACGAACGAAACGATACGTGGATGCATTCATAATATCGCATTGATCCTTCGCTTTGATCGATGTATGATGGCGTCATGCGCCGCCTGAACTACCAGCACCTGCTCTACTTCTGGCTCGTGGCGAAGGAGGGCACCATCGCCGCCGCAAGCGAGCAGCTCGGCCTCACGCAGTCCACCATCTCCACCCAGATTCGCAATCTCGAACGGGCTCTCGGGGAGAAGCTATTCCGTCGCGTCGGGCGGAATCTCGTCATGACCGAGGCCGGTCGCCTCGCCTATCGGTACGCCGGCGAGATCTTCTCGCTTGGCGGGGAACTCCTGGAAGCCCTCCGGGGCGGTCCGGCAAGTCGGCCTCTGCAATTCAACATCGGCGCGCAGGATACGCTGCCCAAACTGATCGTCTATCGCCTGCTCGAACCGGTATTCCGTCTCGCCGACCCCGTGCGCGTGGTCTGCTACGAGGGCACTCCCGCACAACTCCTTCCAAGGTTGTCGGTTCACGAGGTCGATCTGGTCCTGTCCGACGCCCCGATCAGCCCTCACATCAAGGTCAGAGCCTTCAACCACCTCCTGGGCGAGTGCGGAATCGCGTTCTTTGCCGCTCCGAGGCTGGCCCGGAAACTGCGCCGGGGCTTTCCCCGGTCGCTGGATGGGGCCCCGGCGCTTCTGCCCGCCGAATCTGCGGCCATGCGGGGGACTCTGGAGAAGTGGTTTGACTCCGTCGGGGTGCGGCCGGCCGTCGTGGCCGAGTTTGAGGACATCGAGCTGATGATGACGTTCGGGCGACAAGGGCGGGGGTTCTTTCCGGCTCACGATGCGATTACGGCGGAAGTGGTGAGCGACGGTCGTGTGGACTTCATCGGAGCCGCCGGCGGAAAAAGCGAGCGGTTCTACGCCATCAGCGTCGAGCGCCGCCTCAAGCATCCCGCCGTGGTGGCGATTACGGAGGCCGCCCGGGACAGTCTGTTTGCCGACAGCACCCTGTAACACCGGAAACGGATTGACATCGCCGGTCCGCCGCGCTACGCTTCTGAAGAAGACACGAAGAAGGGTCCGGCGCGTGTGCGTCCGGAGGCATTTCAGGTGGTCGGGCCGCCATCTGTCGTCGGTTCCACCGAACCGTGCCGATCGAGTGCTCCCGCGTGAAAGCGGCGAACGCAGCTCGCCGGCAGGACAGAATTGCCCGGCGCCGGCTTCAAGACGTGCGGCCGCGCAGGATCCGCTCCGCGGGGCCGTGAACGGCCGGTGCCGTGCCGGCAGTCCTGACAGGCCCCTTGTGGTCCGCCCTGCCCGCGAGAAGCGATCCCGGTCGGCAGCACCTTTGCGCACGCGGAGAACCGGCGGCCGCGCGAGCGGCGAAGGGAAATCCTCCGCGTTGCCACGGGGAGGCAGCCATGCACACAAATCCAGGACCCGCCGCGGAGAAGCCGCCCGAAGGAATCACGAACGTTACCGTGATCCTCGCCCGCGTTGTGTGGACACTGCTGGGGCCGGCCGCCATCGGTCTGGCGGCGCTTCGCATTGTGACCCGCGGAGACGGCTGGTTGACGCCCCTCGATGCATTCTATGGCGTCGTTGTCATGCTGATGATCGCCTGCCGCGCGATCGAACACCGATCCGGCACGGCCACCACCGTAACCGGAGCGCCATCGACCCCCGACCACTTCAAACGCTACGTCGCAGCGCTGGTCATCGTCGCGGGGGCGATCTGGGTGGTGGCGAACCTGATCGGAAACCACCTCATGAGCTGACATGGACAGTTCGGGGATGGCACGTATCCGTCCGGCGAACCCCATCTTCAATCTGACGGCCGATTCTGGCACCATGCGTCCGTGACAGACGGAGGCCATGCTATGCCAAGCGGCGCGGTGCGGGATCTGAAGAAAGAGAGGTATTGGCGAAGGATCGTGCGTGGCCAGGCAGCGAGCGGGCTTTCGGTCCGGGCTTGGTGCCGCAAGCACGGGGAGAAGGATGCCGCGTTCTACTGGTGGCGTCGGG
>CAZZFA010000115.1:0-13967 GCA_964653435.1 uncultured Planctomycetales bacterium | reverse complement strand
CCACCCGTCATTCTGAGGAGCGCAGCGACGAAGAATCCGGCTGATTGGCGCAGAGGAGCCGGATGCTTCGCTTCGCTCAGCATGACGGCCGCCGGCGCGGCCGTGTCCGGTTGCGGCCGAAGGCCGCCTTGAGAGGGCTCTCCGACTCCGACCGTTTCCAAGGCGCGTGTTCGCCTCGTCGCTGTTCGAGGATGTCGGGGGCAGAGCCCCCTTCATCGCCGCTTTCGGTTCGAGGGCTTCGCTCGTCTCCAGCTCCGCGGGGGCGATAGCTCCGCAACAGGCTGCATGCCCCGCGCGAGACTGTCTTACCGAAAGCAGCCGTAGCGTCTGCCACACCGATTCAGCGGTCTGCTCGCGCTGTCTTTGTTTGCCTGTGGGCTCCTCTGCACGAGGACAGCGCGGACTACGGCATTCATCTCAATCCGGTTTTCGAGGCCGGCCTGCCCCAGGCGATCGTGAGCTTCGACGGCCGCCCACTCTCCCCGGACAGGGTCCCAACCCGGTAAGCCGGCACAGCCCCACGCATGGCACCGGCGTCGAAACGAAGACCGTTTTCATGCCGTTCATCGCTGCCCGGGGGACGGCGCAAAAAACCTCCCCGCGGGCCGCAGGCCCCGGGGAAGTTTCGGTAGTCTTATCCAGGCTTGGTCTTTCGGCTGACCGCGTCCACCGTGTCTGACGGGGGATGCCGCGCCTGCGCTGCTCAGCCTTAGCGCCGCCGACGCACCCACGGGCCGAACAGGCTGCCCAGCGCCAGCAGGCCCAGCGTTGCGGGCTCAGGAACGGCGTACCCGCCGCCCGTCTCGCCCGAGTAGCTGCCTCCGACCTCGATAACCTTGTCGGAGAGCGGGTCATAGTGTGCCGGGAACCCGACGAAATCAATCAGGTCGATGTTGCCGCGCATCACGCCCGTCTGCCCGATAACCTGCATCTGGTCAGCAAGCAGCCCGCCTACGATCAGGCCTTCGCCTTCGAGGACGTAGCTCTGGCTGTCTTTGTACCCGTACAGCGACACCCGGCCGGGAACCTGGGGATTGGCGGTCTGGTTGAAGTCGATCTGCCAGAGCGCGACGTTCGGGCCGCCCGGCACCATCGTCCCCCAGATCTCGAGGTCGGCGCCCTGCTTGCCGCCCGTGCCCGTCAGGCTGACGTCGAGCGGAGGCGGCGTTTCGTCGTGGCCCGTGAAGATCACATCCAGCTGCACATCGCCGCCGAATACCGGTCCGCCCGCCACGTTTGTGTACCAGATAGGCAGGACGCCGGCCGTACTGGGCCAATTGGGCCAGTAGGCCGTCGCTTCCTCGCCGACGCTCGGTCCAGCCACGAGTCTGTCAGGGTTTACCCCGTCGGTGTTGTAAGTGAATGCGGCGCCGAAGTTGATGTCAGGACCCGTGATGGTCGGTGTCAGCGGTGCCGCATACACCGCTGCCGAAATCACCAGCACGATGCCCCAACTCAGAAGGCATTGCTTCATCGCTCTCTCTCCCTTGTTTTGTGGACTACCGACGAAAGCTGCCCGGTGCACTCCCACGGCTCCGAGCATCGCAGAGAGGGTCGATCCTCTCTCCACTCCCAGGGGTCATTCGCCCCATGCTCTCACCGTATAGCTTATCAGAATCCTCTTCGCTGTCAAGCATAATCCCGGGTTTGCGCGCAAAAAATCTCGAATGTTTTTGCGCCCCTCGGCAGCCCTGGTTGTCGCTCATAACTATCGAAACGGCAATGGGTTAGGCGCCTAGTCCGATAAAAGCATCGTATTGGCGAAGGTCTCCCGGTGGTACGGAGGGCGGGGTTTCAGACAGAACCGCCTCGATGTCGGCCATTGAGATCGGCCGCGGCTCGGCCCCGGCAACGGCGGCAAGAAACGGACGGGCCGCCGCCCGGTCGGCAATGTTCTTGATGTCGGCCCCGCTGTACCCATCGAGTCGGTCGCAGATCGAGCCAAGGTCCACGTCGTCAGCCAACGGCCGTGAGGCGAGGTACATCTCGAGCAATCGGAAGCGCGCGGGGGCATCCGGAAGCGGCACGTAGATCCTTGCGTCCAACCGCCCGGGGCGCATCATGGCCTCATCGAGCATCCAGGGTTTGTTCGTCGCCCCGACGAAGAGGAGGCCGCGATCGGGTTGCCGGTCAAAACCTTCGAGTTCCTGCAGGATCTGCGGGACCACCCGCTGCATCACCGATGAGCTGTCGCTCTGGCGCTTCGGTACGAGTGCTTCGATCTCGTCGATGAAGATTACGCTCAATCGCTCCGCCTTGGCGGCGTCGAAGAGCTTGCGGATGTTCTGCTCGGCCTCGCCCACCCATTTGCTCAGGATCTGCGCCGGGCTGATCACGAAGAAGACGGCGTCGATCTCATGTGCGATGGCCTTGGCCATCATTGTCTTGCCGGTGCCGGGCGGACCGTAGAGCAGCACGCCGCCTCCGGTGCGGATCCCGTACCGTCTGGCGAGTTCCGGGTGCGTCAACGGGTAGATCATCCGGAGGCGAATTTCTTCCTTGACGTCTTCGAGGCCGGCGATGTCGTCGAAACCGACGGTCGGCTTTTGCCGGATGACCCACTCAGAGGCGTCCGCTCCGCCTTCCTCGCCTTCCTTCACCCGCGCCGGCCGGTTTCGCGGCGAACCCGCGAGGCGATCGCACTCCCTGGCCAGATCGATCAGTTCCCGCGCCAACTGCTCGTGCCGGTGCCGGGCCGTGCCGGAAACCGTCGCCGCCATCTCGATCATGCAGTCGGCCGCCTGGATCAGGTACGACTTCGCGGCCGCATAGTCGCCGCTCTTGTAGGCGCTGACCCCCTTGTCCTTGAGCCGCTCGAATGTGGCGAAGCTTACGGCCATGGCGGCATTATAAGCGGTTCCTCCGGAACGTGCGACGCGGCAATGCGCAGGCGGACACCGCGCGTCGGCGCGGGACCGGCGCTCGGGTCGGCGGTATTTCGCGGGAAACGGCCGGCGGGATCAGCCGACCTTGCAGAGCGTATCGGCGGGGGCCGTGCAGGTGACCATGGCGCCCGACGCCTCGCGGATACGCACCTTCACGCGCCCGAGGCGACGGAGCCTTTCCCGCTCGGTTTCGTTGGAGATATACACGACTTCGGCCGCGACCTTCTTGTCTCCCCGGAAGAAGAGCAACTGCAGCCGTTGCTTCGTCGGGACCGACGTGCGTCCCTTATCGTCATCGCACTCCGACCATTGCGGAACGGGCATCGGTTGAGCTACCCTCACCCTGGTGCCTGCGGCGATATGCTTGCCTTCACCCATCGACGGAAACCTCCGAACCTCGAAAAAGTACGAAGCCCCAACGCCCTCCGGACTTCCTCAACGAATCGTTGAGAGACTACCACGGGTCGCGCATGCGTGCCGGACCCTGGGCAGGATACCTACGCGGCGAACCGCGAGGCCGGGCGAACCTCTCCGCCCGCTTGGTCGATCTTATAGCACGGCATCGGCGGCGCTTCAAGAGCCCCGACCGGGCGCTTGTGCATCCGCCGCTCCGAGGGGAAACTGCCGCTCATGGTTCGACAACGCGTGCTATACGGGTCGATATTGATGGCGGGCCTGCTGGCGCTCGTGGTCGCGGATGCAGCCCTCAGCCGGCCGGACGCCGCCGCCTGGCGGGGCGGGCTGGGCCTGCTCGGATACGGCGGGCTGACCACGCTGGCCTTCACATTGGTCGTGCTGGCCGGGGCGGTCGAGCTGTGCCGCTTGTGCCGCCAGGCAGGGCATCGGCCCGCGGTGGCCTGGTCGCTCATCATGAGCGTGCTGATGATGATCGGCCCCTGGCTTGCATCCCCCGGGCCGCGGGCGATCTTTTCGGAAAGCCGCCTCGGTTTTACCGAATGGACCCTTCTTGAACGTTTGCTGCCTTGGCTGGCCATCCTCGGGGCGGCATCGATCTTTGTATGGCGCCAGCGGACGGACGGGGCGATTGCGGATTTCGCGACCACATTGCTCGTGATATTCTACGTAGGCTATCTGGGGTCGTTTTGCGTCCGGTCGCGGTGCTGGTGGCCCGGATCTCCGGGGGCGTGGCTGATTCTGAGCATCCTGGTCGTTATCAAGGTAACGGATATCGGGGCCTACTTCACAGGCATACTGGTAGGCCGACGGTTACTCATCCCGAAGATCAGCCCGAAAAAGACGTGGGAGGGCCTCATCGGCGGGATCGCCGCCGCGGCTGTTGTCAGCGGCCTGCTTCTGGGCTGGGCGGTGCCGCGATTCGGCGGCGCTGGCGCGCTTTGCGATCTTTCAATGTTGCAAGCTATTGTATTCGGGATAGTTATGGCTATTGTCGGCCAGATTGGCGACTTAGCGGAGTCCCTGTTCAAACGGGACAGTGGGGCGAAGGATTCTGCCCGGCTCGTGCCGACGTTCGGCGGGGTTCTTGACATCATCGACTCGCCGCTCATGGCTGTTCCCGTCGCGTACTGGCTCCTTCGCTGGTGGCTGCTGGGATGACCTAGCGGGGGTCACTTACGTCCAGGCGGGCAACTCACTAGAATAAGGGTTGTTTGACTTTGAGGTCGAAGGGGCGCCCTGTCGGCGGCTTCTGCGACCATGGGAGACGACACCGGACCTTGGAACTGACCATCACGCTCGACGACACGAGCGACCGAGCCGCCCTGTTCGGCGCGGGGGATCGCCATCTTCGCCTGATACGCGGCGCGTTGGGCGTGCGCATCAGCGCACGCAGCTCGAATCTGCGGCTCGCCGGCGAGGCCGATGCGGTGAGCAGGGCGGCAGCGGTCATCGAGCGGCTGCAGCAGCGGCTCCGGGACACGCAGCACCTCTCCGAGGAGGGTGTGCTCGAAGCGATTGCCGAGGTCGCCCGCGACGGCGTGCGGGAAACCGAATCGTCCGATCGCATAGACGTGTACACGAAGCAGGGGGCGATTGCCCCCAAGACCGCGGGCCAGCGCGAGTATGTCCGCGCGATCTCCGAGCACGACCTGGTTTTCTGCCTTGGGCCTGCGGGAACGGGCAAGACGTATCTCGCGGTGGCCATGTCCGTCGCCATGCTCAAGGGTGGACGGATCAAACGGATCGTGCTTGTGCGCCCCGCCGTCGAGGCCGGCGAGAAACTGGGCTTTCTCCCCGGCGATATGCAGGCGAAGGTCAATCCGTACCTGCGTCCTCTGTTCGACGCCATGCACGACATGATGAGCTTCGAGCAGATCAAACGCTTCATGCAGAACGACGTGATTGAGGTGATCCCGCTCGCCTTCATGCGCGGCCGTACCCTCAACAACAGCGCGGTGATCCTCGACGAGGCGCAGAATACGACGGTTTCGCAGATGCTGATGTTTCTGACGCGCCTCGGACACCACAGCAAGATGATCGTCACGGGCGATGACAGCCAGATCGATCTGGAAGCCGGCCAGCCGAGCGGCCTGATTGATGCCGTCCGGCGGCTGCGCGGCGTTCCGGGGATCGGCGTGGTTCGCCTGAACGAGATGGACATTGTTCGGCACAGCCTGGTGCAGGACATCGTGAACGCGTATGCGGACGGCCGCAGCGGCGCGAATTATCGGGCGTATTCCGTGAAGGGAAGCGGGAACCGGCAGTCCGGCTCCGGGCTGACCGATGGATAGGGGATGCGTGCGACACGCAGAACGCGTAAACCGTTGTCATGATGTGGTCACGTAAAGCGAAGACACGACGCACGGACTTCCGCCGGCCGCGGACGGAGGCGAAGCCTCGCGGGTGGCGTACGTTTCATGCCCAGTACGGGATCGTTCCCGTGCTGATCGGTCTGGGAGTCTATGCGGCGGCGGCGTTGATCATCCTGTCCGGCGGGCAGACGATGCCGTGGCAGTACGGTCAGCACGTGCCGAGCGACATTCGGGCACGGGTGGCCTTCACCGTCACGGACGAGAAGCTGACCGAGGACAACCGCCGCAAGGCTCGCCTGGCGACGCCGAACGTCTACGTTCGAAACGAGGCCCTGCTGACCAGCATTGCCGGGAAGCTGCGGGAGCTTTTCGCCCTGGCGAAGTCCTCCGAGGATCCGGCGAAGTTCATCGCGGCGGCCGGCGAGAAGGGCTGGCATGTGGACGAGAAGGATTATGCGGCGCTGAAGAACCTCGCCAGCGAGCCGTCGGGGTCCGGTGCGCAGCTCTTCGAGGATCGCGTCAACGCCCTGGGTCGGTATCTGGCCGGGCAGTATGTCGTGGAGAAGGTCAACGATCCGACCCGGCCGACCGCCCCCGAGCAGTCGTTGCTGAAATGGAACACAACCGGCCAGCGCCGGGTTTTCACGAGCGAACTGCAGTACGTTTCGGATACCGAGGCCGTCAGACGGATCGCCGAGGAAGGGGCGAGACAGAACCTGTCCGGGCCGCTGGAGCCGCTCGTCGACGACGTGAGCAGGTTGATCGTCCAATCGCTGCAGCCGGACGCCGAGAAGAAGAAGTTCGAGCCGATCTACCGCTACGACGCCCTCGCGACGGCGAAGCTGATGGACGAGAACGAGCGGGCCGTGGCGAAGGTGGTAAGCTCATACAACGCGGGCGACGTGCTCGTGAAGGGCGGCACGAATATCACCGAGGAACAGCTTGCCCTGCTGCGGCACGAGCACGAGGCGTACCGAAGGGCGCTCCTGACGGACTGGACGCTGCGCCGGGCGTCTCTGCTGCGGCGGGTGGGGACTGCGACGATCGTCTTCTTCGTGGTGGCGGGTCTGGCCGTTTACACGTTGAGCTACCAGCGGCGGAACGTACAGAAGCCGACGCGGGCCCTCGGGCTGGCGTCCCTGTTCCTGGGGATGCTGGCGCTGGCCCGGCTGATCGAGCTGGCGCAATGGCCGGGCCTTCCGACGGAGCTCGTGATCGCGCCGGTGGTGATCGCGGCGGCGATCCTCACGATCGTTTATGAGCAGCGATATGCGTTCGGGATAACCGGCGGGCTGGCGATCCTGGCGACGCTGGCCGTCGAAGGCGACTTCGGCCTGTTCATTACGCTTCTTGTGCCGATGTCGATGACGGTATTCCTGCTGCGGGACCTTCGGACGCGCGGCAAGCTGATCGCCACCGGCAGCCTGGCCGGCGCGGCGGCATTTGTTGCCTCGGGTGCCGCCGGCCTCACCGGCGGAGAGGACGTCGGATCCTACGTGCTGCCGCATGCGGCGGCGGCCGCCTTCGCCGCGCTCCTGGCCGGCTTCATCGTTCTCGGCGTGCTGCCCGGGATCGAACGGCTCTTCGGCGTGGCGACGAGCCTGACGCTGCTGGAATGGTGCGACGCGAACAAGCCGCTGCTGCGCCGCCTGGCTCAGGAGGCGCCCGGCACGCACATTCATTCGCTGACGCTCGGCACGATCGCCGAATCCGCCGCCGACGCGATCGGCGCGAACGGCCTGCTCACCCGCGTCGGCGCGCTCTACCACGATATCGGCAAGATCGCCAAGCCCGAGTATTACGTGGAGAATCAGGAGGCGAAGATCAACCGCCACGATCGGCTCGGGCCCACGTTGAGCCTGCTGGTCATTGTCGCGCACGTGAGGGACGGGCTGGAGCTTGCCCGCGAGTACGGGTTGCCGAAGGTTCTGCACCAGTTCATCGCGGAGCATCACGGCACGACGGTCGTGCGCTATTTCCAGCGGATGGCCGCCGAACAGGCGCAGAAGAGCAAGCTGAAAGAGTTGCCCGAGAGCGAGTTCCGCTATCCCGGTCCGAAGCCGCGCACGCGCGAGACGGCGGTGCTCATGATCTGCGACGGTGTGGAAGGCGCCGTGCGGGCGCTTCCCGAGCCGACACCGGGCCGGATCGAGACGACCGTTCACCAGATCGTGATGGACCGGCTGAACGACGGGCAGTTCGACGATTGCGACATCACGCTCAAGGATCTCTCCCGGGTGGAGGAGGCGGTTGTGAAAGGGCTCTGCGCGGCCTATCACGGACGCATCGCCTATCCGAAGGACGCGTCGAAGGAGGCGGCCGGGGCCGCGCAAACGAAGATCAACGGCGAGAAGAAGACCGCCGGCGGCGAGGTCAAGGCGCCCGCGATGGCGATTGCGGGTCCGACGGAGGCGCCCCGGCCGTGAGCACGTCGCGAGCCTCCGCTTCGGGCCGCCCGGTCTACGAGATCGCGGTAGCGGGAAAGCATCTTGGCCCGGGGACAACGAGCCGGCTGGTCCGGGCGGTGCGCGCCGCCCTGCAGCGGGAGCGGTGTCGCAAAGCGGTTGTGAGCCTCGCGGTCGTTGACGACGCGACGATTGCGGAACTTCACTCGCGATATCTGGGGTTGGCGGGGCCGACCGACGTGATGAGTTTCGACCTGCGCGACCGTCCGAAGGGCTCGTGCGGCCGGCGCGGGGGCGAAGTGGACGGAGAGGTTGTCGTGTCGATGGAGACGGCCCGCCGGCAGGCCCGCCGTCGCCGGATCCCCGCGGAGCAGGAGTTGCTTCGCTACGCGGTTCATGGGACGCTGCACCTGCTGGGCCACCGGGACGACCGCCCCGACCGGGCCGCGGCAATGCATCGGATCGAGGACGAGGTGCTCCGCGAAAGCGAGCCGCGCCGCGACCAGAACGCGAAGCGACGGAAGGCGTCGCGCCCGGCGTCCGTTTCGCGCGTCGTCGCAGGGCGGTCTCGGGGCGGCGCACGGGCGGGCCGGTACCGTTTTCGGTAAGACACCCTCGCGCGCCGCATGCGGCGCCGCGACGGGTCTGTCGCCCCCGCGGGGCCGGAAATGAACGGCGCTCTCGAACCGAAGCGCGGCATTAGCGAATCGACGAATTCCGTATGAGCCCCTTCTGGATTGCGGCTGTTCTGATCGTCGTGACGTGCCTCGTCTCGACGGCGAATCTTGCGCTGCGGCACCTGTCGCGCGCCCGGATCGCCGAGCTCGCGGAACGGCGGGGCCTGTCCGCACGCTTCGACCTCCTGATGCGCTACCATACGGAACTTACGTGGATGACCTCGGCCGTGCGCATGGCGGCCAACCTGGCGCTCGTGCTGGTCATCGTCCACGCCTTCCGCGACCGGCAGGACCGGCTGCTGATCTATTACGCCTCAATCTACCTCACGTCCGTCCTGCTCGTGCTGGTGTTCGGTGTGGCGATTCCGAACGGCTGGGCGAAGTACGCGGGCGAGCCGTTGTTGCTGGCGTCGCTGCCCGTGCTCAACGTGCTGCGGGTCGTGTTCCATCCGGTGGTGGCGTTTCTGCGCCTGTTCGACGGGATGGTCCGGCGGCTGGCGGGCGTGCCGTTCGCCGACGGACGGACCGGCGCGGCACAGATGGAACAGGAGATCCTCACCGTCGTTTCGGAGGGCGAGGCGCAGGGCGCCGTGGATCAGGAAGAGAAGGAGATGATCGAGTCGGTCATTGAGCTGGACGAGATGCAGGTCGGGCAGATCATGACCCCGCGGACGGAGATCGTCGCCCTGCCGGCCACGGCCACGCTTTTCGAGGCCAAGGACCTTATCGCGCGAGAGGGCCACTCGCGCATGCCCGTGTACGACAAGTCGATCGACGACATCCTCGGCGTGCTCTATGCGAAGGATCTGCTGAACTTCGAGCGGACCGACGACTTCGACGCCACCCGTGTGATGCGGAAGGTTCCCTTCGTGCCCGAGACCAAGCCGATCCGCGACCTGCTTCGGGAGTTCCGCACGAACAAGGTTCACATCGCGGTCGTGCTCGACGAGTACGGGGGCACGGCAGGGCTGGTGACGATCGAGGACATCATGGAGGAACTGGTCGGCGAGATCACCGACGAGTTCGAGCCGCCCGCCCCGGAGAGCATGAAGCGCGTCGACCCCGACACGGCCGAGATGGACGCCCGGGTCCACGTCAAGGAGGTCAACGACGAGCTGTCGATCGCCCTGCCGGAGGACGAGGATTACGACACGATCGGCGGCTTCGTGTGCAGCGCGCTGGGCCGCATTCCCTCCGCCGGAGAGGACTTCTGGCACGGCAACGTTCACATACAGATTCTCGACGCCGAGGCGCGACGGGTGAACCGCGTTCGCGTTCACGTGGTCCGCGATCGCGAGCCTGCGCCGGCCAAAGGGACGTGACGGAGGCATCGAGGGTTGCAGAGCCTGTCGCCGCAGGCTGCGGAAGAATCAATACAAGGACCCGATCGGGGCACGCGTCTCCGATCGGGTCCCTTTGTGTTGAAGGGATAGGTTACGCGGCCTGGCTCGTCGAAACCGGCTGGGCCACGTGCACGACCGAGTTCCACCCGAACGGCCCGCGTTCCAGGCCGAACGCCGCGTAGTCCAGGAACCACTCGCCGTCCGCGTAGTACTTGAACTGGTACACGCCCGGCGCCAGGCGAAGGCGGTAGTGCCACCACCCGTCGCCCTCCGGTTTCATCGGGAAGCAGGTCTTCTGCCACGCGTTGAAGTCCCCGGCGAGGCTCACAAAGCGGGCGCCGGGACGATAGAACCGAAACTCCAAAGCCCCGTCCTCACATTCCAGTACCACAGCTCTGTCTCCTCACAAACATCTCCGTCCGATGGTTACACATCTCGCCGGCCCGATAGGGCCTCCTTGTCCGTATCGTCGTGCGATTTTTACGCAAACGCCGTGCCGATGGCCACGTGCCGCGCGGGCCACCTTATTAATTCTTGCTGTAACATAATATATAGCAACGAGTTACGAATGAAACAGATTTCCATATCGTCCCACGCGAAACTCCGAGCTTTGGCGTGTCCGACGGCGCGAGCACCGCGATTCAATCGGGACGCGCTGGAGGCATCGCGATCAACGCCATCGACGGCAGCGGGGGTGCCGCCTCGGGAAAATACGCGATCGCGACTCTGGTTTTTTCGGTCAATCGGATGCGCGGCATGAGTTGTTCCGGTGGATTTTCGGCAGGCGACGTGTAGAATCCGCGCCCTCGGGAGGGTTCTTCATCGCACGAAGGTTTCATGGCTTGCAGACGAATGCTTTTGCGGTCGGTTTGGTTTCCTGTGGCGACCGTGTTGGTCGGGGCTGGTTGCCAGATGCCCGCGCGGACGACGATGCCCGGCGTGTGGGCGGCGGAGCCCGACCAGTTGCTTTTCCCCGACGCCCCACGGCAAGAGGACAACGATGTCTTCAGCGAGTCGCGGGGGACCATCACGCTGACCGGGGCGGTGAACGAGACCGTTGATTTTCAGCTCGTCGTCCCGGGACGCTCGCCCGCCTCTGGCGTCTCCGGCGCTGACGCCGTCACGGAGATCGCGATTACTGATCTGGTCGGCAAGGGTGCATCGATTCCCGCCGGGAATGCCACCTTCTACCGCGAGGCATACGTCCGGGTCGACTCATACCCCGCGTGGTTCTGCCAGCGCACGCCGTATCGCCGCGCACCCCGGGAATACCCCGATATCCTTCTGCCCGTGGTGCCGGGGGGCACCGCCTTGCCGGCAGACCTCGTGCCGGACCGCAATGTCGTGTTCTGGATCGACCTGCACATCCCGCCGGGTACGCCCGTCGGGACCTACTCGGGGCAACTGCGCGTCCGGACGCGATCCCAGACGGCCCAGCTCGCCGTTGAACTGGAGGTCTGGCCGTTCGCTCTGCCCGATACCCCGCACGTCCTGGCCGTGGCTCCGTTGAGCTGGTCCACGCTGGTTGCACACCACCTCCAGCGCGACGGCAAGCCGTATCGACCGCAGCGGCTTGTCTCGGATGATCCGCTCCGGCCGGCCGCGCTGGCCGTCATCGACGCCGCCTTTCGCCTTCTTCGCGCGCATCGATGCAACGGGCTTCTGACGGATTTGTACCCGTTGCGGCAGGTGACCCCGGACGGCCAGACCCGCATCGACTGGACGGATTACGACACGGCCGTGTCCGCCTATCTCGACGGCAGTGCGTTTGAGGATCGCGTGCCTTTGCCGCTGTGGGCGCTGCCCCTGGATGAGCGTTTTCCCGCGCCGGGTGCGTACGGCGATCCCGGTTCGCGACGGTACGCGGAGGCGCTGCGTCAGACGGCCGAGGCGTGCATTACGCATTTCCGGCAGCGCGGCTGGCTGGATCGATCCGTGACGCTGCTGCTCGCTTCGGCGTCGCACGAGGGCGACGAGTACGCGGCGTACGAGACTCTCGCCGGGATCTTTCACGGGGCCGGTGCCGGTATGCGCCTCTGGTGCGACCTGCCCGCGCAGTCGATGGCGCCCTTCGGGTGGGCCGGACATCCGTTTGTGGACCTGCGCAAATGGGTGGGCGTGTGGTGCCCGCCGGCGCGGTTCGTCGATCCGGCGGCGCTGTCGGCGTTTCGCGCAGCCGGCGGTCGATCGGGATGGCAGCCCGACCGCCCGCCGTACAGCGGTTCGCTCGCGCTGGTTTCTCCGCCGGTTGACGTCCGCAGTATTCCGTGGCAGGCCGTACGCTGGTCGAGTGACCTGCTGTGGCTGCCCGGCGCGGCGGACTGGCCGGCCGAGCCGGTGGCAACCGACGGTCGGACGGGCGCGCGGGCGGAGGTTTCCTGGCTGCTGTACCCGGGGGGCGTAGCCGGCCTGGACGCCCCGGTGCCGTCGATCCGGCTGAAGCGCCTTCGCGACGGCATGCAGGACGCGGAGTACCTCTGGTTGCTGCGGCAGCAGCGGCGGCCGGCGGTGGCGGATCTTGTGGCGAGCAGTCTGTTCGCGTTCGGCGGGTCGGATGCGTACGGGGAGACCTACGCGGACGGCCGGGCGTACGGGTGGATTCACGACCCCGCCATGTGGCGGCTCGGGCGGCAATTGCTGGCCCTGGAGTTGAAGCGGGCCGCCGCGCAGGAGCCGGCGGAGGACTTTGAGCAGTTTCGCCAGCGCCTGGAGTGGCAGCGCTTTCTGACGGCGACGCGTCGTGTGCTCGGCTGGTGCGACGGCGTGCGGGTCCGGCGTCGTGACGATACCGGCTCGGGCATGGTTCGCATCGACGCGACCGTGTCCATGCTGAATCAGACGTCGCATTCGGAGGCGGCGCAGAGCGACTGCTCACGGCTGCCGAGGGGCTGGGAGGTTGCGCCACCGGCCCCGCGGTTCGAGGTGCCGCCGGGGCAGATTGCCAAGCGGACGTTCGTGATAAACGCGGCGATGATCGAACCGGAGGCATTCGGCAATACGGGCGTGATGACGTTGCCGATCTTCCTTGATCGCGGCGGGGGCAATCGCATCGGTGCGCCGGGGCGATTCGCGCTGCTCCACGCGCAGCGATTGAAACGCCCGATCACGATCGACGGGGACCTGGAGGATTGGCCTCCCGGCCTGGGGAACGTGGCGGGGGACTTCGTGCTGGTCGGCGCCCGGGACGTGCCGAAGACCGGAGCGGGCAGGCCGGATCGTCCCTCGCAGAACACGCTGGTGTTTGTGTGCTACGACGAGGATTCGATCTACCTGGCATTCCACTGTGAAGAGCCGAGGCCCGATCAGCGCGAAACGGCGCAGACCAACTTCGTTCGGTATGAGGGCACCTCGCCCGTCGGCGAAGACCTCGTGGAGGTTCTCTTCGATCCGGCGGCGGCGGCGACGGGTCCGGGTGATCTGTATCACCTCGTCGTGAAGGCGAACGGTGCCGTCGTGACGGAGCGCGGCATCGGGTGCCGGCCGCCGATCGGTGCGGTTCGCCCGTGGCCGGCCGGTGCGACGGCGGCCGTCGACGCAAAGAGCCGCCCCGACCGCTGGTTTGTCGAGGTCCGCGTGCCTTGGGCCTCGTTCGGCCCGGAGGCGAAGAAGCAGCCCTGGTGGGGCATCAATTTCACGAGGCTGCACAGCCGAACGGGCGAGTACTCGACCTGGTCCGGCGCGCGGTGGAACGTGTACACGCCGACGACGCTCGGGAACCTGCACGTATCCTGGTGAGCGACAGCGCGACGGGTGCGGAAGCGCAGATCGCCGCGCGGCAGTGCCGCTTTCGGTTCGAGCGTTTCGTTCGTTTCCAGCCCCCCAGCGCGGGCGTGGCCCGCCGCCCGACATGGCGGCGCCGGACGCACGTGGCGTGCGTCGCGTCATTCTGAGGCCCCCTTGGGGGCCGAAGAATCCGGCGTCCGATTTG
>CAZZFA010000114.1:8133-14080 GCA_964653435.1 uncultured Planctomycetales bacterium | reverse complement strand
GTACCTGCGTGACGTGCTGACGCGGATCGCCGCCACGCCGGTCAGCCAGCTCGATTCGTTCCTGCCCGATCGGTGGAAGACACGGCAACCCGCCGCAATCCCTGCGGACTGATCTCCTCGCGATGAACCTCGCAAGATGTACGGCAACCACAACGCGGAAAATGCCGCGCTACCCCCGTGGGGTTCGCCGGACGGTTACTGACCTTGCATGATTCTGTCCAGGGTCGGAGGTGAGGAGCAACCGCCTGGCTGGGGATTCTCTGATCCGTTGCATAGGACAGAATCACGCAAGGCTATTTAGGAGCAGCAGAGGAATTGCGATTCTCCGCCGCCGCACTTCCAACGGCGATAGGGTAGCCAGTTCGCGGAAAATGTCAAGCTAGAATTGTCGAACAACTGAACTTGCCCGGGTACGACTTCTTCGGCCTGTAGGCGTGTCGCTAATTGCTTACAGAATCGCAAGTTACGAACGTTTTGGGCACATCGTGCGATGGCGCTCCGTGCCCGCGGGCTTTATCATCGCCGGGTTTCCTCAAAGCGGCGAATCATCTGGATCCGGGCCAACGTTGCTTCCGCACGCGCCCTCGTGACGCGGCTTAAGTCGACTCTTGCCATTGTGATGGCTCACGCCGCTTGCGACAAGGCGTCGAGCAGGCGGGTTCGGAAAGACCGCGGGAGTTTCGAGACAAGGCTGGAATGGGTGGATATCCCGAAAACCGTTTCGCACCAGAGCTGTTGGCGGACCGCGGCGATCGCATCCGAGAAGGTCAGGTCATGCTTGTCGTACCAGGGCGTGCGTGCGGGATGGATTGGATGACGACGCGGATCCGCCGCGAAGGCCGGAGTGATCACAGTGAACAGGCCCAACAGGCACGGGGCCATGCGAAGCACCGACCGGGCGACGTGTTGACGGGTCGTCTCGAAGCCGAGGTGGGCGCGGACCTCCTCAAACGCGACCTCGATCGACCACCGGCGGATAAAGAGGCTCACGATGCGTACCGGCGAGGGCGTGATGTCCGTGGAGAAGATGCAGTCGTCGCGATGGGTTCCTTCCCGATCGACGACATACACCCAGCGGATCAGGAGGGCCCGACCGTGGTTGTACCACAGGCCCGTACCCGTGAGCAGACGCATCCCACTTGTATGCCGTGTGGGTGTGCGTGGAGCGTACGGCATCCCGATGGCAGTCCTTGCCGGCCACGGGAACCGTCTGCCCTCTGGCAAACCGTTCCAGGACCTGCTGGGTCAATGCGTGGCTCAAGACCCAGGGCGACCACGCGGCCCGGCTGAAGAGCCGGTGGTAGGTGGAGAAATGCCCCGGGGCGAGGGCTCCGACCATCCGCAAGGCGGCGGTGATCGTGTGGCGTCCCCCGCTGAGGATCATCCCGACCATCAACACGGCCATCCGAAAAGCCGTCCGGGAGGTGAACGCGGAAGAGAGCTTCAGAAAAGTCGGTTCCACCGACGATGGAAGACGCATGGCGGGCCTCCTTGCTCGCGTGATGGGGTTGTTTTGTTCCCACCCATCTCAACGGCAAGGTGGCCGTTTCTTGTTGAGCGAAGGGGCGCCATGAACGCCCCGAAGAATGCCAAGAGTCGAGCTGAGGCACCGGCCCCACTGTAGAGCCGATGCCCTCGTCGGCGGTCTTTCGCAAATCGTACCGTGGCTCCGCGTGGGTCCGGACGCCGCAGGCTCGGCGGCGGGCGCGGGGTGGTCTCGCGGCTTTTCGGGTATCATGTCGATGAAGGCTCGCCGGCGGACCATCTGCGTCAGACGCGACAGCCGGGCTGACCGTGGGGAGAGCCGGCGGCCCCGTAAGGGCGGGTTTCGCGGCAACGCAAGAACCGGTGCCCTGCTTGTCGACTGCCGAGGATGAATCCGATGCGAGGCCCACCGATACCGACGAGTGACTGGATGCAGGTGTTGACCGGGTTGGAGAGCGATCCGTGGGCGGCGGCTCTGGTTCCGATGCTCCGCCTGCACTGGTTCATACGCTTGCGGTGGATCTTCCTGGCCGGCGCGGTCGCGGCACTCGCCGTCGAACGCTTCGTGTTCCCAAACGCGGAGCGCCCCCTGGCACTGGCCTACCTGCTCATGGCGCTGGCCCTCGTGAACCTCGTCTGGCTGGTCGTCTCCCATTTCCTGTTTCGTGGGGTCGCGGAAAGCCCGTCCGCCCTTCATGCACAGCTCGAACGGCTGGTCATCTTCGCCAACGCGCAGGTGGCAGTGGATCTGCTGCTTCTCACCGGCATCCTGCGGTACGCCGGCGGGGCGGAGAACCCCCTGGCCGTCTTCTACCTCTTTCACATGGCGATCGTGTCCCTCCTGCTGAAGCGCCGGCACGCGATCCTTCAGGGCGTATGGGCGTTGCTTCTGTACGCCACGCTGGTCATCGGCGAGTGGCGGCAGTGGCTCGTGCCCCACTACAGCTTCCTGCCGTCGTATCCGGTGGGGATCTACGCCCAGCCGGAATACGTCGTTTCGCTCCTGGTCGTCATGGCGTGCGGGATCTTCGGCACACTGTATTTCACGTTGCACATCGCCGGGCACGTCCAGGTGCAGGAGCGGCAGCTCCAGCGGGCCAACGCGGCGCTTCGGCAGTCGCAGCGAGCCATTGAGGACCTTCAGCGGCGGCGCTCGCGGTTCATGCAGACGGCGGCGCATCAGCTCAAGAGTCCGCTGGCCGCAATCCAGACGATGACCGAGTTGATCCGATCAAACGTCGTTCCGCCGGAGGCGATCCCCGCGACCTGCGAGAAGGTGATCCACCGGTGCCAGGACGGGATCACCCAGGTGACGGAGCTGCTGACGCTGGCGCGGGTGCAGGAGGCGGACCCGGCCCGCCACCGGCGGTCCGAGACCGATGTGCGGGAGACGGTCGTCGAGCTGTGCAGCCGATTCAAGCCGCTGGCGGAGGGCAAGCAGATCGAGCTGACCTGCGACCTGCCGGCGGAGGGCGACCTGCGGGTCTCCGTCGATCCGCGCGACCTGAAGGACTGCATCGGGAACCTCATCGATAATGCCATCAAGTACACGCCGGCGCGGGGATCGGTGCGGGTCACGGTCATGCCGGAGCGTTCGGACGGCCGGATCATGGCGGTGCTCATCAACGTGACGGACACGGGGATGGGCATCGATCCAAACCTGGTTCGACCCGCGAACGGCGAAACGGGAAGCGAGGCGGTGTTCGACGCCTTTCGCCGGGGGGCCAACGCGATTGCCGCCGGGATTCCGGGCACGGGCCTGGGGCTTTCCATCGTCCGCGAGATCGTTGAGCAGGCCGGCGCCCGCATCGTCGTCAGCTCGCGGCCGGGCCAGGGCTCGAGCTTCACCGTCACGTTTCCGTCGCCGGCCGGGCTGTCGAATCAGCCGCCGATCCGCAATACGCGTGCCAGTCAGGTCGTGATCGAAACGCGGGAGGCGGAGCCCCCGTCGCGAGCGGATCGAGACGCCGGTTGACGCACACAATCGCGTGAGGAGGTCAGGTCGCCGGCAGAGGCGGAAGGCAGAAGCCGCCGGCGCCCGATTCTCGCCGGTCGCGCGGGGTGCGGCGTTCAGGAGGCAACCGCCTTGTGCTCGAGGATCCACTTCACGGCGTCGCGCATGGTGGGGGCATCAAACGGCTTCTCAAGGAACATATCGCCTGACGCCGTTCCCGGGCAGACCTCGCTGTAGTAGTCCTGCCCGATCTTCTCGCCGATGGCCGAGATCATGATGATGGGGATGTCCTTGAGGCGGTCGTCGTGGCGCATCTCGCACGCCACGCGCAGCCCCTCCGAGGGCTCGGCGAGCATGATGTCGAGGAGGACCACGTCGGGCCGTTGTTTGCGCATCGCCTCCAATCCGGCCGCCCCCGTCAGACAACAGTTGACCTGGTAGCCCTCCGGTTCGAGGATCAGCTTGACGACAAGGTGCATGTCGGGATCGTCGTCAATCAGCAGTACGCGGCACTCTGCGGGATTCATCGCCGTCACCTCGCGTGACCCTACACCGCTCAGCCCGCGGCGGCCAGTTGCATCCGGGCGCCCGCCAGCCGGCTGCTCAGCGTGCGCGCCACCTGCTTCAGCAGGTTATAGCCGAGACCGTGGTCTTTCTCACACAATGCGCGGAGCGCCGCCGCCTCCAGACAGAGGCTGCGGCCGTCGGTGCGGGCTACGCACGTCGCCGTGTGACGGTACGGTTCCACCACGGCGGACCAGCCGGTAAGCTCTCCACCGACGACGGTATCCACGACGCACTGTTTGCCGCTCTGCAGTCGGTAGGTGACGTCGATCTCGCCGTGCCGCACGATGAGCAGGAAGCGAACGGGATCGCCCTCCTGCCAGAGGGTCTGGCCGGCCTTGAAGTCCCGCTCCTCCGCGATGGCGGCCAGGGCCTTGAGGCTCTCCGGCGACACGCCGCCGAAGCATGAAAGGGACCGCAGGATCTCGGTGGAAACCATTGTGTCTACCTCCACGCGGCCAGGATGGCCAGCACCACCTCCGCCGCGTGCGGGATGCTTGCCCGGACCCGCGGCGTACACTCTTCGCCAAACGTCAGCACGTCTTCCGCCTCGATCGCGACAATTCGGATATCGTCGCCCGCGGGTAAGGCGGCGCCGCCCTGCCGTCCCAGGGCGAGGGCCGCGCCCATGTCCGCATCGTGCGCCGAGCCACTGTGGCGCGTCGGGAGATCATCGACGGCCAGGGTGCGAACCGTCCCCGGCGCCGCACCGGAGCAGATCGCGTCGACGATGATTGCCCGATCGAAACCGATCATGCGCTCCATCAACCGAAGCCCGCCGCAGAAGTCCTCGCCGACCTCGACCCCCGTGCAACCCGCAAGGGTCGGGCGAAGACGCTGAACCACCTGCAGCCCGACGCCGTCATCGGTGAGGAGGGGATTGCCAAGACCCAGGACGAGGGTCTTCCACCCGCTGGAGGCGGGCCCCTCCCGACAGTCTCTGGTCGCGGCAACCATCGACGGTACCTCCTATGTAGCTCGGGTCGGCTCTCGCGTGATGCACTGAACAACCTCACCGTCGGCGGAGCGGATTACCACGGTGAGTGGCATCTGCCCCGGCAGATAATGCGTCGCGCAACCGAAGCAGGGGTCGTAGGCGCGGAAAGCCATTTCGACCTTGTTGAGAAGGGACTCCGTGACGGCGGTGCCCTTGCGGATCAGGGCCTGCGCCGCCGTCTTGATGGACAGGTTGATGGGGGCATAGTTGTTCGTGGTCCCGACGATCAGGTTGACGCGGGTGAGGATCCCCCGCTCATCGGTCCAGTAGTGATGCGTCAGGGTGCCTCGGGGGGCCTCGACGGAGCCGACACCCTCGTCGGGCTTCTGGGTCGGCAGCACACGATACTCTCTGCCCGTGATCTCGGGGTCGGTCGCCAGCTCGACCCATCGCTCGGTCGCGTAAAGCAGTTCGATGAGCCGCGCCCAATGCGTCGCCAGTGTGTGGTTTACCGGCTTTCCGCCGAGCGCGTCGTACATGCGCTCGTACTCCTTCTGGGCCAGGGGGGTGGCCATGCCGTCGGCGGCGTTGAGGCGCGACAGAGGGGTAGCCTTGTAGAGCCCGGAGTCCTCACCGTCCACAAAGCCCTTCCAGCCGATCTTCCTGAGGAAGGGGAACTTGAGGTAGGACCAGGGCTCGACGTGCTCGGCGACGTACTCGCGATAGTCGCGTGCGGGGTACTTGGCATGCTCCCGACCGTCGGGCCCGACGACCCGGATCATGCCGTCGTAGAAGTTGACGCGGTTCTCCGCGTCGACGGTGCCCATGTTGTAGGTGCGGTGGGTGTAGGCGTCGCTCTGGATGAGCTTCACGTACTCCTTGTTCCCGAGGACGATCTGGTTGAAGAGCTGGATCGAGAACTGCGCGAACTCGACGGCTTCGCGGCCCCGCTGTTCGATCTCGCGGCGCTGCTCCTCGGTGATGCCGCGGCTGACGCCGCCGGGGAG
>CAZZFA010000114.1:6593-8033 GCA_964653435.1 uncultured Planctomycetales bacterium | reverse complement strand
AGCTTCTTCGCCGTCGGCGGCGGATCGACGTGAAAGAGGGCGTCCAGCGCCTTCGTCGCCGCCATGTGGTGGGCCTCGGGGCAGACGCCGCAGATCCGCGACGTCAGGTTGGGCATGTCTTCGGCCGGCCGCCCCACGCAGAAGCGCTCGAAGCCCCGGAGCTCCGGGATCTGGAGAAAGGCGTCGGCCACGCCGCCGGCCTCGTCCAGGAAGATATCGATCTTGCCGTGCCCTTCGAGACGGGTGATGGGGTCGATCGTCACGTGCTTGGCGGTCATGTCAGATACTCCTTTCCTCGGCCGGCTTCGGAAGCGGCAGTTCGTGCCGCTGGGCGTCGGCGACGGCCGCGGCGCGGCGCAGCAGGCTGTGCGCCAGCCCGAAGCGGTAGAACGTGCCCACCGGGTCCGGTATTCCTTCCTGAACGATCCGCCGGATCTCGTCCGGGTCGGTTGCGTCGATCACCGAGGCCAGCGCGCTCATGAGGCGGGCCCCGTGGTCCTCGACGCCGGCGTTGGGACCGTAGCAGCCGATGCAGGGCGAGTTCACCTCGGGACACAGGGCGCCGCAGCCCGCCCGTGTCGCCGGCCCGCAGCAGACCAGGCCCTGTTCCAGGAGACACTTGCCCTCCTCGGGCACGATCTCCCACGTCCGCCGGAACCGCTTGATCTTCTTCTCCTCGCGCGTCCGTTTGCATTCGTCGCAGACGGTGGTCTGGGCGCCGAGGACGGAGCCGGGCGGCGGCAGCTTGTTTTCGAGGATCGCCACCACCGCGTCCCAGATTCGCGGGGCCTCGGGGGGACACCCCGGGAGGTAGTAATCAACCGCCACAGTCTGGCCGAGCGTGCGGACGGTGTCGTAGAACACGGGCAGGTGCAGGTGGAAACCGTTCACGCGGGTCTCCGGGGTCGGTAGCACGCCCTCCGGATTGTCGGTGGACGGGCTTTCCCGATAGCACGTTTCGAAGATCTCCCGGCGGTTGGTCAGGTTCGCCAGCCCGGGAATGCAGCCTTCGTGCGCGCAGGAGCCGAACGCGACCAGCACCTTGGACTTCTGCCGCAGGAGGCGTGCCATGTATTCCTGCTCACTGGTGCGGATCGATCCGTTGAACAGGCAGACGTCGATCTCGCCGTCGGACATCTTCTCGACGTCGCGCGCCTTGGCGTCCATGATGCAGGGGCAGAAAACAATGTCGAACGCGCCGGCCACGTCGAGGATCTTCTCGTTCAGGGCGAGGATCGAGATCTCGCAGCCGCCGCACGAGGCGGCCCAATAGATGGCCAGCTTGCCCTTGTCGCTCATCGCGGCACCTCCATCGCTTCCGCGTGTTCGTGCAGGATCCTTTCGACGGCGTCGAGATGGGCGCCGTCCTCCGCCCAGTTGGCGGACCAGTGCAGCGGCCCGAGCGTCCGGACCTCCTCGACCATCTGATCGATGGCCTCG
>CAZZFA010000114.1:2101-6493 GCA_964653435.1 uncultured Planctomycetales bacterium | reverse complement strand
GGGATGTCCTTGGGCCCCTGGCAGGCCCCGGCGATGAAGACGCCCTCGGTCATGGTGGCGATGGGGTCGAGCTTGGGGTGACGCTCGATGAACCAGCCGGCCATGCTGCACGAGATGCCGACTTTCAGGCCGGTCTCGCGGGCGTCGCGGCGGGGTTCGATCGCGCCCATCAGCACGACCATATCCACGGGAATCCGCCGCTGCCTGCGCAGGAGGGTGTCTTCGACCTGGACGATGAGCTTGCCCTCCTCCTGCGGAAAGCGGGCGACGTCGGTGACCTCGGCGACCTTCCCGCGTACGAACAGCATTCCCTCGTCGAGCAGCCGCTGGTAGAACTCCTCGTAGTCCTTCTTGTTCGGCCGCATGTCGATGTAGCACGCGTAGACCTTCGCCCCGGTCTTCTCCATGACCAGATGACCGAGCTTGAGCGACAGCATGCAGCAGATGCCCGAGCAGTAGGTGTTGTAGCGCAGATCGCGGCTGCCGACGCAGTGAACGATGCACACCGACTGGGGCTCCGTGACGCCGTCGCGGAGCACGATCCGCCCGCCGGTCGGGCCGGAGGCGTTGCACATCCGCTCGAGCTCGAGGCTGGTGAACACGTTGGCCAGCCGGCCGTATCCGTACTGGGGAATCCGGCGACAATCAAAAAGATCCCACCCCGTGGCGAGGATGATGTTGCCCACGTCGACCTCGAGGATTTCGTCCTTCTGGTCGAAGTCGATGGCGCTGGTGGGGCACACCTTCTCGCAGACGCGGCATTTGCCCCGCTCGAACCAGATGCACGACCGGTTGTCGATCACGGGGACCTTCGGAACGGCCTGCGGGAAGGGCGTGTAGATCGACTTGCGGTATCCCATCCCCGCTTCGAAGACGTCATCGACCACTTTCCGGGGGCACTTCTCGATGCACAGGCCGCACCCGTTGCAGGTCGCCTCCTTGACGTAGCGGGCTTTCCGGCGAATGCGAGCGCGGAAGTTCCCGATCGAGCCCGTGACCTCCTCGAGCTCGGAGTACGTCAGCAGTGTGATGTGGTCGTGCTGGCCTGCTTCCGACATCTTCGGCGTCAGGATACAGGCGGCGCAATCGAGCGTAGGAAAGGTCTTGTCGTACTGCGCCATGTGGCCGCCGATACTCGGCTCGCGCTCGACGAGGTAGACGGGGTAGCCGGCATCCGCCAGCTCCAGCGCCGCCTGGATGCCAGCGATGCCGCCTCCGACCACCAGCGTGTGCTTGTTGACCGGCACGGGCGTCGGTTCGAGCGGCTGCTGGCGCTGCACGCGGGCGACCGCCCCGGCCACAAGCGACATGGCCTTCCGGGTCGCGGCCTCCTTGTGCCGCGTCACCCAGGAGACGTGCTCGCGGATGTTGGTCATCTGGAGCAGAAACGGATTCAGCCCCGCGGCGGCACACGCGCGGCGGAACGTCTTTTCGTGCAGGTGCGGCGAGCACGCCGCCACGACCACGCGGGTCAGGCCGTGCTCCTTCACGTCGTCGCGGATCATCGCCTGCCCCAGCGAGGAGCAGAGGAACTTGTAATCGCGCGACACGACCACGCCGGCCAGACTCTCGCCGGCCCAGCGGGCCACCCCCTCCACGTCGACCGTTGCGGCGATGTTGCTTCCGCAATGGCAGATGTAGACGCCCACGCGTTCCTTCGACTCCGGTTTCGCCTTGTCAGCCATTCGCCTGGCCTCCTATCCGTTCAGACCGGGGCGCTTCTACGCCGC
Organism: uncultured Planctomycetales bacterium; assembly: GCA_964653435.1. Lineage (GTDB taxonomy): Bacteria > Planctomycetota > Phycisphaerae > UBA1845 > PWPN01 > CAZMVY01. The sequence goes on along the minus strand of CAZZFA010000114.1, from coordinate 4,763 downwards.
CGATCGCGCCCGCCGCGACGACCGGGGACGGCTCCTCGCGCACGGCCTCCTCGACCAGCTCGATCAGATCCTTGACGACGAGCCGGCTCTCACATCCGGCCGTCTTGACGGCGTCGCGATACATCGTCAGGTCCTTGGGGCATGCCACGACAAAGCACTGCACGCCCTCCAGGGCCGCGGCCTCGCGGATGCGGCTTTCGCTCGGCCGTTCGCGGACCGCGCCCTCGTCCATCCAGATCCGTCCGCCGCCGGCCCCGCAACACAACGCCCGGTCGCGGTTTCGCGGCATCTCGACCAGACGGCACCCCAGTGCTTCGATCAGGCGCCGCGGGGCGTCGTATACGTCGTTGTAGCGCCCGAGGTAGCAGGGATCGTGATAGGTCACCGTGTAGCCGAGCCTGCGCTTCAGCGCCAGTTGCCCCTCGCGGAGGGCGCGCTCGAGCACTTCGCAGTAGTGTAGAACCGGGACTGCGCTTCCGTTCCAGGGGTATTCGTTTCTCAACGTGTTGTACGTGTGCGGGTCGGTGGTGACGATCTCCTCGAAGCGGCACTTGGCCATGCCCGCCATGTTCTTCTGGGCAAGCAACTCGAACAGGCCCTCCTCGCCGGTCCGCCGGACATCGTTGCCGGCATTGCGCTCGGCGTCATAGAGCAGGCCGAAGTCGAGAGACGCCCGCCGGAACACGCGGGCGGTCGCCTGGGTGATCTCCGTCAGGGCGGGACTGTACGAGGCGTAATCGCCGACAAACCACAGCGTCCGGGCCGGCTCCTTGCGAATGTCCTTGATCTTGAAGTCGAGCCCGGTCGTCCAGCGTGCCCGCTGCTTGTCCGACTTGCCGAACGAATTGCCGTAGCGCCGCAGGTTGCCCAGGGCCGTGGTCAACTGGTTGTCGGCCCGCTGCTGCGCCAACAGGTATCGCCGCATGTCCACGATCGCGTCCACATGCTCGATCAGCACCGGGCACTCCGCCACGCACGCGCGGCACGTCGTGCACGCCCACGCCGCCTCGTCCTTGACGGCCTCTCCGATGAAGGCCGGCAGCAGGTTCGTCGAGCCGCCGTCGCCGTTCATTCTGATCGCACGCCCGGCGGCGGGGAGCGACTCCTTGATCGCGAGTATCGCCTTCTTCGGCGAGAGCGCCATACCCGCGCCGTGTGCCGGGCAGGCGTCCTGACAGCGCCCGCACTCGGTACAGGCGTCGCCCTGCATCAACTGGGCCCACGTGAACGCCCGCAACGACCCGGCACCGTCGCCGTCCGCGGCGGCGGCCGGCAGCAGTCGGCCGCGGGGGCGGTCGATCGCCGAAAAGAAGACGTTCAGCGGCCCCGTGATCACGTGAAGCAGCGGCGTGATCGGCAGCGTCAGGAAGAACAGCCCCACGACGCCGACATGCGTCAGCCACATCCCGAGGTGGAGGCGATCGAGTGCCGACGACGTCAGCCCGAGTCCCAGCCAGAGCCGGGCCGTGACCCAGCCGGCGGGCGTCCACCAGCCCAGGCCCGCATGCCAACCCGGCTGCAAGGCGGGATCCCTCGCGACGGCGGCCAGTCGCAGCGACTCGGTCAGAAGCCCCGTGATCACCGCGAGAAAGACCGCCAGCAGGGAAAACCCGAACGCCCCGTTCAGCGTCAGCCGCTCGGGCCTCTGGACGAATCGGCGGTACGCCGCCAGCACGATCCCGACCAGCGCGAGCACGGTGAAGACGTCGAGCACGACCTTGAACCCGAGGTAGATCGGCCCGCGCAGGAAGCGCACAAAGTCGGCGTCGATCGTCGCGAGCGCCGTGCCGAGGAAGAAAACAAAGAATCCCCACGCGATCGCGACATGCATGAATCCGGCGTACGGCTGGCGGAGGACCTTCACCTGGGCCACGGCGTAGCGAAGGACGCGCCGGATGCGCAGCAGCGGGCGGTCCCAGCGCCGCTCGGGTCGCCCCACCTTCCACCAGAGCCTTACACGGGCGTAGAGGCGCCAGAGCATGACGGCCGCGCACACCAGCGGGACAACATAGCCGAGGTAACGCACGCCGTGCGGAATGCCGAAGAAGTTGATCCGCTCGATCTCCATCATCGCATCGCCTCAGGCCGGCTGGGCCTGCTTGATCTTCTCCGTCAACACCGGCAGCAGCTCGAGCACATCCACAGCGGCGCCGACGTGGGCAAAACCGTAGATCGGGGCCTTCTCGTCGCGATTGATCGCGACGATCAGTTCCGCGTCGCGCATGCCCTCGGCGTGCTCCGGCGCGCCGCTGATGCCCAGCGCCAGGTAGAGCTTCGGCTTGACCTGCTTGCCGGACTTGCCCACGAGGCGCGTCGTCGGCAGCCAGGCCTGGTCGATCACCGGCCGCGAGCCGGTGACGACCCCGCCCATCGCCTTCGCCAGCGACTCGGCGAGGGCGATGTTGTCCTTGTTCTGGATCCCGCGCCCGACCGAGATGAGGATGGGCTGCCGGGCGATGTCCACGTCGCCCGCGGGCGGCTCGATGTACTGCTTGAATTGCGTACGGACGGTATCCAGGCCCCCGGGGGCCGCCAGCATTTCCACCGGCGGCGCCTTGGCGACCTTGCCCTCGTCGGCCTTGTAGCCGCCGGGCATGACCGTCACGACGCAGCTCGGCCCCGGCAGCGGGCCCTCGGCGATGATCTTGCCGCCGCAGATCAG
>CAZZFA010000114.1:0-2001 GCA_964653435.1 uncultured Planctomycetales bacterium | reverse complement strand
CGCAGCTCGGCCCCGGCAGCGGGCCCTCGGCGATGATCTTGCCGCCGCAGATCAGACTGGCGTACTGCGGTTCGTCGCCGTTTACGGAAAACGTTCGGCAGGAAACAACAATCGGCAGCTTCAGCCGTCGGGCAACGCCGCAGGCGATGTCGGTCCCCATCGCCGTATGGCCGAACATGGCGACGCGCGGCGGCTGTTTCTCGAACACCGCCGTCGCCACCCGCAGAAAGGCCTCCGGGTTGAACTCGGCGAGGGCCGCGTCGCCCACGCAGAACACGGAGTCCGCGGCACCGAGCGTCTCCGCGAGCTTCGGACAACCGTCACCGATCAGCAACGCGGAGAGCTTCGTCTTCAGCCCGTCGGCGAGGCGCCGGCCGGCCGCGAGCATGGTGTACGTCATCTCCGTCAGCTCGCCGCGAAGGATCTCGACCACCACACAGACCTGTCCAGTCATCGTCCAGTCTCCCGTCTAAGCGACCATGCCCCGGTCGCGCAACAAGTTCGCCAGCGCCTCGGCAACCTCCTGAACGCCTCCCTCGATCATCTCGGCACGCGATCCGGTCTCGGGAACGGACATCCGCGACACGGGCACGCCGGCCTCCGTGGGGACGTCGGGCGCCTCGAGTTCGTCGATCGCGGCGGTCTTCATCGCCTCCATGACCTTGCTGGTGACGACGTATCGCGGAGGCTTCTCGGCCGCCTGGATGCCCAGTACGGCGGGCTTGCAGACCTCGATGTCCGCGTTCAGACCTCCCGGGTATTCCTTGCGGGCGATGACGGTGCCGTTGCGGACGTCGACCTTCGTGACATATCCCACGTACGGCAAGCCCATGCGCTCGGCGAGCACCGCCCCCAGGAAGCCGTCGAGATCGTCGACCGCCTGCGTCCCGGTGAGGATCAGGTCGCAGGGCGTCTCCGAAAGCACCTGCTGAAGAATCGACGCCAGTTTCTGATTGGGGACGCCCTGGTCGAAGCCCTCCCCGGTGATCTTGACGACGCGGTCGACACCCTTGGCGACGGCCGTGTACAGGGCCTCGTCCACGTCGCCCGTGTCGACCGTGATCACGGTGACCGTCCCGCCGTGGCGCTCCTTCAGGAGCAGGGCCTCTTCGATCGCGTGTTCATCCAGCTCGTTGGGAATCAGCCGGAGGAAAGACCGATCCAACAGGCCCGATTGCGAATCGATCTCCAAGTCCTCGACCAGGTCGGGCACAAACTTGACCGGAACGACGATGTTCATGGCGGCGTCTCCTAGCCGAAAAGGGATTCCGCAAGCAGTTCGACGATGTCCTTGACGACAAGCCGGCCCTCGTTGCCGGTGCTCTTGACGGCGTCCTCGAAGCGCGGCGTCTCGTAGGAGCACGCGACGGCGAGCACCTGGGCCCCGGCGGCGATCGCCTCCTTGATCCGCCACTCGGTCGTGCGGGCGTGGGCCTTCTCCCACGAGAAGCCGTCGAGCCACATCCCGCCGCCGCCGCCGCCGCAACAGATGCTCAGCGCACGGTTGTGCGACATCTCGACCAGCTCCACGCCGGGGATGGTGCGCAGAAGCTCCCGAGGCTCCTCGTACAGGTTGTTCTCATTGGCCCGCCCGAGGTAGCACGGGTCGTGGTACGTCACGCGCGTGGTGAACCGGCGCTGCAGCAGCGGCGCCCATCGCTCTTTGTGCTCGAGCAGGAACTGCGTGTAATGCTTGACCGGCCGGTCGAAGCCCAGCCGCGGATACTCGTGCTTCATCGCGTTGAAGGCGTGTGGGTCGGCGGTGAGCACCTCGCCGAACGAATACTTCGTCATCGCCTTGATGTTCTTTCGGGCCAGAAGCTCGAAAAGGCCCCACTCGCCCGCGAACGCCTGCGTATCGCCGTCGCTGTTCTCCTCGGGACCGAGGATGCCGAACTTCACGCCCATCACGAAGAGGATCTTCGCCAGGGCCCGGGTGACCTGCTGAACGCGCGGGTGATACGAGCCGTAGTCGCCCACGAACCACAGCACGTCGACGGG